>CAZBMJ010000015.1:0-52642 GCA_964493205.1 uncultured Myxococcales bacterium
TTGGCTTTTATGTTGGATTAAGCTGTAAGGCTAAGGATTTAGTCTTTACCCTAAACGAGCTCCGAACAACATTCGGGCTATTGATCGGCAGGCTGTTATCCCTATTATCCCTAATAGTCCTAGGGCTCATTGCCTAAAAATTGGATTACTAATGGAGCAACAAAAAAATGAACTAGATAAGCTATGTAGTGAAACAGAACCAGCTTCACCTCGTCAGGCTGTTATCCCTAATAGTCCTAGGGCTCATTGCCTAAAAATTGGAGTACTAATGGCGCAACGAATAGATGAACTTAAGCTATGTAAATAGATTTTTATGTTAGCTTATCTAAACCGCACGTTAGTGGGGTTTTTCAATGGCTAAAGATTTTTTTTACAAATATTTCCTACTTGGAGAGATATAGAAGGGTGCCATAAATAATCTGTTTATAGGCTATCATATGGTACTGCAAAACAATTTTCGCCAAGTGCATGTACTTGTTCAGTTGGGGCTATAATTAGGCCTGGAGCAACTTTTAGGCTTGGATTAGCTTTACGAAAAGCAACAATTCCTCTGGTGTCTGCTTTTGTAGGTTGAGATTTGCATTTAATTTCAATAGGAAAATATTGATTATCTAATTGAAATATTAAATCTACTTCAGCGCCAGAATGCGTTCTGTAATGATAAAGAGCTGGTTTTAGCTTACTACCATTTACTTGCTTTATTAAATCTTGCGCTACCAATGTTTCAAATAATGCTCCAAGCTGAGGATTGCCAGGCAAGGATGAAGGTGATGACAAACGCATTAAAAAACATGCTATAGCTGTATCGATAAAATAGCCTTTTGGTTTTTCAGATAATCTTTTAATGGCATTTCCATAAAAAGCTGGTATTTGTGTCCATTGAAAAGTACTAATGAGGATATTAAGCCATTTTTGGGCAGTTTTATAACTCACGCCAATTTCACGACCAAGTTGTGAAAAATTAATTTCTTGAGCCGTTAAGTTGGCGCAAAGTTGAACAAACCGTTCAAATTCTTGCAAGTCGCTTATTTCTGCAAGTAGTCTAATATCCCTTTCAACATATGTACGAATATATGATTCTAGCGCATCATGAAATAGATCATTCTCAATGGTCAATAATCCAGGGTAGCCACCACGCCAAATTACGTCATAAACAGAACCTAGTTTTTTAATACGGCTTATTTTAGATGTTACAAATGTATCAGGGGCTTCCAGATATCTTGTAATCCAGGAAGTAGGTTGGTCATAAATCTCGCCTATACTCATGGGGAAAAGGGAAAGAACAGCTGCGCGACCAGCCAAACTTTCAGAGATATTTTTAAGCATGCTTAAATTTTGTGAACCTGTTAACCAATATTGCCCAGGTGATTTATTTTGATCAACACGCCGTTTTATTACATTGAGTAATTCAGGAGCATATTGTATTTCATCCAATAAAACAGGTGTTTTAAATTGATCTAGAAAAAGTTCTGGTTCTTTTCTGGCATTACCAATATCAAAAACAGGATCAAAAGTGGCTTGATTATCAGAAAAAGGTAAAAGTTGCTTTAATAATGTGCTTTTACCAACTTGACGGGCTCCCGTAAGTACCACTACTGGAAAAAAGTTACCTAATTTTAGTAATTTTTGCTCTAAAAGCCTAGTTTTGTATTTCATGCCAGAAATATAGAACTTATAATTCTAATTTTCAAGGTTAAACAAATAAATTAATCTAAACTTGGGTTAAGTAAGGATTTTTTGCTATGAAGTTTTTCTTCCACGTAATAAAGTTAACATAATCATTATTATAGGATTTATTTATAAGATAATTTAATAAAAAAATAAATATAGTATGGGCATTGATAATTTGGATTTTTTTGCTAGGCACCTTTCTTATTATATAATAATTTAAGGACTCTAAAATGAGTTATATAAAAAATGTTTTATTTTTGTTTTTTTTCTTATTTTCTTTTGTTATTTTTGGCAACAATTTTCACCAAAACCATAAGCTTAGTCGTGAACAAAGAATAGCTATTAATATTTTTACAGAATTCTATGAAAATCTCAAACAGAACGATTTTTTAGAATTAGAAAATGTAAATGTTTATCAATATTTATTAAAGGACGCTAAATTAGCCTTTTCACATAATCCCGTAATTAGTCAAATAAAGCTGGTTTATAAAAATCTTCACCTCAATCAAAGCAATTCTTCGATTACAGTTCATCTATCTGATACAATTTCACTTGATTTAAGAAAATATGCTCATCGAGAGAAACCCACTAAAAAGAGGCATAAGCAAATCAATACTTATCAACAAACTATTAAATTATGGATAGCTACTATTATTGAGAATAATAGCCGTAATTCTTGTATGTTTTGGTGTGAAAAAGGTTATGACAAAATAGGTTTATTCCTGGCTAAATTAGAATCTCTAGAAAGAAAAAATATAAAGCAGGAAGTTGCTTTAGCAAAAGCAGCGGAAGGAATGCCTCTGGAACAAGAAGACTTAGGATTTTTATTACACTTAGAGCTCTAAGCTTATTTGGCGTTGCTAAAATTAAGTATACTATTTTTTTTATTGAGTAATAACGGTACTATTCCTACTAAAATTCCACCTATACCCAAAATAATAGACTTGGTATCAAAAAAATAAAATATTCCATAAATTTCTATAGCAACCAAACTTATGGCGCTCAATAAAGGCCATACGATAACTAATATGGTCATTTTAATATTTGTAAAAGCAATAGTACGATTATGCCATGCACAAGCAAAACCACAAAGACCATAATAAAAGGCTACTTGAAAACTAATTATATTAATAGAAATATCAATAATAGCTGTTATTGAAGACTCTTGTGAGGCTACTAGTAAAAAAATCATACCTAAAGCCCAAATTAACACTGTGGCGCTCCAAGGTGTTTGCCACGTTGGGTGCACTTTTGACCATCTTTTATGAAGAACTCCATCTCTTGATTTGGCAAATAAAGTACGTGTAAATTGTAAAATTGATGTTTCAATAGTACCTAAGGAACTAAGAATAACTGAAATTAAAGCTATGTTTCCCCAAGGTGCAGGAAATATTTTATCTGCCAATTTAAGAAGCACATTAGTACTAGACTGCTGTATTTCTTCATCAGTCAAAGCAATAAGTGCACACATTAAAAAAGCTACAAACACTAAAGTAACAATCACCATTGACCATAATGCGCCCTTTCCAGCGGAAGAATTAGCATTTTTAGTCTCTTCTGATAAGTTTAGAGTAACATCCCAGCCCCAATAAAAAAATAAAGAAATAATTGCACCTTTCGCAAAAAGCTCCCACGAATAACTAAATGGACTAAAAGATTCTAAGGGAATAATACGAACTGGCTGTTTTATAAAAGCTACAAATGCAGCAATGATAATAAAAATCAAAATTCCAATTTCAAGTAGAGTTAATATGACTTGCAAATAACTAGTAGGCTTAATACCTTTTAAAACAATAATGCCCACAAAGCTTAACCAAAAAGATGCAACTAGACTCACCCAAACTGGGCTATCAAGTAAACTTGGATTTATTAACACTAAGGTGGCAGTGGCTACGGGAATTGTTCCTGAAACCATAAATATTGCTGTTGCTACTAATAATGACCAACCAGCAAAAAATCCCCAGTTTTTACCAAAAATTTCACTAATCCAAGCATAAGAAGCACCAGCATTAGTTGACATACGGTTTAAGTACATAAACGAAAAAGTTATGCCAAACATAATCAAACCAGAGTAAAGAGCACTACTGGGTGAATGGATACCAATAGCACCAACTAAAGCTGCAGTAGTAGCAGCTACGCTAAAACCTGGTGCAGTACCCGATACTCCCATTATAACTGATTCTGCAGTTCCTAACGAGTCACTCGCAAGTTTGGATTCTTTTGACATAATTTCTCCCCACCAAAAAATCATTAGTACAAAATTATATTAGATTCTTTCAATAATTTTTTCTGCCACCTGATCACAAGAATAAGTCCCACCTAAATCTTTAGTAACAAATTTTTCCTGCAATGAAACAGAAATAGATTCTCCAACCTTTTTAGAAATTTCTTGGTAATTAAAAAATTCAAGCATCATAGCCACCGATAAAAACATACCAAATGGGTTCGCCAAATTTTTACCAGCAATATCTGGCGCAGACCCATGAACAGGTTCAAATAAACCGATTATTCCAGGTTTAATATTAGCACTGGCAGCAAGTCCTAAGCCACCTATTAACCCGCAAGCTAAATCGCTTAAAATATCTCCAAACAAATTTGTTGTTACAATAACATCAAAATTTTCAGGATTTTGTAGCATTTTTAGACAAGCAGTATCCACAAATAGGTGCTCTGTTAAAATATGAGGATTTTTTTGGCTAATATCATTAAATACTCTTCCCCATAATGCTCCTGAATTTCTAATTGCATTAGATTTATCAATTAAAGTAACTTTTTGGCGCTTATGATTATTTGCGTAAGCAAACGCAGCTTCAACAATTCGCTGAACTCCAAAAAAAGTATGAATGGATTCGTCTATAGCTATCTCTTGCTCTGTATTTTTACTAATACTTCCACCGATATCCCGATAAATATCTTGGGTATTTTCACGAAAAATAACAAAATCAATACTTT
The DNA here is from genome assembly GCA_964493205.1 of uncultured Myxococcales bacterium. Lineage (GTDB taxonomy): Bacteria > Myxococcota > UBA727 > UBA727 > JABDBI01 > CAZBMJ01. The sequence continues at coordinate 4,624 of CAZBMJ010000015.1, forward strand.
TATTTTCAAAATTTTTTAATGGGCAATAACTATGATTTAAAAGTTTGGTTGGCCGTAAATTAATAAATAAATCTAGCCCAAATCTTAAACCAAGCAAGATTTCTTTGCCATGAGCCATATCTGGTATTCTTTTATCACCTAGCGCACCAAACAAAATAGCATCAAAGTTTTTAGGTATAGCTTCCAAACTTCCTTTTGGTAAACCTACACCCTCTTTAAGCCATTTATCAGCCCCCCAATCAACACTGGTAACTTCAAAATTTACATCATATTTTTTACTAATTTTTGATAAAAGAGCTAAAGCCCATGGCATCACCTCTTTGCCTATACCATCTCCAGCAATAGATAAAATTTTTTTCATATTTGCCCAAAAGATAATTTTTCGCCCATTTTTACAACTTCCCCTTGATTTTTGGCAAATTTATTCATCATGTTTTTATTAAATAATAAAATTATTGTAGAGCCAAACATAAATTTACCTAATTCTTCGCCTTTAGGCAAACAAATATTTTTATGAGTTTGTTCTATAAATTTATGAGCTTTTCTATCTTGTATTTGGGTATATGTTAAAGAAATCTTACCTACCATAGTGGCAGCTACCGCAATAAACGCCAACGAATGATTAGATTCAGACTTAATTAAAGAAACAGTTCGTTCATTTTGACAAAAAAGTTCATTAACATTATTAACAGACCAAGAATTAACTGGCCATAAACAACCTGGATAATAAATAGTTTTATAAATATTACCAGTAAGCGGCATATGAAACCGGTGATAATCTTTTGGTGATAAATAAATAGTACAATAATAACCATTCATAAATTCTGCTGCTAAATCTTTATTTTTTAGCAAAGCTAACAACGTATAATTTTTACCTTTAGCCTGTATTAAAGTTTGATTATTAATTTTACCCAACTGACTAATATAACCGTCACAAGGACTAATTAAAATATTATTCCCCTCATCAATAATACGCGCATTATTTTTAAGCTTACGCGCAAAAAATTCTTGAATATTTTGATACTCCTTAAGGGGTTTTTCTGCCTCTTCACTATTAATTTTAAATATTTTAGCAAAGATAATTACAGATCTTTTAATAAGCCAGCTAGGCTTACTACAACTTACTAGCTTACCAACAAGAGTTGAAAGTAAGTTCTTTGGCAATAAATACATAAATAAATAAAACATAATTCTACCTGGTTAGTTTGAGATATATAATAACAGCACCTTGACCTCCAAGTTTGCTAGGAGGTTTTTCATAGTCAATAATATCGCAATGACTTTTTATTAATTCATAAACAAGGCCTTTTAGCGCACCAGAGCCTTTTCCATGAATAACCAAAAGCTTTTTAAGACCTTTTTGCTGACTAATAGCTATAAAATTTAATAACTTTTTTTTGGCATCAACTTGAAAGTTGCCATGCAGATCTATCATAGAATCCACAGAATATTTAGACCGCTTTCTAGATTTTATTTGATTATTTTCTTCATAATCTTCTTTTTTTAAAACTATTTTTCCATACAAAGCTTCGTTTAAAAATATATCCTCTTGGGAAATGGGCTTATCATTCTTATGCTCTTTTGCAGGTATTTCACCTTGATAAAAAGCATTAAGAAACATTTCTCTATCACTCTTAGACATAAACAAAAGCCCCTTTAAGTAATACCAAAGAGGCTTTCATACTATATTTTAAGTAAGATCTAACCAAATAATCTAAATAAGCTACCATAAGACAACGTTATCCCAAAAATTGAACTGGTAGCTAGTTTATTAGAGCCTTGCAATGTCGCAAACAAGAAGTCTGACATAAGTGAGACACTAAAAGAATTAAGATAAAAAACTCTAAGCCAGGCACTACCCTCAACACCGAAAGCCATCTTATTTTTCACGGTATTTTGTGGTAAAGCAAATAAATAGTAAGATTTTATTTTTGTGCTTAGCTCTAATGGGCCAAATAATGACCATTTACCATTAATATTTAAGCCAGGACCCATATCTAGTCTGTCAGACCAAGTTTTTTGCAGTATGTCATTAACAACCATACCACCAAGCTCAAAATCCATTTTAGCGGTAGAAAGATTTGTTTTTAAGCCTAGCATATGCTCAAATGTACGCATGGCTTTAAACATCTTAGGATCTTTAAACATTAAATAAGCAAGTTTGGTTTCATAGGCATTATTTAGGATAGGAGAAACAGAATAACTTTTATCTTTAAAATAAGTATGTTCTAACGGCAATCTAAAATTTAAGGAATTAACAAACTTATCTTTTTGTGGTTTTTCTTTTAAATTGCCTTGTAAATAAATAAGCTTGCTCCCTAAATCAAATTCCACCGGGCCTGTATCATAGGTTAAATTAATATTAGAATTAACAAATAGCTGCCCAAATAATGGAACATCACCACGGCTGATAGGAAACTTTGAAGCTGATTGATATTCAGAATACACACTATTACCAGTGTTATGACTAAAACCTAAATCTATAGAGCTAATATTTAGAACTAAAGTAGGTGAAAATTGCTGTTGTTCATCAATAAAAATACTTTTAAGTTCACTTTCACTTACAGAAGTTTTTTCTAGAATATTTGCCCAGTTGCCATGGGACTTAAGACTGCCTGAAACATCAAAAGCAAGCTTCATATGTTTAGGACCACCAATAAAGTATAAATTGGTTATCTTTCCATAGATACCCTCAATAAATGGGGCCCGTACCGACGCGTCGCTATCTAATACACCAAGTTTAGCCAATCCAAATATTTCTTTAAGGGCTAGTTCACTAACAGCTAGAGTTATATTGGCTCTATCGTCTACTATTCGATGTTTAATTTGATTATTTTTAATACCAAATACAAATAAATCTTGACCAAAATATTTTTTATCAATTAATTTGGCAATTTTTTTTATTTGCTCGCCGCTTAAAACCAAGGTAAAAATTTCGTGGTCACCGACTAAAGAAAGAGCTCTATCATATGAAACTGGGCCTAAAGACGCAGCAGCAACATTCACACCTTTAATAATACTAACGTCGGCGTTAGTGTGCTTTAGTAGCGTATAAGCATACATATGATTAAAAGCATCACTGGTATAAGTTTGTTTTTCTTTATCACTAAATACACCAGATAATTCAGGAAAAACTGCAGTTTGTGCAAATACTTGTAGAGATGCTAAAAGTAAAAAACAACTAAGCTTTTTATTCATGTTCTAAATTCCTATCTATTAAAAGATAAATGTTATTAAGGCGTTATTAAAACATGTTTTTTCATAAAACAACGCGGGGCTTTAATTTAAAGCCCACTTAGATAAACTATTTTTGTTCTATCTTGTTTATGCTTCGGTTTATTATCATATAGGGAGTAATAAGAATATTATCGATATATATGCCAGTATTTTTTTCTATTGTTCCCTTATAAAAAGCTCGTTGGCCCAAGCTTTCAAGGCTTATAAAACCATTTTTGTCTTTTGCAGCTAAGCTTAACACCCTTTTTTCTTCTTCAGTAGTATCAAAATTAAAGTTCACGGTAACAGAAAAGTCATCCGCATCATACAAAATTTTTATTTCTTGTTGGTCTCCAAAAAAAGCCTCATACTTAACAGCAAATAAAACATTGGCAAAAAATATCAGAAATAAACAAAAAATCCTCTTTAATATCATAAAAAAGCCTCCTTAGATTTAACTAACGAGGCTTTTTAATTAATAAAAATTATTTATGCAAGCGTTATCTTTGGAAAATAAAGTTTTGAATAAAGCTGCTTAAATTGCTTTTTGGCCCGTTTCTACGTGCCACGCCTTGTGCGAGGCATCCAGGCAATTAATCTTTACAATTATTGTAGAAACTAATTTTCTGGATACCGTGGACAAGCCACGGTACGTAGGAATCAGCTGAATAAAAAATATTTATACAGTTTCACCAGGTTTTTTACCAATAGCTTTTTTACGGCTTAGTCTAATTTTGCCTTCTCTATCAACATTGAGAACAGCTACATTAACTTCATCGCCTTCTTGTAGAATATCAGTTACGTTTTCAACTCGCTTATCTGATAGTTCTGAAATATGACATAGACCTTCAGTGCCTGGGAATAGCTCTACAAAAGCACCAAAATCCAATACCCGCTTAACAAGACCTTTGTAAACTTTGTTTATTTCCGCTTCTCTTGTCAAATCTTCAATAATTTTAATAGCGGTTTCTACCGTAAATTTACCAATACCTGATATTTGCACAGTACCATCATCAGTAACTTCAACTTTAGCACCTGAACGAGCTACGATGTCTCTGATAGTTCTTCCACCTGGGCCTATTATATCCCTAATTTTATCAGGATTTACACGTAGCTTATGGATTCTTGGAGCATTAAGAGATATTTCTTCTCTTGGGCCGCTTAAAGCTTTGTTCATTTCTGATAAAATAAATACTCTGCCCTCACGAGCTTGAGCTAAAGCATTTGATAAAATTTCTTTAGATAAACCATCAACTTTAATATCCATTTGAATAGCAGTAACACCAAATTCAGTTCCACAAACTTTAAAGTCCATATCTCCTAAATGATCTTCATCACCTAAAATGTCGCTTAATACAGCATATTTATCAGCTTCTTTGATCATTCCCATAGCAATACCTGCAACAGGAGCCTTAAGTTTTACACCAGCATCAAATAAAGCTAGCGTTCCACCACAAACTGAAGCCATGGATGAAGAGCCATTACTTTCAAGTATTTCTGATACAATTCTTAACGAATAAGGAAAATCAGCATCATCCTTAGGGACAACTGCGCTTAGTGCTCTTTCTGCTAATGCTCCATGACCTATTTCTCTTCGAGAAGTTCCCCTAAGCATTCTGGCTTCGCCTACGGAAAAAGGTGGAAAGTTATAATGAAGCATAAATTTTCTAAAAGACTCGCCAGTTAGGCCATCTATTCTTTGCTCATCTTCACTTGTGCCTAAGGTAACGCTGACCAATCCTTGAGTTTCTCCCCTGGTAAACATCGCAGAGCCATGAGCTCTGGGCAAAATACCTACTTCACAGCAAATTGGTCGAATATCACTAAACCCACGCCCATCAATACGTACTTTTTTATCAAGCACATTAGTGCGCATTTGTTGTTTTTTAATTTCAGCAAAATATTCAGCTACTTTTTTATCACCACCACTAGTTTTTTCTTCTTCAGATAAACTTAAACAAACTGATTCAATAACATTTTTTCCGACGTTTGCGATAGATTCATATCGTTCAAGTTTATTTTTAGTAGACAAAGCTTTATCTAAGCCATGTTGCTCACAAGCAGATTTAACCCTATCAAACAAATTTGTATCAATAGCAGGTGTCAGAAAAACTTCTTTTTCACGCCCTAACTTAGCGCGCATATCTTCGCAAGCTTCAACTACTTTAAGACCTTCTTGCTGAGCAAAAAATAGCGCTTCTAGCAATTCTGCTTCAGGAATTTCGTTTGCGCCACCTTCCACCATAACAATGGCGTTTTTAGTAGAAGATACTTTTAAGTCCAAATCAGAAACTAGCATTTGAGCAAATGTTGGATTTGCTATGAGCTGACCATTCACACGCGCCACTCTTACAGCTGACAACGGACCATTTTCCAAAGAAAAAGGCAATGAACTCATATGCAATGCCATGGAAACAGCATTAAGTGCCAATATGCCGGTATCGTGAATACCATCGTGAGATACCACAGTAGCAACAATTTGAATTTCTTTAGAAAAACCATCAGGAAACATGGGCCTAATAGAACGATCTATTAAGCGTGAGATCAATATTTCATCATCTTTAGGCTTAGTTTCTCTTTTTAAAAAACCACCAGGTATTCTTCCTGCTGCATAGGTTTTTTCTATATATTCACAAGTTAGAGGAAAAAAGTTGATCCCTTCTTTTGCTTCACCAGAACAAACAGTAACTAAAACAACAGATTCACCCCACCTAGCCCACACTGAAGCAAGGGCTTGTTTGGCAAATCTTCCTGATTCAAAGATGAACGGTTCAGCAGAAGTGCGAACCTCGTTTGTATGATATTTTTCGCTATTATGCATTAATCGAGCTTCGACCACTTTTATCCTCATTTCTTAATTTCTTATATTTTTATTTACGCAATCCAAGGTCTGCTACTATTTTTTTATATCTTTCTAAACTAGATTTTTTTAAATAATTCAGCAAGCATCTTCTGCTAGATACTATTTTCAAAAGACCACGACGTGAATGGTGATCATGTTTATGAATTTTCATGTGTTCAGTAAGTTCTGTAACCCTTTGGCTTAGCAGAGCTATTTGAACTTCTGATGATCCTGTATCTTTTTCATGTTTGGCGAATTTAGTAATGATTTCTTGTTTTCTAGCTAAAAGCATATTTTCTCCGTCACCGCCTAAAAAGTTTAAACATTAAACCTTATAACTAGGGGTCTATCAAACAGCTTTATGGCAAGAGCTAAGAAAAATGTCAACCGCGTAAGATAATATCATCTATACCCAAACAATAATTTTCAAAGCGTGCTAAAACAAATAAAAAATCGCTTAACCTATTAAAAAATATTAAGATTTCTTCTCTCACTTTTAGCTCTACCAATAAACATTCTGCTTCTCTTACTAAACAGCGTACAAAGTGTATTTTACCGCTGGGCAAAATAAAGTTTGTTAATGGCTTAAGCTTACTTTCTAAATCATCTATTACTTGTTCTAAATGCTCTATGTGCTCTTTTTCTATACTATTTTTAAGTCTTTTATGTAAAATTTTTTGAGAATTTTCATCACTAGGAGTAGCCACTTCTGCACAGGCAAAAAATAACAATTTCATTATATTATTAAGCTCATCACGGGCCGTTTTACTAAGATTATTTTCAGATAATACCATACCAACAGCAGCCATAACAGTATCTATTTTACCATACGCTATTACTCTACTATCTGATTTTAAGACTCTGTGATTACCCAAAAGTGAAGTATAACCAGCATCACCTTTTTTAGTATAGATTTTCATTCATACACGCCTTAAACCCTTGCAAAAACTGCTTTAGAATCAAAACATTATGAGTTCTGACAATATTCACGCCGTTTAAATAAGAAGCAATGCTAGCACCTAAAGTTACAAAATCTCTATCTTTTGGCTCAGGGATTCCAGTAAGCTTACCTAAAAAAGATTTTCGACTTAAACCCAACAAAGTCTGACCTAAATCGTTAAATTTGTTAATATTTTTAATAATTTCCAAAGAATTATCTAAGCCTTTAGAAAAACCTATCCCAGGGTCAATAATTACTTTTTCTTTAGGTAATTTTAATACTTCTATGCGCTTAATAAAAAAAGTTCTAATTTCATTAATAATATTATCATACTTAACCAGCTCACCAGCATCAACTCCAGATTCTAAGTTTAAGCTATGCATTAACACTACACATTGAGCTTGCTGCATCACTTTTGGCATATTGCTATCTTCAAAACCCGCAGATTGGTCATTAATCCAAGTTGCACCGTTATCTAGAGCCATTTGAGCTACTACAGCATTTTTGGTATCTATGGATATTTTACTAACACCCTCTTTTACTAAGTTTTTAATAACTGGAATTACGCGAGCTATCTCTTCTTGCTCTGGCACGTGTTTTGCGCCTGGTTTTGTGGATACTCCGCCTACATCGATTATGTCAGCCCCATCATTAATAAGCTTTAAGCCATGCTTTATGGCTTGAGTAAGATTTGTAAAACTACCACCATCAGAAAAGCTATCAGGGGTAGTATTTAGGATACCCATAATAGTTAACACTACACGAACCTTTGAGCGATGAGTCCGTGTATTTGTGACAACACTTCATCTTTATTACTGGTGCCATCTATTACAATACTATTTTGTTCATCAAGCTTGGCAAAATGCAAATAACGCTGCCTAAATTTTTCTAAAAGTTTGCTTTCTTCAAAAAAATCTTTGGTGGTTTGCCGTAAGGAAAGTCTTTTTACAGCTTCTTCAATACTCACATCAAGCACAATGGTTAAGTCTGGAAGTAATGCGTAAGAATTTATTTGCTTTATCCATTCTATGGGCTGATAAAGTCCTTGATAAACCAAAGAAGACATGACGTAGCGATCAAGCAAGACAAAATCGTATTTATCTAAACTTGGAATGATAACTTCGTTTACATGTCTCATGCGATCTGCTGCAAATAACAAAGCAAGCTGCGCAAATTCTCTTTGAGAGCTAGGTTCTTTGGCTGCTAAAATTTTACGAATTTCTTGCCCTATAACAGATTTAGTAGGTTCACCACTTATTATAACGCTAAAGCCTTGAGATGATAAAACTTGATTTAAAAGATCTATTTGTGTTGATGTCCCTGAGCCATCAATGCCTTCAAGTACTATTAATTTATTTTTTTTCATGAGTTAATTCTCAATTTTTTTTTGCACTTCCAAAAAAGCCAAAAACGCTTCTTCACTAACAGTTTTATCACTATAACCATAGGCCATAACCAGCAACCACTCTAGTGCCAATTTTGAAGCAATTTTTTTGGCCGCCAAAATTGCTTGCCTTCTAATTATTGGTGGTTTTCTACCAGCAAAGTTAATAATATGCTCCATGGCTTTTGCTGATTCAAGTTCACCCAGAGCCATCATGCAAGCATTCCCCACAGCAATATCATGAGTATTTTTTAAAATGGTAATTAAATAATCTTGCGCTTCTTTATTTTTATGTTCACCAGCAAGAGTAATAGCATTAATAACCTCACTTTTATTAGCATTTGCTGCACTAGCATACTCTTTAATAGTCACTAAATAATTGCCATTAGTAACATCGTTAGAATAAAAACCATTATAAATTTTTATCAAGAGTGTAGACAAAGCATCTTCAAAATCTTTTTTTTCTATGCTTTCCTGATTTATTCTAAGTGATGAATAATGTTTTTGTGCATTATTATCTTTGCTTTCTAAATATCCTAATAACAATAACTCTTTTTGCATGAGATTCTCTTCATCCTGAGGCAAAATAGCTATATTTAATATATTTGCATCTTTTTTATTGGGTAAAAATTTAAAAAATTGATTACCCACTATTACATCATTAATATTACTGGCAATTACTTGTTGATTTTCAGCACTAGAAAGCTCACTAAGACTAGAGGAAATATCAAGCATTACCTGAGAAATTTCTATAGTTGGCTTTCTACACTCACATACACAAAGACTAATTATTATACAAATACTTGTAAATAAAAATAAAAGTTTATTTTTCACTATTTAAACCATTTAATCTAAAGTTATTTAATACCTTGGCATTTAAATTTCTTTGTAAGTTTTTTTCAATTTCTAAAGAAGAAAGACAAAGCTTTTCCAAAGATATGCCAGTTTCTATTCCCATTTTATGAAGCATATACAATAAATCTTCACTGGCAACATTACCTAATGCACCTTTAGCATAAGGACAGCCACCCATACCACCAGCGGAAGAATCAAAAGAGCTAATACCTAATTGCAAGCCTACCAAAATATTCGCCAAGGCGCCCCCAAAAGTGTCATGTAAATGTAACGCTAATTTTCTAGCTGGAACTTTTGCTAACACATTTTCTACCACCATAAATATATCTTTAGGACAGGCTATACCAATAGTATCGCTTAAGCTTATTTCATAAGCGCCCATATCAAGCAACACGTCACAAAGCTCTACAATAGTTTTAATAGAAACAGCTTTTTCGTAAGGACAACCAAAAGTACATGATAAATAAGCCCTAAATGGCCTATTATCTTTATTTGCTGCCAAAGCTACCTCTTTGTAACGAGCAATAGCCTCTTTAGTAGTAGCATTAATATTTTTATTATTATGGGTTTCACTGGCTGATAGAACAATAGAAACTTCATTAATTTCGCAAATTTTTGCTCTTTCGTAACCATATAAATTAGGAACTAAAGCTGCATAAGACACACCATCATACCTGGTAATACCTTTGGCTACTTCCATTTGATCAGCGAGCGGAGGAATCCATTTTGGGCTAACAAACGCTGTTACTTCTATTCTTTTAAAACCTGCTTGGGACAAACTATTAATAAAAGAAATTTTTTCACGAGTACTAACAATGGCTTTTTCGTTTTGTAATCCATCTCTGGGACCAACTTCCATAATAGAAACAAAAGAAGGCCAGTTTTGCAGATTTTTCATAATTGGCTCGTTAGGCTCTTATTGTTGCTCATGATCCTTAAGCACTTTTGATCCTATTACTAATCGTTGAATTTCGCTAGTTCCTTCATAAATTTCAGTTATGCGGGCATCTCGATAGTGTCGCTCCAAAGGATATTCAGTAACATAGCCATTACCACCAAAAACTTGCAGCGCTTGATGAGTAATAAAAGTGGCAGTTTCAGAAGCAAAAAGTTTAGCCATAGCGCTTTCTTTGGTAAAAGGCTTGCCTGCATCTTTTAAAACTGCTGCTTGATAGGTTAATAACCTTGCTGCTTGCAGTCTAGTTTCCATATCTGCAAACTTATTTTGAATGGACTGCAAACTTGCTAAATTTTTTCCAAAAGCTTTTCTTTCATTAGCGTACATAGCAGCTGACTCTAGCGCTGCTTTAGCAATACCCAAAGCTTGGCCTGCAATACCTATTCTTCCACCATCAAGTACAGACATGGCAATTTTAAAACCATCACCCTCTTGTCCTAATAAATTTTTTAATGGCACCCGGCATTCTTCAAAAATCAAATTACACGTAGAAGATCCTCTAATACCAAGTTTGTCTTCTTTTTTACCCAAAGTTAAGCCTACTGAAGGCATGTCTACCAGCAAAGCTATGATCCCTTTGTGAGCCAAACTTTTATCAAGAGTGGCAAAAACTATAGAAGCCTGAGCCTCGTAACCGTTAGTGATCCATGCTTTCGTACCATTAAGCACAAAGTAATCCCCTTCTTTTCTCGCAGTAGTGAGCATAGCTTTGGCATCAGATCCATTTGAAGGCTCGCTTAAAGCAAAGCAACCTAGTTTTTGCCCACTAGCAAAGGGCTTTAAATAATCTTCTTTTTGCGCGTCACTGCCATATTTTTTAATGGGATCACAAAATAGCGAATTATTAACGCTCATAATTACGCCACAAGAGGCACAAGCTGCTGAAATTTCTTCCATAGCAATGGCATAAGATAGGGTATCAAGACCACTGCCATTATATTTTTCTGGCATAAAAATACCCATTAAACCTAAATTCGCCATGGCACTAACTTGTTTCTTTGGAAAGGCATGCTCTTTATCGCAATGAGCTGCATTAGGCAAAAGTTCTTTTTTGGCAAATTGACGAATATTTTTTTGTAGCACTTCGTGAGTTTCTTTAAAAAATAGCACTGATTAAACCCCTTCAAATATAGACTTTCTTTTTTCTAAAAATGCATTAATGCCTTCTGTATGATCTTTCGTAGAAAAGATTAAACCAAAATTAGCCCGTTCCAATTTATTACAGGTAGCTAAGTCAGTATGCTGTGCTTGATTTAATAATCTTTTAGCAAAACAAACAGCCAATGGTCCACATTGAGTAATTTTTTCTGCCATAGTTAAAGCTTCTTCCAAAACTTTTTGCTGATCTACTATTTTATTAACCAACCCTACCCGCAAAGCTTCCGTGGCAGTAATTTGCAAAGCACAAAAAACCATTTCTTTGGCATAAGCCACACCAACTCTTTTAGCTAATCTGCCAATCCCACCAAAACCTGGGATCAAGCCTAGTTTTGTTTCCACTAACCCAAATACCGCTTTTTCTGATGCATAAATAAAATCACACGCTAGTGCCAATTCTAAACCGCCACCTAATGCATAGCCATTTACAGCTGCAATAACAGGGATATCTAAATTTTCTAACCCATCAAAAATATCTTGGCCTAAGGCCGAAAATTGCTTAGCTTGCATAGGAGTAAAAGATTTCATTTCACTAATATCAGCACCAGCAACAAAACTTTTTTCACCACAACCAGTAATAACTAGTGCTCGAATATTTTTATTATGAGCAATCTCTTGTAAAACTTGTTTAAGCTCCAAAAAAACTTGTTTATTAAGAGCATTATGAACTTGAATTCTATTAATAGAAATAATTCTAATATTTGCTTTATCGCTTACTATCAAAGTTTCATAAGTCATAGTTAAAAACACCCCTTTGGGTTTTTCTACCCAATAATCCAGCTTGCACATAGTTACGTAATAATACGCAAGGGCGATATTTATCATCCCCTAAGCCCTTATGCAAAACTTCTAAAATAGCCAAACAGGTATCTAGGCCAATAAAATCAGCCAAAGCCAGTGGCCCCATTGGCTGGTTACAGCCAAGTTTCATGGTAGTATCAATGTCTGTTGCACTTGCCACCCCTTCCATAAGTGCAAAAAATGCTTCGTTAATCATGGGCATCAAAATACGATTAGCAATAAACCCAGGATAATCCTTAGCAACAGTAGTAATTTTGCCCATTTTTTCAGCTAGATTACTAATAACATTAAGAGTGTGTTGATCAGTATGATGACCTAAAATAATTTCTACCAGCTGCATTATTGGCACAGGATTCATAAAATGCATGCCAATAAATTTGTTTGCTCGGGATGTAAAGCTTGCCAGCTTAGTTATAGATATAGATGAAGTATTGCTGGCAATAATCGCTTCTTTGTTTAAAATACTATCTAATAAGCAAAAAACATTTTTTTTAACGCTTTCTTGTTCGCTCACTGCTTCAATTACTAGATCGCAATTTTTAATTTTTTCTAAATCAGTGTGCCAAATAATCCGTTCTTGAACTTCTTGAATATTTTTAATAAGGCCTTTGGAAAATAGTTTTGACAAGCTTTTTTCTACCGACAAAACAGCCTTATTTAAACTTTCTTGGCTATTATCGATCACTATACAAGAAAAGCCGCTACTGGCAGCCACTTGAGCGATTCCAGCCCCCATTTGCCCTGCACCAACTACACCAATTCTAGATATTTCCATTTGATTCCTTTACATCTTCACAACCATGGCTAATGCCTCACCACCACCAAGACAAATAGCGGCAACGCCATACTTAAAATTATTTACCTGCATAACATTAAGTAACGTCACCAATATTCTGGCTCCACTGGCACCAATAGGATGACCCAAAGCCACAGCTCCACCAAACATGTTTACTTTTTTCGGATCTAAGTTCAGATCTTTAATACATGCCATAGAAACTACACTAAAGGCCTCATTTATTTCAAAGCAATCAATATCACTCAAAGATAAATTGGCTTTTTGTAAGGCTTGTTTAATTGCAAAAGCTGGAGCAGTGCTAAATAAAGCTGGTTCATGAGCAAAGTTAGCCATACTCACAATGCTTGCCATATGCGCCATGCCATGATCTTGTGCACTAGCCTTAGACATAAGCAATAAAGCCGCAGCACCATCGTTGATTTTTGAAGCATTGGCAGCAGTTATGCTCCCCGTAGGAAAAAAAGCAGGTTTCAACGTAGGCATTTTTTCTGGGCGATAACGCAAGGGTTCCTCATCTTGTTCTACCGTATTAATAGAAACCAGCTCATTATTAAAAAAGCCTTGTTTTTGAGCAAATATGGCTTTTTCATAGCTTAAAGCCGCGTACTCATCTTGGGCTTGTCTGCTAAAATTATATATTTGTGCGCAAGCTTCGCTAAATTGCCCCATATGGGCTTTGCTGGCTGGATCAAGCAAGCCATCATTGGTGATCAAATCTGTTAAAGTCTTATCACCCATGCGCAAACCTATTCTTGATTGCAATAAAGCATGAGGAGCATTACTCATTGATTCCATACCACCAGCGATCACAATTTTGCTATGATTAAGGGCAATAGCATCATGAGCCATCATTACGGCTTTTAAGCCTGAGCCACAAACTTTATTAACTGTCACGCAAGCACTAGAGACACTTAAGCCTGCTTTTAGTAATGCTTGCCTAGCTGGAGCTTGCCCAACCCCTGCTTGCAAAACTTGCCCCAAAATAAGTTCATCAATACTTTCTGGGTCAATATCATTTTTTTTAACTAACGCTTCAATTACAAAAGACGCCAGATCAGGGGCACTAAAATTAGCTAATCCGCCCAAAAAAGCGCCAATGGGCGTACGCAGCCCATCAACTATGACAACTTCTTGCATTTGATTTATACACCCTAGGGCCGGCACAGGGACCGGCCCCTACAATTAGGCAGGAAAATGTAGGGGCCGGTCCCTGTGCCGGCCCTAATTTAGAATTGGGCGCGATTAGGTTGTTGCACCCCAACACTTCCCAAATTCAGTAAATACACTACCAAAAGCGAAGCTAATAAAAGTGCACCAAAACCGGTATGGGTTGCCACAACATGAGCTGATCTAATTGTATGGATAGTCATTAAGCCTAAAGCTATTTGGCAAAAAGTAATGAAAACTGGCAATATACTTAGTGTTTTAACCAAGTTATCGCCTCTGCTTACGGCCAAAGCACGGGATTTGGCAGATGCATAAATAACTATAAAAAATAAGGCATAGCCAAAAAAGCGGTGACTCATATGTAATTGGCCCAAGAAATAGGTAGGCCATAAAACAGGCCCACAGCCCAATAAATCATCTCCGCAAGCCATACCAGCACCTAAATGTCTAACAACCCCACCCAAAACTAACTGCAAAAGAGTCAGCATAATAGCTAAAAGCATAAAAGTTTGAGATTTTTCAAACAATGGCATGGGTTTAAACTTAGGTGATAATTTAAAAGATATGACAACTAACAAAGAAAAAAACAACATTCCAAATACTAAGTGTAATGTGGAAACCAACGCAGATAGATTTAAAAGCACAGTAATACCTCCCAATGTACCCTGTAAAATAACTAAAAACAAAGCCAAACATGCTAGTTGCTTAGTTTTTTTATCACAAATAGAACGCAAACAACTAACAGTTAAAAAAACAGTAAAAATCCCTACAACACTAGCCGCAAGCCTATGCCCATGTTCATAAAGCACCCCGCCCTTCATTACTGGAAATATTTCTCCATTGCAGGTTGGGAAAAAAAACCAATCAGGACAGGCCATTGAAGCCCCCATAGGGTTAACCAATCCCCCAATTACCAACAATATCCAAGTAAAAAGCATAGTTAAGAGTGATAAAGCAAATAATCTATTCATAAACACCAAGCCTTTTGGCAATTCGATCCAGATCAGGCATACATTTAAACACCAACAGATTTTACTACCTATTAATCTTTATCTTTGCAATAACAAACCCTTAGGAGTGTGTTTAATGGTAAAAAAATTTTAAAAATTATAAAAAATGAATTTTTATCATGTATTTCGATCTTAGTAATACTACATATGAATGAGAGCTAGTGTATTAATGGTTAAAAAATGTTTTTAAATAGTATATTTTAAAAATATTTGCTGGCAGTGCTTGACAACATAATCTGCTCGCCTATTATTGCACATGAATGGTGAATAAAGCGGGCAGAATTTTGTCCGTTGTTAGACATCGGTTCTTTCTCGCAAATAGTTTAGCGAGATTTAAGAGCTTTATTAAAGGCTTTTTACTAAGGGAGTTAATAATGAAAAAAATTATATCGATATTGTCAGTTTCACTTTTTGCTGTTGTTTTTGCTGCTGGTTGTGGCGAAGGCAAGCATAAAGAATGTTCAGCTGCTAAAACTGAAAAAGCATGTACAACTGAGTCTAACTTTGAACCAGCAGCAAAATGTGTATTTAAATACACAACTCCTGCTGATGCTACTGATGCAAACAAAGAAGCTAAAGATAAGGGTACTTGCGTAAAACAAGGTGAAGATAAAGCTGATTTTGAAACTGCTTGTAAGGGTGTGAAGGTTAGTGCTACCGCTGCAGCAGCAACTGCGTGTGCAGATGCTGTAAAGCAATTCAAAAACACAAAACATACTTGTGTAAATAAAACAACACAAAGTACTACTGTAGGCCATGACGTTTGTGACTTTACAGAAGGTAAATAATCTCTGTTAATTCATAGATTATGTTAAAAAGCGGGTTCCCTTTGGGGAGCCTGTTTTTTTTGTTTAAGGTTCCTACGTGCCACGCATTGTGCCTGTATCTTATACACAAATCCAGATAATATATTGCTTTTTCAGCCGCTTCCTACGTAGCGTGACTTGTTCACGCTATCCAGAAAACTAATTCTTACATTGTAAAAAATTAATTATCTGGTTGCCGCGGACAAGCCGACGGCACGTAGAGAGTAACTAAACAGTGCTTTTAACTTGTGTATAAGATACAGGCCTTGTGCAGGGCATCCAGAAAATTAAACTTTACAATTTATACTTGCATCTGATACCTGTTTTTGATATCATACATTTATGCAGAAGAAACATAAAAAAACCTTAAGTTTAATCTTCCATAAACCAACTAGGTCTGATGTGGTATGGAAAGAAATCGAACAACTGTTAATTGCACTAGGAGCAGAATTAACTGAAGGTCGTGGTTCAAGAGTTAGAATTTTTTTAAATGGAGTAAAAGCTGTTTTTCATAGACCACATCCTCAAAAGGAAACTGATAAAGGTGCCCTATCTTCAATGAAAAGATTTTTAGAAGCCGCAGGAGTTAAAAATGATGAAATATAAAGGATATATGGCAAAAATTGAGTTTGATGATAAAGCAGAAATTTTTCATGGAGAGGTTGCCAATCTAAAAGATGTTATTACTTTTCAAGGAAAAAGTGTCACTGAACTAAAAACAGCTTTTAAAGACTCTGTTGATGACTATTTAGAATTTTGCAAAGAACGTAAAGAAAGTCCTGAAAAGCCTTTTTCTGGCACTTTCCCAATACGTGTAACCCCTCAAGAACATCAAGTATTTTATTTAGCATCTGTACGTGCAAAGATGAGTATGAATTTATGGATTAAAGAGACATTAAAAAAGGCTGTTAATTCATAGTTGCTTTTTGGATTTTTATTGTTAGGTAATCACAACTAACTTAAAATATGGTGTTTCATGAACGTTTATTCTTGTTGTAAATGTAATATGTCTGTAAAAATCCCTACTTGTGCTAAATGCGGATGTGAACTTAAACATTCTCAAATAAAAGTAGATAATAAAGATGTGCAAGTTTGTAGCTGTCCTTCTGGGTGTGGCAAAATCAAATCCCCACAATGTTGCGGAAATGATATGGAAGTAAGCAAATGTTGCGATATGAAAGATAAGAAGTAAAAGAAATATTCACCAAAAAGATTGATGTATAATTTGTCCTCCATCTAGGGTTTGGTCGCGCCTTTGACGCTTGGTCACCCTAGGCTGACAATATTTATTGCCGTTGGCAAATAAGAATTTAGATTAACGTGAGCTAACTGTTTAGTTACTCTCTACGTGCCATGCCTTGTGCCTGTATCTTATACACAAATCCAGATAATATATTGCTTTTTCAGCCGCTTCCTACGTAGCGTGACTTGTTCACGCTATCCAGAAAACTAATTCTTACATTGTAAAAAATTAATTATCTGGTTGCCGCGGACAAGCCGACGGCACGTAGAAAGTAACTAAACAGTGCTTTTAACTTTTGTATAAGATACAGGGACAAGCCACAGTACGTAGAAATGAATGGGTTCCTTTTTGTGGGGAGCTCGTTTTTATTGTTGGCCAAGCAAGGCAATTAAGGGTATGCCAAAAGTTTTATTTAAGGTTTTAATCATTTTTAAGGTAAGGCTTCTTTTGTGATTAAAAATTTCAGATACACGAGCTCTTGAACCAAGACATGATTCTAAATCTTTTCTTGTAAGTTGCATTTGTTCCATTCTAAACTTAATTGCTTCCACTGGATCTGGTGGATCAATGGGGTAATTTTTGCGCTCATAATCTTCAACTAACACAGTCAAAATCTCTAACTGATCAAATTTAGTTGTTTTAGGCTTTGCATCCAGTAGCAAATCTATATTTGCCAAAGCATCAATATAGTCTTTTTGTGTTCTTATAGGTTTGATAAGCATTTTAAACCTCCCTAATGTTTATTTTATCGTACTGTTTATGAGTACCAATAAATCTAATGTAAATAGTTCGAGATGCATATTTCACAAAGACAACTAAACGATACTTGTTTCCAGCAATATTAAAGATTACGCGCTCACCAACAAAACTTGCATTCCTAAATTGAAATTTAATATCACTTGTTTTACCCCAATTTGCCTCAATTGCTTCTGCATACCAGGCCTTAAGTGGTTGCTCAGCATCTTCGCATCCAATTTTTTGCCAAAAATCCCGCAGCATTTTAATCGCAATAACTCTCATTAAGTCTACATAACATGTTACCATATTGGGATCAAGTAAATTTCAAATGCTTTTTGCTTTTTCATTGTTAGGTAATCATAAATAATCTAAAATTATGGTGTTTTATGAACGTTTATTCTTGTTGTAAATGTAATATGTCTGTAAAAATCCCTACTTGTGCTAAATGCGGATGTGAACTTAAACATTCTCAAATAAAAGTAGATAATAAAGATGTGCAAGTTTGTAGCTGCCCTTCTGGGTGCGGCAAAATCAAGTCCCCACAATGTTGCGGAAGCGATATGGAAGTAAGCAAATGTTGCGATATGAAAGATAAGAAGTAGGCTTTTTGATATTCTAGGGCCGGCACAGGGACCGGCCCCTACACAAAATCATATGAAAATTTTTATTCTATGTGTTTTAAAATGTAGGGGCCGATCCCTGTGTCGGCCCTTGTTTTTTTATTCCTTTTGTATCCTAAAACCCCAGTTTTTTCAAGGCCTTAGGTGAAGTTGTCCAATTGGGTTCTACTTTAACAAATAATTTTAGCATAACTTGGCAGCCAAGCAGGTTTTCAAGCTCCTTGCGGGCTCTGATGCCAATATTTTTTAAAGCACTGCCACCTTTACCGATTACAATGGCTTTTTGGCTATCTCTTTCCACATAAATAATGGCTTCAATAGATATTAGGGGTTTTTTTTCATCTTCGCGTCGTGATTCATCAAAAAAATCAACCGCAACGTTTAGGCGATAAGGAAGCTCATCAGATAGTTCAAGCATAGCTTTTTCTCTGATTAGCTCTGCTGTGATGTCTTTTTCACTGGCATCAGTAAAAAATTCTTCACTAAATAAAAAAGGTGCTTCTTTAGCTGATTTATTGATTACTTCAAAAAAAGTGTCTAGGCCAATATTTTCCATAGCTGAAATAGGGACAATTTCGGTGATACCTGTAAGCTTATGATACTCAGAAATAATATTTAAAATGTCTTTTTTATCTTTAAATAAATCTATTTTATTGAGCAGCAATAATAAATTTTGATTGTTATTCTTACAAATCTCTTGAACTTTCGTTAAAAAAGTTAAATTATGATTAATATTTTTGCTGACATCAACAATATAAGCCACCTGCTCTACATCTGATAAAGCAGAAAATATTTGGTCATGCATAAATTTAGCCAAACCAGCAGTGTTTTTTAAAGCACCTGGTGTATCAAAATAAATATGCTGATATTCACCAATGGTTTTAATACCCCGGATTACACGGCGCGTTGTTTGGGGCTTTCTGGTAGTTGGGGCTATTTTAGTGCCAACCAAAGAGTTTAATAAAGTGCTTTTGCCAACATTTGGTTGTCCAACAAAAGCTATAGTAGTTAAAAATGTTTTATTCATGATCTTTTACAACGATGTTAATTATACGGTTAGGAACAACAATTATTTTTACAATGGTTTTATTAGCTAAAAATCTCTTAGTTTCTTCGTTATTAATAGCTAATTCTTTAATACTTTCTTCTTTGGTATTTGTCTGGACTTTTATACTTCCTCTTTTTTTGCCGTTAACTTGAATACCTAGCTCAACTAAGTTTTCTTGCAGCAACTCTTCGTTAAATACGGGCCATTGGCTATTTAATAAACAGCCCTTTTCTCCTAATTTTTCAAAAAGTTCATCACAAATATGAGGAGCAAAGGGTGATAGTAAGTGCAAAAAGGCCAAAAAGCTAGTCTTACTAATAGAATCTTTCATAGTCGCTTCGTTTACAAACATCATCATTTGAGCGATGGCCGTATTAAAGCGCAAATTTTCAATATCTTCGCCAACTTTTTTTATGGTTTTATGTAAGATTTTTTCTAAGTTTTCATCTTCGATATTATTAGAATTAACTTTTGCCAGTAAGCGCCATACTCTGTTTAAAAATCTATAAACGCCTTCAACACCGTTCATTTGCCAGGGCTTTACTTGTTCAAGTGGACCCATAAAAAGCTCATACAAACGCATAGCATCTGCACCATATTGGTTAATCACATCGTCTGGATTAATGACGTTAGACTTAGACTTAGACATTTTTTCTATTTGAGTAATAAGTTCTTTATTAGTATCGTTACTAAAAAATTTATTATTCTCTTCATGAACTTCGCTTGGATGATAATATTTGCCATCTTGATCACGATAACTACTGGCAATGATCATGCCTTGATTAAAGAGCTTTTGAAAAGGCTCTTTGGTGCTTACTAGCCCACAATCATACAAAACCTTGTGCCAAAATCTTGCGTATAATAAGTGAAGCACTGCATGCTCTACACCGCCAATATACAAGTCTACGGGCATCCAATATTGTTCTAATTCTTTTCTAAAAGGCTCTTGGGTATTATGTGGATCTAAATAGCGTAAATAATACCAGCAAGAACCTGCCCATTGAGGCATAGTGTTAACTTCACGCGTTCCAAGACTTCCATCAGGCATGGTAACTTCAAGCCAACTTTTATCAGCCCGTGCCAATGGAGGACGACCGTCATCGGTAGGTTTATACTCATTAATTTCTGGCAAACTAACGGGTAAATCTTTTGGATCAACAGTTGCTATACTGCCGTCATCTTTACGAATAATAGGAAAAGGCTCTCCCCAATAACGTTGACGGCTAAAAAGCCAATCTCTTAACTTATATTCTACTTTAGCCTGGCCTAGATTATTTTTTTCTAAAAAGTCTATTACTTTGGCACTGGCTTCTTGTTGGCTTAAATTATTTATAAAATCGTTATTGGTTTGGGCAATAGTAATATTATACTTATGAGCAAAATCTCTATCGCGATCATCATCGCTAGGCACACCCATAACGCAACCTAACGCGTAGTTTCCTAAAACGTAATCTGCCAAATAAATAGGTAACATAACTTTACTTATGGGATGGGCAGCGTAAGAACCAGTAAAAAAACCTGATTTATCTTTAGTAGCATCTAATCGGGTTGCATCGTTAGTTTCTAGTACTGATTTGATAAACTTTAGGCCTTCTATTTTATTATTGTTGGTTAATAAACTTTCTGCTAATGGGTGTTCTACGGCCAAGGCTATAAACGTCACCCCAAAAATGGTATCTGGCCTGGTAGTGTAAACTTCCAATAACTCGCTAGAATTTTCTATACTAAATTTAATATTGGCACCATAGGACTTCCCTATCCAATTGCGCTGCATTTCCTTAACGCTGTGGGGCCAATCAAGATCATCTAAGTCGGTTAATAGGCGTTCAGCATAAGCTGTGATCTTTAACATCCATTGACGCATGAGTTTTTTTTCTACTGGATCTTGTGTTTCTATGTATTTGCCATCTTTTACTTCTTCGTTAGCGAGCACGGTTTTAAGTTTTGGGCACCAATTAACATGAATATCTGCCAAATAAGCTAGATCTTTTTCATAAAGCTTTAAAAAAATCCATTGGGTCCATTTGTAATAGCTTTCGTCAGTAGTAGAAATTTCACGAGACCAATCATAAAAAAAACCTAATCTTTTTATTTGAGCTCTAAAATTATCAATATTTCTTTTGGTGATTAATTTGGGGTGAATTCCCTCCCTCATGGCTGCACGCTCTGCAGGCAAACCAAAAGCATCCCAGCCCATTACGTGTAAAACATTAAAACCTGACATTTTTTTAAAGCGAGCTACCACGTCAGTAGCAGTATAGCCCTCAGGGTGACCTACGTGCAAACCTGCTCCTGATGGGTAAGGAAACATGTCTAAAGCATAAAATTTAGGTTTTTTTGTAAGCTCTTTTATATCATTAGAGACTTCAAATAATTTAGTATCTTGCCAAATTTTTTGCCATTTTGGCTCAATACTGCTTGGTGAATAAGTCATGAAAAACTCCAAAAAAAATAGACATAGAGTAACTATGTCTACATAAAAAATATTTGGTGGCGAAAAGGGGACTCGAACCCCTGACCTATGGATTATGAGACCATCGCTCTAACCAGCTGAGCTACCTCGCCAAAAAGGCCAAAGCCTTTATTATGCTGCAGATTTCTCTACTAACTCGATCACAGACATAGAAGCGCAATCGCCCTTTCTGATACGAGATTTAAGCACTCTAGTGTAACCACCAGCACGTTCTAAATTTCTTTTAGCTATATCACTAAAAAGTTTTTGTAAAACCTCAGAATCGTGAATTTTTTCAGCAGCAATTCTTCTAGAATGAAGATCACCCTTTTTACCTAAAGTAATTAACTTGTCGGTATAAGAACGCAATTCTTTAGCTTTAGCATCTGTGGTTTCAATTCTTTCGTGTTTTAGCAAAGAAATAGCCATATTTCTAAATAGCGCTTTTCTGTGCCCTTGATTACGATTAAGTTTTCTTCCATGTTTTAAATGTCGCATTTTATTTCTCTCTTACAAACTACTTAGTTATTATCTTTTGGTGGTGTTGAGCTTACTGGAGCACTAGTTTTTCTAGGTGGCCAAGCATCGAGTTTCATACCTAAAGATAGACCCATTTCTGATAAAATTTCTTTAATCTCTTTTAGACTCTTACGGCCAAAGTTTTTGACTTTTAACAATTCACTTTCAGTTTTTTGTACTAAATCACCTATACGTTTAATATCGGTATTACAAAAACAATTAGCAGATCGCACTGATAATTCAAGTTCACTCACTGCTCTTAGTAAGTTATCGTTAAACTTCTCAGAATGCTCTTCGATTTCTGGCAATACAGGCTCAATATCTTCTGGAATATTAATAAGTATTGTCAATTGCTCTTTTAGAATTTTAGAGGCAATACCTACAGCATTTTCAGGAGTAACGCCGCCATTAGTCCATACTTCAAAAACTAAGCGGTCATAATCCGTTCTTCTACCAACACGAGCATTAGTTACGTTGTAATTAACTTTTTTAATAGGAGAAAACAACGCATCAATAGGAATAGTATCAACCGGCTGACTTTCACTTCTGAACTGATTAGCAGGAGAATAGCCCTTACCAGTATTAATAAACAATTCAGCTTTAAATACTCCACCATCGGCGACAGTACAAATATGCTTATCTGGATTTAAGATTTTTAAGCCAGCGTCCGCTTTAATATCACCTGCGGTAATACTACAAGGACCCTGCTTAATTATGTAAGCAGTTTTCTGATTACCTTCTAATAAATCAAGCTCAACTTCTTTAAGATTTAATATGATATCAGTACCGTCTTCTTTAACATCCGGCAAAGCCATAAACTCATGCTGAGCACCTTCTATTCTTATGGCACTTATTGCAGCGCCTTGAAGTGATGACAGCATTACTCTACGTAAAGCGTTACCAAGAGTCACTCCATAGCCTCGCTCCAAAGGCTCTAGCACAAATTTACCATAACAATCCGTAAGGGAGTCACGCTCAACTATTAACCCTTTTGGGCGTATTAAGCTTTGCCAATTTCGATACATTAGTTCACCTTAAATTATTAAAAATTAAAATCTAAATCCTACGTTTCTTTGGAGGTCTACAGCCGTTAAAAGGAACAGGCGTAATATCCTTGATCATTGTAACTCTAGGGATCTGATTCGATACTGCACGCAGCGCTGATTCTCTACCAGCTCCAGGACCTTTAATATAAACTTCAACGGACTTCAAACCATGTTCTTTTGCTTTTCTACATGCTTCTTCAGTTGCAACTTGAGCGGCAAAAGGGGTACTTTTTTTAGAACCTTTAAAACCTTTTGCACCAGAAGTTGACCATGCCAAAGTATTACCAACAGTATCTGTCACTGTGACAATTGAATTATTGAAGGAAGTGTAAATATGAACAATTCCTTGACTGACATTTTTCTTTACTTTCTTCTTACCTTTTACAGGTGTCATATTCTTTCCTAAATTTAAATCTTAGTTTTTCTCTTACGTCTAGTACGAGCATTAGAATGAGTTCTTTGTCCACGAACAGGCAAGCCTTTTCTATGACGCAATCCTCTATAGCAACCCAAATCCATCAAACGCTTGATATTCATGGAAACTTGACGTCTAAGGTCACCTTCCACTGCAAAACTTTCTTCAATCACATCACGAATTCTAGCTATTTCATCTTCGCCTAAACCATCGGTTCTTTTATTAGCATCAACATTCGCTTTAGCTAAAATTTTTGCGGAAGAATGATTACCTATTCCATAAATGTAAGTTAGCGCGGTACCCATTTTTTTATTTTTGGGCAAATCTACACCAGCAATACGTGCCACTTATTATCTCCATATATATTATTGTTTATTAGCCTTGTCTTTGTTTATGTCTAACATTGTCACAAATAACTCTAACTATCCCTTTTCTACGAATAACTTTACATTTTTCACAGATTTTTTTAACAGAAGCTCTAACTTTCATTTCTTGCCTTCTTTTATTATCTTATTAAAAATCTTTCACCAACACTTGGTAACAAGAAATATTCTAGTTGACAAGGGGAGAAAAACATTTTTAGGCTTTTTGTAAAGCGTCTAGAATATCTCTAAACACATCTTTTGGGGCCTTATCACCATTAACTCTTACCATTAATTTCTTTTGTTCAAAGAAATCAAATACCTCGGACATATTTTCATTAAATAACTTTAATCTTGTTTCAATAACTGCACGCTGATCATCTGGTCTTTGAACCAACACACCTTGGCACTGGGAACAAAAATACTTACGATCAACATCAACAAGATTACTTATATGAAAAATAATATTACATTTTTGACACAATCTTCGTCCACTTAATCTCTTTATTATTTCTGACTCTATAACTTCAATAAGCACCAAATGAGAAATCATATAATCAGAACACAGCAAGCTATTGGCTTGCACTAGCGTTCTAGGATAACCATCTAGTATAAAGCCATTTTTACAATCTGTAAAAGATAACCTATTAAAAGCTATTCTGGTTACCAAATCATCTGACACCAGTCTTCCAGACGTAACTATTTCTTTTACTTCTCTACCTAAATCAGTATTAGAGCTAAGCATCTCTCTAAAAAGATCTCCAGTGCTTATGTGCGGAACGCAGAAATGCTTAGATAACATTTCTGCTTGTGTCCCCTTACCCGCACCTGGAAGACCGAATAAAGCTAAGCGCATTATAAAAAATTCCTCTTTAACTTTTACGCCGAAGCTTGTCTTGCACGGATCTTAATATCAGACCCATTGCCGCCAAAACCTTCGTATTCTTTGCTTATAAAATGGCCTTCTATTTGTTGTAATGTATCAAGAGAAACGCTTACAACGATTAAAAGTCCTGTCCCACCAAAATAAAATGGAACTTGATTAGATACCAACGACTGCATAGTGACAGGTAAAACACAAATGGCTGTTAAATATAACGCACCACCAAAGGTAATACGATTTAATACATAATCTATATAATCAGAAGTATTTTTTCCTGGTCTTACACCGGGTATAAATCCGCCAAATCGTCTTAAGTTATCTGCAACGTCCACTGGATTAAACTGAACAGACGTATAAAAAAACGCAAAGAACAAAACTAATAGCACAAACAAACATTGATACATCCAATTTCCAGGCTGTAGCGCTGCCTGCACTGATATGATCCAATCAGCTTTAATAAGGCTCGCCAGCGTAGCAGGAAATAACAAGATAGTAGAGGCAAAAATTGGAGGTATAACACCAGCTATGTTTATTTTTAATGGCAAGTGAGTAGATTGTCCACCATATTGCTGACCAGCAACGATTCTTTTTGCATACTGAACAGGAATACGTCGTTGAGCCTTTTCAATAAACACAACAGCAGCTAAAACAGCAAGCATAACAACAACAAGCATTCCTATTTCGGCAGGGCTATAGGTTCCGCTTTTAACGCCGGAAATAGTAGCAAAAATAGCTTGAGGCAAACGAGCAACAATACCCGCAAAAATTATTAGTGAAATACCATTACCAATACCACGTTCAGTAATACGTTCACCAAGCCACATAATAAAAGAAGTACCAGCAGCTAGAGTAATAACAGTAATGATAATAAAACCAAAACCACCAAACGAGGCTGCCCATTCTGGGTTTACTACGCTTTGACCGTTATGAGATTGAGACTTCAGGTAATTAGCAATCATAGTACCTTGCACACAAGCTATAAGCAGAGTGCCGTAACGAGTATATTGATTGATTTTTTTTCTTCCCTGCTCACCCTCTTTTTGTAAACGTTCAATAGTTGGAACAACTACTGCCATCAAAGAGATAATAATAGAAGAAGTAATATAAGGCATAATACCTAAAGCAAATACACTGGCTTGTTCTATGGCACCACCAGAAAAGAAATTAAACAGGTTTAAAAAACCGCCGCCCTGAGCTTGACCAGCGTTGAGAAGGTCTCGTATGACAGTTTTATCAACACCTGGAGCCGTAACGTATATACCAATTCTATATACAGCAAGTAATCCTAGAGTATAGGCTAAACGTTTTCTTAACTCGGGAATTTGAAATAACTTAAGCACATTTGAGAACATAAAAACTCCGCAAATACTCGTTTTAGATATTATAAACTAATAGTTAAGCTAAAATCTCTACCTGACCACCAGAATTTTGTATTTTTTCACGAGCAGCAGCTGAAATGCCATGCACTTGAAGAAAAAATCCTTTTTTTGGTTCGCCAACTGAAAGAATTTTTACTTTATGCTTTAAATTAGCTATTAAACCAGCAGCTAATAAAGATGCAGGAGTAATACGAGCATTTTCTTCAAATTTTTCAACAAGAGCTGAAATATTTATGGCCGTATCTTTTGCATGAATACTAGTAAAACCTCTTTTAGGTAACCTTCTAGCTAGTGGAGTTTGCCCACCTTCAAAACCTATTCTTACATTACCACTTTTACGGGCTTTTTGACCGTTACTTCCTTTACCAGATGTCTTTCCGTGGCCACTAGACTCGCCTCGCCCGACTCTTTTTGGGCTTTTTCTGGCGCCTATTGGAGCGACTAAATTATGTAGTCCTAAAAAATCTTTTTTTTCTGACATGATATTCCTCAAATACTAAGCATTCTCAACAGTTACAGCTAAAAGATGCTGAACTTTTGTAATCATTCCTCTAACAGGCAATGTATCTTCCCTAACGACAGTGCGACCAATTTTACCAAGGCCAAGACCTTTTAGCGTTAGACGTTGTCTTTCATTGCAACCTATTGCACTTCTAATCTGTTTAACAATTAATTTTCTCATTATATCTCTCTACCTATTCTTTTTTCATATTCTTCACGGGTAAGAAGCAAAGATAATCCATGCAAAGTAGCCTTAACAACGTTATGAGGATTTTTACTTCCAATAGACTTAGACAAAACGTCATGAACACCCGCAGATTGCAATACTGCTCTCACTACACCACCAGCAATTACGCCAGTACCAGCAGAAGCTGGACGCATAAACACTTTACCTGCCCCATATCTACCCATAACAGTATGAGGAATAGTAGTACCATTTAGAGAAACTCTACGAACACTTTTTTTAGCTTGTTCAGTAGCTTTTTTAATAGCTTCTGGCACTTCAAGAGCCTTGCCTAGTCCAATACCCACTTGGCCTTTACCATCGCCAACTACAACTAAGGCACTAAAAGAAAACCTACGACCACCTTTTACCACTTTGGCAACGCGGTTTACACTAATAATCTTTTCTGCAAACTCACTATTTGAGTCTGACTTTTTATGAACGGCTTCCATTATTTTCTCCAACAAATATTTTCTTGCTAAATAGTCAGACTAGCAGATCTAACGCCATCGGCTATTGCAGCAATTCTACCAGTATACCTAAATCCATTGCGATCAAAAACAGCAGTAGAAATTTTAGACTCTACCAGTTTTCTTCCCAAGGCCTCGCCGACTAATTTAGCGACTTCTACTTTCTTTAGACCCTTTATTCTATCACGAATAGCAGGTTCTGTTGAACAAGCAGAAGCAATAGTTGAAGATAAAGAATCGTCAATAGCTTGAATATAAATATGTTTAGCACTTTTAAACACACTTAAACGAGGACGCTCTTTTGTTCCAACAATAATCTTGCGAATTTTAGCTTTTCTTTTTAAATGCAAAGCGAACTTTTTATTTTTTCTTCTAATAGCTTGCAAATCGTATTTCATATAACTTATCCATTAATAAACTTGAGCTTACTTACCAGCTGATTTACCTTCTTTTCTCTTAATAACTTCTTCTGCATACTTAATACCTTTACCGCGATAAGGCTCAGGTGGTCTAAAACTTCTAATTTTAGCAGCAGTATTACCAAGCAATTGTTTATCTATACCATCTAGAGTAATTCTAGTTTTTTTAGCATCAACAACAGCATTAATACCTTCTGGCAAATTAAACACAACGGGGTGTGAATAACCTAGTGCCAAATGCAGCTCTCTGCCTTTTGCTTCAGCTCTATAACCAACACCGTTAATATCTAAGTCTCTAGAAAAACCTTCGCTTACACCTTTAACCATGTTAAAAATTAAGCTACGGCAAAGACCATGCAAACATTTTGCTTCTTTTTCTTCATCTTCTCTTTCAAGTTTAATTTCAGAAGATTCGACCAAAACTTTTATTTTACTAGGAACATCAAAACTTAAGCTACCCTTAGGTCCTTTGACATTTACCTTGCTGCCGCTAAGTTTAACTTCTACTTTTTGCGGTAAAGATATTGGGGTTTGACCAATTCGTGACATTTTAATTCCTCTAAATTCTAAACATTACCAAACTAAACAAAGAACTTCGCCACCAATTTTTCTCTTAGTAGCTTCTTGTCCAGTTATGACTCCCTGAGAAGTAGATACAATAGCTAGACCCAAACCATCTTGTACTTTAGGTATTTCATCTACCCCGGCATAAGCCCTTAATCCTGGTTTAGAAACTCTTTTAAAACCACGAGCTATTGGATTACCCAAAGAATCGTATCTTAATTTTATTTTCAAATACTTTCTACAACCTTCTTCTTCATATTCAATGCCGTCAATATAACCAAATTTTAATAATATATTAGCAATACGATCTGACATATTTGAACAATTAGCTAACACAAAAGTCTTTTTAGCTAATAAGCCATTTCTTAATCTGGTCAAGAAATCAGCAATTGGATCCGTTAACATTACAACCTCAATATTTAGTGTCTAAAAGGAACACCAAGATGTTTTAATAAAGCCTTACCTTCTGTGTCATTAGCTGCAGAAGTTACCATCGTTATGTTAAGCCCTCTAACCTTATCAACTTTATCGTAGTCAATTTCGGGAAACATAATCTGTTCTTTAAGCCCAATAGAGCAATTACCATTTTTGTCAAACTTGCTTTGAATCCCTCTAAAGTCACGTACACGTGGCAAGGAGACATTAACTAGCCTGTCAAAAAACTCCCACATACGAGCGCCTCTGAGAGTTACCATCACCCCAATAGGCATACCTTCTCTAAGCTTGAAAGTCGCTATGGATTTACGAGCTTTGGTTACAACAGGCTTTTGCCCTGTTATCGCGCTAATAGTATCAACGCCAGACTCAATAGCTTTTGGATTTTGAACAGCTTCGCCCAAACCCATGTTAACAACAATTTTTTCAAGCTTAGGAACCTGCATTTGGTTTTTAATACCTAATTCTGTTTTTAATAATGGAACCAGCTCATTCAAATAATACTTTTTGAGGCGTGGTACTTTTTGCCCAGTCATTAATATCTCCATCTAAATAAAATTAAATCATTTGCCCAGAACATTTAGAGCCTTTAGCTATTCTAACTTTTTTATCACCATCGATTGAATAACCAACTCTAACAGGTCTGTTAGCTGCTTCACACATAACCATTATATTAGAAATATGTATAGAGGCTGGTTTCTCAATAATACCACCTTCAGGGTGTTTCTTACTGCGTTCTGGTTTTAAATGCTTCTTAACTATTGGGCCATTTTCTAAAAAAACTCTGGAATTTTCGGCATCCACTGAAGTAACTTTAGTTACAGAACCTTTAATTTTGCCAGCGATAACTTTAACTAAATCGCCTTTTTTAATTTTCATCTCTTATCTTCTCCTTAAATCACTTCAGGGGCTAAGGAAACTATTTTCATAAAATTTTTCGCCCTTAATTCTCTAGCTACTGGTCCAAAAATTCTAGTACCAATAGGTTCATTATCTTTATTTACCAGCACTGCCGCTGCGGAATCAAATCGAATATAAGAACCATCTGGACGACCAACTTCTTTACGAGTCCTGACAACAATAGCTCTAACTACAGCGCCTTTTTGAACTTTTGAACCTGGTGAGGCAACTTTTACACTCGCCACAATTGGGTCACCAATATGAGCATATCTACGATGAGAGCCACCCAGCACTTTAATACAACAAATTTGTTTCGCGCCGCTATTATCTGCAACGCTTAATTTTGTTTGAACTTGAATCATTATTTCTTCCCTTTACTCTTTATGAGCTTCAACTAATTTGGTAACTACCCATTTTTTAGTCTTAGAAATAGGAGCAGATTCCTTAATCAGAACAACATCACCGATTTGACAAGAGTTCTTCTCATCATGAGCATGATATTTTTTAGTTCTTTTCATAAACTTTTTATAGTCAGGATGTCTAACCGTATCTATTACTTTAACTGTAACGGTTTGGGTCATTTTGTTGCTAGAAACAACGCCACGCAAAACTTTTCCAAAACCTCTAGCTTTCTTATTTTCCATTTCCTAATTCCTCTAGGCTTTTAACTGGCTATAACAGGTTAAAATTCTCGCCAATTCTTTTTTAATTTTTTTAGGCGCGCTTGTATCAGCCAATTTGCCAGATGCTATATCAAATCTCATTTGAGCCATTTTCTTTTTGCATTCTAGGGCTTTTTTTTCTAGCTCTACTTTATTTAATTTCAAAAGATCATTCATTCTTAAAACTCCGATTAAATTTCATCTGTAGAAGCAATAATTTTTGTGCTGATAGGTAATTTTCCAGCCGCAAGCTCTAAAGCTCTGGTTGCTAACGCTTGATCAACTCCACCAACTTCAAATAAAACGCGACCATATTTAACTGACGCTACCCATCCCTCAACTCCGCCTTTACCTTTACCCATTCGAACTTCAGCAGGTTTTTTGGTAATAGGTTTATCAGGGAAAATTCTAATCCAAATTTTAGCATCTCTTTTAACATGACGAGTAGCAGCAACACGGCAGGCTTCGATTTGTTTCGAAGTAACCCAACCTGAACTTGTGCTTAACAAAGCCACAGATCCAAAACTGATCTCATTTCCACCCTTAGCAGATCCCCTAATGCGACCTTTTTGCATTTTTCTATATTTTGTTCTTGCTGGTGTTAACATTATTTTTTCCTATAACGACATTAAGCATTAGCTGTAGTCATCTCTTTATCTAAAACTTCACCTTTAAACAACCATACACAGCAACCAATTTTTCCGTAAGTAGTGTTGGCTTCTGCAAAACCATAATCAATATTGGCTCTTAAAGTATGGAGAGGAACGCGACCCTCACGATACCATTCACGTCTAGCCATTTCAGCGCCACCTAAGCGACCTGAACACATGACTTTTATACCTAAAACACCAAATTTTTGAGCACTGCTCATCACTTTTTTCATAGCTCTACGAAAAGCAACTCGTCTTTCTAATTCTTGAGCAACTTTTTGAGCTATAAGATTAGCATCAGCTTCTGGCTTTCTTACTTCATGAATATTTAAAAAAACCTCAGACTTAGAAAACGCTTGTATTTTCTTCTTAAGCGTATCTATATCAGCGCCTTTTTTACCGATTAAAACACCTGGTCTAGCTGAATATATATTTACTTTGCATTTATCTGCCGCTCTTTCAATAGCAACATTACTAATACCAGCACTTTTACAATCAGTAATAATAAAATTTCTAATTTTCAGGTCTTCACTTAACCATGCGGCATAACCGTCACGGGAAAACCACTTAGACTCCCAAGTCTTATTTATTCCAAGTCTAAACCCTATTGGACTTACTTTTTGACCCATTAAAATATACCTACCTTTTTGATTCTTAATTTTCCAAAAAAACTTCAATATGCGCAGACTGCTTTCTAATCTTAGTTGCTCGCCCTTGAGCACGAGGCATAAAGCGCTTCCTAAGAGGCCCTTTATTTACAAGAATCTTAGAAATATTCAAATCATCGATTTCTATCTTGCGTTCATTAGCATTAGCAATAGCTGATTCAAGAAGCTTTTTCAAAGGACCACAAGAAGCTTTTTTCTGAGTAGATAAAAATTCTAAAGCATAAGAAACAGATTTTGCTCTAATTTCATCAGCGATTACTCTTATTTTCCTTGCACTCATATTTAAATTACGCAAACTTGCTCTTACCGGACCGTTTGCCCTAGCATCTTTACGTTCAACCGCTTTTTTCTTTTCTAATGTTGCCATTTATTCCAACCTATTTCTTAGCTTTTTTATCGCCAGCAGAGTGACCTGTAAAATGCCTAGTAGGAGAAAACTCACCAAGCTTATGACCAACCATATTTTCTGTAACATATACTGGAATAAACTTTTTTCCATTATGAACAGCAAAAGTAGCACCAACAAATTCTGGGGTTACCGTTGATCTTCTAGACCAAGTCTTGCAGACTTTTTTCTTCTTACTCTCATCAGAAGAAGTAACAAATTTCCACAAATAATGATCTACGAAAAATCCTTTTTTTAACGAACGAGCCACTATGGCCTCCTAAAAATTATTTCTTACGACGTTTAATAATCATGCCACTAGTACGCTTATTACTACGTGTTCTATGACCCTTAGCAGGTTGTCCCCACGGAGATACAGGGTGACGACCACCAGAAGACTTACCTTCACCACCACCTAATGGGTGATCTACAGGGTTCATGGAAACACCACGATTATGAGGTCTAAAGCCTCTATGTCTCTTATTACCCGCTTTGCCAATAGTCACTAACTCATGAGTTACATTACCAACTTGACCTATGGTCGCACAGCACTCCATAAGGATCAAACGAACTTCACCTGAAGGCATTCTCACAGTAGCGTAATCATTTTCTTTGGCTATTAACTGAGCAACAGCCCCAGCTGAGCGAACAAGCTGGCCACCTTTTTTAGGCTTCATCTCAATATTATGTATTTGTAAACCTAGGGGAATATCTTTCAGAGGCAAGTGATTTCCCACTTTAATTTCTGATTTAGGACCTGAAAGAACCATGTGACCGACGCAAAGGCCCAAAGGAGCTAAAATATAGCTTTTCACACCGTCAACATATTGCAACAAAGCAAGGTTAGCTGAACGATTGGGATCGTATTCTATAGCTATAACTTTAGCAGGTATTCCATGTTTTAATCTTGTGAAGTCTACGTCTCTTAGTTTTCTTTTATGAGCTCCGCCCCTAAAACGAACACAAATACGACCATTAGACCTACCTGAAATAGCTTTTTTACCAGATACCAATTTTCTTTCTGGTTTTTTATGCTTTGTTAATTCCGAACTATCATTAACACTAGACTGTCTACGACCAGGACTAGTGGGCTTATATGTTATAATTGCCAAAATATTTTTCCTTTCTTACCATAGGACCTAAACAAAATTACGGTTATCGGTAAGAAGCAAGTAAGTTATTTAAAAACTAAGCAGCTTTATCTGCCCCTACCTCTTGTCCTATAAAACCGAATAAGTCAACATCCGAACCATTCTTTAAAGTCAAATAAGCACGTTTAAAATTGCTCTGCTTACCAGAATGATTCTTTAACCGCTTAACCTTGCCTCTATAGTTCAAAGTATTAACTGATTCAACCTCAACCCCAAAAAGCAATTTAGCTGCAGAACTGATCTGATGCTTATTTGCCCATGGAGCAACTTCTACTACGACTTTTTTCTGCGTATCTTTTAGACCATTTGATTTTTCAGTCAAAATAGGTCTACGCAAAACTTCGTATAATTTCATTTGATTTAACATTTTATTCCTCACGAACCTAAGCGATCAAACGCTTTTCCAAATCTCTAACAGCATCAACAGTCATAACTAAGTTCGGAAAACGCAAAATGTCTTCAACGTTTATACCCTGCAACTGTATGTACTTAATATCAGGGTGATTACGAGAACTTAACCTAAGATTATTGTTTTTAAAATCAACAAAAAGGCAGGAATCAATGTTGAAATTTTTCAAAAATTCCACCATGGATTTAGTTTTTGGGGCTGCCAATTCAGCCTTATCCAAAACTTTTATAGAGCCTGTAGAAAATCTAGCGCTTAAAACTGACGCTAAAGCTGCTCTTTTTTTAGACTTAGGCATAGCATAAGAATAATCGCGAGGCTTTGGCGCAAACGCAACACCACCACCAATTTGATGAGGGTTCTTTCTAGCAGAACCTTGTCTCGCCATACCACGACCTTTCTGAGCAAAAGGTTTCTTTGTAGAACCCGTAACCTCAGACTTAGTCAATGCTGACTGAGTACCACTACGACGAGATGCTCTTTGCCAAGAAACTACTTCTGTGTGCAAATAAGGCTTAATCTCAGCCAAAAATAAAGCGTCATCAAAATTTTCTTGACTTACTTTTTTACCTAAAAAATCATATATATCTATCATTGCCATAAACTTAACCTAATTTTTTAATTCTTTAACTCAACATCAACACCAGCAGAGAGATCTAATTTCATCAATGCATCAAGTGTATCTTGTGTTGGCTGATGAATATCAAGCAATCTTCTATGTGTTCTAATCTCAAACTGTTCACGAGACTTTTTATCAATAAAGGGACCACGCAAAACTGTATACTTAGTAATGCTGGTTGGAAGAGGAATAGGACCGGCAACTTTTGCACCAGTGCGAGTGGCGGTACCTGCAATGTCTTGTGCCGAATGATCTAATAACTTACAATCATAGGCTGAAAGACGAATTCTTATTTTACTAGCCGACATTTTTATTTCCTTAAATTAGATAAATATCTAAATCTTTCTATATATTTTTTGCATAAATGCAAGCAGGTACCACCACATCTCACAAATATAAATTAAAATTATTCAACGATTTGTGTAACAACACCAGAACCCACAGTTCTACCACCCTCACGAATAGCAAAACGAAGCTCTTTATCCATTGCAACAGCTGTTAAAAGTTCTACATCCACAGAGACGTTATCTCCAGGCATAACCATTTCAACGCCAGCAGGAAGAGTTACAGTACCAGTAACGTCTGTTGTTCTAAAATAGAACTGAGGACGATAACTTGTAAAGAACGGAGTATGTCTACCACCCTCTTCTTTAGTTAAAACATATACTTCTGCTTTAAATTTTTTATGAGGAGTAATGCTACCTGGCTTAGCTAAAACTTGACCGCGCTCAACATCTTCACGTTTAAGTCCACGAATCAAACAACCTACGTTATCCCCAGCTCTACCTTCATCAAGTAACTTACGAAACATTTCAACGCCAGTCACGGTTGTTTTTTGGGTAGGTCTAAAACCAACAATTTCAACTTCTTCCCCAACCTTAATAACACCTCTTTCAATACGCCCGGTTACAACAGTACCACGACCACTGATTGAGAACACATCTTCAACAGGCATAAGAAACGGCTTATCAATAGCGCGTTCAGGAGTTGGAAAATATGAATCGATAGCAGCCATTAATCTATGAACTGACTCTTCGCCCATTTCGCTTGCTTCACCTTCTAGTGCCTTAAGAGCTGATCCTCTAATGATTGGAATATCATCACCAGGAAATTTATAATAGGTTAACAATTCCCTAACTTCTAGCTCAACTAAATCAAGCAATTCTGGATCATCTACCATGTCTACTTTATTCATGTAAACACAAATATAAGGAACACCTACCTGACGAGCAAGAAGAATATGCTCTCTTGTTTGAGGCATAGGACCATCAGTAGCTGACACTACCAATATCGCGCCGTCCATCTGAGCAGCACCGGTGATCATGTTTTTTACATAATCAGCATGTCCTGGGCAGTCTACGTGAGCATAGTGACGATTTTTGGTCTCATACTCTAAGTGAGCAGTAGAAATAGTGATACCACGCTCTTTTTCTTCTGGTGTCTTATCGATTTGATCATAAGACATTTCTTTTGCACCACCCGTTTTCGCTAAAACTTTAGTAATAGCAGCAGACAAAGTAGTTTTTCCATGATCAACGTGACCAATTGTACCAACGTTGATATGGGGCTTATCGCGAGAAAATTTCTCTTTTGACATAGTAACTCCCAATTTTTAAAGAACAAAATTGCTCTTTATTTATAAAAAAAACCAAACTAAAAAACTTAAGCACCTGTTGCTTTAGAAATAATTTCATCAGCTATCATATTTGGAACAGGCTCATAATGACTAAATTCCATTGTGAAGCTTGCGCGACCTTGGGTTCTTGACCTAAGATCATTAGCATAACCAAACATTTGAGCTAGGGGCACATTGGCACATACCACTTTCATACCACTGCGCTCTTCCATGCCAGTTATTTTTCCACGACGACTATTAAGATCACCTATTACGTCACCCATCCAATCTTCTGGGGTAATAACTTCGATTTTCATCAATGGTTCCAAGATTATTGGACCGGCTTTCTTGGTGCCCTCTTTAAAGGCCATAGAACCAGCTATTTTAAATGCCATTTCGTTAGAGTCAACATCGTGATAACTACCATCAAATATGGTAACTTTGATATCAACAACAGGGAATCCTGCTCTAATACCAGTATCAAGTGCTTCTTCAACACCTTTTTTAACAGCAGGTATATATTCTTTAGGTACACTTCCACCGACAATTTCACTAACAAACTCAAAACCAGTACCAGCCTCTTTAGGCTCTATTTTTAACCAAACATGACCATATTGTCCACGACCACCAGTTTGTTTAACATACTTGCCTTCATTTTCAATTTTCTTAGTAATTGTCTCGCGGTAGGCCACCTGAGGTTTACCCACGTTTGCCTCTACAAAAAATTCTCTTTTTAATCTATCTACAATAATTTCAAGATGCAACTCACCCATACCAGCTATAGTAGTTTGAGCAGTTTCTTCGTCAACACTTAAGCGCAAAGAAGGATCTTCGCCACTAAGTTTGCTAAGAGCAATACCCATCTTTTCTTGATCTGCTTTAGTCTTAGGCTCAATTGCAAGCTTAACTACTGCAGGTGGAATTTCTAAAGATTCCAAAATAATTTGTTTATCAATATCACAAAGAGTGTCACCAGTAGTTGCCTCTACACCGATTGCAGCACCAATACCACCAGCTTCAATTTCTTCAATATCTTCACGCTTATCGGCAAACATTCTAACCAAGCGTCCAATACGTATTTTTTTACCACTACGCATATTAATAATACTGTCGCCTTTTTTGATTACACCAGAATAAACGCGCAAGAAAGTTAATTGGCCATATTTATCATTAATAATTTTAAATGCTAAAGATGAAAACGGCTCGGTATTACTCGGCCCTCTTAAAGCATCTCCAGAACCATCAGGTAATTTACCAACAATAGGCGGAATATCACTTGGAGCAGGCAAAAAGTCTACAACTGAATCAAGTAAAAATTGCACACCTTTATTTTTAAAAGAAGAACCGCAAAAAGTTGGTATAACTATACCAGCGATACAGCCTTTACGAAGAGCAGCTATAATTTCTTCTTCAGTAAAAGAACTACCCTCTAAATATTTTTCAGCAAAATTATCATCACAATCAGCAGCGTCTTCAAGAAGTTTAGTTCTATATTCATCCGCTTGATCTTTTAATTCTGCAGGAATTTCAACAATATCGTATTTAGCACCTAAACTATCATCTTGCCAAACAATAGCCTTCATTCTAACCAGATCAACAAGACCAACAAATGTTGCTTCAGCACCAATAGGCAAAGTTAAAACACAAGGTCTAGCCTTTAGCCTATCTTTGATCATTTCTACGCAACGAAAAAAGTTTGCACCAGTACGATCTAGCTTATTAACAAAGCACATTCTTGGCACGCCATAACGATCAGCTTGACGCCAAACAGTTTCTGACTGAGGCTCTACACCTGCAACACCATCGAATACAGTAACAGCACCATCAAGAACACGCATAGATCGTTCTACTTCAATAGTAAAATCTACGTGACCTGGTGTATCTATAATATTAATTCTATAGGGTTCTGATTTAGCATCTTCACGCCTTTTCCATTCACAAGTAACAGCAGCAGAGGTAATAGTAATACCACGTTCACGCTCTTGGGCCATATAGTCAGTAACGGCAGCACCGTCATGAACCTCACCAATACGATGAGACATACCTGTATAAAACAAAATACGCTCTGTTGTGGTTGTTTTACCAGCATCAATGTGAGCTACAATACCAATATTTCTGATTCTATTTAATGGAAATCGACTTGACATTTTTATATCCTTTAACCCTAAATCTTACCAACGATAATGCGCAAAAGCCTTGTTAGCTTCAGCCATGCGGTGAGTATCTTCACGTTTTTTACAAGCTGCACCACGATTATTAAAAGCTTCAAACATTTCTGCAGCTAATTTCTCTTCCATAGTACGCTCACTACGAGAACGAGCAGAATCACGCAACCAACGCAAACCAAGAGCAACTCTTCTGTTTGGAGAAACTTCTATTGGAACCTGATAGTTAGCGCCACCTACTCTGCGAGATTTAACTTCTAGAGCAGGCTTAACATTTTCCATGGCTTTTTTGAAAACTTTAACGGGCTCTTCTTTATTACGATTTTCTATCAAAGAAAAAGCACCATAAACTATTTGTTCAGCAACAGCCTTTTTACCATCTACCATAACAATGTTTATAAGCTTAGTAACTAAGCGATCATTGTATTTTGGATCTGGATCAATATTTCTTTTTTCGACTTCTCTTCTTCTAGGCATTTTTTATTCCAACTTTTAAATTATTTACCTTTCTTGGCACCATATTTAGAACGACCATTTTTTCTAGCACTTACGCTGCCGGAATCCAATGCACCACGAACAACGTGATAACGAACTCCCGGCAAATCCTTTACTCTTCCGCCACGAATTAATACCACAGAGTGTTCCTGCAAATTATGACCTTCACCAGGAATATAAGTAGTAACTTCCATGCCATTAGTTAAACGCACACGAGCAACTTTTCTTAAAGCAGAGTTTGGTTTTTTAGGAGTGGTTGTATAAACACGCGTACAAACACCTCTTTTTTGAGGGCAATTTTCTAAGTGAGGGGAATCGCTTTTTTCTACAAGCTTTTTCCTTCCTTTTCTAACTAACTGACTAATCGTTGGCATACTAATCTTATCCTTAAAAATAATATTTATTTTTTTTCGTTATCTTTGTATCGAATCCTATGCATTTGTAAAGATGCGTAAATCAATTTAAGTTGCCTAAAATCATTAACTTTTTAAATAATTTAAAAAAAACAATATTTTTAAATACTTATAAGCAAGCCGCAGATGGCTTTTAATCAGGTAAAATAGCTTTTATATTTTTTTGATTTAAAGAATTTTTTATTCTCAAATAATTAGTTATCAAACCAACTTTTCTAGTTCTATTTAACGAACTACCCCTAAGATCTGATAATAATGTGTCTTTTGTTAAAAAAATTCTTTCTTTAATGGGCGAAAAATGTTCTGTTGCAGTAACTTGTTCAAATTTGTTCCAAGGACAAACTTCCTGACAAATATCGCACCCAAAAGCCCATTCATTAGCCCTATCCGCCTTAATTATCGAATCTTTATGCAGTGTTCTTTCAATAGTCCAAGTACTAATACACTTATTGGCATCAACTTTCCTAGGGGCTATAATAGCATTTGTTGGGCAAGCTTTCATACACCTATCACAGCTTCCACAATCTGGCCCATTATAAGCTTCGTCTGGCGGTATAGCAATATCTGTAGCAATCCCCCCAAGCAGAGTCCAAGTGCCAAATTTGCGATTAATAAGCAGCGAACTTTTACCAATAAAGCCCAAACCAGCTTTTTGCGCCCAAGATTTTTCAAGTACAGGCGCAGTATCATTAAATATTCTACTATTTGATGTTACCTCAAAAATATCATCTAAACTTTTCATTAATAGCTTTAAGCGCTTTTTAAACCAGTTATGATAATCCTTTCCCCAGGCATAACGGGCTATTTTCGCTTGCTTTTCGCTGTTTTTTGGGTGGTCTCCCGTATAATAATTTTTTTGAACGATTATAACGCTTTGACACTGAGGCAAAAAGTTAAAGATATTCATCCTAACTTCATGGGTATTCACCAAATAATCAAGCGGCCCATAACGACCTTCTTCTAGAGCTTTAGTGGCATCTTTTAAATATGGCAGCTCACCTAGTGTACTGGCTATACCAATATCATCAAAGCCTAAACTTAAGGCTACTTCTTTAAACTGCTGTTTTTTTTGTTCCATAGTTGTCAGCTGATAAAAAATATTTAATGCTTAGTCAAGCAAACAAGGAAATATCTTGAATTTAGAATAAAAATTCATATAAACTATTTAGAAAGGAAAATTTATGAAAAAACTTATTAAAATTTCACTATCAATACTATTAGCCTCTTCTTTTATTGCATGTGCTAAAAATAATAAAAACAATAATAATCAACCTGGGAATCAGCCTGATAATACCAATAATCAACCTGGCAATACCAATAATCAACCCGGCAATACTAACAATCAACCTGGGAATCAGCCTGATAATACCAATAATCAACCTGATAATACCAATAATCAACCTGGCAATACCAATAATCAACCCGGCAATACTAACAATCAGCCTGATAACACTAATAAAGAATTTTCAACAGTGGATAGGACGTATACAATAAATTCACAAGCTATATTGCATGGTGAAAATACAACACTTTTCGAAAAAATTTGTAATATTCAAAAGATGGGTTCAAATTTTACTGTAAATTTACAATTTTTAAAAAATACTACTTCTGGTAAATTTGTTTGCAATAATCAAGACATAGCTTTTGATTATGAGGCCCAGGATACTAGTAGTGGAACTGAACTTAAATTAAAGAATTTTAACTTTCCCACTGAAGCACAAAAGAAATTTTCGTGGGGCGGACTTGAATATTCTGCTGAAGCTGCCCTTACAGCACCTATTTGGTTTTATAATAAAGCAAAAAATACTATTGAAACGGTTATGTCCTTTGATCCAACTCAATTGCAAGATGTTCAAGTAGATTTTCTAAATAGTACCATTAAATGGCCCAACGAAACAAGACCAATTTCAGACGCTTTGTATTATAAACAACTTACTTATTTATTGTTTAATATTTAATATTTTTAT
The DNA here is from genome assembly GCA_964493205.1 of uncultured Myxococcales bacterium. Lineage (GTDB taxonomy): Bacteria > Myxococcota > UBA727 > UBA727 > JABDBI01 > CAZBMJ01. The sequence continues at coordinate 45,970 of CAZBMJ010000015.1, forward strand.
TTTATTTGCAACTCTGTTTACTTAGCCTAAACTAATATAAACTCTTTATAGAATTTGCAATAACAGAAATAATATCATAGGTATAGTATTATGAAATATTTAGACCCCAAATCAGACATAGTGTTTAAGAAAATCTTTGGTCAACATCCACATTTATTAAAAAGCTTTTTAAACGCTATTTTGCCACTGGAAGACGATAGACAAATTGTTGAGCTAGAATATTTATCTGCTGAACAAATACCGCAAATCCCTATTTTAAAAAGAACTATCGTAGATGTTAAGTGCAAAGATCAGCAAGGGCAAATATTTATTGTCGAAATGCAAGTAGAATGGAGCGATGCTTTTATGCAAAGAATGCTCTTTGGTACAGCTCAAGCTTATGTTAAACAGCTAAAACCTGGGGATTCTTATCATTTGTTAAACCCTGTTTATGGTCTGGGGCTTATAAATAGCACTTTTGATCATAAAACACCTGACTGGTACCATCATTATGGTTTAGTAAAAATAGATAACCCAAAAGAAGAAGTTATAAATGGCCTCACTCTGGTATTTGTTGAGTTGCCAAAATTTACTATTAATACTCGTGAAGATAAAAAGCTAAAAATACTTTGGTTGCGTTTTATGCGTGAACTCAACGAGCAAACCAAAAGCATCCCCCCAGAACTACTAGAAGTACCTGAAATCCTAGAAGCTATCGAACTTGCACAAGAATCTTCTTACACTGCTGCAGAACTTGAGTATTATGAAAGCTACTGGAAACAAGTAAGTTCTGAAAAAAGCCTAATAAATAGTGCTAAAATGGAAGGAGTGGCTGAGGGAATAATTAAGGGCCGTGAGGATAGCCTGCTAGAAATTGCTAAAAAAATGAAAAAAGAAGGCTTATCTAGCGAGTTAATATCAAAGCTCACAGGGCTACCAATTAATAAAGTATAAAGAACCTAATTATGGTTTACTAAACAGATCTTTTAAGCCATTAGTTGTCAAGTCAAGCAAACACAGAAATATTTTGAATATATAGCTTTTTCTTATTTTTGTATATATTAATAAAGAACATACACTAAAAAATAAAAATAACAACAATAAACCTATAGACTATTTATACGTATGATATATATTAACTAATAATCTACAATAACATTTAAATAGGTTTTAAAATGATTAATAAATTTATATATGCCCTTGTTTTTATTGTGCAAATACTACCATCATCCACCTTTGCAACCTTTGGTAAAAAAGATGTTTCCATAAAACAATACATCGATATGGGCAAGGATGTTCAAGAGCTAGCCAAGCTTGTTATAAAAAAAGTTGATGAAAAGTCCTATGCTGGTACTGCATGTTTAATAAAAATAGAAAATCTCAAATTAAAAGGTCGCGTGCTGATAACTGCGGCCCACGTAGTAAGAGACATGCTTGAAGGAAAGGCTTATTTTATTTCTTTTAAAAATTTAAATTTAGGTATTGAACAAACTAGAGTCGGTGAAAGAAAAATAATTGACCATTATTACCCTGCTTTAGACTATGATTTTGCTTCGATTTCTCGCGATGATGCAAACAGAGATATTGCCTTAGTTTTACTCGATAAACCAATCCCCCTAGAGGGATTCAGCTTAGATTTAGAGACACCTAAAGGAAGCTTTCTTAATAAAGAAGTAAAGGTTTTTGGTACTAATAATTTATTTGGCAATTCTGGCAGCAATATAATAATAGAAAATTCTTGCCCAATTCCAAAGTATTTTATTAAGCGAGGAATCGAACAAGTAATTCATTCAGATAGTCTTACTATTTCAACACTTTCATGCGTATTTTCAGATGACCAAAATCTTTTGTTAGGAGGCATGACATATTTTGGTGATAGCGGCGGACCAATGTTATATGAAAATAAGATCATCGCTGTTGTTGCAAATTTTGTTGGTTTAGCAACTAAGTTTAATGATTTTGAACTAAAAGAAATTAATTTGTTAAGTGATTGTGGTCCTTATAAGGGTCTTGTTGAAGCGGTAGAAATATTTGGTCAAAAGGTTGATGAAATATTTAAACATTCTAGTGCTGAGAAAACCCTACTGGCTTCCAAAACAATGCGTATGCAATTCACTTCAGTAATATTTTTTAAGGAGTGGTTGGAAACTATTATTAATAAATGGGATCTCGATTCTAATTAGCAGAATGAAAAAGGAAGGCTTATTTAGCGAGTTAATATCAAAGCTCACAGGGCTACCAATTAATAAAGTATAAAGAACCTAATTATGGCTTACTAAACAAATATCTTAACCCATTGGTAAGGCCTGAGGCTATAATGCTTGCATGGTTTTCGCCAGAAAGAATTTCAAGTTTAGATTTAAAATCTATATTTTTAGGCAAATACTCATGGAATTTTTTAAGATCGCTAATCATAGGATAATCTGTAAATTCTTCTTGTTCCCCAACTGCCATATAAGATTTAGCCAAGATTGTTTTAGATAAAGTTTTTGTTTGCTCTAAAAGCTGCCCATTCTCAACCCATAATGATGGACTTAAAATGATATAGCCGTTAAAAGTTTCTGGATGCGTTATCATAACCCAAGCAGCAAAAAGGCCTCCTTGGGAGTGTCCATATAGTGCTCGCTCATTGTTTGTCCTATAATTACTATTAATGTAAGAAAACAGTTCATTAGCTAAGAATTCTCTAAACTTATGGGCATGGCCAGTATTTTTTGATAACCCAACATAGTCGCCCCCACCTCCTCCTTCAAATTTACTTACACCATTAATAATAGAAAATGGCACATAGTCGCGAGCACGATTTTTAGCAAAACTAAGTTTAGTTTGTTCTTTATAACCAATTCCAACGATTATGACTTTATTAAGATTAGAAAAAACAGAAAGATTCCTTGCAATATCATGAGCCATGGCAAAACTATTATCCGGATCAAGTAAATAGAGCACAGGATATTTTTCACTGCTGTCATCGTAGCCTTCAGGGAGGCTAATAAATAATTTATAGTCTATTTGATTAGATACAGATTTTATAAATTTTACTTCTGTATTAGAAAGCCTCACTGGTTTTATGTGTTTTAGGGAACAGCTAGACAACAAAAAGATAAAATTTATAAACAGCATATAACTAATTATTTTCATTAAAAAGCTCCATATACTCACAAGATAACTAAATATTTGTTTGGACATTAAATAACTACATGTCAATCAGGCTTTAAATACCCCTCTTGCTGATTAGATAAAATAATATATAATTTTAGTTTAATTAATTAATAAGGAATATCTATTTTCATGAAAAAATATACAATAATAACACTTTTATTTTTAACAAATACAGTAGTTCAAGCATTTGATATGATAAATACTACAGTATTAACATCTATTACTCCTCAAACCTCCCCTTGCCCATACCGCAATATAATATGGAATAATCTTAAAGACGTACTTGCCATTGAAGGCTGCAAAGTAATCAGTACTAAGTCAGCTTATTTTGTTCGGGATGCAAAAATTTTAACCGCTGATAATAATTTATTACGGACAAGCATCATGATGACCGAAGAAATAGGTGAAAAAGTTTTTGATAGGTTGTATGCCAGGGAAAAATTTTTAAAAAATAATCATGCTATGATTGCTTCACAAAATCTTTCTTTTAAAGATCAACGCCAAGGTATGGGGATCGCCAGTAAACATTATTATAAAACTGCCGATGGATTATCACAAAGCTCTCATAAATCATATTACGATAATCATGGCCTTTGCACTTCTCATCTTAATAGCCACACAAGATATTCAAGAAGTTACTTAGAAGGTGGAAATATTATTCACGCTGTTAATAATGAAGGAAAGACGAAAATATTTATTGCCCAAGATACACTCATACTTACTCACCAATTACTACGATTAACTAACTTCTTTGGAGAACCTAATAAGCAAGATACCCCATCACACGATGAAGAAGTTTTTTTTATGGGAACATTTTATAAATTATCCGACCAGATAAACATTCAATATAAATCTGGAGAAGTGCTTACAGAAGTAATAAGATTAGGAGAAGAACAAAATCTTACTGATGATCAAATAATAGAATTAGCAAAAGAACTTAACGCCATGGGGTTAATCGCTAAATACAAACCAAATATAATTGATGAAAATCTAAGACAAATTGTTATTAAATACGTTGGCCAACTAGAATATATTAAACAAATACTATGGCCTTATGAGTTTGCTATTGATAAAAAAGACATCGTTATTTTGCCCCAAGCTGCCTATCACTTAGATGTATTTATGAATCCCGGTTTAGCTGGCAATATTTTTTTACAAGACTTTGCATCAATAGAAAATTTTTTGAAAAATATAATGACTAAAGAGAAACTAAGTCACAACGATTTACTGTTTGTAAAAGATTATATAGATACTTCTAAAAAATTAGCTAATGATTTTAAAAACATATATGAAAACATTGAAAATCTATTAACTGGAGCTGGCTTTAATATCATCAAAACTCCTGGCGCATTTTATTCTGACATAAAAAACAACACAGCGATAAATTTTATGAATGCACTTATAGGTTATTCAGAAAAAAATAATTATCCTTATTATGTTTGTTTAGGTGCTCAAGTGGGAGATAATCTAGGCGTATTAATAATGGATGAGTTTAAACTTTTTATGCAACAACACGTAGATAACTTGGTTATTCATTTTGTTGGCAATAATGATAAGGACTTTACAGCTGCAATGTTTATGCATAATGAAAAATTCGCTGGGGTACATTGCCTGACCTACGAATTAGAACGTCATAAAGTAAACTTTTAAGCGACAACTCCACAGTAAGTTACATTTTTTGTAACCTACTGTGGACTAAGATGTTATTTAGCTCAACTGTTTTAGATAATACTCTTCACGTAAGTGTATGTATAACAAAGCGATTCCGCCTATCATGATAGCAATATCAGCAACATTAAAAATACCGCTTCGCAATGGCCCAATTCCGATATTTAGAAAATCTGTAACCAAACCATTTAAAAATAAACGATCGATTAGGTTTCCCATACCGCCACCTATAATCATGCTATAAGATACGATTTTTAGGTTACTGGCATTTTTAGAAAATAATGCCACAATAAACATAAGCAATAAAGCAACTATAGGAAGTAATACAAAAAGGAAAAGTTTAGTTATTTCATTAAAATCAGCACCAAAGCCTAAAAAAGCTCCAGGATTTTCAGTGTACTGCAATCTAAAAATATCAAAAAACATAGATTTCATATCAGCATTTTTCAATGAATGCTCAGCCATCCGCTTAGTAGTCTGATCACAGCCAATATTTGCGGATAAAACTAGTACGATTAATAATAATTTTTGTAAAACTTTTTTCCTCATTTCATATCCCATTTAACTAAAAAATATATCACATATTATATATTTTAAAAACTTAAAAATTACAAGGCTTGGCTGTATTCAACATTTCCATAAAGGCAATAATTTTAGCTTTATGCTTTTTAATGCTAATTTTAAACAGAATTAATTCTGTCTATTTTTTTGGAGTAAGCATTATGAAAAGTTGGTTATTATTTTTATTATTAATATCTTTTAATATTAACGCTCTTGAATCTTCGTTAACTAATTTAATTGCAGTAATGAATGATTTTAGTCCTGAAAATACTAAACTGCAATCATTAGATGACTTATCCAATAAACTTAATACTACTCCCCCAGAAATAAGGCTTACTCGTACTAAGCAAATTGTACAAGCATTAACTGATTATCAGTTTCCACCAGATTTGACACTGCGAGAATTGGTAGCTAATGCCATAGATTCCTATTATTATGACTCAAATTTAAAGGTCGATGCAAGGGCCGTAAATATTTTAAGCAAACAAGAAGAAATTTCTATTACTGATCAAGGCCTTGGAATGAGCCTGCAAGAAATAATATTCTTTTTACTTGCCCCAAGTAGGTCTTTTAATAATGCTATTTTAACTCCAGAACAAGGTAATTCGGGCGTTACCGGCAGATTTGGTCAGGGATTTTTTTCTGTACTTTCTTTTTTAAAAACCGAAAGCGATAAAATAACGGTTAATACCAAAAAAGAAGGCAGCAATGGCCTAAGTATCGTTTTATATAAAAAAAATGGTGAAATATTTGTTCAAATTACGCAAGATTTAGCATTAAAAAATAGAGGCACTAGTATTACTATTCAATCAGCAGGTGATTTTACTAATCTTGCAAATAGCGTAATCCCTAAATATTTTGTATATAATCAACGAGCTCAAATATTTATAAACAATATGCAAATAAATAAGAATTTACTTAAAGAAGAAACTGTTATTGAACAAGGAATCGCAGAAGTTGATATTTTAGTTAACGGTGTATTAATAAAAGATTTTTTCTTTACTGCAAATAATATTTTACAAAAAGTAGTTATTGATCTACCTGCAAATACTAAACTTACAGCAGACAGGGGAACACTGGATTACAAAGATCAAAATGCTCAAAATATATTATTAGATTTAGCTAAAAATGCTCTTTCTAAAAAAAATTATCCATTATTTAATAGCATTTACCCACTCTTAGGTAATGATTACTTTGCTGTGCAAAATAAATTAGGCTTTATTACCTTGCCCACAAACGTTATCCCTGCCTGGCATTGTTGCGTGGATAGGGTTAAAAGATGATGGTTTGCCTTTTTCTCCTTATC
>CAZBMJ010000016.1:0-47645 GCA_964493205.1 uncultured Myxococcales bacterium
TTTTAATATTTTTAAATATTATCTCATATAACTTTTTTATGAGAGCGTAGCTATATGCTTATACAAAAGTCTTTATGCTTTTAACGAATGAATGGAAATAGCCCTAAAATACTTAATGTGGCGCATGCTATAATCAGTAAATAAGGAAGAGGTTTGTTTTCAGAATTTTTGTATTCATTGGGGGCTTTAGAATAAAAAAATACAAACATCCTCATTAAGCAAGCAACACCCATGCCAATAGATATAAAAATAAATAAGTGAAAGATAATACTGTCTTGCATATATGACAATAAAGATAGTTTTACGAAGTAACCAACCGTGCCGGGAATGCCTGCAATACTTGCTATAGCTATTAAAAAGCATAAAGTTTTTAATTTATTTTGTCTGCCAAAGCCTGAAATGTCTTCCCAGGTGATTAAATGGTTATTTATTGATTCCATAACTTGCAATGAGCAAAACAAGCAAAATAAAGACAAGCTTATAAAAGCATAAATGCCTATGATATAAACTCTGTGAGGTAATGATAATGAATTTCCTATGAGAACTGCTAGGCAAACTAAAGGTGCTACACAGGATGCCATGTAGGCAACTGTTCTTTTTATTTTACTTTGATCCATTAATCTAAAACAAATAATCAAAAAACTAAGAGAAATAATGGTTATTAAAATTTTAAAAGCAGAAGCATTTTGGTGGTAACTATTAAAAAAATAATATTTTAAATTAAATAGGTTAAATAAGCCAAGTATGCAAGAATTACTATATAAAAAAAATGCTGTGCTTAAGTTTGCACCATCGGCGCAATTTATATGTCCTATGTGAAAAGGAGGAATACCATTTATACAGAAAATTGACATTAAAGAAAAGAAAATAAAAACATTATTAGCATTAATTATGCTGTCATAACCTTTTATGAAATTAGTGTTTTCTATGTTTAAAATATCAGCAAATATTAAATTAAATAAACCAATTATTAATATAAAAACGCAGTTATAAGCAAGTTTAACGCCCACTTCTGCTTTTTTGCTTCCCTTAGTTGTCTTAATAGCTAAGGTTGTCATTATTACTAACCAGGTAGTAGTGGTTAGTGTTTTTATTACATCATATGACGAGTTTATATTAATAGATAATATAGTGACACTTGCTAGAGTTAAAAAATAAATTTTATTATATTCAAATTTATTTTTATTTATTTTCAAAATATTTATAAAGATAAATGCATTTATAAATATAAAAACATTTGAACATGATTGTATAAAAGCTAATTCGTCTTTATTATAAAGGCCTTCATATATAAAATTTATTGATGATAAAATCATAAAAATAACAATAATAAAACTTATTAGAAAATCTGAATTAGAATAATGATTATTACTGTTTGTATTGCTGCTAATGCTGTCAAGAAAGATCATTAAAAAAGTTAAGAGAATGAGCGATAAATTTATGGCTTCTATGCTTATTATCATTAATGTATCCTTTAAGGTGCATAAAGAGTAAGAAAGGGAATAGCAATATTTACAAACAGCCCCAGGAAAAATAAAAATTTATTTATATTTGAATTAAATAAAAACTTTTTTTCATAAATAGTTTGATTATTATTTGGTAACTGTTTTATGTTAATACTTTCTATTATTACAGTATAAACAAATAGAAAATATAAAATTAGCCAGAATAAAAAACAAATATTAATAATTAAGTTTTTTTGTTGATTTAGCATGTTCCAAATAATTATCCATAAACTACATCCTATTCCTATTCCTGGAATACCTAAAAAGAGTAGAGAAGTGAAATTTTTGTTTTTTATTTTTTCATTAAAATTAAAGTAGTTTAAGTTTTTTTTATTTATGTAGAAACTTGTTATGTAACAATAGATATTACATATAAATAAACTTGTTGATAGTTTTAAAAACAATTCAGTATTTTGTGCAAATAAAACACAAACAGATAGTGATGAATAAAAAATTAAATTATAGTAATAATTCAAATTATTTTGTTTTTCATAAAGAGATAGTAATGATATATACATGGCTCCTATTAAACTCATAACTATAATTATAATAGATAGACCTAAAGAAAAATTAAGTTGTTTTTGTATAAGCGTTATAAGAAAAAAACCTGATATTTGCAAGAAAGCAATGATTATGGGAGCTTCGTCTTCTTGACAATTAGTGTAGAATTGTTTCATAGATGGAAAAAACATAGGCAAAGACATTCTGGCAAGCCCAGGAGCCAATAATAATATAAAAGTTAGTATGGGATTTTGTAATGATAAAAACATGTTTTTAGTTTGTATAATAATCAAGCAAATACTATCGCAACAAATTAGAAATATTCCCATTCTAAATATAGTGCTTCCTCGAGTGGGTTGATTGCTTAGTGCCATCATAAAAAATATAATGAAACTTGATAACGACAATATTGGTAAAGCAATTTTAATATCACTTTGTCCTAAAATTATATGTAGAATAAAAGTAAATAAAAATGGTGAAGCTTGTTGGATATTATTTTTATAATTATTATGTTTTGATAAGAAAGAATTAAAAGTCAAAACTATTATAGATATGCAATACAAAAATATGTTTTTATCGCTTATTTTTAAGTCAAAATTAATATTTAAATTAAGAAAAGGAAAAGAAATGGCAGTGGTGGCCAAAACGTTTTTTTTAAAAAATAAAAAAAATATATAAGCCATTACTAAACATTCCATAAGAGCAAAAAATTTTGCTAAGGTTGTTTGTGCTTCTATATCTACATTTGGTGTTAATGTTATAAAAATAGTAGCGATCAAGGGCAAAAATACTAAAGCAAATAGCGCTATTTGATCTTGTAATGGCATTAGTTCACCGCCATGTAAAAATAAGTTATGAAAATAACTAAAACCATAACGAGAGATCTTTTAAGGCTACCACTATGAAGTAACTTAAGAGGTATTTGAAAAATAGTGAGACAAAGTTGAGGTAGGATAAAAAATAAAAAATTTCCATACAAAGGACTGATTATTTTTAAAAAAACTTTTTGTATAAATAAAATTACTTTATTGTTTGTCTGTTTATTTTCCTTTTCTGTATTTATTTTGTTATCGTTAATTAGCAAATAAATAAATGAATAAAATATAATTATAAAAAATGGTTCATAAAATCTGTTTATAGCTATTAAAAATGTTGCTATTGATATTGCTAAGAAATAAATATTATCTTTGTTTTTTATAGTTTTTATAATAGCGTATAGCACTAAAAAAAGAAATGATATGATTATTATCTTTAATAATAATTTATCGTTAATATTATTTATGTATTTGTATAGAATAATTAATGTTGCTATTAGAGACGTTGTCTTGTGAAAAATAAAATTATAATACTTATTGTTTAAATCAAGCAAAATTATTTTCATTAGTATTCCTAGAAGAATAAAAATTGTTGATAATAAATAGTTTATTTGTGTATCTTGATATGTTGTTGTAAGCAGTTCTAAGTTGTTTTGTGATAAATGATAAAATAATCCAAAAATAATCAATAAATCACTAAGCATCTGCCAGTAAAAAATACCGCATATATAGCTTTTATTTTGCTTATTTATTAACTTTTCATCATGCAAGTAATAAGTTATTAGTGTTATTATTGGTGCTATAAAAAAATTAATACTTATTTGATTAGTTATAATTATCAATATGATGCATATTGAATTTAAAACGGTTGGTAATAATATTTTAATTAATTTTTTTTCTTTAATTATGAAAAATATTGTTATAAGATTTAAAATTATTAGTAAAACTAGTAAAGAGAGCTTGTTATTAATATAAAAACTTATCTTAGTTGATTTATAGATTATTTCTGTGTTTTGTAAGTATGTTTTTGCTGTTAAAAAGATGCTTAAACAAAAAAACGGTAATAGTGCAATAATCCATATAATTTTATGCTTAAAAGATAAGTAATTTAATTTATTATTTAAATTATAGAGTATTAAAATAACGAGAAGTGAGAATGAAAAATATAAATAGATTTCTGTTATCATTATTAACCTCTTAGCTCAGTAAACTCATCTATTTGTGTGGTTGAACGCCTGCGAAACATGAGCACGCTTAAAGAAATTAAAAATGTCCCTAAGGAAATTACGAGTAAAAATATCATTATGCTTAAATATTTTTTACTTTCTTGTTCGTAAAAAGAAATTAAAAATGGATGAATTCCTATTATTATTTGAGTTATAGATATGAGTATATTTGAAATATTATTTTTTAAAAATATTCCAAGAACTCCACAGCAAATAGATAAGAGGCAAAAAGTTTCTATATTCATGTTTTTCTCTTAGTAACTTTATTGTTGAATAGAATAATCGAGCATATTATTATTAATAGTATTGAGAAAAAAGAGTATATTATTAGTGATTCATTGGTGTCTAAATTGTCTTTTTTTATTTCTATATTAGAACTGAATAAAGCTATGTTGTTACTTTTTTGATAAATAATAAAAAAAATTAATAAACTTATGGGCATGAATAATTTACTTGTTTTTTGCCAAGGTCGTAGACTTGCTTTATGAAAATAAAAAATAATACTAAAAATTAAAAAGCTTAATAGTGTTATAAATAGGTTAATTATGAGAGTTTCATCACCTAACTTTTGAGAGCTTAAGTAATATAAATTTACCAAGAGGCTTTGTATAAGCAAAAAGCTTGTGCTTACTAAACTGTTTGAAGAAAAAAAACAAGCAAGCGCGCATATGAAAGCCAGTGTTAAAAAGATTTGGGGACTAAGAATATATTCTATCATTTTTTATGTGCTGACCCTCTTTTTTTGGTTAAATAGTTTAAGCATACTGTATTAAACTTATTTTATCTGTTAACTTTTGAAAATAACATAAAATTATCTTACTTTAAGAAATTTAGGCATAATTATGACTTTTGATAAAAAAGATTTAGAAAAAGTTTCAAAGCTCGCAAGGCTTTACTTAGACGAAAATGAAAAAGAAAAATTATTGATTGAATTAGACAAAATAGTTGATTTTGTAGCACAATTGAATGAAGTAGATGTTTCTTTGGTAGAGCCGATGGCTTATCCACATGAAAGTGTCTTAACTTTACGAGAAGACCAAGCTTTTGAGCAAGTGGGTAGAAAGGGCTTAATGGGTTCAAAAGGTTATGATGAAGGTTTAGTAAAAGTTCCTAAAATTATTGAATAGAAGGTTTTATGTCTAATTCTGTATTAAAAAAAGACTTAATAGAAATAATTAAAGATTTAAAAGAAGGAAAAGTTAGTAGCGAGGGCTTAACCCTGGCTTGCTTTGATCAAATAAAAAAACATGATGAAAAAATTGGTTCAATTTTATGGCTTAATCAAGAAAAATCTTTAGAGCAAGCAAGAGCATCTGATGCCCGTAGAAAAAATAAGCAAGCTTTAAGTGATTTAGATGGCGTGCCCATAGCTATAAAAGATATGATTTTAAGCACAGATTTTATTTCTAGTGCTGCTAGCAAAATTCTAGAAGGTTATATCTCGCCCTATGATTCTACTGTGGTAAAAAACTTACGTAAATCTGGCGTAGTTATGCTTGGAAAAACTAACCAAGATGAATTTGCTATGGGATCGTCGAACGAATCTTCTGCTTATAAAATTTGTCGTAATCCTTGGAATGAAAATCATTCTCCAGGAGGAAGCTCTGGTGGAAGCGCCGCTTGTGTGAGCGCGGGCATGGCCTATGGTTCACTAGGAACTGATACGGGCGGGTCAATTAGACAGCCTGCAGCTTTTTGTGGCTTAGTTGGCATTAAACCTAGCTATGGTCGGGTATCGCGCTTTGGTATTATAGCCTTTGCTAGTTCTTTGGATCAAGTAGGCCCTATGGCTAAATCTACTAAAGGTTGTGCTAAATTATTATCGGCTATTGCGGGTTATGATCCTTGCGATTCTACCTCGTCAAACTTGCCTGTACCTGACTATGCCGCGTTGATAAAACCAGATGTTAAAAATAAAAAAGTAGGCGTGCCTAAAGAATATTTTTCTAAAGGCCTGTCAGACTACATGAAAGCATCTGTTGATAAATCCATAGAAATACTTGAAAAAAATGGCGCACAAATAGTAGAAATTTCGCTACCTCATACCAAATATGCCATAGCGACTTATTATATTATTGCCACAGCCGAAGCTTCATCTAATTTGTCTCGCTATGATGGTGTGCGTTTTGGACCGCGCCTAGGAGATAATAAAAATTTATTAAGCATGTATGAAGAAACTCGTGGTCATTTATTTGGTACAGAAGTAAAGCGTAGAATTATTTTAGGAACGTATGTTTTAAGCGCAGGCTATTACGAAGCTTATTATTTACAGGCTCAAAAAGTAAGAAGATTATTTGCTAATGATTTTAATAATGCTTTTAAAGAAGTAGACTTAATAATTTCACCAACTACCCCCACTTCAGCCTTTAGTCTAGGAAGTAAAAGTAAAGATCCTTTGGAAATTTATTTAAACGATATTTATACTATTAGTGCTAATTTGGCTGGTTTATGCGCTATTTCAGTGCCTTGTGGGCTAGATAACAATGGTTTGCCGCTAGGTACACAGCTGATGGCTCGTCCTTTTGATGAACAAACTTTATTTGATGCCTCTTTTTTGCTTGAACAAAATCTAGGATTTGATCCTCACCCCAAAATGCTCAAAGAGTAAAAAATTATGGATTGCATATTTTGTAAAATTATAAAAAGAGAAGCAAATGCTCAAATAGTTTTTGAAAATGAATTTGTCACAGCTTTTAAAGATATAAAACCTGATGCGCCCATACACTTTTTAATTATTCCTAATATTCATATTGCCACTCTCAATGATACAAAGCCTGAGCATGCTAAATTTTTGTCAGAAATTTTATTAACAGCCAAAGTTCTAGCTGTACAAAATCATGTTTTAGAAGATTCTTATAGGCTAGTTTTCAATACTAATAAACTTGCTTGCCAAAGTGTGTTTCATATTCATGCGCATTTTTTAGCCAATAGATCCTTTAAGTGGCCTCCTGGTTAAGAATACTATAGGATAATTACTTATAGGAAGGTGAATATGAATAAAGATATAATTCGTGATTATGAGCTTGATATTATTGTAAAAGCCTGGCGTGATGAAAGTTTTAGGCAAAAATTGCTGAAAAATGCCAAAGCCGCCATTGAAGAAGAGTTTGAGATTGAAGTTCCTTCTGACATAAAAATTAGCGTGCATGAGGAAAGTGAGGAATCAATACACTTAATAGTCCCAAGCGTACCTTCTAATTTTATAACTGATGATTTTTCTGATGAAGAGCTAAAAGATGTGATCGGTGGCGTCATGTCTTCAAATCATGGTGTTAGTTTTTATAATGATAAAAAGCTTAAAGAGCTAAAAAAAGAAAATGAACAGCTAAAGAAAGATCTGCTAAAGCTTACCAAAAAACACTAAAAAGAGGTTTATTTATGCTAACTACTGAGCCAGTAATCAATAATGTTTCTATGAATTTAGTGGATGATTTAAAAAAAGCGCTGTCACAGACATATATTTCTGAGCTTGGTATAGACGCATTATCTTTAGGCATATTAAAAGAAATAAATTTTGCCGATAAGCTTAAAGTAGATTTAGTGTTGCCAAGTTTTGGTTTGAAATCAGAAAAAGATATAGCTTTTGCTATAAAAAAAGTTTTAGCTAATCATGTTGCTGATACCAGCAAAATAGACTTAAATTTTTATTCTGATGTTAAGCCTGCAGCTATTCAAAGTATCAAGATTGAAGAACTTGCCGACGTTAGAAATGTTATTTTAGTGGCATCTGGCAAAGGCGGAGTTGGCAAAAGCACTGTTGCTGGCAATCTAGCCCTAAGTTTGGCTAGTCTTGGTTGTAGGGTTGGTTTGCTTGATGCTGATGTTTATGGACCTTCTTTGCCACTAATGTTTGGTTTACAAAAAAATATTGATATTAAAGGATTTAAAGACGAAAAAACCAATAACACCTTTATGATTCCACCAATAAAACATGATGTGTCCTTAATGAGCATAGGTTTTTTAGTTGATACAGATGCACCCATGGTGTGGCGTGGGCCCATGATCGCTTCTGCTTGTATGCAAATGTTTAATAATGTTTATTGGGGACAGCTTGATTACCTAATTGTTGACATGCCTCCAGGTACTGGTGATATTCAACTTAGTATTGCCCAAAAAATTAATGTAGCAGGCGCTATTATTGTCTCTACTCCACAAGATATGGCTTTATTAGACGTAGTAAGAGCCAAAAAAATGTTTGATAAAGTAAACATTAATACGATTGGTTTAGTAGAAAATATGAGTTATTTTACGTGTGATTCTTGTGATAAGCGTCATGAAATTTTCTCAAGTGGTGGTGCAATTAAAAAAGCCCAAGAACTTGGCATAGAAGTTTTGGCTGAAATTCCCATATTGCCTGATTTAAGAATTTCTTGTGATAAAGGTGAGCCATTATTGTCAGCCTTAGGCGATAATGTAAGCAAACCTATTTTTACAGACATAGCCTATAAAGTCGTGGCAGATATTACTAAACGAGCATTATTTGCAGAAAAAATTAATAACAGTGAACTTAATAAAATTAAACCCCCAGTAGAAGTAGAAAAAAAGCGTCGTTTAGCTGTTTTATAAATAAATTTTTAAAAATTACTATTTTTTAGGCCAAATTTTTGGCCTTTTTTCTATCATCCCATGCCAGCGGTTATTTCGTTTAAAGCTGCAAATTTACATGAGGATACTATGAAGACCAATATTCAAATGAAAGCTATTTATAAAGACCTTAAAAAAGATGCTCAAGGTGGACAAATTAATGAGCAACAAATGCAAGCATTAATAAAGAATGCACAAGAGCTAAATCAATCATCTAAAAGTAATCATCCTCACCTACAAAATATTGCTAATCATTTGCACCATTCTCATCATACGCCTAAGGGTAATAAATCCTTAAAAGCTCTTATTAAACATCATACTGATAGATTCACTCCTCAGGCTTATACCATGGCCAAAAACTTTTTAAGGACAGGTACATTTACTCAAAGCAACATTTCCCATAGCACTGCCAACACTCATTTTCATCATACAAGTGCACCTCTTAGTCCAGCAAACCATCCTAGACCATCAAACATGCCTGCTGCCACCACAAATACTACTCCTGCAGCAGTGGCTATTAGACCAGCTCCATCTAGCACCCTAAATGCACCTTCAAATATATCTCCTCGTCCAGCTACTCCTTTGGTTAATAATCATGTTACACCTACTACTGTGCCATCATCATATAGACCGACAATGCCTCCTACTCCTGTAGTTAACAGGCCAGTTGCTTCTGTGGGCACGCCATCATCATCATATAGACCAACAATGCCTTCTACTCCTGTCATTAACACTCCAGTTGTTTCTGCTGGTATGCCGTCATCATCACCTAGACCAACAATGCCATCTGCTCCTGTTATTAATACTCCAGTTGTTTCTGCGGGCACGCCATCTGCTCCAACAGCTCCTACCATTGTAGAAGCTCCATCACTAAGTGTTAATGGCCCAGAAACTATTAATGGCAGTAATGTAATCGTGGATTTCCATGGTAAGAAAACTTGGAATGTTCATTGGTTCCCCATGAAAGAAACTAAAGTGGGTGGTGATCCTATTAACAATCTTTATGCAGTAGGTGGCCCGCTTCATAAACTTGATATGGTGAGTGGTAAAAATGCTAGAGGCTATGAAAATAGTAATTATCACAAAACAGGTTCAGAGCATGCATGGTGGGGCCATTGCAATAATGCCTCTGAAATAGCCTGTTTATTACCTGAAGTTAAACGTCCAGTAATTATGAAAGGTGCAGATGGCTCTGATGTGAAGTTTAGTAAAAATGATATTCAAGGTATATTAACTAAAGTATCATCTCATTTGTCTAGTAACGTAGACTTTAAGGGTGAGCGATACAATGGTGCTGGCAGCAACCCATTTGATCCAGCGCCAGAGCTATTTATCTCTACTCTTAAAGAATGGTCAAAAGATAAATTAGCTTTTGTTATGGATATTGATAATAAAGAACAAGTTTGGAATTTTCCTTATGATTCAGCCAAAATAATAGAATCTTCTACTGCACCTGCAGGTTTTAATCCTTCAAGTATCAGTGCTTCTGGAAACATTAAATATTATCATATCAATATGGAAGGCTCAGGTTATCCAGATAAAAGACGCGTTTATGATTGCTACGTAGTATACGGTAATGATGGCAAAGTAGTAAGCAGTAATTGGATTAAAATGCCATCTAATCATGCAAATCCAGACTTTTTGTGGAGACCACATCCAGTAGGTGATTTAATGAGCAAAAATACTTGGACCTACAAAGATGGGGTTAAAGTGAATAATCCAGAAGTTGATATGGGATTAGTCTATGATATTTATATGCAATCAATAGCTTAATTTTATTATAATTTATGTAAGTAGCCGATGATTATACGTCGGCTATTTATTTATGCAGGCAAAAAATTCATTTTTTAAATTATTTTCATCAAATAAGCCACTAAAATCAGTAGTGATACTGGTGCTATTTTGTTTTTTTACGCCTCGCATCATCATGCAAAAGTGTTGAGCCTCCACATAGACTGCCACACCTAAGGGGTTTAAAATATCTTTTAGGTTTTGGGCTATTTCATGAGTTAAATTTTCTTGCACTTGCAATCTTTTCGATAAAATATCAATTATTCTTGAAACTTTGCTTAAGCCAATAATTTTTTTATTAGGCATATACGCCAAGTGGACTACTCCAAAAAATGGCAACATATGGTGTTCACACAAAGAATAAAATTCAATATTTTTTTGTAATACCATACCGCTAGACTCAGTATTAAATACAGCATCACCAATAATCTCTTTAGGGCTTATACCCATACCACTTGTTAGTTCTAAGAAAGCTTTTTCTACTCTCTGAGGAGTTTTTTCTAATCCTTCTCTAGCTGGGTTTTCATTGAGCGCAATTAAGATTTCATGCACACAAGAGGCTATAGTAGTTTTCATAATTAACCTTATTTTAAGGTGAGTTCGAAGTAAGAAAACTTTAAATACAAGTTTTGAGTCGGTTTCTACGTGCCACGCCTTGTGCGAGGCATCCAGACAATTAATCCGTAGGGAGAAGCTCAATTCTTATGTCGAACTCACGTTATTTTAAAAAAATTCTTATAACTGCGTCAGTATGGCATAAAAGTTTTATTTCTAAATACCCATTGGTGATAAGTGGAGAAAAATTTAGGGCTCTATTTTTTATCTCACCATTCAAGCTTTTATGCTCACAAGAGTAACTATCTTCTAAAATATTTTTAATAAATAAACAAAATTTATAATAGTCACAAGTATCTTTTATTGAATCAAGTTGACTGGCATATAAAAAATCACCATATAACGTAAATTTTAATTTAGCACTTATTGTACAGTTATTAATAAAACATAATTTCTTAAGTTTAAAATAATAATTATTTACATATACAGAAGTTAGTATTTTATATTTTTTATTGGCCATACTATATGGTAACTAAAAATTTTTAAAAAAAAAGCGATTTTTTTTCTTTTTTATGAAGTTAGCATTATCCTGAAGCTACAAGTTAAATGTCATTAAAAGTATTTGTATTTTTAATGGGTTATCTTTGTAAGGGAGATTTCATGATAAAAAAAATGCTCACAACGGCTTTTGTAGCAAGTCAAATAGCTAGCTTTTGCGCTTCAGCAGAAGTTATAACAGAAGAATCTGTAAAAAAACATGTGGATTATGGAGATAACTCTGGTCACTTTTTGCTTACCAGTACTGACGAAAATTTTTCTTTAGGTTTTAAGGGCTTACTACAACAAAAAACTGAAGTATCCTATGCTGATAAAAAAACTGGTGTTGCTTTAACGTTACCTAAAGCTAGATTAAAATTATTTGGTAGAGCATTTCATCCAAATATAAACTATTTTGTACAAACACAATTTGAAAAGAGTGATCATGTTTCAAAAAAACTAATAGGCCCATATAAATATGAAGTTTTAGGCACCAGTTATTTACAAGATTATTACTTAAACCTAGGTATGCCAAGTCATAGCGTACATGCTCGTTTTGGTAAGTTCACCATGCCTTTTTCCAGACATTATATGGTAGGTGGTGCGCAACTAAGATCACCAGTACACAGCTTAGCAAGACAAGCCTTTGAAATAACTGATAATAATAAAGATATTGGTGTAATGATTCACAGTGGTTTTAATATCCCTATTGAATACGCTTTGGCTATTGTAAGCAATGGTGTAGTAGGTCGCTTGGGCTACAACCATAAGGGTATTGATGCTTTTGAATTGGTAGACTTTAGGGGCGGTGATGCTCGTTTTGGTGTTGGCGTAGGTGGATTTTTGCATACGGACTATTTAAGCAAAGAAATAAACGATTATAGAGCAACTCTAGACTTTATTTTTAAACTAAAAAACACTTCTTCTCATGGTGAAGTTTATTATGCCAATAGAAACAAAATTCAATCATTTGGAGCTAATATAGACGTTGGTTATTTGCTTCATAAATTTGAACCAGTGGTTCATTACTCTTATCTTAAACCAAATCTTGATATAAAAGACCAAGCTCACGAAGTTACCTTAGGCACTAACTATTATATCTATGGCCATAACTTGAAAGCACAACCCTATTTTGGCATGCAACATATTAAAGCCGCCAACAGATTTTTGGGTGGCGTTCAGCTCCAGTTTGCTTTTTAGTTTAAGTTATTGTCTTTGCGAACCTTGAGCGTAAGCGAAAGGTGTGGCAATCTAGGCGTTATTTCTGGATTGCCTCGTTGCTTAAAGCGCCTCGCAAAGACACTATTACCTAAAATGGTAGTAAGCAGTAAAAACCCCCTTACTTGGGGGTTTTGTGGTTTTATTATAAAGTTTATTGTATTTGTTGTATACCAAGATTTCTTCCAATTTTCCCCAACATATTCATTTTTAGATCGTTATTATTTTTAATACTCATAATCATACCAAAAGCGGAATTTCTATTATCTTTGGTCAATTCACTCATTTTCAAATTCTCTATTTTATTAACCATAACTTGCATCATAACTTTAGCTTCCTCATTATTCTTTTCATCCAGCTTTTTAAAAGCGGTAGCAATATTAGAGGGGGTAAGATTTTCATTATTATCTAGCAGAGCTTCTAGCACTAGTTTTGAAGCTTCGCTTGGGTTATCAACGGCAGCTGTTAACAAAGCATTAGCATGGTAACCTTCACGATACATAATACTGATATTAGTAATATCTTTAAGAGCAGTCTTTATATCATCCTTATTTAGCATATTGGTAAGCATATTCTTTATTAACTCAGTATTATTTTTTAGAGTTACAAAAGTTTTAAGAGCAGAGTCTATATAGTTTAGATCTGTCATTTTCAAATTCTCTATTTTATCAACTATAACTTGCATCATAGCTTTAGCTTCCTTATTATTCTTTTCATCCAGCTTTTTAAAAGCGGTAGCAATATTAGAGGGGGTAAGATTTTCATTATTATCTAGCAGAGCTTCTAGCACTAGTTTTGAAGCTTCGCTTGGGTTATCAACGGCAGCTGTTAACAAAGCATTAGCATGGTAACCTTCACGATACATAATACTGATATTAGTAATATCTTTAAGAGCAGTCTTTATATCATCCTTATTTAGCATATTGGTAAGCATATTCTTTATTAACTCAGTATTATTTTTTAGAGTTACAAAAGTTTTAAGAGCAGAGTCTATATAGTTTAGATCTGTCATTTTCAAATTCTCTATTTTATCAACTATAACTTGCATCATAGCTTTAGCTTCCTTATTATTCTTTTCATCCAGCTTTTTAAAAGCGGTAGCAATATTAGAGGGGGTAAGATTTTCATTATTATCTAGCAGAGCTTCTAGCACTAGTTTTGAAGCTTCGCTTGGGTTATCAACGGCAGCTGTTAACATGTTGCTTGCACTCCCATTTTCATAGCCTTTTAGAGCATTTTTGACTTCATCTTTAGCAAGAAGTTGTGTGGTCATGTTAGATTGTGATTTTTGCTCTTCTGACGTTAAATTTTTTTGTTTTGTTAATTTTTCTAAAGCAGATATTTTTTGTGCAGGAGTGATTTTATCATTTTTAAGCATTGCTTCTAAAGCTATTGCATTATCAGCAGAAGGTTTTTGAGCAACAATTTCATTAATTATATTAGTGGCAAGATTTGGAGATAATGTAATAAAAAAATTTTCTATTTTTTCTGCAGATCCCGCAGCTAAGGGGTTATTTTTTAGTTTATTTTCAGCTTTATCTTTAGCTTCTAGCGCTGCCAGCTTTTCTTGTTCAGCATCAGTTTTAGCCTCTACCGCAGCTTTCTCAGCTAATTTAGCTTGTGCCAGTTTATTTTCAGCATCAGTTTTAGCCTCTACCGCAGCTTTCTCAGCTAATTTAGCTTGTGCTAGATTATTTTCAGCAGTTTTCTGCGCTTGCTGAGCCAGTGTTAGTTTAGTTTCAGCAGCTTTTTGAGCTTGTTCAGCCTGTGCTAGTTTAGTTTTAGCCTCAGCCAATTGTTGAGCTGTGGGGGTAGCGGAGGATTTTAAAGTATTAAGTTTACCTTCAGCTAAATTTTTAGCAGCTTCAGCTTGTGCTAGATTATTTTCAGCAGTTTTCTGCGCTTGCTGAGCCAGTGTTAGTTTAGTTTCAGCATCAGTTTGAGCTTGTTTAGCTTCTTTTTCAGCTAATTTAGCTTGTGCCAGTTTATTTCCAACCTGTTGTAGTTTAAGATTAGCTTGATCTTTAGCTTCTGTAGCTGCTTTTAATTTAGCTTCAGCAGTTTTCTGTGCTTGCTCAGCCAGTGCTAGTTTATTTTGAGCCTCAGCCAATTCGGGGCTAGCCGATGATTGTAAAGCAGTAAGTTGACCTTCAGCTTGTTCCAGATTATTTTCAGCAGTTTTTTGCGCTTGTTCAGCTTTATCTTTAGCTTCTGTAGCTGCTTTTAATTTAGCTTCAGCTTCTAAAAGTTTTTGAGCTGTAGGGTTAAAATTTCTTAGAGCTGTTAAATCACCTTCAGCTTTTAATTTATCAGCTTGAGCTTTTGCCAAGTCATCTTGAGCTATTTTTAGCTTCTCTTGTGCATCTTTTTTTTCGCTTTCTAAAGCAGAATTGTCACTACTTGCTACTTTAGCTGGGATACAGCCAGAAGCTAAGCATAATAAAAGTATAGTGAATTTTATAAATAACTTATTTTTTAACATATTTATAGCTCTCAAATTAAAAGTACTCTCTTTTATCTACTATTTTATATTTATTATGCAAGGTATTTAATGTAAAAACCCTGCCCATAAGATCAGAGTTTTTATAAACTATTTATTTATATAGTTTAAGGCATTTTTATTGGAACATATATTATATCATTTTCTCTTTGCATAATAACCAACAAGGTATCCTCTGATTGGGCTGAATCTATTATGGATTTAGGTGAGAAGCTGTTTTAGTTTTTTGATCTGGCAGAATTTAATAATACAAATAAAATTTTGTTTATTTTCGCATAGATATGTTCATATTTACATTAAACATTAATAATTTTTTTGACAAATTGTCGTATAATGACTATAATGCTGGTAGGGTGGTGGAGATATGTATCAAACTAGAATTAAACCAATACAATCAGCTCTTGAGCCAGGAAAAGTCTATCGACGTAGAGATTTGACAGGGTTATCATCTAATTTGGACAGGTATTTGCCTAAATTGGTAGAAAAAGGCGTACTTCGCAAGATAACGCGTGGACTTTATGTTTGTCCTATGAATACTGTATTTGGGGAAGCTTTGCCCGATGAGCAACAACTGCTCAAAACATTTTTGAGAGATGAGCATTTTGTGGTGTTCAGCCTTAGTGTTTTTAATTCTCTTGGTTTGGGTACCACACAGCTGTATAATCAACGAATTGTGGTAAATCGAAAACGTCATGGTGAATTTATACTGGGTGATAGAAAATATTTCTTTCATCGCAGGTTAGAAGTGCCAACACCAAAGCAAGTAACCCGCGAATATTTTGTAATGGAATTATTAAACAGATTAAACGATTTAGCAGAAAATCAACAAGCAGTACTTAAGCATCTAAAAGAAAAACTTCCAGATTTTGATCAAAAAAAGCTTCTTTATGCCAAAAAACATTATGCAACATATTCAGCACAATTAAAATTTGACAAAATTTATGCTGCCTAATTATTTACATAACCATAAACATTTTCGCCAACTTATTGAGATTACAGCAAACGAACTTGGTATTGATGAACCGTCTCTTGTGGAAAAGGACTATTGGATAACTCATTGTCTTTATGGCCTACAAAAAGCAGGGTTAATTTTTGAACTTAAAGGAGGCACTTCTTTATCAAAAGGATATGGGATTATTCATCGTTTTTCAGAAGACATTGATATAAAAATAGATCCTCCTATTGGTCAGTCTATTGGATTTGAAATTTACACAGCAAAAAATCATGATAAATTCAAACATAAAGAATCTCGACGTAAATATTTTGATTGGTTAACAGAGTTTTTGGATGGAAAAATAGACGGTGTAATATCGGTTGTTCGCGACACAAACTTTGATAATGAAAAGTACCGAAGCGGCGGTATTAGGCTTCATTATAAAACAAGTTTTCCTGTAATCCCAGGCATTAAAGAGGGCATACTTCTTGAAGTAGGTTTTGATCGTACTGCTCCAAATCAACCAAAAACTATTACTTCATGGGCGCTAAATAAAGCTATCGCAACCAATGTGGATGTAATTAATAATCAGGCGTTACATGTACCTTGTTATGAACCAAAATTTACTTTTGTTGAAAAACTTCAAGCTATTGTCCGCAAATTCAAGCAGTATAAGAAACAGGGGAACATTCCTGATAATTTTATGCGTCATTATTATGATATCTACTACCTTCTTAAACTTAAAGACGTTCAAAATTTTATAGGAACACAACAATATACTGACTTCAAAAAAGAACGCTTTTGTGGGGATGATATTAGCATAATAAATAGTGATGCATTTAAAATAATTAATACTGATGACTTAGAGTTATTTCAATCAGAGTATAATAAAACGCGTGCTCTCTATTATCAAGGACAAATAGAGCTAATGGAAATTCTCAACTTCATAGGCCTTTATTTAGATAAGCTTTAAATTATTGAGCATAAAAACCCTGCCCATAAGAGCAGAGTTTTTATAAACTATTTATTTATATAGTTTAAGGCATTTTTATTGGAACATATATTATATCATTTTCTCTTTGCATAATAACCAACAAGGTATCCTCTGATTGGGCTGAATCTATTATGGATTTAGCCTCAGAGGCAGAAGTTATATCCCTAATATTAATCTGACGTATTATATCACCAGGACTTAAATCATAACGATCGGCAATAGAGCCTCTTATAACCGTAGTTATTTGTGCACCCCTATTGTTAGGAGCATTTTTTAAGGAAAGCCCTAATTTTTCTATTATATAATCGGCACTTATTGATTTATCTGGGGCTATTTGAGCTATTTTGGTTTTTTGTCCGGGCAATTTTTCTAAAACTGCTTTGATCACTAAATTACCTTTGCCTTTTCTAAATATTTTTATACTTACTTCTTTATTAACACCACTTAATGCTGTTTTTTGCCGCAAGGAATTAGAATCTTTAATGGGGTAGCCATCTATTTCTAAAATAACATCCATTGGTTGAAAACCAGCTTTTTGTGCTGGGGTATTTGGTACAACTTGGCTAACAATGGCACCACCTTGATCAGCTTTAAGGCCTAGAGCTAAAGCTTGAGCAGAAGTTAAATCAAGAGTTTTAACTCCCAAAAAGGCTTTTTCTACACTGCCATAGGCTAGTAAATCTGGAATTATACGTTTTACTAAATTTATTGGCACCCCAAAAGCGATGGCTTGTCCTGATATGATAGATTCACTAACAGCTACTGCTTCACCACTATCGTTAAGCATGGGTCCACCAGAACTTCCTGGAGCAATATTCATTTGTACTTGCCACATTTCAGGAAATATTTGCCTGCCAGAAGGCTTTAGCCCACTTCGGTTTTTGTGAGATAAAATACCATCGTTGACTGATTGGGTTAGGCCTAGTGGACTACCTAGTGCTAATAATCTATCTCCTAGCTCAGTTTTATCTGAATCGCCCAAGGGCAAAAATGGCCATTTTATTTTTTCTTTAGTTTCTATTTTTAACAAAGCAATATCTATGGATTCATCTTCTCCAACTACAATAGCGTTATATTCTTGCGAACTTAGGCCAACTTGTACTTTAATTTTTTGAGCACCTTCGATTACGTGCTGATTAGTAATCACATAACCATCCTCGTTGATGATAAAGCCGCTGCCCTGACCACTTTGTTTTTCTGGAGGAGCCATGTAATAACGAAAAGGTGCAGGTAATCCAGGTATTTCCATAGGAGGTTGTTGAATGGTAGCCTCTGTAGTTATAACAACTACTGCAGGTTGTGATGATTTTACTATAGGCGCCCAGGAAGGAATTTTAAGAGAAGTACTTTTTGTATTTACTCGCCATAAGGGCGGAGTTAAGCTTGAACTAATTTGACCTGAAACAAAATAAATTAAGAGAGCTAATGGAATACTTATAGTTATTAAAATTTTTTTATTTTTCATAGTATATCTCCTGATAGTTACTTCTGTTATAAAATTAAACACTTTCTAACACAAAAAAAATTTTAGGTAAAAATATGATCATATTTTCTTTTTTGTTAAATTTTTTTATGTTTAGCAGCGTGCATGCTTCTCCTAAAGAAATTATGAATAGTTACAGAAATTTGGATAAAGTATCGCCCAATTTTATCGGTATGTTAAATCATGAAGATTTTGTAAAGAATAGAGGCGCAAACTTAAAAAAATATTCAGAAATTTCAGATATTATTCACTATCGCTTAGCTGTAATAGCTGCATTAAATAAAGAATATGCTTTAGTTTTTGAATATTTAGCTAAAATTAAGTCTAATTTGATTACTCATAACATAGAATTAACAAGCGCTTTATATGAAAATCTAGATATAGATAATCAAAAAAAATTATCTCTTTATTTGCAGTCGAATAAATTTTTTGAAGAAAATTATGATTCTGTGTGTGAATTTTATGATGTTAATAATCGTAATAAGCGCTCTAAATTTTTGCATTCTCTTCTTAAAACTGGTGTCTTAGATAAAAAAAATTCACTAAATACTATTACTGAGCTTTTAAAAGTATTGCCTGAAGGAATATTGTGGGCAGATTTAAGCCAACTTAATTATTTTAATGAAGCTGTGAGCAAACTAAAATTTGAAGATTTTTTGTACAGAATAAATAAATTAATTACTTTTGGGGCTAATCAGGATGCACTTAAAACTATTGATTACTTAAAATCTTGCAGCCTAAAACTCACTGATGCGCAAAAATGTGAGCTTGCTTATCAAGAAGCTAAAATAATGCGCAGAACAAAAAAATTTAAAGATGCTCGAGAAAAGCTAAAAACTATTTCGCTCACATGCCCAAGCGATGTTTTAATTAAAAAGAGATATTTGGATTTAACTATTGCAGCTATTCAAAAAGATGAGACTTCCTTGCCCCAATTTGATGAGTTTGTAAAAGATTATCCTACACATGGCTTTAGTGACGATATTTTATTTTTAAAAGCTCAATTATTATTTGATCTTAATAAAAATGCGCAAGCAATGCTCACACTTGATATTTTAATTAAAGATTTTCCTAAGGGAGATATGATACATGAAGCGTTATTTTTAAAAGCTTTTTTGTTGGCTAAAGATAATCAAACAAACCTAAGCATACAAGCCTTAGAAAAACTTAAAAGTATTAGTAATAAAAACTCTATGGAATATGCGCAAGCTTTTTATTGGATTGCCAGATTAACTATTTATCCCTCTATAACTACTTTTGAAAATAAAAATACTAAAACAAAAGAAGCACTAACTGCTATTAAAAATTTAAGAGAACTAGCATTGTTAAAAAATGCCACCATTTATTCAAGCTTAGCTTATTCGTTGCTTAAGAATTTAGGTGAAAAAAACATTACTAAACCCCATTGGCCAAAAGCTGAAGTACCAGAATTATTTACAGAAAAAGATTTAAACCAAGAAGAAAAATTTATATTTAATCTCATAAAATATGGTTTTAGAAACGAAGCATTGGCATTACTTAAAAGCGAAAAACTAAAATCAAATGATTACAAAAAAGCAGTTATCATGGCAGGCCTTTATGAGCTTATGGATAAAATAGAAAGTTCTTATTTACAATTAGTGGCGTGCCAGTCACACTTAGGTAATTATATTTTTGAAAAATTTCCTACATTTTATAGCACTATAGCTTATCCCAAACCCTTTAAAAAAGAAGTCAAAAATGCTTTAGCTTCTTATAAAATAGAAGAAAATTTTTTGTATGCTCTTATGCGACAAGAGAGTTTTTTTGTGCTAGACGCTCAATCATGGGCGGGAGCTTTGGGCTTATGCCAATTAATGTATAGTACAGCAAATGATTTTGCTAAGAAGAATAAATTAGTAATTAAAGATAAAAGTGACTTGTTTGATGCTCAAACCAATTTACTTCTAGGAGCACACACCCTTTTTGATTATACCACCAGACTAAAACATCCTGTTTTAGGTATTGCTGCTTATAACGCCGGGGTTTCTAGCGTTTTATCCTGGCAAAAAAAATATAATGCCCAAGTAACAGACTATTTTATTGAGCAAATACCTTATAAAGAAACAAAAAATTATGTAAAAAAAGTTTTAGGAAATCTTTGGAATTATAGTTTAATTTATAATAATTCTATGGATCAAACTATAGAGCTAAAAATAGGGCCAATGCTTTAATAATAAATTTTCTAGTGTAAGTTTAGTATTAAGATTTTTTTCTAACATTGTTATAGCACTAGTAATGCCCTCACTAATCTTATAAATAACTTTAGGTGGTAATTGAGGATTTTTATTCTCACAAAAATTATATAATAATTGATGTGTGCTTTGCTGCAATGATTCTAAATAATGTATTAACTCAGATTTATTTTGACTAAACTGCCCAGCTAAGAAAAGGCGTTGTTGCATTTTAGTACTACAAATTTCATTGATAAGTTTGAGATCTTTATCTTCAATAGTTATTTTATTTATATCAGGCTTAATGCTTATGCTTACTAATCTGGAGCTCAATGTGGGTAATACCGACATTTTTGAAGGAGCGAGGGCTATAAAAACCTTATCTTTAGCTGTTTCTTCTAAAGTTTTTAATAAAGCATTAGCTGCTGATTTAGTAATTTTGTGTAAGTGGGAGATAATAAAAAAACCTAGAGTATCCTCAAAAGATTTTTTATGATGCTCTTCTATAAGTAGACGAACTTGTTCAATTTTTATTTCTGATTCTAATCCTGCTTCACTTATTTGTGGTTCTATAATTAAAAGATTTGGATGAGAATTACTTTTGACTCTTAAACAATTAATACATTCATGACATGGTTTTAAGGTATTCAAACATAAATTTTTTAGAACAATATTTATGGCATAATCAAAACGGCTTTTTTGATTTGCGCCCATAATTAACAAATTATTCATAAGATTTTTTCACAGTTGCGTAAGTTTTTTATTTAATATTGTAGATAAAGCAATTATGCAACTATGGTATGGCAGCATAATTGTCTTTTATAGTGAATAAAGTGTTCTATATAGACTCGTGTGCTTTTGTCTATTATTTTACTTATTGTATTGAAAATATTTATTTAATTATTTGTTTAAAATTAATTTTTTCTATACATTATTTGTTTTTTAAAAAAATATTTTATGACAAGTACAAAAAATAAGCAATCTTACAAAAGATTAGATATTATAGTCAGAATAAGACACCATAAGTATTGAGGGTAAACTGTACCACTCGATGATTACAAGACGGACTTGTAACGGCATATTAAACTTTAGGTGAGGAGAAACATTATGGCTGAAAAAGTCCTCAAAGCAGGAATTACTCGTAAACCGGGTTGGTTGTATTACCTTGATCGTAATCTAAACGTGTTTAGAGCAAAAATGGTACGTGGCGGTGAAAAGAAAGGTCGCGATGATAAACCAGAATTAGTTCTTAAATCAGGATTACGCAGGGATGAAAATTTTCTTTATTATGTGGATAAAGCAGGTGATATTTCACGCGTGAAAGCTAGTAGAGGCGGAAGCGCTAAAAAAGGTAAGGGGAAAAAAGTGGCAGCTAAGAAAAAAGTAGTAGCAAAGAAAGTTGGCGCAGCTAAGAAAAAAGTGGCAGCTAAGAAAAAAGTAGTAGCTAAAAAAATTACAGCAGTTAAGAAAAAAGTAGCTGCAGTTAAGAAGAAAGTTGGAGCAGTTAAGAAAAAAGTAGCTGCAGTTAAGAAAAAAGTTGGAGCAGTTAAGAAAAAAGTAGCTGCAGTTAAGAAGAAAGTTGGTGCAGTTAAGAAAAAAGTGGCAGCAGTTAAGAAAAAAGTGGCAGCAGTTAAGAAAAAAGTAGTAGCTAAAAAAAAAGTAGCACATAAGGCACATGCTAAAGCAGCTTAATATGATTTAATAAAATATTTATTTAAATAATAATTTAGCCATTCTTTAAGAGTGGCTTTTTTCTTATATGCCCTAAGGGTAAAAGTATTGACAGTTAAAAATTAACTATTAGATAAATAAAACTATGTTTAACTTAAAAGATAAATTACTAGCCAAAGGTTTAGTAAGCAAAGAGCAAATTTCAAAGCTAGAGCAAAAAGCTCAGCCGAAGGCTAATCTGGATGAAAAAAAGTTTATTAACGAGCTTAAAAAGCAAGACAAAGTTCAACAATATATAACTATTCGAAAATGGGTAGATAAAAATAGATTAGATAAAGAGTTTATTTCAGCACTTGAAACTCAAAAATTTTTTATTAACTCTAAAGACGCACAAGTAACCTGGTTAAATTTAACACCAGAAGTTATTAAAAAAATTGAAGAAGGCCATGCTGGTGTAATTGCTTACATGTCCAACAACGGCCTTGCTCATGCGGTAGTTCCTAAAGATATAGCCTTAGATGTTGGTGAAGTTTTTCCTCTTTGGCTAAAAGTCCTTAATACTATCTAGATAAACTTCCTACTATTTCTCTGGTTTCTTCATCGCTTGAGTTATCTTTATTACAACTTAATCCTTTGTGTCTAAAAGTGACATAAAGTTGTTCAGTAACTTCAATATTTGGTATGTCTAAGCTTATAGCTGTATTATTAGCTCCTTTTGGAGCAGAAGCGGTATACAGTCTTTCTGAGCTATTATTGTTAGACAAAATATGATCACTAAAACAAGCTTCATAATCAGTATTATTGCTTATTGTATTGAATTTACTACAAGCTTTTAAAAAAGCTTTCTGCGTAGCTTTTTCTTCCATAGAAGTCCGTGTAGCTTCGCTTAAAGCACCATAATAAGAGCTGATTTTAGCACTGGTAAAGGCTTCTTCTAAAGCTTTATTGCCCGTTGAACTTAATTGAGCATTTAGTTGATTATAAAAATCAGCAAAGCTATCCATATCATAATATTGAACAGATATGGTGTTTGTTAGAGCAAAAGTACCCACACAAGTTCGTTTTTCATCTTCACCCCATCCCGTGCTTCTATGAAAGTCTTGAATAAGACCTGCTTGTATGCAAGAAGTATCGTTTCTGCTTTTTACTATTAGAGTGTTGATTAAATCGTTAATTCTATTGGTTTCTTTATTGGTAGCTTCGCTAAGTGCTGTTCTATCAGCATAGCATTCTGAGCTAATATCAATACTAAGATTAACAAATTCTGGTCTTTGAGAAATGGTGGCTGAAACTGTTAGTGATGATTCCACCATGGGTGCATTTCTAACAGCAAAAAGATTGCTGTTAGCTAGTATGAGAAGAGCTAAACTTAAGTGTTTCATGAAGTTTGATCCTTGATAAAGTTAAACTGCTCATAAAACACTTAAATATTCATTTTATTCATTTAAAATAAGCTTAATAATGTCAGTATTATTAATATATTCTTGGCAAAACTTTTCAGCACCTAAGCCAGTAGCAAAAAGTGGTACATCAACGTTAGTATGCTCAGCAATAAGACCATCTTTTTTTGATTCTAATTTGGAAGTCCATTTTACACTTGGTAAACAATATTCTTGCCCAATACAACTGCTAGCTTCTGAATCAATCACTAAACCACCAGTTTCATGATCTGCTGTTATTATAAGCAGCGTATCTGGATTATTTTTTACAAATTCTGTCATAACTTTTATAGTTTTCTCAAGCTCTATCATTTCTCTGATCAATACAGCTATGGCAGGAGGCGATTTAGGAGTAGTATCAATGATTTTATTATAATGGCCTACCATATCCGGCATGGAACTTTCAAGCATTAAAAAAAACCCTTGTTGATTTTGTTTTAAAATACTTAAGGCAGCAAAAGCCATATCTGACAAATGGGGCAAATCATGACTTTCAAAATAGCTTTTGGGAGTAATTTCTAAGGGTAATCCTACTTTTGTATCTATTACATTAGGTATGAAACTATGCTGAGCAAAACCGCCATAAATATTTGGGCAATTTTTACCATTGCAGGGTTTTGTTTCTAAGTCTTTCACTAAACTATTTAGCTGAGTTAAATTAGCTATCATTTTATAATTAGCGCTAGATTTTGTTGCGTAATCTTTATGTAAATCTGTATCAGCAGCTAAAACTAGTGTAGGCATTACCTGGTTAAACATACTATTTACTATAGTTTGTGTATCTTTTCGATCGTAAGCGTGGGAAGCAAAAGCTGCAGGAGTAGCATCGCTCATAAGTTTTGTGGCTACTATGCCAGTACTTTTATTTAAATCTTGGTATTTTTCTAAAATAGTTTTTAGATTTTTATTATTTTTAATACTGATAACTTTATTTTCTACTTTACTACCCGTAGCAATGGCTGTTGCAGACGCTGCACTATCAGTTACATTTGTAGTATCTTTTATGCAGCGGCCATCAGCATCACTACCATTTAAAGAGCAGGTAGTAACGTGAGTTTTACATAAAAATTCGTCTACCAATAAGGCTTTATTTCCTTGGTAAATTTTTAAGGCTTCTAGGTAAGAAAAGCCCATACCATCAACTATTAGTAAGATAACATTTTTAGGATTTTTAGCCTGCAAACTAGAAAGCGAAGTAAGCGGCATTTTGTTACTTGTAGTACAACTGATGATCCCTAGTAAGCTCAAATAAACGATAATTTTTTTCATTAAAAACCTCAAATTTTAAATTTATATACCTCTTTTAGCTTGAATGGTTTGATTTTCTTAGCTTTTTTTCATTTTTTAAAACCCATTGACCAACTGCTTAGTATTAGTTAGGTATGCTTTTACAACGTCTTTATCCAAAAGAAGGCTCTTAATCAAAAGAGTGATAAAGCAAGGAGCAAAAAAATGGCACGTTATAGAGGCCCACGTTTAAAAATTATTCGTCGCTTAGGAACACCTCTTCCAGGCTTAATGAAAACAGAAGCTGACTTAAGAAGACCTTATCCACCCGGACAACATGGTCCTACTCGTAGAGCAAAACTATCAGATTATGCTGTTAGACTAAGAGAAAAACAAAAATTGCGCTTTCATTATTGTCTAAGCGAAAAACAATTAAGAAGTACTGTAGCAAAAGCTTCCTCTATTAAGGGCAACCCTGGAACAAACTTATTAGAAAAACTAGAAACTAGACTTGATAACGTAGTTTTTAGAGCTGGTTTTGCGCCAAGTATGCCTGCTGCTAGACAAATGACTAACCATGGTCACATTGCTGTAAATGGTAAACGTGTAGATATTGCATCTTATCAGCTAAAAATTGGTGATGTGGTAAGCCCCTACTCCAAAACTAAAATGCTTGAACAAATTAAGCTAAATCGTAAAGATCCTAGCAATTTATCCCTGCCAAGCTTTTTGCAAATGGATGAATCAGATGTCTGCGCAAAAATTATTATGAAGCCTGCCCGTGAAGATGTGCCTCTTCAAGTGGAAGAGCAATTCATTATTGAATACTACTCAGCGCTTTAATAATAAATAATAAATATTTTAAAAGGGTTTTCTTTTACAGAAAGCCCTTTTTTTATAGCTCCAAAGCTTAAAGGATAGTGAACCCAAGTATGCAGCAATGATACTTATGAAAGGCTAAAATATATGATTTTATTGTAGAAATATTTATATTATTTAATTGCATTAAATTTTTATGAAAGCTATTTACAATCTTTTTTAATAAAAGTAATGTAAGAGCATTATTATTAATTTTTATATAGGTCTATTAAATGAAAAATAATTGTATACTTACTATATTCTTTTTATTGGGTTTTTCAGTGAATGCTTCAGATTATCTTACCATCGATAAACAGATGCGAGAAATGAATAATGCCTTTAGAGGTATAACCCATAAAGGTGTTTCAGAAAAAATATTTCATAATTTAAATGATACCATTAACTTTTTGTTAACTACTCAAAAAATTGTTGATGAATACCTGCGTAATAAACCAGCTTTATTTAGATTTATTTGGTTTTCAAAAGATAATGGAAAGCTTGAATTTCCTTTAGTTGCTTTTCCAAGTGATCTTTTGGATGTTATGCAAGGGAGCGCGACGATGATAGCAGTTCAGGGTTGTTTGGATCGTATCTTGCTTTATAAAAATTCTCTATTTCCTGGAGGTACTCAAAATAGTTTTGACTATAATTCTATTAATATAATAAAAAACTATGTCTGCTCTTTTATTGAGATCCTTGAAAAAGCAGTTAGTGATCTAAGTTGGAGAGATTCTGTATTGCAGCAACATCCACATGAAGATCAAGAAGTAGTCTTTTTGCAAAATACGGTAATTAATTTTTATCCTTTATTGTTGAATTTTCTAAAGGAGCTTGATGAAAGTTTATTCTTTTTTCTATTAAATGTTGATAAAAATAATAAATTTAAAAGAGATCCAAAATTTGTAAATAAATTGGCTACTAATGAGAAATTTGATAATAAGCTTATTAATGATTTTAAAAATCTCATTGCTCAACAATTATATTTTTCTATGAAACAAAAGTTATCCAATGATGACCTTATTAAAAAAATTACAGAAGAACCTTTCTATGCTTCTTTATTTGATGAAAATTTTGAGGCCTATAATAAAAATGATTTAAATAAAGAGTTTTTAAAAATTGAGGAGTTTATCAAAGAGTGGCAACATGAAAGAATTAATTTTAAACTAGAAGGAAAATTATTTAACAATTTAGATGTAGTAAATATTATTAAACAAGAGATCCGTATAAATGATATTAAGAATTTGCCAGCATTAATGAAGGATATTGGTAGTTATATAGAAATGTTATCATGCTTAGAAAACACAAAAGAAAATGAAGTTCTTATTAAGAAACTTGCAATACCAATTAAGAATATAAAGAATGATTTAAGTAAAATATTATCATTAAGAGAAGCAAAAGAAGAAATAAAAGAAGAAGCAAAAGAAGAAATAAAAGAAGAAATAAAAGAAGAAGCAAAAGAAGAAATAAAAGAAGAAGCAAAAGAAGAAATAAAAGAAGAGAATAATGATTATACTGTTTTTGACTATGAATATTTTCAACAAGAGCATGCTTATCATCAACAACGTAAAAACCAAGCTCATATACAAAATATTGAAGTACCAGCAGTTCTTTCAGATTATGAAATCGAATTATTTAATTTTATACAGAACAATATCTATAACTGCAAAAATAAACAAACTTGGAATCAATTAGTGAAAGGATTATCTGATTTGGGTTTTAAGGGTAAGGCAAATACTTTTGGTAATGGCAGTACATGGGTATTTTCTGTGAATAAGAAAAATAAATTATTTTTTAAAGATCAAAAATATAAAAATGCTACCTTCAATGTGCATAAATTTTCTGGCAATGGAGCTATTCACCCTCAATATTTGAAGTTTTTTCAAAGTGGCTTAGCAAATGTTTTTGGTTTAAGTAAAGATTATGTAGAAAGTCTACAATAATCTTGTTAACTTGAGGTTTTAGATATTATTTTAAGTTAAAGATTAATTTTTAAGAGGGTTTCTTTTCTAGAAGCCCTTTTTTATTTTTATGGTTATGCCAGATTTATAGCGGAGGCTTTATGTTTAATTATTTAGAAATATTTTCTCACATGAGCTTAGTGGCCTTACTAGTCATGTTTATACTTTTAGCTTTTTCCGTTATAAGCTGGGCTATTATTTTATCAAAATGGCAAAGTATAAAAAATATGCTCGTTTCAAATGCCAGTTTTATTGATTTATTTTGGCAAACCAAAGATTTAAGTTCTTTAGTAAATACCAATACCATAAGCCCTAGCTTAGAAGTCTTTAAAGATGGTGTGCTTGAATACGAACGACAAAAGAATAAATCTGAAAATAAGCAAGAAGCTTTTTTAGTCATTGAAAGAGCGTTGGTTCGTTCTGCCAGAAAGCAAATAAAAAAAGCTGATTCAAAACTATCTTTTTTAGCTACTATAGGATCTGTATCACCCTTTATTGGTTTATTTGGAACTGTTGTAGGAATTATGTCTTCATTTAATCAAATTGGGCAAGCAGGAAATGCTAATTTAGCCACAGTAGCTCCTGGTATTGCGGAAGCATTATTAGCCACTGCCATAGGTCTATTCGCAGCGATCCCTGCAGTTATGGCGTATAATATTTTTCAAACGCGCTTAAAAACACTTAAGGCTGACCTAGATAATTTTTGTTTGGATTTATTAGCCGTACTAAAATCTCAAAAATGAGTAAAACATGCGTCACTTTTTTATATATTTGTTATTAAGTTTTTTATCTTCTTGTACAAAAAACTCTTCAATTACTACATCGCAAGATCTAGAAAAGCTTTATTCTGTGAATCATAGTTATAATAAAGACAGCCAAGTTTTATCTATTCATATTAAACTTGGCAAAGGTATACACGCCTATGCACCAGGTGAGGCTATTGGCAAAGCGGTCAAACTTGAAGTTTTAGAACAAAATGGTTGGCAAAAAATAGGCGATGCTAGCATACCTGCTGGTAAAACCAAAAAAATAGGTGATATAAATAGCATAATTATCGAAAATGATTTTATGGTTACACAAGCCTTAAAACCTGGCAATAATCCAACCACTGCCAAATTTTATTTGCAAGTATGCAGTAATGATACCTGTGGAATGCCTAAAGTATATGATTTTATTGTAAAATAATTTATATGTAGTTTTGTTAAATGAATTATATGCTTACTATTTATAATGAAGAAATTATTGATGAAGACCAGAAAAAGCCTTATCCAACACAAATTGCTGATTTTACTTAAGGTTCGTTGATGCTTGCATTGGTTCAATATTGAACAGATATCTTCGCACTTTTTAAGAATAAATAATTATATAAAAGAAAGTCTAAAAAATCAGCTTTGAAATAGTTTTTAAATGCAATGGGTTTTTTAAATAGTCAATAAAGAGCCCAGGAACGAGCTGATGCCAAAATATAGTTTGCTATTTTTAAGTTTCATTTTTAGCTGCTCGGCTATAAGAGCATTAGAATTTATCAGATTAGAGCAATCAGATTCATATTGGGTAAGCACAGCTAATTTTAGTGATGAAGATTTGATTGCTGCTGCCTCTTATTGGGGATTGTTAAAAATATGGGATCAGGATGGACATAAGATCCAATCGTTAAATTTTAAAAGTGATTATATTCCTTCGGCTAGTTTTAGTAATGCTGATGACAGCAAAAATATATGACGTCGATCAATCACTTAAGCTTACTCTTGCCGGTCATACAGCAAAAGTATTGGCAACAATAAACACCAGTAATGGCCAAAATATACTCACAGCCTCTGCCGATAAAACTATTAAAGTATGGGATGCAAACAGTGGAGATTTGCTGGATACCCTAGAGTGGTCCATTGATAATAAAGAGATCTATGGACATGTTATGTTTAATAAAAACGCATCAAAAATCCTTACAGGTGCCAACGATGGTGAAATTAAAATTTGGTTTTTACCAATAAATTATTGTAAATAGCTATTTTTTATTATTTTTATGCAAAATTTGTTGCAATAGCTTTTCGCCATGGCCGGGGCCTAGGATTTTAACTACTTGTTCATCATAATTAAAGCTTTCAAAGCTTGGTATATGGGGAACATGGTGGCACTCTCGACAAGTTTCTTCTGGAACATTACGTTTTATAAGTGCTTTATTGCCGCTTTGTGCGTGTAGGCTTCCCGCTCCATGGCAACTTTCACATTGAACATCTTTTCTAAAGTCGACTTCGTTGGTTTTACAATAACCACCAGGCTGCATAAAACCAATACTGTGACAGCCAATACATGACCTATCAGTATCTTTATGAATATCGCTTAGAGTTTTCCAAGCTTTAGAATGGCCGATTTCACGCTTTATTGTATTACCTTGTTCATCTTTGCCATCAACCATAAATTTGGCTTTTTGCCATACATCAAAAGCTGCTTGGTGACAAGCCTTACAAGTTTGTGCTCCTACATAGGTGGCCTGATTATTTTTAACTTCTGGACAAGTAATATTCTCTTCACATTTTTTTACTAAGCTTGGAACACTTTTTTCATAATTTTCTAGCGCTTTAGCAATGCTTGGCAAAGGCTCAACTTTTTTAGTAATAGCAATAGATTCAAAAGAAATACTCGCTTCTGATAGAGGTGAAAGATTTTGTTTATTAATTGCCAACAATTCACTCTTAGCTGCTTTTAGGCGCGTAAGCAAAAAATCTTTATTATTAGAAGTACTAAGTTGCTCTTCTAAGCCTTTAATACGAGCTTGTAATAATTCTTTATTTTGAGTTTGTTCCATAGCACTATTATCGAATATAAATTTACCATTTTTTTTATTTTTAAAATTTTGCAGCGTAAGTACAGTAAAATATTGCCCTTGTCTGCCGCAAGATACAATAACTGGGGCATTATTGCTTAGTTTAGTAGGCGTCATGCTGGACATATCAATTGATTCGGCCTGAATAATAATATCTATTTTGTCATTTGAACCAAAAGTATTTTTAGTTTCTGCTAAACTTAAGTCGCTTATAAGTATTATTACATCATTAGGTTGTTTGATAATTTTATCTAAATTGTCCTGCGTAGTTAGGAAATATATTTTAATATTATTAAAAGTTATAACTTTATTATTATTTAGTAATTCTATATGATTATTTTTTAAATAACTAAGATAATGATTCTGGCCTCTGGCAGTATCAAATTTTCTCATGAAAGTAAATTTTAAATCAAGGCTTTTAAGGCTTTGGAGTAAAAAATCTGTTTTGGCATTATCTGTGCACAGATCAGCATCGTTTCGCGTGGGGCTATCAAAAAATAGATTTCCTGTGTCTATTAATAAGGGCTTTTTTTTGCTTACTAAGGCAATATCTTCAAAAATTCTAGCAAATCTATCAATTCCGCCCAAAGGATCGCTGGTACAGCCACACGGGGCTATGTAGCCTTCTATATTTGAGGTAAAAACAATATTTATGGCATCAGAAGCTTGATTTTTAAAAGAGCTTAAATAGTCAATAGCATCTAAGTTACGTTTTTTGGTGCAAGAACTGGATAATAAAATAATTATTACCATAACTAATATATTTTTTATGCTCATAAATAAAACCTATTCGTCTAAAAAGTCCCCAAGAAGATGGGCTGCCATACATAAATCAAGTTTATCATCTTGAGCACCAATAAATGATTGATAGCCGCAGTATATACAAGAGTAACGATCTTCTTTACCATAAGATCTGGCTAAGACTAGTCCAAGGCTTCGGCATTTGGGACAAATTCCTCGGTTGCCATTTTTAACTACCGGACCTCCAGCTACAGAACTGTCCTTGGCGCTTGTATTATTATTCTGTTTTTTATCTTTAAAATAAGCATTTTCATAGGAATTAATTTTTTCTGTCAATCTATTTTTATTATTAGGAAGTTGTTGGTCATTATTATTGTTTTTATCTTTTTTATAATCTTGAAATCTGCTAGAGTTTAGACCTTGTTTTATTTGCATTCTAAATGGGAGAATTAATTTTTGTAAATCTTTCTTTTCTAAAGTGTTATTTGTTTTCCAAGTTTGTAGTAAGTTTGTTAAAAGTGTGTCTCGTGCGGTAAAGCTTTCTTCATGGATAGAGGTTTTTGATTGTATACGAAAAGTATTTAAAAGTCTTTTTAATGAGGTTTCACCTTCTTGGCTAAAGGAATTGTTAGTGATGTTAGATAAAGCTTGTAATAATTTTTCACGTGCTGTGGCCATTTCTTATGCCTTATGATACTTTTTACTTAAACCAAATAAATTGTAAACTTATATGCGATTACTAGCAAGAAGGCAGCAAAATAGATTATTTTTCAGACCAATAGGTCTATGCTTAGCTTTTTATTTTTTTAGTCAAATTTTATATGCTTCATCTTTTTATGATAAGTTATCTTCTTTATTTTCTTTTAACATGCCCTTAAATATACTTGAATTAGTAAATAAAAATATTCCAGGAAAAATGTCAGCAAAAAGTATTGAATATATTTTGCCTAATAAAATAAAAATACAAGATTTAGAAGTAATTAAAGATGAAAAAGAAGTGGTTTTGGCTGGAAAATATGTTGAATTATCAA
The DNA here is from genome assembly GCA_964493205.1 of uncultured Myxococcales bacterium. Taxonomy (GTDB): domain Bacteria; phylum Myxococcota; class UBA727; order UBA727; family JABDBI01; genus CAZBMJ01. The sequence goes on from CAZBMJ010000016.1 coordinate 32,585, forward strand.
TATCTTTATCTTCTTTACTTACTAGAAATATAATAATTAAAGAAGCGTTAGTAGATGGTTTATTTTTTAATTATAATATTATTAAATCTAGACACAACGTTATTGATGTCTTTAGTGATGATAGCCCAAGCCAAAAAAGTGCAACAAAAAGCATCAGAGTTACCATAGAAAATATTTTAGTAAAAAATGGTTTGTTTGAAATGCACCATGACGCAGGGGTTAACATTACGGCGCAAAATATAAATGCCAAAGGTAATTTTTGGGTGGAAAACGGCCCCTTTGGTGTTAATATCAGTGAAGTAACTATTGATAATGGTGCTATACTGGCCGCAGGTCTTGAATTGCCTATTAAAAAATTATTAGTTAATGACTTATTTATTAGCGATGAAAAAGTTTTTGCTAAAAATTTAACAGGTTTTTATGAAGATTCTTTAATCAGTGCTTTTGGAACAGTATTTGTTGCTGAAGATCGTTATGACATTAAGGCTAAGCTTAATCGAAATGCTAATACATGGCCCATAGGCTTAAAAGGCTTATTTTTTGAGCCTCCAAAATTTTTAGCTGATATTACCATGTCGGGTAAGCTTGAATACCCAAATATTAAAGCGTCTATTATTACCCAAGATACGGTTATTAAATCAGTAAAAATTAATAAAGCGAATATTCTAGCAGAAATTTCTAGAGAATTTGTCAAAGTTACACAATCAAGCATTAGCATAGGCAAAAATGGACTAGTCAGCGCTTTAGGTAAGGTTGATTTTAATTCACAAACTTATAATTTTGAAGCCTTAGCATCAAATATTTTAAGCAAAGAAATAACAGAATTTTTAAACTTAAAAATAGATACGCAAGGGATATTATCCAGCAAAGTGCAAATTTTAGGAGATTATAAATCAGCTCAAAAATTAAATTTAGTTTTAGACGGCAACATTAAAAATGGCATAATAAATACTGTTAATTTGAACGATAAAACTAATTTTAATATAAATTTAAATTATGATTTTTTAAATACAATAAAGTTTGCTAAGTCTTATTTGATAGACAATACTGGATCTAAACTAAATTTTTTTGGTGTTGTTAATACTGAAAATAATAAATCAGATATTAATTTTAATATTTCTGTACCAACTCTTAATAAAAATGATATAAAAATTTCTAATTTAAAATCTGCAGGGCAACTAATTTATAATAATAAAAATTTGTTTATTAAGTCTGATTTAAATATAAAAAATATTGATTATAAAAATTTAAAAATTACTAATATTTTTAGTGTTTTTAATTTAGAAAAAAATAATGCTTATTTTTCTAATATTAATGCCAAATTAAACTTAGGGGATCTTAAGGGTAATATTTTTATTGATGATATCTTTAATAAAAAAATTATTAAAAGTGATATAAAACTAACAGATTTTGATTTATCAAGTTTAACTAATAAAATTTTTGAAGGGGTAGGCAGTGCTACGTTATTATTAAGTGGGAGCTCTGATGAACCACTAGTGGCGATTGATTTTGAAACACCTAATTTTAAATGGCAAAGTATAGACTTTGGTATGACTTCTTTTAGTGCACAATGTTCTAGTGTTGATTGCTTAGTAGACAATTTTTATTCTTACAGTTTTTTAGGCCTTATTGAAAGTAAAAAAATTAGTTTAAATTTTAAACAGAACTCTTTTGATGGAGTCTTGTTAGTTAATGGCTTAAATTTAAATAGCTTAACTCATAGTTTATATAAAGATATTTTTGGAGTTATCGATGGCCACATCGTACTCAACGGTAACCTAAAAAATCCCCGTATAAAAGGCTATTTAATAGCACAAGATGTAAGTTTTTTAAATGTTAAGTTAGGTAGTGGACCTCTTAGTTTGTTGATAGAGAATCAAGAATTAGAGAAAAGTTCGAAAAACGACATTGTTGTATCACTATCTTCTAGGCTTAAAAATAACTCTTTTCTTAGTGACATAAGAGCTTCATATGCCTATGAGCAAAAAACAATTAATATTGATGCCAACCTAGATAAAATTTTATTAAGCTCTTTTAAAATTAATAATAATTGGCCATTATTAAATGGCGAATTATCCATGTCTTTTCTCATGAAAGGCCATATTAATAAGCCTGTAATAACTACTAAAATATCTTTAGCTGAAATTTGGCTAGGTAGCGAAAATATTAATCAACCAAAAAAGTTATTTGGTCCAGTATTATTATCAGCAAGTGTTAAGGATTCTAAGCTTGATTTAACTTCATGTGCTTCTTTTTCTTTTAATACAAAAGATGGCTACTGTTCTGAAAAAATGGATTTTAACCTAGCAGCTAAGGGCGATTTTGGGCTGGATGAATTTTTAATTAATGTTCAGTCAAGTTTTTTTCACCCAAGTTTAGAAGATATTTTTCCTTATTTAAAGAAAGAATTGATTAGTTTGTCCTTATTTGGTGATTTTAAAGGCCAGTTTAGTAAAAAGAAAAATCATGATTTAGCCTATACTACAACTTTAAGTATAAAAGAACTAAGCAGCAGTATGCCAAGCTTTCCCAAGATTAAGCTTTTATCGCCCACTGATATTTTAATAAATAATGCTTATATCTCTCTGCCTAAAGAAGCCAAAGTAATGTTTTCTCCAGGTGAGTTAAGCATTTTTGGGAATTATCATCATCAAAAGTTAGATGTATTTTTATCTGGTGATATGCCACTATCATTAGTTAAACTTTTTGCTCCTGTTGTGCAAAAAACGCAAGGGTTAGCTCTAGGTGAATTGTCTATTAAGGGTAGCCTTAGTGAACCAGTTTTTGAAGGTAAAATAAATTTTAGTCCCCATGCTAAGATTATATTGAAAAAATGGCTTGCTCCCATAGAAATTAATAGGGGATCTATAAATTTCATAAAAAAATCCAATAATAGTTTTATTACTAATATAGAAAAAATGGATATGGGTGTAGGAAATGGCAGCCTAAGTATTAATGGTAGCTTTTTAAAGTCATATAGCGAAGAGTCAGATATTTTTGATTTAAGTATGAAAGGCTCTAATATTTCTGTGCACAATAATAATGACTTTGTAGAAGGTGATTTCAAAATAAAAAGCTTTCAGGATGCTAATAAAAAAAGGATTACCAATGGTGAAGTCGTAATTTTTGATGGCTATTCTAAGAGAAAGTTTGACTTAAAAAACTTTATTGCGAATGTTGAATCAAGTTATACACCTCAAAACAATTCATTTTTTTCTGGGTTTACTACAGATTTAAATATTAATATTTTAATAAATAGATTTAATTTTGAAGCACAAATGTTAAATATTGACATTAATACAGTTTTAAGTGGTCAACTTACTGCTAAATCTAACCTAGAAAATCCTAAACTGACTGGTAGTTTATTTGTTAAAGAAGGAGGAGTAAAATTTCCCTCCACAAGTTTTGATTTGATGGAAACTCAAATAAATTTAGATGAAACTTCTAATATAGCATTTGATCCAAAAATACAACTTGCAGCGTCCACAGAATTAACTAAATCAGAATTTCCTTTTTTGTCGCAAGATACCAGCATCGAAATGTCCTTAAACGGTAATTTAAATCAGTTAAATCTAGGATTTAAACCAATAACTGGCGATTTAAAATTAAGTCAATTAAAAATTTTCTTATTACTATTAAGCCCAAAATCTTTGGAAGCTTTCGATTCATCAAACCAAAATAATGTTTTAGTACAAGGGGCTAAAAATGCTGCTTTAGCTCTTTCTAAAGAAGTCTTGTTGCGCCCATTAACAGATGAATTGCAAGAGTTATTAGAGGGCAAAACAAACACAAAAATTCAATTTGGTACTTCTCTAGAACCAAGAGGTGTGAATGTTTCCCTAGCGTGGCAAATTGGGCCAAGGATAGAAATTCAAGGTAATTATAGCTTATTAAATAATAATTATAAAAATAAGGCCCTAGAAAAAAATGATTTTATTATGGACAGCAATAATGTTTTAGGAGATGTAACGGTAAAACTTTGGCTTCTGGATCATAAGCCTTTTGGGCCATTATTTTTACAAAGTTCTCTAGGTGCCTTTAGACATAAAGAAGGCGAGCTAGATTCTATGGCCAAGATTAAGTTAGTGTATAGGATTTTTAGCAAATGAGAGCAGTGATAATTATAATAATTTATTTGATAGGTTTAAGCTGCTTTGCTCAAATAAATAAAGTTTCTTTTTCAACTAATTTAGATATTAGTAATAATACAAAATTTTTTATAAATAATTATCTAGAACGTTTTTTAGGTTTTAGTGCCAATAGTAAATATTTAGAAGAAGCTCAAATATTTTTACAAAGTAATTATTTTGTTAATACGGTTATTTGTAATTATCATAATGAGAATAAAGATACAGTGTTAAATTGTGATATTAATATAAAAAGTAAAATAAAAAATATATATACTAAAGGCTTGCCAGCTTTTTTGCTGGAGTCTGAGCTTTTAAAGAAAATTTCTCTTCAGGTTGGTCAAGATATTGTTATTGATGAAAGTAGTAAAAAAAATATATTTTTACAGACAAAAAGTAGGGTAGAAAACTTTTTACAACAAGAAGGATTTTATGGATCAGAAATAACTATCAGCTATACCTCTTATCCTCAAAACAGAAATATTGATATATTAATAGATATTAAAAAAGGAAATTTTGTAAGAATAAACAATGTCGTTATTATGGGTGATGATCTTCCTAATGTAAGCAAGTTTGAAAAAAGCTATAAACGAATGTGTTTTTCTTTTAGTACCATACTAGAATCCTTTTCTAAGGGTTTTAATTGTTATTCACCTGAGCTTGAATCTAATACCACCAAAAGTTTAGTACAAGAGTTAGTAAACGAGGGTTATATTCAGGCAAATATTAGAGTTAGTAAGTATTGGTTAAATAATGATGAAAAAAAAGCTGTTAATTTACGTGTTGATATAGATAAAGGCCCAAAATTTTTTTGGAAAATTAATATAGAGAACACTTCTGATATTATTCAAAGTAAATTTAATAAAATTTTCTCTTCTTTCTTTTTATCTGAATCCTTGTCTCGTATTAGCATATCAGACTCTGAAGTAGCAAGTTCGCTCGATCGTTTAGTTAGCCACAGTGATATTGAAAATGAGATATCTTTTATTGCATCTAGAAATATCGATGAGCAGGAAATAAGCTTATCTATAGAAAAAATAAAAGCTAAACTAGCCGCTAGAGGCTATCCAAATGCTGAAGTGAGCTCTTCTTATACGCAGCAAGATGAAAAAAATATCGACTTAATTTTTAATGTTGATCCTAAAACTTCATTTTTTATTGGCGAGATTAACATTAGCCCAAGTTATTACAATGACTTTATTGATACAAAACTTTTAGAAAAATTTATTAGTACGCGTAGCTTACTTTCCAGTGGTAATATTTCTTATGCAGCTATGGATGACGCTATTTTTGAGATAAAAAAGCAGCTTATAGCTAAAGGATTTATTAATGTTGATGTTAAAACTGATTTAAATGCTAATTTTGATTCCTCCACTACTGTTAACTTTTATATCAGTTCAGAGAAAAGAGAAGTGGTTGAAAAAATAAATATTATTAATGGTAATGATAAAATTAATAACCAATTAATGCCTTTTTTATTAAATTGTGACTCCTATGACGAGAAACTCAATAATAATTGTTATTTATCATCTTTTATTGAATCTCAAGTAGAATACGATAAAGAAAAAATCATAGATTTTTATAGATTAAATGGTTACTTTTATGTTGATATAGATGTTAAAAATTACAAAAATAATGATAAACATATAGTAGAATATTATTTATTTGATAATCGTTATCCAGCTGACAAAAAAAATTCCTTAAAACCGCAAGTCATAAAAGAAATGCTTATTTTGGGTAATAGCACAGTTTCAGAGAACGTACTTAAAAGATTATTTTCTCTAGATAGCAATATAAAAGTAAAGGCTTTAACGCAGGGAATTGCTAATATTAAATCCAGCGGCTTATTTTCTAGAGTTGAACATAAATTTGTTGCTGGTTCTAATAATAGTGATGATATTTATTTTTTACTTAATTTAACACCAAAACCATCTTTAACACTTGATACAGGTATAGCCTTTTCCACTGATAAATTTTTTAGTTTTCAGTCTGAAATCAATGAATATAATCTATTTGGTTCTATGCTTAGACTAAATACTGGCCTTGATTTAGGTTTATTTGTTGGTAGACAAACATCTTTTAATAATAAAATTATTTGGCCCAATATTTGGGGTAAACCAGTTTCCTTAACTATTAATGCTCCAGTTTTTGTTTATCAGGATTTTTTGCATAGGCCTATTCCTAGTACGCGTTTGCAAAGTAAATTTTCTGCTAACCTGGATTTTGGTTTAAATAAACTAACTAATATTTTTTTAAAATATACTTTATATCATAACCAAGAAAGAATTTTAACTGATAATACACCTTTATCTTTTAAGGAAAATTTATCAAGTATAGATGGTTTATTGCCTACCATGAAATCTGGTGGCAAAATTAGGGGCGTTTTGAAACCAGGATTTTTGATCAGTAATATTGATAATATTTTTCTTCCTCATAGTGGATTTGAACTTGAAAATTGGATGGAGTTAAGTGGAGGGTTTTTGTTTGGTAATCCGCCGTTTTTAGTAGTAGGAACTAGAAATTCTTTTTACGTTCCTATCTCTTTTTTAACCATTGCCATGCAAGTAAGCCTTAGTAGAAGCTTTATCAAGCCTAATAAAGATAACTGGAATGATCTTAAAAACGCATCATCCATGGACAGGTTGGGTGGAGATAAAAGCATCAGAGGTTATAAAGAGGGTAATATTGGTATTGAAGATACTTCTGACATAACTAGTAAATATGCTGGCTATTTTTTAAATAATTTAAATATGGAATTAAGGTTTCCTCTTCCTATCTTTGAAGAGTCAAATAATCTTTTTGGCGCTTTTTTTACAGACCTTGGCTTATTATTACCCGTAACTTCTATGTTTTCTTTATTCAAAGATATTAAGGATACTCAATTAATAGCTAAACGTGGCTTGGGCCTATCTTTTGGAGCTTCTTTGCGATATTTGTTACCCATAGGGCCAATTTCCATAGATTACGGTTTTTCACCTATTCATAAACAGTCAGATTATCACCTAATGCTTGGATATCTTTTTTAAACAAACCAGCATCTTTGAGGCCATAAGCTCCTACAAAAAAAGAATATAGTGGACATTTTAACGTAAGAGTAGATAAAAGGCTTCATAGAGCATTAGCTATTGAAGCTGCTCAGCAAGGAACAAGCTTAAATGCCTTAATATCGCAAAAACTAGTAGTAGGAGTAAAAATTTAATATTAAAAGTCTATTTTTAACCCATTAATTAATATCAAAATTATATTAAAATATTAAAATAATAAGCATTAAAAAATATTTAAAATAAAATAAAATTATGAGAAATATTTTTTTTATTTTTTTATTACTAATTAATGGATGCAAAGATAGCATACAAGAAGAAAGTCAATTACGAATAATAGTAAATAATGTGGCATCAGAACTTGGTGATTTAGGATTTGATATTAACGCTGATGAAATAAACTTAAGCCTAAAATCTACCCAAGAAATGCTTGATATGTATGAAACTAGCGCACAAAAAGGTAATCACAGTAAATACAATAACGAAGATGCTGATAAACGCCTGGCTTTTTATGAACCAAATTCAAATACTATTGTTATAAAAAAAAATAATGTAAATAAAATAGATAAAAGCTACTTAGCCCATGAACTAATTCATGCTTACCAAGACCAAAAATGGGATTATGCAACTATTTGGCAGCCTTATCACGATTCTATGTCAGAAGAAAAATTTAATATAATAAATTATTTACTTGAAGGTCATGCAGAATTGGCGCGGATTGCCTATGAAGAAAAGTATGGTTCTTCAAATAGTAAAGAAAAACTTTCTATGAATCTCGCTAAGATGGTATTTAGTGAATGCATTATTTGTCATGAACAAAAATCATCATCAATGCTGCCTTATATTTTAGGCTTAAGATTTATGGGTAGTTTATATAAAAAAGGTGGTTGGAGCCTAGTAGAAAATTCTATTACTGATTTACCTGCTTCTAGCGAACAAATATTACACCCAGAAAAATTTCAAGCAGATGAACCCAGTGAAGTATTTTTGCCCGTATGGAAAGACAATAAGTTTAATGCTCAATTAATTTCAGATTCTCAAAAAGGCGAAGCTTATTTACTATCAAAACTTATTAATTTATCTTTGAGCAGCAAAGAAGCTTTTATAAGTTCTAGCGGGTGGGATGCTGATCGCTCTCAACTTTATAAAATGCCTAATAACCAAGATATTTTAATATGGCGTTTAGTTTTTGATCGAGATGAAGATGCAGAGCAGTTAGAAACTTCTTTAGATAAAATTAATGCCGTAGGTAAAAGGTTTAGAAATGGTAGTACCATAGATTGGGTCATAGCCGATGATGATGAAGTTATTAGTGCATTACATATTTTTTTAAGTCAAAACCCTTTTTTGGTAACTAAAAAAGCTAATGATATGAAAAGCACACAAAATCAAGAAATACAAAGTAAAGATGATGACTTTTTAATTCAAAGCCCCTATTTTAGAAAATCTTTAAAAATAGAAAGTAAAAATTAAAAAGAGAACATAATGAGTTTACTAACTATTAATCAATGCAGTGAATTGGCAGGTGAAGTAACTATTCCTGCTGATAAATCCATAAGCCACCGCGCTTTAATGTTTGCAAGCTTAGCTTTGGGCACGTCAAAAATCACTAATTTATTAGAAGGGCATGACTGCTTAGCTACTCTTAAACTAATGCAAGAGCTAGGAATCAAAATAATTAAAGAAAATAATTATTGGCTAGTGCATGGAAAAGGTAGGGCAGGTCTTTGCGAACCACAAAATATTCTAGATTGCCAAAATTCTGGCACCACTATGCGCCTTATGAGTGGCTTGCTTTCTGCCATGAATTTTTTTTGCGTACTTGATGGCACAAAACAAATTAAATCACGTCCCATGGCCAGAGTCATTGAGCCTTTGACCCTCATGGGAGCTCATATTTATGCAAGAGAAAATAATACTAAAGCTCCCATAGCTATTTTGCCAAGTAAATTACAGGCTATTGATTTTACTTTGCAGCAAAAAAGTGCCCAAGTAAAAAGTGCTTTGATATTGGCTAGTCTTTTTAGTGGACAAAAAAGTCGTATTACAAATACCAAAGCTACAAGAGATCACACTGAGCGTATGCTTAACTTTATGGGTGCGAATATAGAAGTTGGTGATGATCATGTGACAATAAACCCTTTAACTCATGAACTAAAGCCATTAGAGTTAAGCATCGTGGGTGATATTTCTTCAGCAGCATTTTTAATAGTGGCTGGGGTATTATTAGCTAAAGATGGCATACTTCTAAAAAATGTAGGGGTTAATCATACGCGCACTGGCATTATTGATGCTTTAATAAAAATGGGCGCAGATATTAAGATTATTAATAAAAGCTTAGTGGCCAATGAAGATATGGCCGATATTTTTATTAAAAAAAGTAGTCTTAAAGCCGCAAGCTTTGAGGGGGATGAAGTAGCACGTATGATCGACGAGATCCCTATTTTAGCTTTGGCTGCCACACAAGCTATGGGTGTTAGTATAATTAAAGATGCTTTAGAGCTTAAAGTAAAAGAATCAAATCGTATTAATAAAACCGTCACAGAACTTAAAAAACTGGGGTGCACTATTGAAGAAACCTTTGATGGCATGATCATCACTGGGCAAAGTTCCCTTAAAAAAATTTCTGTAGAACATTACGGCGATCACCGCTTAGCTCTTATGTTAAGTATTGCTGGTTTACTATGCCAAGACGGCTTACAAATAAAAGACTGGCAAGTAATGGATGATAGTTTTCCAGGCTTTATTCATATTCTTACAGATCTGGGGGCGAAGGTAGAGAAATCGATTCAATAAGAGAGAAAAGATGATGAAACAAAAAAATAATATAATAATTACACAATTCCTACGTGCCGTGACTTGTTCACGGCATCCAGCCAATTAAGCTTTAAATTGTAAAAATTAGTTTTCTGGATACCGTGCACAAGGCACGGTACGTAGAAAAGCCCTCAGGTTAGATAAATTATGAATCCTAAAAATTTAGTTGGGCTTATTGGATGGCCTATTGAACATAGCTTATCACCTATGATGCATAATGAAGCCTTTAGAATATTGGGCCTAGATTCTTGGGTTTATTTAAGCTTACCCGTGCATCATAACAACATCAAAGAAGCTATTTTGGGCCTTAAAGCCTTATGTTTTAAAGGAGCCAATGTTACCATTCCTTACAAAGAAGCGGTAGTGCCTTATTTAGATAAACTCAGTGAGGATGCAAAACTTATTGGAGCTATAAACACTATTGTTATTGATGAAAATGGCTTACTTATAGGCCATAATACCGATCATGCAGGGTTTATAAAAGATTTAGCAGATAATGCTGTTGAAATAAGTAAAAAAAATATTTTAGTACTGGGAGCTGGGGGCGCAGCTAAAGCTATTTGTTATGGTTTACTAAAGAATGGCGCTGAAAATTTAATGATTCTTAATCGCACTAAAAATAAATCTGATGAGCTTGCTCATACACTAAGACACAAATTTACTACTAGCCATATTCAAAGCATTGAAAAATATGCTCAGGCTGATGTGATAATCAATTGCACAAGTATAGGCCTGGATAAAAACTCTCAAGATATGCCGTGGGAGAAAAATATTAGTTTTAATAAACATCAAATAGTTTATGACACTATTTATAATCCTTACGAAACACCATTTTTGGCTTTTGCAAAGTCTTGTGGTGCAAAAACTATTAATGGCTTAGGTATGCTTATTAATCAGGCAGCATTAGCCTTTGAATTATGGACTCACCAAACACCTTCCATAAAAGATATGAAAAACATTGCTTATGCCCAATTAAATATTAAATAATAATTTAATTTTTTTTGTTCTAGTCGCCAATACTTATTAATAATTCCTATAAGTATTTAATGGAGGCTATGTATGGCACAAAAAGCTGGTATTATTTTATTTATTTTAATCAGCAAAAATTTAACAGCAACTATAGATATTATAAATTTTAATAAAATCATAAATAGCATAATAAATATTAATAAACAAAAAATAAATAAAAAATATAATAATCCTCAAATAGAATTAAAATTAAACTACTATAATTATGGCTCTAATTTTAATATTGATTCAGTGGCCTATTTTAAAGGAGAAAATAAATTTATTTTTACCTTTACTGGAGCACTGGCTAAAGAAGATTCTATTAATCATGAAGCTTTTGCCATTATGGTTTGTCACGAAATTGGTCATGTACTTGCTGGTTATCCAAAACAAACTTCCCATTGGCAAAGCTGGTCTTCAGTAGAAGGGTTAGCAGATTATTCTGCTACTAATAAATGTATGAAATTATTTAATACCATAAGTCCGTGGGAGAAAAATTTAAGATTTTTTGATGGCTATATCATCGCTAAATGCCAAGAACATTACGGCCATAACTTAGAAGACACTCTAAGCTGCTTACGTACTGCTTCGGGCATTATGTCTTTGCAAAATTATTTTAACCTTAAAGAAAAAAATAAAATTTCCATGAAAAGCAAAGACCCCACAAAAGTTGCAAAAACTTTATGTAAATATCCTTCTAATCAGTGCCGTATAGATACTTTTTGGGCAGGTTTATTTAATGAAGAAAAACCTCAGTGTTGGTTTAAGCAATAATTTAAACTAAGCTTATTTATTTTTTTCAGCAGCTTTAGTCCCATGCCCTGCAATCAATGGGGTAGAAGTACCCCAATCAAAAAATTCATTACTATTGCCACTCACAAGGCACTTTAATTTATGTTCATCATAATATATTTTCCAGCTTCTAATACTGTCCTCAAACGACTTGTAAGTATTTATTTCACAAATAAGTTGATGCTGACGATTGAATTCTTTCGTAAGAGATTCTTTTATGCCTATAATACTAAAGATTTCTTTAAACAAATAAGCATTGCCAAACTCATGGAGTATTTTGTAAAGATCTTCTCCAAATACTTTTAGTTTATTTTTAACGTTATAGCTTAAACATTCAGGAATTTCTGTTTTCTGTATTTCTATGCAAAGCTTAATTAAAGACTCCATATGACTTTCTTCTTCTAGTTTCAGACGTTGAATTTGATCAATAATTTTTGTTATATTGTCTGAATAATTTATGAATTCAATAAATTCTTTTTGTAAAGATAGTAATTTTTCTCTATCTGACCAACTACATTTTGTAACCAGTTCATCTATTTCTTCTACTAGAGCTTGATTGTCATCAAGATCATCTATGTTAAGGTTTTGTATACTATGGATATCTATATCCATATCATCTTCTTCTTGACTAATATTCATTTCAAATTCAAAATCAAATTCTTCTAATCTAGTTGTAACTTCTGATAGTTGATTGGGCTCTAGTGCAGATTTAACATTTTCCACAAAATCTGCATTTATATCTTTAAAATTTTTTATATGCTCACAAACATTACTCCTTAAATCTAGGTTTTTTATTGAAACTGGGAATTTACAGAGTGATGTGAATATTTCTGTAAAGTTTAACTTTAAATTTCTAATTTTTCTTTTAAGTAATGCTAAATAATTCGAATCAATTACATCATCGAACAGAGGATGAGAAAATCTCCATAAGTGTATCATTTCAAATAATGGGTAAAGATGGCCTAGTGAATTATTACTGAGTAAAACGTTTAATTTTTGCAAGCTATTGCAATCAGATGTATAAATATTTGTTTGCAAACCACTTACATAGTATTGAAAATCTGGTCTTAGGCACAATAATAACAGATATTTTTTTTTATTAGGAGGGTCCTTATAGAGATTACAAATCTCCTCAAAAGCCACACGGTCATATGGCTTAGCAAGCCCTATGGGATTTTTACAATTGAGTAGAGTTTCTAAGGCCTTCCATGACTTAGAGGCAGCAGCCGTCTGCCAAGGTTTAGATCTACCTCTGTCACAAGCTATGTTATACGGTAAATTTACGCTATAGGGGCCTATTTTATCATCAACATCATCAGAGGCCTTATCTACGGCCTGTATTAGGATAGCCATATTATATCTTGCTAAAAAGTGTATAAACGTATTTCCACCACAAAAATGATGTTTAAGATCCTCCTCTTTATATATTTCAAAATTATTTCCACTTAGATCTTCTTTCGAAAAATGATAGAGAATATTTCTTTTATTAAAAAATTTTGCAATTTCTATTGAATCATATTCTTTGTTAGGAAAATCTGGAAATTCTTTCAAAAACTCATTTTCTAATTTAATAAGTGTTCCTTTACTATTCAATTTATAGGCGGGATAATAATCTGATTCTAGATCATGAGATAAAAGTGTAGCTGCAAACACACCTGAAAATATACATAGTATCCTAATTTTATGCTTAATATGTAACATCTTTAACCTAAATTTATTGAAAATTAACTTCCAATGAAAACAAAAAAATTCTCCAAAAGATTCCTGTTGTAGCGTAGCTAACCTGAGGTTTGCTGAAGGGATAAAGATTTTATTGATGTTTGAAGGTATTTTTAGGGCAGGTTTATTTAATGAAGAAAAACCTCAGTGTTGGTTTAAGCAATAATTTAAACTAAGCTTATTTATTTTTTTCAGCAGCTTTAGTCCCATGCCCTGCAATCAATGGGGTAGAAGTACCCCAATCAAAAAATTCATTACTATTGCCACTCACAAGGCACTTTAATTTATGTTCATCATAATATATTTTCCAGCTTCTAATACTGTCCTCAAACGACTTGTAAGTATTTATTTCACAAATAAGTTGATGCTGACGATTGAATTCTTTCGTAAGAGATTCTTTTATGCCTATAATACTAAAGATTTCTTTAAACAAATAAGCATTGCCAAACTCATGGAGTATTTTGTAAAGATCTTCTCCAAATACTTTTAGTTTATTTTTAACGTTATAGCTTAAACATTCAGGAATTTCTGTTTTCTGTATTTCTATGCAAAGCTTAATTAAAGACTCCATATGACTTTCTTCTTCTAGTTTCAGACGTTGAATTTGATCAATAATTTTTGTTATATTGTCTGAATAATTTATGAATTCAATAAATTCTTTTTGTAAAGATAGTAATTTTTCTCTATCTGACCAACTACATTTTGTAACCAGTTCATCTATTTCTTCTACTAGAGCTTGATTGTCATCAAGATCATCTATGTTAAGGTTTTGTATACTATGGATATCTATATCCATATCATCTTCTTCTTGACTAATATTCATTTCAAATTCAAAATCAAATTCTTCTAATCTAGTTGTAACTTCTGATAGTTGATTGGGCTCTAGTGCAGATTTAACATTTTCCACAAAATCTGCATTTATATCTTTAAAATTTTTTATATGCTCACAAACATTACTCCTTAAATCTAGGTTTTTTATTGAAACTGGGAATTTACAGAGTGATGTGAATATTTCTGTAAAGTTTAACTTTAAGTTTCTAATTTTTCTTTTAAGTAATGCTAAATAATTCGAATCAATTACATCATGGAAAATAGGATGAGAAAATCTCCATAAGTGTATCATTTCAAATAATGGGTAAAGATAGACTAACTTATTACTCAGTAAACATTGTAAATTTTCCAAACTATTGCGATCATCAGATGTATAATTATTTGTTCCCGAACCACTTACATAGTATTGAAAATCTGGTCTTAGACACAATAATAACAGATATTTTTTTTTATTAGGGTTGTCAGAGATACGACAAATCTCTTGAAAAGCCACCTGGTCATATGGCTTAGCAAGCCCTATGGGATTTTTACACTTGAGTATGGCTTCTAAGGCCTTCCATGACGTATGAGCAACGGTTGTCTGCCAAGGTTTATATCTACCCATTGTCTCGTAAATATAACATGGTAGGTCTACGCCATAGGAATTTTTTGTATTATCTACACCATCAAGTGCCTTATCTACGGCCTGTATTAGGATAGCCATATTATATCTTGCTAAAAAGTGTA
>CAZBMJ010000017.1:0-41884 GCA_964493205.1 uncultured Myxococcales bacterium
TACTTATGGGTAATCATATGAGCGTGACTTGTTCACGCTATCCAGAAAACTAATTCTTACATTGTAAAAATTAATTATCTGGGCGCCACACACAAGGAGCGGCACGTAGAGAGTAACTACACAGTGCTTTTAACTTGTGTAGAAGATACAGGACTAGTTCACGGCATCCAGAAAAATTTTTTTCAACACAGTTCCTTATATAAATCAAGCCACGTTAGGTTAAACTCTTCAATTTAATTGTCCCTATCTAGTTTTTGAAAAGCTTTTCTCATTAAATTGGAAAAGTTAATTTTCTGGATGCCGTGAACTAGTCACGGCACGTAGGAAGGGGATAAAAGCATGATTAGACCACTTTATTAAGATTTTAGCAAATATTGTGACGATGCAGCAGTGATAGCAGCCATATGAACAATATCGTTAGCAGTTGCATGGAGTTGGCAAACGTTGGCTGCGCCATTAATGCCTAATAAAATAGGGCCTACAGCATCACATGGAGCTAGATTCTCTAATAATTTATAAGAAATATTAGCAGCGTCTAAGCTTGAAAAAATAAATATATTGGCATCTTTTTCTAACGTAGTAAAAGGAAAATGATCTTTACGTTTATTTTCATCAAGTGCCACATCTGCTTGCATTTCACCATCGATTGTCAAATCAGGTCTAAGTTCTTTGACTATTTCCACAGCTCTTTTTGCTTTAATTGCTAATGGGTGATCCACTGAGCCAAAATTAGAAAAACTTAAGACGGCGATATTAGGAGTAATAGCAAAATCACGAGCTACAACATCGGCAGTTTGTATAGCTATAGCAGCCATTTCTTCTGCTGAAGGTTCAATATGAAGAGTAGTATCTGCAAAAAATTTTAAACTATCTTTAAAGGCTATCATGTACATAGCCATAGCTCTTTTATTAGTTTGCGTTCCAAGTACTTCTAATATTGGTCTTACAGCATTGGGGTATGATCTTGTTATACCGGCTACTAACCCATCTACTTCTTTATTTTTTAGCATCATAGCAGCATAATACGATCTTGATCTTAATCGGTGGCGTGCTTCTTCAAAAGTAATGCCTTTTCTTTGGCGCATATTAAAATAAATTTGAGATTTTTCTTCATGATCATCAGTTTTTAGGTGGTCAATAATTTCTGCATGTTCTAGGCAAAGGCCAAGTTTATTAGACAACTCATCAATAGTTTTTTTCTTACCTAATAATACTGGCTTTCCAATACCATCTTTAATCATGTTATGAGCAGCTTGCAACACTCGTGCGTTATCACCTTCTGGAAAGACAATTCTGGCTTGAGATTTTCGAGCTTCTTCGTATATAAAATTTAGTGCGCCTCTGGCAGGATTTAGTTTTTGTTCTAAGGAATCTTTATAGGCTTGCAAATCTGTTATAGGGTTTTGTGCAACCCCACTTTGTGTAGCAGCTTGGGCAACTGCTGGTGCTACAGCTGTTAATACTCTTGGGTCAAAAGGTTTTGGCAAAATATATTCCGGTCCAAAAGTAAAATCTGCATGACCATATGACCTTCTAATACTTTCAGGAGTTCTTTCTTTGGCAAGTTGGGCAATGGCTTTTGATGCTGCTATTTTCATTTCCTCATTTATTTTTGTTGCTCTGGTGTCCAAAGCTCCTCTAAAAATAAATGGAAATCCTAAAACATTATTTACTTGATTAGGGAAATCACTTCTTCCTGTTGCGACAATAGCATCAGGTCTAGTTTTCTTAGCGAGCTCATAGTTTATTTCAGGAGTTGGATTAGCGAGCGCAAAAATAATAGGATTTTTATTCATTTTCAAAAGCATACTTTCTTTGACAATATTTCCAGCAGATAATCCCAAAAATACATCAGCACCTTCAAAAATATCCGCTAACACTCTTTTTTTAGTATCTCTTAAAAAGGGTAAATGGCAATCAAAAACATTTTCTGTGCGGCCTTTGTATAATACACCGTCTTTGTCGGCCATAAAGATATTTTCTGAATTTGCTCCAAGGCTTATAAAAAATTTCACACAAGCAATGGCTGCAGCACCTGCACCACAAACTGCTATGGTAATATTATTAAGACTTTTGTTGACTATTTCTAAGGCATTCAGCAAAGCAGCTCCGGCTATAATAGCTGTACCATGCTGGTCATCATGAAAAACTGGAATGGGCATTTGCTTAATTAATTCTGTTTCTACATAAAAGCACTCTGGAGCCTTAATATCTTCAAGGTTTATACCACCAAAAGTTGGTGCCAAAGACTTAATAATTTGTACTAGCTTAACGGGATCTTTTTCATCTATTTCAATATCAAAAACGTCTATGTCTGCAAATTTTTTAAATAAAACCCCTTTTCCTTCCATCACAGGCTTAGATGCTAATGCCCCAATATCACCAAGGCCTAGCACAGCAGTGCCGTTACTTATTACTGCAACTAAGTTGCCTTTTGCTGTGTATTTATAGGCATCATTAGGATTATTTTTTATAGCGAGCGATGGCGCAGCCACGCCTGGTGTATAGGCAAGGGCTAGCTCTATGGCTGTTGAACATGGTTTTGTTGGTATTACTTCGATTTTGCCAGGTCGTTTGTTTTGATGATAGTCTAGGGCTGCTTGGTCATTACTCATTGTGTAATCCTAATTAAAATAATTTTTTATATCTTATAAAAACAAAATAGCAGGTTAAGCTCTTTTTGTAAAAAGTATTCCCTTGGCTCTTACCAGATTTTTTTAAAAGAACTATTAGGTTTTTTGCTGTATATAAAATTTTTGGATGTTATGCCATGTACAAAATTACCGATTTAAAAGCTCGCTATATTTATGACAGCAGGGGAATACCCACTGTTGAAACAGAAATTTTATTAAACAACAATGCTTTTGCTAATTTTTCTGTGGCCTCAGGAGCTTCTAAGGGCAGTAGAGAAGCTCTAGAGCTGCGAGATAATAAAAAAGATTTTAATGGCCAAGGAGTAAGCAAGGCTATTAGTAATATTCTTACTATAATTAAACCTCAAATTATTGATAAAGTATTTAATACCCAAGAAGAGCTTGATGTAGCATTAATAAAACTAGATGGTACAAAAAATAAATCTAATTTAGGCGCTAACGCCATTTTAGCTGTTTCAGGAGCTTTTTTTAAAGCTAGCTATAAATTTTTTGAGACCATAGAATTTTCTTTGCCACTTCCTCTGATAAATATTATTAATGGCGGAAAGCACGCTAATAACGAGCTTGATATTCAAGAATTTATGATTTCTCCTATTGGAGCTTCAAGTTTTAGCCAAGGACTACAATGGTCTTGTGAAATTTTTCACACGTTAAAAGATATTTTGCGCAAAAAGGGTTTCTCTACAGCTGTAGGGGATGAAGGTGGTTTTGCTCCTGCATTGAGAACAGACGAAGAAGCTCTAGAGTTATTAAGCTTAGCTGTTGAAAAAGCAGGTTTTAAAATTGGTAAAGAAATAGGGTTGGCTCTTGATGTGGCTGCTGGCGAATTATATAATATAACTACTCAAACATATTGTTTAAATAATAAAAACTTAACTAGTGATTTATTGCTTGAGCATTATAAAAAACTTGTTTTAAATTTTAATATTTTTTCCATAGAAGACCCATTTTTTGAAGATGATTACCCCGCTTTTGCAAAGATTACCCAAGATCTTGGTAAAACAATTCAAATTGTGGGGGATGATTTGTTTGTTACTCAGTGCCAATATATTGAGCACGGTATACAAAATAATCTAGCCAATGCCTTATTAGTCAAAATGAATCAGGTAGGAACTATTAGCGAGACTTTTGAAGCTATTAATTTGGCTAGAAGAGCTGGTTGGAAAATTATTGTCTCACATAGATCAGGCGAAACAGAAGAAACTTTTTTAGCTGATTTAGCTGTTTTAAGCAAAGCAGATCAAATTAAAGCGGGTTCCATGTCTCGTTCTGAAAGACTAGCCAAATATAATAGATTACTAAGAATAGAAGAGTTTAAAGGATTAAAAAATGGATAGAAATTTAGCTTTAGAAGTTGTTCGTGTTACCGAAGCTGCCGCTTTATCTTGCGCTCGTTTAATGGGCAGAGGAGATGAAAAAGCGTGTGATCAAGCAGCTGTTTTAGCCATGCGTAAAGCCTTTCAAAGTGTCCAAATTAGAGGAACAATTGTTATTGGTGAAGGCGAACGAGACGAAGCTCCTATGCTTTTTATTGGAGAAGAGGTCGGTTGTGGTGATAAAAACGACCCCTGTGTGGATATTGCAGTAGATCCTTTAGAAGGGACTAGTTTATGTGCTTATGGCCACCCCAATTCCTTGTCAGTTATTGCCATCGCTCAAAGAGGCAATTTATTGCATGCTCCAGATAGCTACATGGATAAAATAGCGGTGGGTCCAAAAGCTAAAGGTTTAATAGACTTAGATAAGCCAGTGCTAGAAAATCTTAAAATTATTGCTCAAGCTAAGGGCGTTTATGTGGAAGATTTAACGGTAGTAATATTAGAGCGCCCAAGACACAAAGATTTAATTAATGAAGTTCGAAAAACTGGTGCAAGAATAAAGCTTATTCACGACGGTGATGTGTCAGCAGCCATTGCTACCTGCGTTCCAGATTCTGGCATTGATGTATTATTAGGCTCAGGAGGAGCACCAGAAGGGGTGCTGGCTGCTGCAGCCTTGCGCTGTTTGGGCGGTGACATGCAAACTCGTTTGATTATATCATCCAAAGAACAAGAAGAGCGATGTCACCAAATGGGCATTAAAGATATTAACAAAAAATGGCATTTAGAAGAGCTAGCTAAAGGTGACGTGATGTTTGCAGCCACCGGTGTTACCAATGGAGAAATGCTTAAAGGTGTGAGATTTATTAGTGGAGGAGCAAAAACTCATTCCCTCGTTATGCGTTCTGCTTGTGGCACTATTCGTACGATTGAAACAGAACATCATTTTGATAAAAAGCCAAATTAGAGTTTTACCTTGATTGGTAAAATACTACATCAGAAAATTTGAGCTGAAATAATTGATTTTCTGGACTGCATATATTTAAAAGTAGTCTATAGGATTGTTTATCATGAGACATTGAGTCGATGCTTGTGACGTCCTTTGTGGAAAGCAATTTCAAATAAACAAGAAATCCTTTATTATCTTGCCTTTTTCTAATCATTTCTGCCATGGAAAGATCGAATATCCAATTTTGGTTTTTTAGCTCATTTTGAAAATCGCTTCCCTGAAGAAGCCAATCTTGAAATTTTGTATAGAATTTTTTACTTATGGAAACCCATGGAAATTTAGATTCTTCCTCAGGGAGAACAAAATAGGTTGCTTTGTACAACGTCACCATATTTATCAAAAATTGCTCAGCAAAATGAAAACCTTTTTCTATTTTGGAGGGATTGAGCAGTAATTTAGCGTATGAGAATTGATTATTATAGTCTAATATTAAGTTTTTAAAAAATATTCCATCATTTTTATAGTGTTTCGATAATTCATTTTTCACCAATGTTAAGCGTCTTTTAGGAGTATCCTGCTTCTTGAACTTAATATTAAATTCGTTCATGAACATTTTGAGGAGAATTACTAAGTGGTTGATTTCTTCAATGGAAGGATTTTTTGGTTCATCAAATAAAAACTCAAAAATGTCTTCCACGTGAGGAGGATTTTGTTCAAGTGTAAATTTGGTTCTCAAAAATTCATCAATATTTTCTTGAAGAATAAAATCGCTTAAGTTCAATAGTTGTCCTTCTTTTCCTATTAAATTAATTGATAAAGCATTTATGGGTGTAGGCCAAAATGGCAATAAGGTCGCACTATTTCGTATTTCTAGCGCTTTACTTCGTGCTACGCCATGTTGAATCCAACAATGATTTGTTGAGTTTGGTGAAGGGTCTCGATGATAACGCAAGAATCGCTCTAATTGAAAAGGATCGTCCCTATGATGTTTGAAGTCAATACGATAATACCAAGTCAAATCAGGAAAGCAGCTTTTGATTATATATTTATCGCCCTTTTGTTTAAAAAATCCTGCAACTTTGAAATTATCTATTTCTATATAAAAGAGTTGAGTGGCAAAATCTATATGCTTTTCATTTTTCAAGAAATGATTTAAATAAGCCTTTTTAAAGGCTTTAAAAATAAATTCTTTTGTTAAAACTCCTGCTGGAAAAAGAGTATGATATTTAGGCAAATCTTTTCTTTCTTTTAGCTTGGTTATTATTTCTATTAAAGAATCACCTTTTTTAGATTCGACAATATACGCCAAAGAGTTAGTATCAAAATATGCAGCAGATTTTAAATCATGTTTCAAGTGATTTTCATAATACTTACCCCAATCATGCCCCCCAGAAAAGCCATCATCTGTTTTTTTGCCTTCTGTAATATGGGCCCAGGCAGAATCGCTTAATGTTAAAATAATTTCACGTTTCTCACCATTGGTTGATATATTAAATTTGTGCTCGGTAGCAGCTAAAAAAAAGATATTATTTAAAAAAAATAAGTTTATTATAAAGTAAAATTTGATATTCATTAATTGTCTCCAAATTACCTATTAATTAATATTAATATATAGCTATTGATATATGTAAATAGAGTATTTTGGAGATATTTAGTGTTAATGCGCTGACATTATTACTGGTTCTTCACTGCTTGAGCTTAGATCTTTTCGTAAAAACCATAGCACTAGAGAGCTTAAGAAGAATATCATGAATAATAAAATAGCAATGGGCAAAAAAGGGCCAGAATAAAATAAACCTAAAATACTGGTGCCAATAGTCGTTAAAAGTAATCTTAAAGCTGAAATAATTGATTGCGCGCTGCCTTGAAGGTTTAAGGGTACTTTGTTTAAGGCGCTTGGAAATAGTAAGGAATTCGCTGGAACCATCCCACCAACAAAGAACATCATAAAAAAAGTAGTCATTAAAGCACTTTCGATACCTAGTACTGATAAAATTAATAGTGCGCTAGTTCCTAGAAACATGGCCATAAAACCAGTTAATAAGCAAATAGTTAAACCATATTTTTTATAAAATTTGTTCATAGTGATGGAAAAAAAAGCAAAAGTTGCCACAATAGGACCTTGATAGGTACCAAATAGTTTGGCATCCATTCCTAAATGATCAACCATGTAAAGAGCACTTATTCCAGTATAAATCCAATAAGCAGCAGGCAGTGATGAAATTACCAGCGAAAGTCCCATAAACTCCCAATTTTTTAGTAATTTTAAGTAATCACTAAAAACAGCCTTAAACTTTAGAGGTTTTTTGTGTTCTTTTGGTAGTGTTTCGGGTACCCAAAAAATTACAGGTAAAATTCCTATGAAAGCTGCTATAAAAATTGCCCAAAGATTGGCTTTAAAACCAAATTCAGAATTTATAAAAGATCCAATTAAAGGTGCTATGGCCATACATAGCGTTATAGAAGCGCTCGAAGTAGAAATCCAAAAAAGTTGATTGACGCCTTTAGTGATATCTAACAACATGGCAAAACCAGCTATTATGGGTGCTGTTACTGTGATTCCTTGTAAAAATCTTGCAAGTGTTAATAAATAAAAATCATTAGAAAAACAAGCCATAAGCGAAGCTATTAAAAATAATAACGTACCGATTACGCAAGTCTTTTTTCTGCCTAAGTTATCACACAAGGGGCCTGCAAATAAAACGCCCATAAAAAACCCAAAAAAGTTAAAACTCAATAAGTTTTGCACTAAGGCGTCACTAATATTAAAGAAATCTTTAATGGCAGGTAAACTAGGCGCTAAAAGCTCCATTTCTGGCCATAAAGTAGATGCTAAAAAAGTCAAGCAAATAGGGGCAATGGGCCACGCTCTTCCAAATAAATTAAAATTTTTCACGATAAAAACCTTATACTATTTAAATTTTAGTTAAAAAAATACAAACCACGCCTAAACCTAAGCATGAAGGAGGCACAATAAGACTTGTGCTCCCTTACCAACTCTGTCTTATGAAAGGAGGTAAGGGTTATTTGGCTGTGGTTGGATAGTTTTCCAAATTTATACTGATATTTACAAACATAATAATTTATTATAATTACCTAATATTGACTGGTCAATGGCTATATACTAAATTTATGGATATATATGAATTCTTTAAATCTTGATAAAATATTATCTTATTCTCTTGATTGTATATCTAAATTTAATTCTAATAATTATCCATTAAAAAATACCGCTAAAGATATAATTAATGAGAAGAAATTAAACAGTAAAGAACGGAAAATATTTCTTGATTTAGTTTTTTTATGGTGTAAAGAAGTAAATCTGGTAACTAGGTATTTGTTATCCGGTGAAAAGTTTTTTAATTCGCTTTCTTATAATCAAAAACAACAAATTATTTTAAAGATATTGCTGGCTTATCCTGATGAATATAAAAATTTTTTAGATAACTTAGGCAATGAAAAATATTCTTTAATGCTTGGTGAAAAATTATTTAAATTACTTAGTAAATCTTATAATAAAGAAGAAGTTTTAAATATCACAAAAAGTTTGTTTGATTCAAATATAGTTTATGTAGCAATTGATGAAACACAGATATCTATAAGTGACTTTTTGCGAGAATTAAAAATAAATAATATAGAGTATTTTTTGCCAAAAGAACTTGATAATATTGTAGCTTTTAATAAAAGAATTTCATTGAGTAAGCTTAGTTCACAGATTAAAAATAATATTTGGTATATGGATTTAGGAAGCCAGTTGATTGCTAGTTTAATCAAGCCATTACCACAAGAAAAAGTATTAGATTTGTGTTGTGGTAAAGGGATTAAATCTAAGTATTTAGCAAAGTATAGTACGAATTTAACGTTGGTGGAATTAGATAAAAGACGTATAGAACATGCTAAAAAATGGCTCAATAATAAAAATATAACTTTTATTAATACTGATGCTACTAAAAAATTAAATTCTTTGAAAAAAAACGATTTTGATTGGATTCTATTAGATGTGCCGTGTACTGGAGTCGGTACTATAAAACGCCATCCTGATTTGATTCATAGATGGTCTAAATTATTTGATTCTTTGATAGATGTTCAATATGCACTATTAGAAAATGCTATTAAATACTTAAAGCCTAATGGTAAGTTAATCTATTCTACATGCTCAATTCTACGAGAAGAGAATCAAGATCAAATAGCTAAAATTTTATCAGTTTATAAAAACATTAAATTAGTTCCTATTGAGTATTTAAGCTCAAATTTTTCATTTAAAAATATCGAATTCAAAGATTTTGGCTATAATTTATTTCCTCATATTTATAAAACTGATGGTTTTTTTATATGTTGTCTTACAAAGTATGAATAATATAAAAGATATTTATAGATAGTAAAATCCTAATCAAATAAATAAATTTACTATTATTTGGCTGTTGTCTCTAGACAATAGAAAATAAAATGACAACTTCATCATTACTAAAAAACAAATATTTTTAGTTGTAACTAACTTATACTTTAATTAAGGAGAACGAATGGTTTCAAAAACAAGAAAGAGAAGATCTACTTTTTCATTTAAAGATGTGGAGATATTATATTTAGTTGAAGGTTTATCACCTATTATTAAGCTTCATAAAGAAAAAAAGGTTTCACCTGCTACCATCAGAAGAGCAGTAGTAGCTCTCAAAAGTGTTGGTAAAATGGAATCAAGTCTTGAAACTTGGGTAAGCGAAAATCTAAGAGTAGGTAGCCGTGGAAGGGCAGCTCCAAGAATTGGACAAGAACGCATATACAGAGCACAACAAATTAACGAAAGCGGTCCATTTTTAAGATTACCCTTAGGTGCCTTAAGAGCAACCAAAGGCGATGTGTTATCTGTTTGTTTCGAAAAAGATAGCATTGTTGTTAAAAAACGTGCGCTCTAATTTTATTTATAAAATTTAATATATTTCAATAAATTATGAGTATTTTTATGTTATTTTTATTAATTTAAAACCTTCTTTTTATATTTAAAAGAAGGTTTTGTTTTATTTAGCCAAAAATTTTTCCGCCTCTAAACTCGACTCCTAATCCAAAGTGCAAAGTTTCTTTTGCTTTCATGGCGTCTTTTAGGCCAATATTAGCTGACACATCAAAATAGTGATTAATAGCATAAAGAACGTTAAGTTTTAGAGGTAATTCCTTCCAAAAACCTACATTTTTCCATTCAGCTTGATTTTTTTCATTGGTCATTTCTATTTTGCCAAATGAAGTATTTACATCAGCCCAGAGATTTTCATATACTTGAGTACCGATCCATAGAGGAAAATTAAACGCACATGCAATGTTTGGTCTTACTGTTAATGTAAATAAGTCATGTAATAAACCACCAGCCATAACATCATTATAAATAACAGCAGGTAAACCAAAATTAATATCCGTTATTACGGACTTGTCTTTATGAGCAATATGAATAGGTAGCCCAAGTGAGACTGAAGTACTTAAATGATTTATTGAAGAGTAATTGTATTTTAATCCTAAATTTATTGTTCTACTTACTGCAAATTCATTAAATTCTAATCCATCATAGCTCGCACTTCCTTGTAGATCTTTTACAATCCCAAAAGTAGAGCCTACATTCCAGTTAATATTATTTTTATGTGTACTCATAGTTGCATTAGATGCAACAGAGAACATTCCCGTAGGCATAATAGAAGGTCTAAAAAGCGCTTTAGTTGAATAGCGTTCGATCATAACGTTTTCAACGTTTTTTATATCCTCAGAAAAGGCATTAATTGAAACAATAGACAAAATTAATAGATAAATTTTAGATGAAAAGATATTTTTCATGTAAATCCTCCTTTTTTTTTGAGGCTATATCTAAAAATCTATCTTGTTAATACCTTATGATTAATAACTAATTACAAGAGCTTTTTTCATCAAAAGTAGGGTCCCAGTAAGCATAAGTTTCTAAGTTGTCTTCCCCTGAGGAGTAATGTTTTAATTTTTTTAGCCCAGAGAGCTCTAGCTGCCTTATTCTTTCTCTGGTTAAGTTCATAATGCTGCCAACTTCTTCAAGAGTAATGCCACCTCTATCGGCTACATCTAGGGCACAAGTTTCTTCTAATTCCCATACATCTTTATCTGGAAAATTAAACTTTACAGAACCGGTATCTTCATTGACATCGAGATATAAATGATGTCTGCATGACACAAACATGCATGGCCTTGGCATATTTACGCATTCACTTCTCGTTGTAGGATGTTTTATTTGTTCGCTGCCGACAAATTCTCCTAGAGTTTTCATTTTTCTATGTTCTCTGGCCATTCGTCTGGTAGATAATGTTTGTGAACGTTTTTTAAAACAATTTTTTAAAGACTTTTTTTTCAATGTAAGTCTAGCTGGTACTTTATTTTTAGTTAAAGCTTTAGTATTTTGGTTTTGCAATTTACAAACTCCGTAATTAGTATCTATTTTATTCTTTTGTTGTTCTTCGATAAAATAGTAACTTAAATTAAAAGATATTATCAAACGTTTATTGTAATTTTTTGCTTTTAGAGGATTTAATGGCTAATAATTCAGGTAAAGACTTGGTAGAAATTTTAGAGACTTTTAAGCTTCAGTTAACTGAACTAAAAAAAGATGGTATAGATTTCATACCTAAAGCTTTAGAAAATACAAAACAAGAAAGACTTTCTGTTCTAGAATCTAGTATCGCAGGTTGTCCAAAATGTAAACTTTGCAAAACTCGTACTAATATTGTTTTTGGAACAGGGAATCCTCAGGCTTCCTTATTATTTGTAGGAGAGGCGCCTGGCGAAAAAGAGGACCAACAGGGTGAACCTTTTGTGGGAAGAGCAGGGCAGCTATTAACTAAAATGATAGAAGCAATGGGTTTTAGTAGACAAGAAGTTTATATTTGTAACGTTATCAAGTGCAGGCCACCCAGCAACCGTAACCCCGAAGCTGATGAGATAGCTGCTTGTGAACCTTTTTTAAAACAGCAATTAGCTATTATAAAACCAAAAGTTATTGTTGGCCTTGGTACGTATGCTTCCCAAACTTTATTAAAAACCACTGATGCCATGTCTAAGTTTAGAGGTCAGTGGCATTCTTATGATGGTATAGATTTTATGCCAACATTTCATCCAGCTTATTTACTTAGAAATCCTTCAGCAAAAAAAATAGTATGGCAAGACTTGCAAGAAGTGATTCTTAAGCTTAAAAGTTAATATTATTCCCTTTAACTTAATGAGGAGAGAAAATTATGGCAAAATCCCAAGATTCTAAAAAAACTGAAAAGAAAAAGCCCCTAAAAACTGCTAAAGAAAAAAAAGCAGAGAAAATCAAGAAAAAACAAGAAAAATAATATTAAACATCCCACATTGTGATTTTGCCCATAAAGGCAGAGGCTGCTACGCTTAGGGGGGATGCTAAGTAAAGTTGACCAGGGCCGCTTCTGCCTTCAAAATTTCTATTAATAGCAGAAATAGTAACTTGGTTTTTATTTTCACTAACGCCAGGGCCACAGCCAATGCACGCACCACATCCTGGACTAATTATTTTTACGCCAGCTTGTTTAAATAGATTATCAAAACCTAAATTTATTGCCTGATCTTTTACTTGATAAGAACCATACTGAATATAAAAACTAATATTTTTTGGTATGCTTACACCTTGATCTAAGTAATATTTTACAACTTTGGCATACATAGCAATGTCATCTATTTTACCTGCAGTACAAGATCCGCCATAGGCAATATCTATAGGTGTTTCGTTAATATTTTTAATATACTCAACGTTAGTAGGGTCGCTAGGAAGGGCTAGCAGAGGTTCTAAATTATCTAAGTTGATTTCAAAGCTTCCAGCTTGATAAATATGATGTTTATCAGGCCAAACTAAGCTTTTTCTTATTTCTTCCTCAGACTTATTCCTACGGCTTAATAACCAAGAGACTAATTTATCATCGGGTTCACATATGGCAGTTTTAGCTCCACATTCTGTAGCCATGTTACAAAGAGTTGCTCGTTCATCTATACTTAAAAAATGCAGGCCTTCCCCACTAAATTCCATAACTTTATTCAGGGTAAGATTTTTTTTTGTATAATTTGCTAGAATATATAAAATAATATCTTTAGCACTGCAATTATTTTTAAGTTTTCCTATTAAGTTAAAATTAACAGATTCAGGTAAGTGAACTATGCTTAAGCCGGTAGCGAGAATACTTGCATATTCTGTGGCCCCTACGCCATAAGCAAAAGCGTTTAATGCCCCGCCCATACAGGTGTGGCTATCCGTTGCTTGTATAAAATCTGATGGCATAATGAACTCTTCTTTGGCTACTTCATGACAAATTCCTGGTGAAGTATTGTTTGTAGCAGAATAATCTTTAATTTTATTATGATTAATGAACTCTTTTTGTTTATTTCTGAGTTCTTGTATAAGGTTTGAGAATGGACTAAACCTAGCTACTTGATCAGTATAAATTAAGTGATCTTCAAAGGCTGCAAAGTTTTCAGGATTTTTAATCGTATAATTTTTGCCAAATTCATCTTCTAAAAATTTATGCACTTGAGCTGAAGTAAATTCATGGCTATAACCTTTATCTACTTTAGCAATTTGATTAGTAATAAATTTTTTAGCCATTATTTTTTGGGCCATGTTTAGGGGTTTATTAAAAATTTTAGTTTCTTCTTGAATTAGGGGTGTGTTTTTTAATGTGCTTAAATAAGCAAACAGACCTCCACTTTTAATAATATTCTTACTCATGGCATCGAAAGGAGCCAAAAACTCGTCAACGCTAAGAGCTTCTTTATTTTGCAATCTAATAAGTAAATCATAGTTACCCATAATTTGCCCAAGATTTATATTATTTCGTTGGTGAATAGGTGCAAAAGATTGGGCAAAGACTAATTTTATCCCACAAAAAGCCTCACATTGAGCAGCAGTTTCCCTAGAAGAGCCACAGCCTTTATTATTGCCCGAAACAATAGCTTGAAAGTTGCCATTCATTAAAGCGTTATCAACAAAAACTCTTTCGTTATCTAATAAAAGTCCAGCATACGCTCTTTTTGCAATTTCTTTGGGATCATAATGAAAGCAGACCCAGGCGGGAGTCATGACATCTGTGTTAATATCGTCAAGTAAATCTTTAGGGGATAAATCTTTCATGAGCAATTTTAAGCCGTTATAGAGTTGCTCTTTTATTAGGCTTAAGTCTTTAGTTAAAAATAATATTCTTTTACTTTGATCAAGGCTAATTAAATTAGTCATAGTAACCTCATAATATAAAGCTACTATGATTATAACTATTTAATTAATCAAGTCTTCTTTTGGTTTTGTCGTAAGTCTTAGTACTATATATCCGCTAATTGCTGATGTTAGTGAACCAAAAATAACACCCAATCTTACCCAGGCATCATAAGGCAAATCTGATGATCCCGTTGGGTAGGCTAGAGTACCTACGAAAAAGCTCATGGTAAAACCTACACCGCATACTAAAGCAATACCAAAAACTTGTGGCCATGTGGCGTTAGTTGGCATTTTTACAAATCCTAGCTTTATTACCAAGAAGGTGGTTAAAAATACACCTACAAGTTTTCCTACTAATAAACCTAAGGAAATACCTAAAAGTACTGGGCTAAATAAATTACCAATCCCTGAAGGTAAATCGTCTAGTGAAACACCAGCATTGGCAAAGGCAAATAAGGGCAACACAAAATAAGCTACCCAAGGATGTAGTTTTTTATCAAGGCCTTTAACAACTGGTAGAGGTATTAAAATAGCCAATGCAACACCAGCTAATGTGGCATGAACCCCTGAGTTTAGCACTGAGAGCCACAAAATAAATCCAGTTATTAAGTAAAGAGGCAAACTAGCCACTTTCATTTTATTCATGACGAATAAGCCGCCCAGCAATGAAAGCGATACAAACAAAGCAAATAAGGAAATTTCAGAATTATAAAATAGTGCTATCACTATAATAGCGCCCATATCATCAAAAATAGCTAAGGCTGTTAGAAAAATTTTTAATGATAGCGGCACTCTTGAGCCCAGTAAAGACAAAATACCTAAAGAAAAAGCAATATCAGTAGCTGTAGGTATTGCCCAACCACGTAGGGAAAAATCGTTATCCATGTTAAATAAAGTGAAAACTAATGCAGGAACAATCATTCCACCTAAGGCAGCAATGGCTGGTAAAAAAATTTTAGAAGGGCTGTTGAGCTCTCCTTCAACAATCTCTTTTTTGATTTCTAAGCCCACCATAAAGAAAAATATGGTCATTAATCCATCATTTATCCAATGAATCATATGTTTAGAAAGCTCAAATTCACCAACTTTTATGGCTAATGGAAATTCTAAAAAACGTTCGTAATAGGTTGATAAAAATGAATTATCTACCAAAATAGCAATTAAGGCGGCCATGAAAAGTATAATTCCGGCAGAAGACTCAAGCTTTATAAAATTTTTAATAGTTCTAATAGGCAAAATATACTCCAATAAAAACATAAATTACACAAATTTAGATAGTAATAATGCGCTATTTGCGCAATAATAAAATTTCTTTCTGAAACAAAATAATAAAAAAGTACAGTTAATCAAAATACTTAACTGTACTGCAATATACTAAAAGATCTAAAAATTTCTAGCGGTTTGGAAATAATTCTTTCAAAATATTTTTTCTTTCTGCTACCGAAGCGGTGTTCCATCTTACTTCATCTACCTTTAGACTGTAAGTTTTGTTTGCCTCCTGACTAGTTAATGCTGGTAATGTATCAAAATTAAGTCTGTATAATAACTGAACCCTATTATTAACATCAAAATCTATCCATGCCTGTTTCGCACTTGTGGCGTCCCCCTCGTAAAATGGTGAATTAATGAGGGCTGTTTTAAATTCAGTAGGCAGTTTAAGGAAAGGTCCATTTAATATGGTTTCTAGATGAATTTCTGTGTCTTTTAGAGGGAGCGTTGGAAATAATTCTTTCAAAATATTTTTTCTTTCAGCTTCTGAAGCATTGTTCCATCGTTCCTTATTTACTTTTAAGCTGTAAAATTCATTTGCCTCTTTACTAGTTAATGAAGGTTTATCCTTAAAAGTAAGTCCAAACAATAATAAAACCTTACTATAATTGTCGGACATATTCCATCCTTGGCTAACGGCTTGAATATTACCTCTATAAAAATCTTTATTCTTAAGAGCATAACTAAACTCATCAGGCAGTTTATTAAAAGGTTGGTCTAATATGGTTTTTAAAGAAATTTCTGTATTTTTTAGAGGGGGGGAAAATAAGTTTTTCAAAATATTTTTTCTCTCTTCTTCCGAAGCATTTTTCCATTGTTCTTGATTTACCATTAAATTGTAGAATCTATTTGCATCATCGCTCAGTAATAATGGGTAACTTGGAAATTTAAGTCTGTATAACAATTGAATCCTGTTTTTAATGTCGAAAATATTCCATGCATTTTCAGCTGTTTTATAATCCTGATCGGCAATATGCTGCCTAAAAGCCTCTCTAAATTCATAAGGTAAACCCTCGAAAGGTCGGTATATTATCTTTTCTAGAGAGTGGCTTAAAAATAAGATTTCCAAGATATTTTTTCTCTGCCCTTCTGAAGCATTATTCCATTGTTCTTGAGTTACCATTAGACAGTAGAATCTATTTGCATCGTCACTAAGTAATGATGGAAATGTATTAAATTCAAGTTTGTATAACAATAACAGTTTAACTCTTTCATGAAAATTGGAGTCATCCCATTTGTTTTTAATATTTTCGACGTTTATCTTATAGCTGTTAATGAGGGCAATTCGAAATTCCTTAGGCAATTCATCGAAAGGTTGCTTTATTATCTCTTTTAGAGGGAGCGTTGAAAATAAGTTTTTTAAAATATTTTCTCTCTCTTTTGATGAAGCCTTGTACCATTGGTCATTGTTTACCTTTAAAGAATATATTGTATTTGCAAAATTACTAGTTAAGGATGGTAATTTATCAAAGTCAAATCCGTATAAGGATTCAACTCTTTCATCAAAATTGGAGCCTTCCCATTTGTTTTTAGCATGTTCTACGTTTTTATTAGAGCTGGTAGTGAGGGCATTTTTAAATTCATCATTTAAGTCTTGGAAAGATTTTTTCACTATATCTTCTAATTGTAAATCTTGTATTGGCTTAAATACCACTGCAGGATTATCGTGAAGTAGATTTACTACTTGGTTGTTGAGAGGTTTTTTAATTCCATTAATAATAGTAATTCGGTCAATTGGTATCTTGAAATTTTCAGATAATTTTTCTTTGATATCTAAAAATGTAGCTCCCGTTTTTAAAGGTATCGTAGTGGGTTTGAAATAAGGCAAGCTAACCCTAATCTCATTAGTAGAATAAGCCAAATTGATAAAAAAACACGTAAATATAATAACTGATAAAAATAATTTTTTCATTTAACGTTCCTTACTTATTATTAGTAAATTTAGATAGTAATAATTAGCTAGTTACGCAACAATAAAATTTCTTTCTTAAACAAATAATAAAAAAAGTACAGTTAATCAAAATACTTAACTGTACTGCAATATACTAAAAGATCTTAAAATTTAAAGAATTTTATTTACATCACCAATATAATTGGATTTTGGTCTCATTATGCGATTATCTTTAAGTTGTTCCATTATGTGAGC
This sequence comes from uncultured Myxococcales bacterium, assembly GCA_964493205.1. Taxonomy (GTDB): domain Bacteria; phylum Myxococcota; class UBA727; order UBA727; family JABDBI01; genus CAZBMJ01. The sequence continues at coordinate 17,555 of CAZBMJ010000017.1, forward strand.
ACACCAGCCTACCATTCTGGCCACGGCAAAAATTGGTGTATACATGTCTGGTTGTATTCCCATGGTATAATAGGTGGAGGCTGAATAAAAATCTACATTGGCATTTAAGCCTTTTTTTTCAAACATTAAACTTTCTAGCTTTTGGCTCATTAAAAACCATTTTTGCTGATTGGTTTTTTCGCCCCATTCTTGAGACATTTTTTTTAAGTGTTTAGCTCGTGGATCAACAGTTTTATAAACTCTATGGCCAAAACCCATTATCTTACGCTTGCTGCTTAAGGCATTATCAAGCCAGGACTCAATATTTTCTATACTGCCTATTTCCATAAGCATTTTCATTACAGCAGTATTGGCTCCGCCGTGCAATGGTCCTTTTAGCGAACCAATAGCCGCTACCACTGCAGAAATCATGTCAGATAAGCTTGATGTTACTACTCTTGCCGTAAAGGTCGAAGCATTGAATCCATGGTCCATGTGCAAGACTAGCGCTGTATCCATGGTTTTTACTAAGTTTTCATTACATTCTTGCCCAGTGCTCATATATAAAAAATTTTGAGCAAAACTAAAATTGGGTTTAGCTTTTATTGCTGATTGTCCTTGGCGAACACGAGCAATAGCAGCAGTAATACTCGACGTTTTAGCTATTAAGTCTAGTGCGCAATCTTTGAGTTCAGCTTCGTTAGTAATATTTGGCTCTTTTCTAAAAGTTGAAAGCATAGAAACAGCAGTTCTTAGGGTGCTCATAGGGTCTTGATTTAAAGCATTTTCACAAATAAAATCAGTGATTTTTTGTGAAATATCGTAGCGGTTATTTAAGTTTTGTTTTAAAGATTCTTTTTGGTCTGTATTAGCTAGACTTCCAAATAAAAATAAATGACAAACTTCTTCAAAGCTTAAGTGAGCAACTTGATCTATATCGTAGCCAGCATAAATAAGTTTTCCTTCTTCACCATTTACTTGAGATAATTTAGTATCTCCTACGATTATTCCATCTAAACCCTTAGCAGTGATCGTCATAAACTCTCCTTAGTAAGCAACAGCTTGCGTCTTAAGTTAAACTAATTCAACCACTTAAGCCTAAATAATCTTTCTAATATTTTAGCTCTTTGCTGAAATACAAGAACCTCTATAGTGAAGTGCTTCTCTAACGTGTGGTGTCTCAACTTGTTTTGAGTCGTCTAAGTCGGCAATACTTCTAGCGACTTTTATTATACGATCAAAGCTTCTTGCACTTAAATCTAATTTTTGTGCAGCACCTAGTAAAAAGACTTCTGCATCTTTGTTAAGTAGCGCGAATTCTTTTATTTGTTTGCGTTGCATTTTGCCGTTGGTTCTATTTTTGCCAAGCCTTTGGTGTTGTTTTAGCCTAGCTTTTACCACTCTTTCTTGAAATGATTTAGAGCTTTCGCTTTGGCTATTTTTAGTCATAAGCCCCAAATCAAGCGAGGGTACATCTACATGTAAATCAATTCTATCAAGCAATGGTCCTGATAATCTGCTTTGGTATCGTGTAATAGACAACCCAGAACAAACACACTTTTTCTTTGGTTGACCAAAGTTGCCACAAGGACAAGGATTTAATGCCGCTACTAGAGAGAAATTAGCAGGAAAAGTTACATTATGAAGCGCTCTGCTTAAGGTGATTTCACCACTCTCTAATGGCTGTCGCAAAACTTCTAATACAGATCTTGGAAATTCTAATAATTCATCTAAAAACAAAACCCCGTTACAAGCTAGGCTAATTTCTCCAGGTTTAATAAAAGAACTTCCTCCTCCCACTAAGCCTGCTCTTGTAGTTGAATGATGAGGAGATCTAAAGGGCCTTTTTCGCACCAAACCGCCTGTGATAGTTAAGCCTGCAATGGAATGAATTTTTGTTACTAATAAAGATTCTTCATATTCAAGGGGAGGCATAATACTTGGTAATCTATTAGCCATCATAGATTTTCCTGAACCAGGCCCTCCAACAAATAATAAATTATGATTTCCAGCAGCAGATATTAATAAGGCTCGTTTAGCTTCTTCTTGTCCGCAAACATCGGCTAGATCCATTTCACAGTTTTCTGGAATATCCGCGTCTGTGACCCCTTTTGGCAATTGGTCTACTGTTTTATCTCTGAGAGCTGCTACTATATCAAAAAGATTACCAGCTATTCGTACGTCTAAATCTTTGATTAAGCTTGCTTCACTATAATTTTCTTTGGCAACTATAAGGATCTTAAAACCCTGTTCTTTTAAACATTCGGCAATAGATAAAATACCTTTTATGGGTTTTAGCTCACCACTTAGTGATAGCTCACTTATGCAAGCAATATTTTGTAGCATTGCTTTTGTAAGTACCCCCATTGCTTGCAAAACTCCTAGTGCAATAGATAAATCAAATCCGGTGCCATCTTTTGGGATATCTGCAGGGGCTAAATTTATAGAAATTCTTGAGGAAGGAAATTCAAATCCGCAGTTAGTTATGGCTGATTGCACTCGTACACGAGCTTCTTTTACGGAATTTTCAGCTAAGCCAACCATGCAAAAAGCTGGTAAGCCTCTTAAAATGTCAACTTCTACTTTCACTTTTTTAGCGCCAAATCCACATAATCCAGCACAGGTAATAGATCCTATCATAAAGCTCCAATTTGAATGATAAAAGTTAATCTTGCTAGGTTACAGTGTGTATAAAGTCTAAAAATGTTTTGTGGTATTATAAAAAATAACTAAAAATTATGATGATTATGTTTAAAATCAAAAGCTTATCTAAAAGTTAAAGATCTTGCTTGATTTTTATACGTCATTGACGTATACTATAATAATGGAATTTATAGAATCAGTTTTGTTTACTAAGTATGTCTATAACTATATTAGTGACGATGAATACTCATCTCTTCAACGATTTCTTTCATTTCATCCTAAAAACGGTGATTTAATACCTGGAGGTGGAGGACTTAGAAAAATTAGATGGCAAGCTCAGGGCAAAGGAAAACGTGGTGGTATTAGAATTATTTATTATTTTGTCGGCAAAAGAGATGAAATATGGTTTTTGTCTATATATGCCAAAAATGAGTTGACTGATATTTCCAAAGAAATATTAGCTCAGTTAAAAAAGGAAATAAAAAATGCTTAAAAAAAGGGATATTGGTGCTGAATTATTGCAAGGTATCAAAGAAATAAAAAATGGCCAAGGAAAACGTTATAAAATTGAAAAACTAGAGGCTGTTCAACATATTCGTGAAGATATGAAGCTGTCTCAACTAGACTTTGCAAGTCTTATGGGCGTTAGCATCCGTACTATACAGGAGTGGGAACAGGGACGAAGAAATCCAAGTGGAGCTGCGCAAATGTTGTTAACAATTGCCGCTAATTTTCCTGATGTATTTTTTAAGATTAAAAAAATAGCTTAATATATGGCATTTTGGAAGTTTATAGTTTAGAACAAGCATGTAAAACAAACAGATTTAAATAAATTAGCGAATTAATATGAAGAAAAGACGAATTTCACGAGAAGTGGCAATGCAAATTATTTTTCAACTTGAAGCGCAAGGAATTATTCCCCGTAAGCAAGTTGATGATATTGCCTTTAAAAATATTGAAAATCTTAATGTTTTAATAGGTCATTTTATTAATAATTTTTACGTAAAAGATAAGCTTAATATAGACGTTATTTTTGTTGAGGAATTAATTAAGGGAGTTTTGCTTAATTTATTTAAAATAGATTCTAGAATAGATGATAAAAGTGATAAGTGGCGTCTTGAAAGAATGGATTCTATAGATAGATCTATTTTGCGTTTATCGTGCTATGAGTTATTTATTAAAAGAAAATTAGCGGTTGCCGTAATCATTAACGAAGCGCTAGAAATAGCTAAGCGTTATGGCAGCGATAGCTCAAGCGCTTTTATTAATGGTTTACTCGACGCCTTAAAGGATTAATTATTTGTAAAGGTGACTTTTTTTCTTCTAGAGTAAGGCAGGCAGTACCCATTACAATAACTCCAGTTCCAATCCATAAACTTGCAGAAGTAGGAATTTCAGCAAAAGCAATAAACCCAATTGCAGCAGTAAAAATAAGACGAGCAAAACCCAAAGGAGCAAGAAAAGTAACTTCGGCAAGATTATAAGCATGAGAAGTGGTGTAATGAGCTGCTGCACTTAATAACCCTAATAAAACGACCCATTTCCACTGCTCTGTGGTAGGGGTGATCCATGCCGAAACTGCAGGCATAAAAGATAACGGTGCCATGAATAAAAGAAGATAAAACGTTAAATTTTCTGCACTTTCTCCTTTTGCACCTAATTCTCTACCCAAAATTTTAGCCATAGAAATAGCAATTGCTGAACTAAGAGGAAGTATGACAATCCAGGAAAGAGTATTTTCACTACCCCATAAAGCACGATCAGGCCGTGTAATTACAAATGCTCCCAAAATTCCTAAAGTGATACCAAAATAACGATAAAAACTAATTCGTTCTCCTAAATAAAATTTGGATAAAATGACAGTAAATATTGGACCAGTAAAACTAAGGGCAACTGCTTCTGCCATTTGCATACGCGAAAGCGCCATATACCATAATACCACACCTATTACCGATATGAGAACACGATAAAAATGCAGGGAAGGGTAAATAATTTTAAGCTTTTGAGTGCCTTTGGGTAAAATAAAAGGCAGCATAATGATAAACCCAACAAAATTTTGCAAAAAAGCAATTTGATAAGAAGAAAGAGCAGGTCCGCCAGAAGAGGGCTGTGATAGTAATTTGACTACTCCATTATTGGCTGCAAAGAAAAAACAAGCAAGAATTTTCCAAATGGCACCTTGCCAAGCGGGTGAAATAAAAAAAGTACGCTTAGAAAAAATCATTGAATTTTTCCCTTAGAAATAAAAAATCATTTTTACATGATAAAAAAAAATGTAAATAAGGTTGATTTTTGATTAAACATTAGATGTTCTAATATCTTGATAATTATGAATTTATTTTAGAGCCTCCCAAAAATTTAATCAGCCAAAAAATAATCTGTTTAGCTAAATTTATTGGGGGATAGTATGCCTAAAAGATTATTTGTTTATGTATTTTTGGTGTTTACAGCGATAAGACCGTTATTTGCTATTATGGTTCAGCTTTCTGATTTGGTAACTATGACCAAAAGAAGTGAGCTTGTCATACATGGATATGTAGGTGACAAAAGTGTTATTACTGATGAGTTTGGCAGGTTAATTACTCTTACTCAAATTGAAGTTATTGATCCCATACATAATGCTAAATCTGGTGAAATTATTACTGTTTATCAAGTAGGTGGCGAAATACCTGGCCTGGTAGCACCTATTTTGGGTGGACAGAATTATAGTTTAGGACAAGAAGTTATACTCTTTGGTTTAACACTAGATAATAAATATGTTTCTTATGGAGCAGGGCAGGGAAAATTTGACGTTATTCAAAATACTAATAGCTCCTTAGTCATAGAAGATTTAGGGGATGTGGAAGTTTTAAGCCCTAATAATCCTCTTATTCACTCTTTTGCTACACCATTAATTTATGACGATTTAAATATTTTTAAAAAAGAAATACGAAATATTTTAAATAACTTGGAGAATTAAGATGTATTTTTATGCATTTTTTATATTTATTCTGAATTTTTCTATGAAAAGCATAGCCGAAGTACCATATCGTTTTGTCTGTAATGGTTATTTGGCTAATGGAATTCAGCGAAGCGATACTTGTGGCGTGTGTAATGATGAAACTGCTGCTCGTTGGGCAAATCCTAATGTGCCTGTGGTAGTTGACTCTTCAAAATTGCCTAGCAGCATTCCTCTTGATGATTGGTTAACTATTATTAATCAAAGCTTGCAAGAGTGGAGTAATATTGCAGGCTCTAGTTTTAATTTTATACCAATAAATTCAAAAAGCATGCGTATGTTTGGTGGTAACGATAAATTACATGAAATTTTTTGGATTATAGACGAGCAAGAATGGAGAAGAGTTGTTGGTAATGGCGAATTTGGTACGTTGGGCGCAACGCTACCTCGTTATATTTGTGGGGGTGAAGTAGGCAACAAAAGGGTCATTTTTGATTCTGACTTAGTACTCAACGGCCTTTCTTACGTTAATTGGCAAGTAGATTGCAGTATGAGCGAAGATTGTATTGCAGTCAAAGAAACCTTGGTTCATGAACTTGGCCATATGCTGGGTCTTGATCATCCTTGTAAATTTTGTACAAATTCTATTATGAGTGCTCAAGCAGGAAATGAACTTATTGCTCCTACTAAAGATGATTATATGGGCCTTAGAACGCTTTATCCCAGTAACCATAAATCAAAAGGTCGTTTTGCATACCCTTGTCAAAGCCAAAGTGAGTGCGTTGATGATTTTTTTTGTATGCATGATAAAGGGCAAAGCATTTGTACTTCTGCATGCTCAAAAGATGATGATTGTGAATATGGAGCATTTTGTGCCAAAGGTGAAAGTGATCTTTCTTATTGTGCTTTTGTAAGCAGTACTCAAATACCAGTAGCTCATATCCATGAAGATTGTTCAAAAATTGATTGTGCAAGTAATCTAGTTTGTGCAGGTGCTAATAACACGAATTATAACTGTTTTAAAACTTGCAAAGATAATAATGACTGCCAAAAAAATGCCAATTGCTTCAATATCGAACCTGAAATTTCTATTTGTGTGGAAATAGCCAATATTTCAGAAGCCTGTAATGCTACTAAATTTTGCAAAGATGGCCTTGTTTGCTTATTTGATGAACATAAAAATGGTACTTGTAGAGAAAAATGCTTTAATAATTTATGTGCTTCAAATCAAGAATGTAGAAATTTTGATGGCTTAAATTTATGTGTTCCAACTAATCAATATTCTGTAGGCACAGCGTTAAATAGTGATATGAATAGCAAAAAAAACTCTTTAAATACTTGGTCTTGTACTAGTGCTGATAAAACTTCTAATTGGGGCCAGTTAGAGATTTTTGCTTTATTGCTATTTTTGTTTTGCGTAAAGAAATATAGAAAATCAATTAGTAAAACCTCCGTTCGCGGTGAGTACAGCAAACGCTTCGCATAACATATCAAAAAAGAACGGGGGCTTCAAAATAAATTATTTTTCATGCGTAGGCCCTGATATTCCCTATTGTCATTATGGTCATTTAGCTTATTTTCGCTCCCAAATAAGGAGCTTTTAGCATGAATAACCTTTTAATTTTGTTGATCTTATTATGTAGCTTTTCCATCCGCTCTTGGGCTGGTAGTTTTACTGAACCTGTGCCGTTTAAATATCCTATAGATCTTAAATTATTTTCAGAAGAAATAAACTCGAAAGAATCTAGTGTTGCACTTATTTCAGGTGGAGGCCCTGCAGGATTACTTGCAGCACATGCTATTTATTATACCAAAAAATATACACATATAATTATTATGGAAAAACGTTCTGAATTTTCTCGTTCCAATACTCTGAGCTCTAGAACAGAAGTCCTCGCTCGCCTTGAGGATTTAAACTTGCTTGAAGAGTTTAAAAAGATTGCTATTTTTTCTCCCACTTCTAAATTTGATGTATTAAAAGCCGATGTTGCCGATAATAGTATGTTATTCGAATTTTCGAAAGATACTTTAGACCTAGACTTTTCAAAGCCCTTAACAGAGGTTTTGGCTGGGGATGGTTGCCCACATTATGGGGTTGAAATAGCCAAATTGCAAAAAATGTTGGCAGATGAGGCTATTAAATTACCAAATGTATATTTAATCCATGGTTCTATGGATGTTGTAGTTGAGAATAACGATGCTAATTCAGCAAAGCTTATGATTAATGAAAAAGAAATATTTATAGAAAAACCGCAAATTATAATTATTGCCGAAGGCGTGCATAGCGTTAATCGAGAGAAAATAGGAATAAAGTTTATGCCTGTACCAGAAATGGTTAATGAGATTTGGGATACTGGTGCTATTTCTTTGTCAGGCGATCTAGCAGGTTACATAGGCCTCCTTATTGATGATACTATAGGAGTTCGTGGTTTTCTTATCACTAGGCCAACAAGAAGTGATGCCTTTATATATTCGCTAGTGTCAGCAAAAACACCTCTTCCCACAGAGGAATTAGGTTTAAAAACCACTGCTTTTGAGCTTTTAAATGGTGCTCAAGAAGTTTTGAAAATTGCGATGCCTAATAACCCTGCAGATTTACAGATTATTGAGGGCCTTTCATCTCATTTTGAGATTATCTTTGCTCAAGCAGAAAAATCTTATAGTAGTACAAACACTATTATTATTGGTGATGCTCATCGTTGTGGCAGCCCAGCTGAAGGATTGGGTTTTTCCCTTGTAGCATCAGTGGAAAATGTAGCTGTGCAAGAAATTGCGGTGCAATTATTTGAAAAACATAACAAAATAGCTTTGGATAAGTTTGACGATAGAATGAATGAGATCGCCAAATTCTGGCATTTTAGTGGCAAAATTTAGCCAAATTAAAGCTTTCCTCTCTTTTCTTTGTCTTTTTTTTGTATAAATAGAAAGCCTATCGTTAAAAAAGTGAAGAGTGTATGACAAATACAAATATAGAAGAAGAAGTTATAGATATTTCTAAAGTAAGCATTCCTAAAGAAAGAATAGACTTAAATGCCATGTGGGTAGTAAGACGTCTTAGAGCTAAAGGATATGAAGCTTATTTGACTGGCGGCTGTGTTAGAGATTTATTATTAGGAAAGCAGCCCAAAGATTTTGATGTGGCAACTTCAGCAAAACCAGAAGAAGTTAAAGCTATATTTGGCAATTGCCGTCTTATTGGCCGTAGATTTTTGCTCGCTCATGTGGTTTTTCCTGGTGGTAAAATTATTGAAACAGCCACTTTTAGAGCCAAGCCTGTAGAAGAAGTAAATCCTGAAGAAGAAAACGAAGATTTACTCGTTGTTCAAGATAACGTTTTTGGAACAGTAAAAGAAGATGCTTTTAGAAGAGATCTTACTATTAACGGGTTATTCTATGACCCAATAGAAGAACAAGTTATAGATTACGTAGGTGGTCTAGAAGATTTACAAAAAGGATTAATAAGAACTATTGGCGATCCTGATATTAGGTTGCAAGAAGATCCTGCAAGAATTATAAGGGCTATTAGGTTTGCTAATACCTTAGGTTTTGTAATTGAAGAGAAAACTTTTCTAGCTATGTGTAAGTATAGTAAAGAGCTTCTACGCTGTGCTCCTGCAAGATTGCAAGAAGAAATAGTTAGGCTTCTTTTAAGCAAAAAATCCAAAGAAAATTTTGCTTTAGCATTAGATGTGGGCGCTTTACATGTATTGATGCCAGAGCTGTTAGAAGGTTTATGTGAAAAAGCTCATGGTTTAGAGAGCGATGAACAAATAAGCATAGAACAAGTAAAGCAAAGTGAGGCATTTGTTCAATGGCAAAATATGCTTGGAGTGCTTGATAGCGTTGCAGCTAAAGATTGTTTAGTATTTTCATCGGTAGCATTTACTTGTTTGCTTTTGCCTGCCTATGAGATTTTAGAAAAATCTTCTCAAAATGAACGCAATTGGATAGACCGCTTATGTGTTTCATGGGCAGAAAGAATTAGATTAACCAGACGCGACCAAGATGTTATAAGAGTATTGCTAACTTCTATTTCTTTGTTTTCGCCAGAAAAAACTCATAGTTCTTCAGCGAAATACCTTTTGAGAAAAATGTGGTTTAGAGAAGGTTTATTGGTTTTTACTATTTATTTAGAATCCAAAAAACAAGCATTATCTCCAGTGTTAGTTTGGAAAAAGCTGGCCGCCGACGCTAATATTGCTTATAAACAAGAAAAGCTTGGTGCAAATCAAATAGGTGAAAGATTTCGTAAAACTAAAAAGCCTACCATGATGAATAGAAAACGTTTTTTTAATTCTAAATTTAAAAATGCCTAATAAACTTTATCAATGCTTTCTTCTAGATGAAGAATCGAAAGTTCAAAGTTTCTTGGTGCCAAATAGTACTGCTTTTGAAAGCGCTTTTGGCCCCTTAGAATTTAATTTTCATCCTTATAAAGTGCTAGCTCTTTTTGATAAAAAATATGAACTCAAAGAGTTAGCTCCTAATTTAATAAAATTATCTTTGAATATTTTAATCGTAGACGAAGAACTAAAAAAACCATTTTTACTAGACATAACAGCTTCTCATGCCTTATTAATGCTGAGCGAATTTATTAAAGATATCTATGTTTGCTTTGAAAAGGCTAAGTGGGGTTTAACTAAAGTTACTCCCAATCAAACTACTGCCTACTTAGATTTTAGTCTAGAAATTTCTAATATAACCTCTGTGTCAGCTTTAATAGGCCAGGCACTTATTATAGGTGGTTTGCTTGAGTCTTTGCTTTGTGCAAGAGGTTTAATGATTAAAAACCTTATCTTAGAGCCTAATTCCAATATAGATCAAGTTTTATTATCAACTTTAACGAATTGTTTATGGTTGAGAGCTCAGTAAATTTAATTAATTTAAAATAAAATCACTTAAACTAATCACTTAATAATTAGCCAAAGAAAAGCTTACCCCTTTTTTTAAGTTGATCGATCTTTGGCTAATTTCTATTATGCTGTGTCAGCCATTTTTGCTAAACTAAATATAAATAATTACACCAAAAATATCTTTTGAATAATAGATTAATTAATGTCTAATATTTTTATGGAGGCAAAAGTATATTAAAAAAATATAATATTTAATTTATTTTTATAGAAAAATAAATTTTTTTTTGGCACTTAGAAGTTTTAGGGGGAAAAACATGAGAAGCCATCTGTCAGATAGTTGCAAGCTTGCAAAAAAATTAGAAGAAGATAATTTAATTTCGCTTTCCATAGCAGGGGACCAAATAGCGTTTTCTAAACTTTATAAACGTTATTATGGTACTATCCATTCATTTTGTCACCGGCTATTAAGAGGTAAATTTGATGTTGAAGATGCTGTTCAACATGTTTTTTTGGAAGCTTGGAGATCTTTAAAAAGATTTGAAGGTAGATCACTATTTTCAACCTGGCTTACAAAAATAGCTATACATACCTGTTTAAGCTATCATCGCAGCAATAAAAAAGTTTCTTTAAGCGTATCACTAGAGTCAGGTGTTACTAAATACCAAATATTAAACGAATCTTTGTGGAACAATACGATTAATAGCCCATTAGATGAAGCGATATCTAGGGAAAAATGTGTTTTAGTGGGTAAGCTTTTAACTAAAATGGGAAGTAAAAAAAAGATTGTTTTTATGCTTTCTGATATGCAAGGCATGACCGCCCCTGAAATATCAGCTATTTTAAAGATTCCTGATGCCACAGTTAGGACAAGACTTTTTCATGCACGCAAAGAATTTATGGCTACCGTAGAAAAAAACAAGGTTTATAAAGAGATACTTTGTAACTAAAGTTTGTTTTTATCCATTGGCAAATGAGTTTCGTTTATTTATAAAATTTATTTATTTTAACGTGAGTTCGATGTAAAAAAAAGCCTCTAGGTTCGAATTATGTTTTCAGTTGCTCTCTACGTGCCACGCCTTGTGCGAGGCATCCAGAAAATTAATTTTTTACAATGGTACGAATTAGTTTTCTGGATCCCGTGAACAAGTCACGGGACGTACGAATCAGCTAAATATTTACATGGAACTCACATTATTTTATTGGAGACTTTAAGTTAATGGATAAAAATACACAATTTTCGAATGTAAAAGATTTTATAAAACATAATTTTCGTCATTTTAATGCTGCTAGTGTTGTAGATGCAGCAGAAGAATATGCCAATCAGCTCAAAATAGGTAACAAAATGCTTATTACTTTAGCTGGTGCTATGAGTACTGCTGAGTTAGGTATATCTTTAGCTGAAATGATTCGAAATGATAAAGTGCATGCTATTTGTTGTACGGGAGCAAATCTTGAAGAAGATATCTTTAATTTAGTAGCTCACAACGAATATAGACGCATAAAAGATTGGCGTGCGTTAAGTGCGGCCGACGAAGAAGAACTTTTAAGCAAAAATCTTAATAGGGTAACAGATACCTGTATACCTGAAGAAGAGGCTATGCGTAAAATAGAAAGTCCCATGATCCATATGTGGCAAGATGCTGATAGAGCAGCTAGACGCTATTTTCCTTATGAATATTTTTATCAATTATTGAAATCAGGCAAAATAGATAATTATTTTCAAATAGATCCAAAAAATTCCTGGGTATTAGCAGCCATGGAAAAAAACTTACCAATTTTTACTCCAGGGTATGAAGACTCTACGCTGGGTAACATGTTTGTATCAAACGTTATAAAAGGTAAAATTTCTAATATTAACATTATTAAAAGTGGCTTAGAGCAAATGGAGTTTTTAATTAATTGGTATCAGGCCAATACTAAAAATTGCCAAATAGGCTTTTTTCAAATAGGTGGAGGCATTGCAGGTGACTTTCCTATTTGTGTGGTGCCATTAATAGAGCAAGATTTAGAGCAATCGGATGTTAAAAAATGGGGTTATTTTTGCCAAATAGGCGATAGCACCACATCTTTTGGTTCTTATTCGGGGGCTGTGCCTAACGAAAAAATTACCTGGGGTAAACTTGAAGCTCAAACACCTAAGTTTATGATAGAATCAGACGCCACTATTGTAGCGCCTTTAATATTTGCTTATGTCTTAGCTTCGTAGCAAAAGAGTTTATTTTATTGCATTTACCGCACTATAAAAAGCTGTTGTTGATGGGTCAGCAACAGCATCATTAACTAAAGTTTCTCTATCCCCAAATGAGGTAGCTGCTATATCATAGGTACGATCATTAAAATTTGGGTCTGGAATAGCTATAAAATAAACATTGATAATTACGCCATCTTTTTCAATTCTGGCTTTCCCATTATTAAAATTAAGTTTTTTTGCATATGCACCTGGGCCGCTACCGTTATCAAAAACTACAATTTGGTGTTCCTTAGCATTATTTGGTCTGATTTTTTTTAGATAATCAATTGCTAAACCTAAAGGGTGGTTAGCACTTACTGCAACAATTCCATCATCTAATATTTGGCTTACATGTGCGCCATCGATTACATGATATTGCTTATTATCAGGCATGAGAGCATCAGGAACTATTTGAAATAATCCACCTTTTTCATTAAGAATTGCTCCAGGTTGAAAATTGGAACTGTTGATTATTGCGGTAGTTACAGTAGTTGTATTAGTAGCCCGCAAGCTGTCTTTTGGAATTACCAAACTTTGATGAGCATAATAAACTGGTTTTTTACTAGAAAATTCAGCGGCTATTATCACAAGTTTTTTAGTATCAGCATTTCCAAACTGTTCTGTATGAAGATTGAAGCTATTAAGTTGCTCTTCAAACAAACCTCTTCTTGTTTTGTTTTTGGGTGGAATTAGTGCGTTATCCTCTTTTACATCTTTATCAACTTGTTCAGTATTTTTAAGTTTCTTGATTATTGGCGCAACTAGATCAAAAGAATTATTAACAGTAGTTTTAAAAGCAGTTAAAGCACCAGCTTCATCATCTTTATGAGAAACCATAAGCATAGAAGCTACGATGCTTCCACCTGAAAGACCCCAAGCTTGGTCAAAAGAAGTATAAACACCTTTCCCAGTGTCATCAGCGAATAGTTTAGCCAAATATAAAGAAGTATAGGCATTTACACCGCCACCTGGGAATACAGCAAGCTTTAGCGCTGGGCCATCAACAATAGGAAGGTCATTTTTTTTGCGTTTTTTTGGTATTAGATCAAGGTCATCGCAGGCAGCATTTATCAACGTTAGTGTTAAAAGTGTGTAAATTAATAGACTTACCCAGTTTTTCTTCATGATATTATATCCTAATAATTTTAATCAGACTATTTATTACAATTAAGCATAATAAAAGCAACATATAAATAATACATTAAAATAATTCAATATCTTGGATTAATTGTCAATAGAGTTTAGCTTGTTTTTTATAATAAAAAAGGCCCCAATGAGGCCCAAAATTTAACTAGATATTCTTTAGTTACTGCAAGGCCTCCAGTTTAGCCTAAAATATATACCTGCATCAATATCAACACTATCAACTGTGCTCATAGCGCTTTCTTGTCTATTTCTATTATTTACCATCATGGATGTGTTTGCTCTTAGAGTAACACTATCGCCACATTCAGACCAACTTATGGCGCTTCCCACTAATGAGTTTCCTATTAAATAATTTTCATTTAAGTAACCATTAAAAGTTTTATTGTATACTGGTCCCCTGGTGCCAGCAAAGAAATATTCTACGCTAAATCTGCTACTTGCTCCAATTGGCAAATAATTAAAACCACGATAGTCTATTTGAAAAATAGATACGCTGTAACCAGCGGGCACATGTACAGGCACTGCAAGATTACAATTTTTACGGCCAACGCTGTCAAAATCTCCTCCAGCTTGTACTACAAAGCTATCAAACAAAATACTTAATGATTGAGCATCTGGTGATAAGGCAACTGCAGCACTTCCTGCAGGACAACCTGTGCCACCGTATTCTGGATCACCAAGCCGTACATCGTCATAGTAAGATGCATTTAATGTTTGAGTGAAAATTAAGAGTAAAGAAAAATAAAAACTAACTTTCATAACCCCCCCGGATTTATGTTTTAGATAGTTTTATTTTAACTTAGTAAGTATTTAAATTTAAAGGCAAATTAATATATATTTTTTTTATGGCTTTATTACGCTGTAATTATGATAGTAGCCCAACGTTTTTTTCCTGCTCTTACAGTGTAATTACCTAAAGAAAGTGTGTGTTGTGGGTCATCTATTTTTTGGGTATTAATAATCAAACCACCTTGTTTGATTAATCTTTTTGAATCAGCATTAGATCCGCTAAGTTGGCTATTTTGTAAAGCCAATAATAATGGATAAGTGTTGTTTTCTAGACACTTAAAAGTGAAAGTAGGGGCGTCTTGCGGAATTTCGCTTCTTTTTCCTTGCCCAAATAGGCTTTCAAATTGCTCTTTGGCATTTTTAGCTAATTCTAGGGAATTAAAGCGTTCTACAATTTCCAGAGCCAGGGCTATTTTTGCATCTTTTGGATGGCCATTTCTAAGATTATTTATTTCATCAATGGTTTTTAGTGATAAAAGTTCAAAATATCGCCACATTAAGGCATCGCTAATGCTCATTATTTTGCCAAATTGATTATTATAATCTTCTTGCACGCTGATATAATTATTGAGCGATTTTGACATCTTATCACCAACAATTTCGCCATTTTCTTCTTTGGCTTCAATACCTTCAAGAAGTGGAACGGTCATGATGCATTGTGGTTCTTGCCCAAATTGGCGCATAAGATTTCGCCCAACCAATAAATTAAAAAGTTGGTCACTTCCCCCAAGCTCTACATCAGCTTTTAGGGCTACTGAATCATAGCCTTGTATTAAAGGATATAAAAGTTCATGCATGCTTATGGGTTTTTGGTTTTCAAGCCTATTTTTAAAATCTTCTCTTTCAATCATTCTTGCCAATGAATACTTGCTGGCAAGTTTGATAACTTGATCAAAAGAAAAATTTAATAGCCATTTGGAGTTAAATTCTACTAAGGTCTTTTTTTCATCCAATACTTTAAATACTTGCTCTTTATAAGTAGCAGCATTTTTATTAATAGCTTCTTCATTCAAAGGGGGGCGTGTAGTGTTTTTGCCTGATGGATCGCCGATTCTTGCAGTAAAATCACCAATTAAAAATATTACTTGATGGCCTAAATCTTGAAATTGACGCATTTTTGTAAGGAGCACTACATGGCCAAGATGTAAATCAGGAGCTGTTGGATCAAAACCTGCTTTTATGCGCAAAGGAGTGTTAGTATCTTTACTTTTTTGTAATTTTTTTATGAGCTCATCTTCTATTTCTATATGAACTATACCGCGTTTTAATATTTTTAACTGTTCTTTGGGATCTAAAAAAGTCATAAAAGTTCTGCCTTGGTGCTAATTAAGCCTAGTTTTGGGGAACAAATAAAATCCATTTTATAATCATGAGATTGGGTAGGTACTTTATCTATTATTTGCATATCAGTAGCCAAACCCACTAGTACAGGTTTAGCTAAATTTTTATCCATTAAACTTAAAGTTTTATCAAAAAATCCTTTTCCTCTGCCAAGCCTATTACCATTTTTATCAAATGCCACACCAGGAATAAAAGCTAATTCATAATTTTGTAAATTAATGGGCACATCTTTAATAAAATAAAGTTCCATTCCAAGAGTTTTTATTAGTTGAGCAAGAGGTTGTATATTTATTTCTTTGCTAAAATTTTCAAATAAAGCGACTTTTAAGGGTTTCATATTGAAAGTTTTTAACCATGGAGATAAATGCCTACATATATCCAGTCCTGCCGTGATAAAATAATCTAGGGGCTTTTCTTTAAGATTAGCAAGCATAAGTGCTCGCAAAATTGATTTTGTATGGTTTATATCGTCCATGGTATTAGAATTTTTGTTCTTCTGTTTGATCATCAGAATTATTTTCTTTTTTTAGCTCACTAAGAGCGTATTCCACATCAGAAAGTGCTAAAGAAGCTTTTTTTCTAATAATATCTTTTAGTTCAAATAATTCGTCTTCTCGTTGTTTCAGCATATCTGCTAATTTAAGAGCCACAAGTAAAACGCTTTGATGAGAAGAGATAGTTCTTGATGTTTTACGAATATCTTCTATTTGTTCAGCCACGAAATTAGCAAGTTTTTGTAAGTAACTTTCGCTTTTATCTGATTTTAAAGCTAGTCTTTGGCCGAG
The DNA here is from genome assembly GCA_964493205.1 of uncultured Myxococcales bacterium. GTDB lineage: Bacteria > Myxococcota > UBA727 > UBA727 > JABDBI01 > CAZBMJ01. Next base: position 34,259 of record CAZBMJ010000017.1, read on the forward strand.
TAAAACAACTTCAACTTTTTTCTTTTCTTCTTCTTTAAAAATACTTTTATTCATTGATGCTAACCTAATAATTATCTGACACTAAGCCTATAGTATCAAAATAACCTGAAAAAAAACAAATGACAATCAAGAGTTAAAAAAACATCTTAATTTTATTTAACCAGTAATCCTATAACAAATATTATGTTAATATATTTTTTATCTGAATTGACTTTAAGCTTATAATCTTTATATTCGCATCATTAAAATTTATTTTGAGGTATTTATGAGCATATTATTTCGTAAACTTGTTTTAGCATCATGGGCCATATTAATTTTAACTGGCAACGCAAATGCAACTGGGGTTGATAACTTTAAAAGCATATTGCTGGCTTGCATTAATTTAAAGCCTGATGCCGTATTAATGGATCTTTGGAGCGATGGCGCATCTGCATGTGCTTATGAAGCAAAAGGATATTTGAAAGCATTAAATGAGGGAAATGACGGATTTGGTATTCGTAAGGCCCAAGATGCTATTAGCTTTTTAATTGATCATGAGAGTATTCTTCAAAAAAAATTAAATTTTGATGATACTTATATTGAAGAGGCCAAAAAGTTTTTGCGCACTTTTTAGTAGTTATTGAAAAATTTAAACAAACAGATGTCCTTATGGTAACTAATCTAGCATTCAGGTTCGTTTAGTTAAAATAAGGACATTACAATGAAAAACCTTTTATTATTATTTTGTATTAGCTGCTCCTCATCTATGTTTGCAGAAAAGCTAAATTTTGATCTAGCTGGTACATGGAAAATGGTTATTACTAAAAGCGAAAATAAAGATTGTTTAGGAAGTAGTGAATTAAGCTTTGTGGCATCGCCGTTTATTACCCCAGGTGGACAAAATTTATTTATGGCTAAAGGCTTAATATGTGGACGCGCTATATGGGGAGCGTCTATTGAGGAAGCAGAAGGTCAGCAGCACATAGTTTGGTATGACCAAGAAAAACAAATATTTGATGCAGAATCAAATATAATTATTTCCTCTATGCCAACAAAGCTGTCTTTGGGGGGAGATTTTGAAGAATATGAAGTAGCAAAAATGACTAAAATAAACATCAAATTAAAGTATTCATCAAAAAATCTATGGCAGTAGAAAAGGCAAAACTACTTTCTGTATTAGATAACACTACAATACCCTTATTACGAGTAGATGAAAAGGCGATTAAACTAGCAAAACCCTTTAACCATCCTCCATGAAAAACTATTTTTTCATTGCCATGTATTAAAATTCGCCAGCCGTATCCGTAATGGCAGGAAAAGTCTCTTTTTATACGATTTCTAAACCATCGAACAGCATCAGGAGCAGAACATACAGGCGAATGTAACAGCATTAAATCATTTTGATTAATCACTTGAGGGAAATGGCCCAGCTGCAATTTTAAAAATTTTGCCATATCGTTAATGCTTGCATTCATGCCAGCAGATGAAGCAACGAGGTTATGGTAGCGATAGGAATATTCATTTGATGGGGAAAATTTGCCATTTTTTGAACGTTCATGGGGCCATGCCCGATTAGATTGTTGTTTAAATTTATGAAAACCTATTGTTGTTCGGGCCATATCCAAGGGTTTTAGTAACTTTTCTTCCATTGCTCTTTCAAATGGCATACCAAATGCATTTTGCAGGAGTTCTTCTATGAGGCTAAAGGCGACATTATGATAGTCAAAAATTTTACCAGGTATTTCCTGACTCTTTTTACTAAACAAATTTAGTAATTGACTACGTGAGATATTGCTATTTTCAATATGAAAATTCCAACTGTTTCTACTAAATCCTGAGGTATGGCTTAATATATGGCGAGCTTTTACAATCTGTGGGCCTCTTGTTGTTAATTTAACCGGTGTGTCTAAATTTATTAGTTTTTGTTTTAAAGCAATAGCAAATAATGAGGCACTAAATGGTTTAGAAGTAGAGCCTACCTGAAAAACTGTGTCGTTATTTACTAAAAGCGGCTCATTTTTTTTAAGGAAACCAAAAGATTTAATAAAAGCTATTTCGCCATTTTCTACTACGGCTATAGCAGCACCAATCGTGCTTTCCTTGCTTATTTCTTGTTGACAATGACGCTGCAGCCTAAAATATGGCGGCTCCACGGGGCCAAGAGGCACTAAATATGAAGTACTGCTGCAAAGATAGCTTATTAGAAATATCGTTATGGCTAGTAGAACTCGAAGCATGGGTTTTCCTTTATAAAAAAATAATTTTATTGGCCCACAACTCTTCAAGAAATTGTCGATAGGGATAAATTTCAACTTCGCCAACTTTGCGCTTTTGTATTTCTCGTGAAATAATAATTTTTCGTTCAAGTGAAATATCTTCTGCTAATAAAGATAATCCTTTAAGATCGTTGTTAGAAATGTTGGCACTTGCTTTTACTTCAATAGCGACTTTGCCAATAACAAAATCTACTTCTTGATGAGTGGTAGAACGCCAAAAGCAAAGTTCTTGTTTTAAATTTTGATAATTAATATACCCAAAGAGTTCTTGAAAAATAAAATGTTCAAAGGCAACACCAAAAGCTGTAGTATCGGCTGATAGAGAAGTTTGACCAATAAGCGCATTTACTACACCTACATCAAAAAAATAGAACTTTCCTTTGGCTATGGCTTTACGTTTTGAAGTGGCTACAGAATGTAACATGGTGCCAATCAAAGTATCTTGTAACACCGCGTAGTATTCTCTAATAGTTCGTGCAGGTACTTGAGCGTCGTTAGCAATTGATTCAAAATTAATAACTTCACCACTAGAAAGAGCGGCTCGATGTAAAAAACGAGAAAATCCTTCAATATTACGGGCCAAAGCTTCAGCTTTTATTTCTTCTTGCAAATAGTCCCCCACATAACTTTCAAGATCGTCACGGGGATTTTCTGAGTAATAAATTGGAGGCAAAGTGCCATAAAGCAAAACTTTTTCCAGGTCAAATTTGGGTATTTCTGCTGATACAAAAGGTAACAAACGTACAGTTTTTGCACGACCTGCCATTAAAGAAGTATGGGTACGTTTAAGTTTACGAGCACTGCTACCGGTTAGTAAAAAGCGAATTCCCAACTCCTCAATCATAAAATGGACTTCGTCCATCAGATTAGGAAGCTTTTGTATTTCATCAATAACTATTAATTTGTCATCAGGGCCCAGGGATTCACGAATAATAGAAGGGCGTTGAGATAATCGCAAAAAGACATCAGACAGCAAAAGATTATAAATTTTGTCAGCCTTAATTTCATTTCGAATAAAGGCGCTCTTTCCAGTTCTTCGTGGGCCTAAAAGTAAGACGCTGCGAGTTTTTAATGCCTCTAAAATTGGGCATTTTCTATAAATATACATGATACTTATCTTATAACAAGTTTTACAAATTTCCGCAACTGATCTGCGGAAATTTCATGTTTTTCCGCAACATAGATGCTAAATTTTTATTTGAATCCCTAAAAATCCATATTTATCAATATCTTGAGGAGTGTTCCAACTATGATAAATAGCTAAGCCTTCTTGTATGCTAGCTATGCCAGGCAGTGCTCTTTCTAAAGTTTCACTTTTTAAATATTCTTCTACAGAATTGTATTTGTTTATGCCTGTGACTAAGGCTTCAAAACTTTTTGAGCCCTCGAAAAAGATAATATGATCACCAACTTTAATTTTTTGATAAAGTGGCGAATTTTTTCGACCCTCTACTGGTTTTTGTCCATTTTTTAATAAAGAAAACCAGGGCTCTTGGCAATGTATTTTATGAGTAGTCATAGTTAATTTTTAAACCTATCTATTTCATGAAGTAGTAAGGCTTTGATTTCGTCTTTGCTTAAACTTGAGGCATTTTTAAAGCTTTCATGTAAGATCGATTGAGCAGAAATTCGCTTTCTTTGTGCAAGAGCTATAACTTCACATTCAATACTGTCTTCAGCGATAAGCCTGATAACGTGAACAGTTTTCTTTTGCCCAATTCTGTGGGCCCTATCAATAGCTTGATCTTCTACAGCAGGATTCCACCACGGATCAGCAAATATTACAGTATCGGCTTGTGTTAAAGTTATCCCAGTGCCACCAGCTTTTAAGCTTACTACTATAATTTTAGGGCCGTCTTTATCTTGAAAGCTTCTAACTATTTCATCTCTGTTTTTAGTGCTACCATGAAGCCATAAGGCTCCTTGTGGACTTAATTCTTTAGAAATATTTACTATGTGTTCCTGCATTTTTAAAAACTGAGAGTAAATAATCATTTTTCTGCCCATTTCTAAGCATTCGCTCATGATTTCTTTTAAAGCTACCAATTTGCCCGAGGCTTCTATGGAATAATCGCTAGAAGTTATTAAACTTGGATGACAACAAATTTGTCGTAAGCGAGTAAGGGCAGAAAGCAAAGTAAAATGAGTGTGGCGTTGGTCTTTATCGCTTAGTAAACCTTGATTAAAAGATGAACTTAGCTCTCCAACATACTGGCGATACAATTCTTTTTGCTGCAAACTTAACTTACAATTAATAATATTTTCAATTTTAGGTGGTAGTTCTGACTCCACTTCTGCTTTTTTTCGTCTAGTAACAATAGGTGATAAAAGCATTTTTAGATTTAAAATATTTTTATTTTGATTGCTGTCACTAGGATTAGCAAATTGTTTTTCAAATGCAGTTCTTGAACCTAGAATACCATCTTCTACACAATCTAGAATATTAAACAAATCTCCAATATGATTTTCAATAGGTGTACCAGTAAGAGCGAGCCTATGTATGCAATTCAAAGACTTTGCTGATTTAAAACTGTCAGTTTGTTGATTTCGTATGTATTGAGCTTCATCTAGAATTAAGGTTGAAAACTTTATTTCTGCAAGTTTCGTGTCAATATCTCTTCTTAAAATAGCGTAGCTCGTTATTAAAATATCAAAATCTTCAAGTTTTTCTTGATGATGTCGCTCTGCGCCATGCCATTTTTGTACTTTGAGAGTGGGTATATGTTTTTGAGCTTCCTGTGCCCAGACATCTATAACGCTGGTTGGGCAGACAACTAGTGCTGGTTTATTAACGAGTTTTTCTTCTTTTAGTTTTGCTAAGTGAGTCAAAACCATTAATGTCTTACCAAGCCCCATTTCATCACCTAATAAGCCACCAAGACCCGAACGAAATAATGATGATAGCCAAGCAACAGCATCATGTTGATAAGGTCTTAGGGTTGTTTGTAAATCAGTAGGTAATTTTTTATCATTTTCATCTACTTCTAGAGAAAATTTTGCAATAAGTTCTGTTAGTGCTGGGCTCGCTTTCACTTCCATATAATCTTTTAAGGCATTAATAATCAAAGCAACCTGGGCGATGGGTTTATCTTTATAAAAATTAGGTTTTTCTATATTGAAGGCCTGAGTAAAATAATTGACGCTGGTGATAATATCTTCGTTTAAGATAACCAAAGTATCTTCATCGACCACCAAAATATTGTCTTTAGCCTTTTTAAAAGATGAAAAAATAATATCTTTTTCATCAAAATCTTTGCCTAAACTGATAGCGACTTCTACACGGTTAGAGGTTTTTTCAAATTCTCTAAGAATTAAATAAGGTTTTTTTTCTAGTTCTATTATATTCGGCCTGGTTGTTTCATCAAGCTTTATATAGCTAGGTAGCATGGAAGGGTTGCTTATATTTTTAATTAGTTCAAAAGCGCTTTCTCCTCTAAGCTCAAAGCCATCATGAAGCCTCGCAGGACCTGCCCCTAAGTGATATAAAAATTGTCTTGCGCTGTGTTCATTACTATAAGGCCTGCGCAGAAGAGTAGGGAGCTCTATATCTTCAACGTATTTTTCTTCGTTTAAGTTATGATCAACAGCTATATGAGTTGAAGGAATAGAGCCGGTGCTTTTTATCTCAACTTCATCTGTAAAATCATAATCTCTAATTTCTGTAACCAAATGTGCTCTAGCACACATTTTTTTATTTAAGTCATCAATACTAAGTATCATTCTTAAGTAAATTTGACTGCTTTGTGGTTCTTTTGCTATTTCGTTTAAACAGGTAAAATCAATGCCTAAGCGTGATAAAGCATAAAACATTTGTCTTGATTCTTGCTGGCATAAACCCAAAATAGGCAATTCACCTGAGGAAACAATACTTTTTGCTTCATTTGGTGTTATTGGTGGAGAGATTAAATAAACTTTTGCGTCTTCATCGATAACATAGGCATTTATTTCTCCAAAAAATTGGGGGTTGTTAATTTTTTCGAGGCTTGATTTTACTAAATAAAACTCCAGAATATTTTTTTCTTTATTCAAAAAAGCTTTTATGTAGGCGTGCTGCTTTGATTGAGTAATTACTCCAATGTTGGTAATTTCAAATGGAATGGCCCCACAAAAAGGTATTAATTTAGAAAATGAAGCATGATTTAATTGAAATTCACATTTATTTTTGGTCGGTTTCCCTTCTTTTAATAAAATATCTAGAACTTTTTGTTGCCTAGGTAAAATAATATTGCTGTTATTAATCGCATCATAAGGGTCGCTTAAAGAAGTTTGACTACTTCCAATATGGACTTTTATTAAGCATTCACCTTGTCGTTCAGGAAGTTTATTGAAAGAAAACCAAATTCTTCCAGGGGCTTGTTTAATTTCTTCATTTAGTCGTAACCAAGAATAAGGAGGATATTTCACAAATTAACTCTATTGTTATTAAAAATCATCCCAAGCATAATGAACTCAGGCTAAAAGGTCTAGTCAGTAATAAAAAAATGCTTTGTGAGTTTTATGAGTTTATATAAAAGAGGATTTTGTGGATAGTAAATTTATTGTAAAAATGTTAGATGCTGCTAATCAAGCTAGAAGCCAATCATATGCTCCTTATTCAAAATTTTTTGTGGGTTGTGCAATTATTCTTAAAGATGGTTCCATTTATACTGGGGCAAATATTGAAAATGCTAGTTATTCAGCCACCATATGTGCTGAAAGAGTAGTTCTACCCATGGTAGTTTCCAAAGGCTTGCAAGATCAAATTATGGCTCTAGCTGTAGTGACAGATACACCAGAACCAACCAGTCCTTGTGGTGTATGTCGCCAATTTTTATCAGAATTTTTATTAGAAGATACACCTATAATTATTGGTAATTCCAATAAAAATTATATTATCACAAATATTAAAGAGCTGTTACCTATGGCTTTTACTAGAAAAGCTTTAATTAAGTGAATTGCAAATATTACTTATTTTTCTTAAAATAAGTATTAATCTACTCAAGAGAAAGACCCGTAACTTGGCTTATAGTTTTCTTATCAATACCGGCTGTAAGCATATTTTGGGCTATAGCAAATTTGCTCTTTTCAACGCCAATTTCAATTCCTTCTTCTCTGCCTTCCTCTCTACCTTTTTCAATGCCATACTCTATGGTCGCTAAATAACTATTATAATACTTTTCTGATTGGTCATAGGTTAAGAGCTCTTCTTCATTCCAAGAAAAACGATTGAGCTCTTCATACACTCGCTCCATGATATCATCGCCTTCAATGATCTTTTGTACGTCATGTTCTGAAGTTGTTTCTGCATGCTTAAAAAAATATGCCCATTTTTCTATGATAGTCTCAAGATTATTGATGGTTTTATTAAACTTAGGCAGCTCTAAAAATGTGA
>CAZBMJ010000018.1:0-41717 GCA_964493205.1 uncultured Myxococcales bacterium
TGTGCTTATCCAAAACTCAGATTAACTAATCAATACTTATGGGTAATCATATGGCTGGAGTGGCAAGAAAAAAGAAGCACTTATTAATGGAGATTGGAATTTATTATCAATACTTAGATTCTTTATATATTTTCAATTTATTAAATATATCGTTAGGTATTTTACCTTTATAAAGTTTAATTTGTTCAATTTGTTCCATTTTTTCTTTTTCCCTTTCTTCATTTATTTTATTTATTACACTGTCAACATCGATTATTTCATTTATCATGCTGTCAGTATAATCGTTGGTAAGAGGAGACATTTGTTCATTGTTAAATAATTGTTTAATAATTTTTAATAAAAAAGTACTTAGAAACTCGTGGATTTTAGAACCGTTTTTAGTGTTTAACCAATTGTTTATTAGATCATGAATTATTCTATGGTGGACTGTTGAAACAGGTGTTACAAAAGATTGCTCACAAATAAGTTCAACCTTTTTTTCATGTTTATTAATATGATTATTTGTAATATTATTAATTTCTTTTTCTGCGTTTAATAGTTCATCTTTTATTCTGTTAATGGTTTCTTTCTTATGGTTGTAAATGTATTCTTCGTAAAATAATTTTAGAGTATTAAGAAGGCTAAATTTAAAAAATAATTGTTCATATAATGGATCAAAAAATTTAGTTTTATAAGCTTCTATATCTTTAAATTCATCTTTTAATCGATAAAATTTTAAATATGGACCATGACTAGAGGGGACTGCTTTTAATTTATGCTCTAATACTTTTCCATCAAAGGCCATACCCCATTTTGCTTTGACCATATTAGGAGAAGCCATTATGCCAACATGATTGAATTTCCAGTTATTCATATAACTACCTGCCCATCCATAATAGGCCACTATATCGTCTTTTTGTGGTTCTTCCACCTCCTCCATAAAATCACCAATAAATAATTCTATAAAATCGAAAGTAAACCCCTTACAAGCCAAGTTTTCAAGATTTGATAATAAAGGATATTTATTCTTTAAAAAAGCTACAACGTATTCATAACAAACAGTAAACGTTTCACCAGTGAACTTACCTATTTCTTCTAGATTTTCATTTTGTAATTTTAAGTAAAATCTATCATCTTTAATTTCGTAAAATTTTGGATCACCCGCAAATGGCAAAATCAAATTATCTGCTTTCCAACCTAGATCTGTTTTTGTAAAGCCATCTATTGCCATACTAGAAAAAGCATTTAAAAGTCCTAATAAGAATAAAAAATAACTTATTTTTTTCATTTATATAACCACTTAATAATAAGATTAAATTAATAACCTATACTTGCATATTTTTCATATAATGCAAATACAAGTTATTAAATAATTTTTAAAAAAATAAATGATATATATTAATAATTTAAGCAGTCTATTATGACTTATAATAAAACAAACATAAAACTATCATAAAAAATTAAAGCCACTTATAAATTAGGTGGCTTTTTTGTTATATAGGAGGCAAATTAAGGATTTTAATAGATAACATAATGGTTATTTCATCTCATATCCTACCTCCCATGGCTTAGTGATTTATGTCAGTGTGAACTAACATAGTAAACGCATTTTTTTTAAAATTTCTTGCAGTTCAATACCCGTGCAAACTCGAGGTGCTAGGGAATTTTAAATTATTTTACTTTATTAATTAAATAGTTATATTTTTAATAAAAAAATCCTTTTTTTAACATATTGCAAATTAAATTTAAATACATATTAATACTTTAATTAAATTTATTTTTTATTAATTAATAGGAATTATTATGAGATATTCAATTGTTAAAATTTTTCTTTTTTTATTTTCTTACTCATTCTTTGCTGCAAATCTACCACCTGAAGCGCAAAAGGCGTTAAGAGCTATAGAAAAGGCTATTTTAGAACATACAGTGTTATACGTAGAAAACCCAGGTTCTATGCCAGATAGAGATAATATTAAAAATAACGATGTAATTTCATTTAAAAAAGAGTTGCATGACACTCTTCAGGCGACAAATTATTTAAATAAATATATACATAAAGACAGCAATTTATTATTAAATAAAGCTAAAACATTTAAAACAAATAATAAATTAAAGAATTTAACTAAATTTTTATCTAGAAATTCTAATGGTAGCAGAGGGAGTAATAATAAACAATATAGTTTAAAAATATGGTCATGTTTAGATGATACTAATATGTATTATTATTTTGAAAAAATACATCCAAATACTGTAAAAGAACCCCTTGGACAACTACAAACTATTGAAGAAGAACCTCCAAAGAAAAAAATTAAAGGATCCTTAATGCCTCTAGAACCTTTAGAAATGGATTCATTAATAGAAGAAATTATTGCAAATCCAATGGCAACTTTTACGAAATTACCCATTAGTGCAAATACACAACAAAATTTTTTTATCCCTAATCCCACTTGTTTTCAACCAATTATAATAAATCAAATAAATGTTTTTAATTCCCCTCAAAATATAATAAACTTTAATCAACAAAAACCAGTTATAGAACAAGATACTTTAACACCAAAAAAAGAAGCAATCGCAATTATTGAAAAAATTGATCCTTATTTCTATAAAGATTTAACTTATATTGATTTCTTTAATTATGAATATAATAAAATTTATTTAGCCGGCAAATTAAGTTTTTGTAAAATAGAAGAATCAGATGTAACAATTAATTATTCATTATATAATTTTGAAATGTTTAAATTTAAACTAGTAGAAGAAAATTCTGCTTGGTATATTAAAATGATAAACAATTTAACATATGAAATTAAAGAATTTATATGTATTTACAATAAAATTAATTAATCTGAAGCATAATTTTCTCTCGATTTTTGAATCGTTACAAACTACACTCGTAAAAAAAACATAAAACGATTATAAAAAATCAAAGCCACTAAATTAGGTGGCTTTTTTTATAGTACTTAGATTTTATGATATAAATTTTCTATCTTGTTATTTTATAAGGTTTAAAATATGCAATTGGCTTTATCGAAAAGCTCTATAGAACACAGCACTGTTGCCATCACCACTAATTTTAATCAGCTAGCAGCCAACATAGTATGCAATAATTATGATAATGCTGCTCAAAATATAATTTATCATTCTTTAAATACCTGCTTATTAAAAAATATTACCTTGCAAGAATTAAAAATAGAGTTAAATAAAGAAAATTTTAATAATTTTGCAATAATAAAAATAACTCAAGAATTAAGTAAAATATGTAAAAATCTTACTATTAATTACCAAATAAAAAGTTCCAACATAAATAATTTTATTATTATAGAATTAATAGGAAAATTAAAATTAATTAAAAATAATAATTTTAGTGAAATAGCTCTTATGGACGACGCTTTAAATAATGAACAACAAGAATTATTACAAAATATTTTATTTAACCAACTTAATAAAAAACCCCATGACATTTTATGGCAAAATGAAAAAAGTATATATACGGTCACAGATATTTTATTAGCTAATCATATAAATTATTACAGTATTTTTAAAAACATAACTACTGAATTTAGATTTGAAAAAATTAAAAATTTTAATCAATCAAGAAATAAACTAAATATTATTAATTATTTGCAAAAAAATAATTATAACTTAAATATTATAGAAAAATTTAATAGCTGCTTAGTAGCTAAAATAGAACCAAGCAACAAAGATTATTTCTTAGATTTACTTAAGAGGCACGATTTAGTTTTTGATTATGTCGAGCTATAGCTTGGATAATTATTTCTTTAGCCTCATCAACATCCACCCATTTACTAATAGAAACCCACTTACCTTTTTCTAAGTCTTTATAATGTTGAAAAAAATGAGCTATTTGCGCACATAAAATTTCTGGTAAATCAGTATAATTATGAACTTTTTCATAAAAAGCAAAAAGTTCATTAACTGGCACAGCTATAATTTTCTCATCAGCACCAGCTTCATCTTCCATCAATAAAGCACCTATGGGGCGTGATCGAATTACTGCTCCAGAAATAACAGGCGATTGACCAACAACGATAATATCGCAAGGATCACCGTCTTCAGATAAAGTATGAGGTATAAAACCATAATTACCAGGATAAATCATAGAGGTATGCAAAAAGCGATCAACATACATCGCCCCAGATTCTTTATCCATTTCATATTTAATTGGCGAGCCACCTTGGGGAATTTCAATAATAGCGTTTATATCTGATGGTGGATTTCGTCCCACTGAAATTTTACTTATATCCATTTAAATTTACCTTATTAATTTTTATATACAGTAATAACTACAGCAATTTTAAAAATTGTGTATTACGTTCCCTTACTTTTTTTAATAACTCAATATTTTCAGAAAGTTTTTGCCCATATGAGGGGATCATTTCTTTGATTTTTTCTTGCCATAGAGTAGTTTGCAGCTCTTTTTTAAAAGAGACTTCTAATAAATCTAGCATAATTTTTACAGTAACAGATGCTCCCGGAGATGCCCCCAAAAGCGCAACAAGCTTGCCATCAGAGCTTGAAACTAATTCTGTGCCAAATTGCAATATACCACCCTTTTGTGGGTCATTCTTTATAATCTGAACCCGTTGCCCAGCATTTTGCAAATCCCAATCTTCTATTTTGGCATTGGGCATATATTCTTGCAAAGCTTTGATACGTTGTTCTTTGCTTAACAAAACTTGTTCTATTAAGTATTTAGTTAAAGAAATGTTTTTAAAACCAGCTTGCATCATAGGGATAATATTAGAAAATGTTATTGACCCAAATAAATCAAACCATGAGCCCTCTTTTAAAAACTTAGTAGAAAACGTTGCAAAAGGGCCAAACAACAAAGCTTTTTGACCTTTAATATAACGAGTATCTAAATGAGGAACAGACATGGGTGGCGCACCTATAGCTGCTTGGCCGTATACTTTAGCTGAATGCTGATTGACTAATTGAGGGTTAGTAGTAACCAACCATTGGCCACCCACAGGAAATCCGCCAAAACCCTTAGCTTCTTGTATACCTGATTTTTGCAACAGTGTTAAAGCTTTACCACCTGCCCCAATAAACACAAATTTAGCTTCAATATTTTTTACGGCATTACTTGCTAAGTCTTTTACTTTTACCAACCAATGCTCATTATATTTTGTTATGGCAATAATTTCATGCTGGACATACAGATTAGCTTTAGGTGTTTTAATCAAATCATCGATCAAAATACGTGTAAGAGCGCCAAAATCCACATCAGTACCTAAATCCATTTTAGTAGCAGCAATTTTTTGGTTTTTATCTCTGCCTTCTAAGACTAAAGGCATCCAACTTTTTAGTTCTTCATAATCTTGGGAATATTTCATAGAAGAAAAAAGAGGATTTTGTATTAAAGTTTCATAGCGTCTTTTTAAAAAATCAACATCCTGTTCACCCCACACAAAGCTCACATGTGGGACATTGTTAATAAATAAATTTGGTTGCAAATCTTTATTTTTAGAAAATTTATAAGCCCAAAACTGCTTAGATACTTCAAAAGATTCGCTTATCTCAAGGGCTTTTCGTGTATCAATGCTGCCATCTTTACGCTCTGGCGTATAGTTAAGCTCACAAAAAGCTGCATGACCAGTACCTGCATTATTCCAAGCAGAAGAGCTTTCAAAAGCTACGCTATCAAGCTTTTCATAAATATCTATGGACATGTGTGGGTCAAGCTCTCGCAACATACTACCTAAAGTAGCACTCATGATGCCACCACCTATGAGAAGAGCATCTACTTTCTTATCAACCATATGATTTTGTGATTCTTTACAACAAATCAAAAAAGCACCCAAAATAATTAGAGAGATTATAAGTTTTATACGCATTTTAAGTTTTAATCCTAAAAATAATTCCTCAGCATAGTAACACGCACTTAGGAGTTTCTTAAAGATTTTTTAACATTATAGTAATAATAACAGTATTTTGTTTAATAAAAAAAGAGATAAATGGCTATAATTAATCAATTTATTGGCCCTTTCATGTATACCTCTAAAACAGTATGTAAGCGCAGTCTACAGAAAGTTCGTTAAATCTACTCAATAATCAGCAATAAACTTAAAGTTTCTACAGCATCATGTTCTTTGGCAAAAATACTTTTTACAAGCCCTGATTTTGGGGCTTGAATTTCATTTTCCATCTTCATAGCTTCGATTACTACCAGACCTTGGCCTTCTGTAACTTCATCACCTTCTTTAACTAAATAGCGTAAAATTTTTCCTGGCATGGGCGATTTAATATGACAAATACCAGATTGAACAAAGCGAGAGTTTTGCGCGTCTTTCATTTTTTTACGACGTTCTTCAAGCATCTCAAGCCTTAAAACTCTACCCTTTACACGTACTGAAATACGGCCATCAAGGGGGTCATTGGAATGATCTTTTTCATCTAAGTCTAAATCATAGCTTTTATTATCGATCAAAGCAGTGACAATTTCTGATGGCATAGTTTTAGCATCAACTTTATAGGTTTTATTATCTAGAATAACCGTGTATAAACCATCACTTTTATCATGGTCATCTACACTAATAAAATGCTCTAAGTCTTCAGCCACACCTACAAATTTCATCTTAACCATTTTTTAATCTCCGCCACAAAGAAATGCCATTATCTTTTTCTTTTGTGCTACTTACTTTGATTTGAGATAATAATCTTTTTTCTTTTTCAAAATTAAAAATAGCAGCTCCAATTAACGCCACTATTTTATGTTCATCTTTATACCAAACGGGAGATTTTTTTAAGTATTGCTCTATAAGGCTTGTATCATAAACGCCATCTATAAAAGACTTATAAGATAATAGCTGACGCAAAAACATGGTATTAGTAGTACAGCCCTTTAGAGTAAACTCCATTAATGCTCTATCAAGTCTTCTTCTTGCTGTATCCCTGTTTGGTCCCCAGGCTATAACTTTGGCGATCATAGGGTCATAATCAGCAGTAATAGTGCAACCTGCATAAACACCCGTATCAGTTCTAATATAAGGACCTGCTGGAGTTCTTAAGTAATTTACTGGCCCTGGCGTTGGCAAAAAATCTCGCTTTGGATCTTCAGCGCATACTCGCGCTTCCATGGCCCAACCTTTAAAATGCTTTGTATAATCAGTTTTATCTAAATGCTCACCTTGGGCAATCAATATTTGTTGCTCAACCAAATCAAGACCGGTCACCATTTCTGTGATAGGATGTTCAACTTGTAGTCTTGTATTCATTTCCATAAAATAGAAATTTTTTTGATCGTCCACCAAAAACTCAATAGTTCCTGCTCCTTGATAGTCAACAGCTAGTGCTGCTTTTTTGGCAACTTCTGCCATATTTGCCCTCATGCCTTCATCAACAAAAGCACTGGGTGATTCTTCAATAACCTTTTGATGACGACGCTGAACAGAACATTCTCGTTCAACAAAAGCTGTTACATGGCCGTAATTATCAGCTAGTATTTGCATTTCTATGTGTCTAGGCTTATTTAAATATTTTTCTATATAAATATCATCATTGCCAAAAGAGTTTTTAGCTTCACTTTTAGCCATGCGCAATGCTGATAAAAAATCTTGTATTTTATCAACCTTACGCATGCCTTTACCCCCGCCCCCAGAAGAGGCTTTAAGCATGAGAGGGAAGCCTATCTCTTGTGCCGCTTTTAGGGCTTCTTCATCATTAGCCACACTTTGTTTAAGACCAGGGACTACTGGCACACCGGCATTGATCATCACTTGACGAGCTTTGGTTTTACTGGCCATGGCATCAATAGATTTTGGTGTGGGACCAATAAAAATTAAGCCTGCATCTTTTACAGCTTGAGAAAACTCTGCATTTTCAGATAGAAAGCCATAACCAGGATGAATAGCATCACAAGCAGATTTCTTCGCTACATCAATAATTTTGGCAATATTTAAATAGCTTTCTGACGCTAGTGCTGCACCAATACAATAGGCTTTAGTAGCAAATCTCACATGCAAAGAAGAACGATCAGGATGAGAAAAGACTGCTACTGTTTCAATACCTAAATCACGACAAGTTCGCATAACTCGCACAGCTATTTCACCACGATTAGCAACTAATACTCTTTTTATTTTGTTCATAAGGGTATATTTCCATGTTTTTTTGGTGGCAAACTATCACGCTTATTTTTCAATAAATTTAATCCTTGGCAAATTCTTGGTCTAATATCTTGGGGCAAAATAACTTCGTCTATATAGCCAAGTTCAGCTGCTTTATACGGATTTTGAAACTCTTCTTCATAGGCATCGCTTAGTTCTTTAAATTTTTTATCTTTATCAAGCGCACCCTTAATTTCTTCACGCATTATTATGCTCACTGCTCCACTTGCACCCATAACCGCTATTTGGGCTGAGGGCAAAGCAAAATTTAAGTCAGCACCCAAATGCTTTGGCCCCATCACACAATAAGCTCCGCCATAAGCTTTTCGTAAGATTACAGTAATTTTTGGCACTGTGGCTTCTGCATAAGCATATAACAACTTAGCACCATGGCGTATTACTCCACCAAATTCTTGAGTAGTTCCAGGCAAAAATCCTGGTACATCTACTAGGGTTATAATAGGAATGTTAAAACAATCACAAAGTCTTACAAAGCGAGCAGCTTTATCAGAGGCATCGATGTCAATAGCACCTGCAAGAGCTTGTGGCTGATTGGCCACTATACCAATGCTTTTACCATTCATTCTGGCAAATCCAATCACTATATTTTTTGCAAAAAAAGGCTGAATTTCAAAAAAATGCCTCTCATCCACAATACATTCAATAACTTCTCGTACATCGTAAGGCTTATTAGGCTGAATGGGCACTATGTTTTTAAGTTTTTCATCACGTCTTTCTGGGTCATCACTGCAAGATATCCTAGGTGGATCTTCTGCATTATTAGCAGGAAGATAAGCTAATAAGTTTCGTACTGCTTCTAAGGCATGTGAATCATCATCAAAAGCTAAGTGAGCCACACCGCTTTTAGTATTATGAGTTTGGGCACCACCCAAATCTTCCATACTTACTTCTTCATGAGTAACAGTTTTAATAACATCTGGGCCAGTTAAAAACATATAACTGGTATCACGAACCATAAAAATAAAATCAGTGAGTGCAGGAGAATAGACTGCTCCACCAGCTGATGGCCCCATAATCACAGATATTTGTGGAATTACTCCAGATGCTCTGGTATTGCGATAAAAAATATCTGCATAGCCTGCCAACGACTGCACACCTTCTTGAATTCTTGCTCCACCAGAATCAGATAATCCAATAACTGGAGCTCCAGTTTTTAGGGCTAGATCATAAATTTTACAAATTTTTTCTGATACGACTTTTGATAAAGATCCACCAAATACTGTAAAATCTTGAGAAAATACAAATACTTCTCTGCCTTCTATTTGACCAAAACCACTTACCAGACCATCACCTAAGATCTTTTTTTGATCCATATTGAAATTAGTACAGTTGTGAACTCTAAATCTATCTAATTCCACAAAAGTACCAGGGTCTAGCAATATTTCTATGCGTTCCCTGGCCGTAAGCTTACCTGCGGCATGTTGCTTTTCAATGCGTTCTTTCCCACCGCCAAGCCTTGCTTGCAGATTACGGCTCTTAAGCTCTTCTATAAATTTTTCTCTTGGTTCTTCTTTACTTTCCATAGACATGTACTCTATTTTTATTACACTTTTAAGAAATAAGCATAATATGCTATTTTCGCAAGTCGGTGCATTTTTTAAACCCGATTGTCTTTTTTTTATTTTTATGTTTTTATTTAGAGCAATATTTAAGGATTAAAATGTGATTAAAAATAATATTTTGCTAATGGATTTAGATGCTAAAAAAAGATTAGAAATTATTTTAGAAGATAAAAATTATAAAAAACTCGTTAAAAAATTAGACCCTATTTTTTTAATAACCACTATTAACGAAATAGGCTCTAGTGATTGCTTAGAGCTTATTGAAGCATTGTCATCTAAACAAGTACAAGCAATAATAGACTTTAGTGCATGGCAAGAAGACCAAATTAATCTATCAAAAGTAGGGGAATGGTTAAAACTATTATTTGAATCAGGACATCAAAGTGCACTTGAGCAAATTCATAAACTTGATAGGGAATTCTTAGGACTAGTATTTAAAAAAGCTTGCCATATTTATGATTTAAGTACCGGCGAAGAACCTGATGAGTACACCAATCTTTATTCAGTCTGCCCAGACGGTAGATTTTTGATCTGTTTTAGCGATAATAAAGAACTAGAAGATTTAGCTCGAGTTTTGCATCTATTCCTAGAAAATCTCTATGGCATAGATATGACCTTTGCTCTTAACTTGTTAGAAGATATAAAATATGATCAAGAATCACTGTTAGAAGAAGAGGCTTATAAATTTAGAAATCATCGCTTAGCTGATTTTGGTGTTTTATCCAGAGAAGAAAATTTAATTTTATTGGCAGAAATTACCCCAAAACTTTTAACGAAATTACCTTCCAATAAAGCATTAACCAGTTCAAGCCTCACTAAATTTAGCAATCCTGCACCAGATAAATATATTTTTCTAAAAGCTGCTTTATTAAACCTAGAGGCAAGTGAAGTAACTTATTTTCAAGATTTAATCAGTCACTTAGGCCTTAATTTCCATTCGCTGTTATCACAAGATTTTGATGACAGAGAAAAAATTAAAGAATCCTTAGTTTATACAAGTTTTTTAATAGACTTAGGCTTATGGCGTATAAGTAAAGGCGATATAAAAGCAGCTCAGCAAAATTTACTAGATTATGGCCCTAAACAATTATTACGCCTTGGCAGAAGTATTTTAACTACTTTGAGAAAATCTAGTTTTGCCATGCTTAACGACGACAATTTATTATTAAATAAGGCATTTGAATGTGCCGACTCACCCTTGCGAGAAGTGGCTAAAGCTATATGCAGCAAAGAACCCTTATATTACGAAGGCCTGCTTGATGCACGAAAACTCACAGCAGGTTATTTTAATTCTCATGAGCAACTACAAGCAAGCATCATAGCCTTAAAAGAGCTTAGGAATAGAAGTTTGATCTTAGGCCCAAAATGCTTGGGAATTAGCAAAGAGAACACTATTTTAAACCATTCCACTATGTTTGTTAGAGTTATTATCAATCGCTTCTTAAAGAAAACTCTTGAATTAAGCGAAATAACTTCTAAAGATTTAACAATTATTTTTAGTAATGAGAATAAAACTAAGCTAAGTAATTCAATAAAAGATTTTTTTCATAAACAAAGTGACGAGCTTTGGAATAAACTAAACAAGAATAATCACGAATATGATATTAGCAAACAAAATATTGATGATTTTGTGACGACAATACTAATAAAGTTAGAACAAAATTACCAAGAAATACTTTAGGAGAAAACATGGATTTCACATCACTTGGTTTATTGCTTTTAAGAATTAGTTTTGCTGGCAGTATGGCGCTAAACCATGGTTTGCCAAAACTATTTGATTTTTCCAACAAAATGTATAGTTTTCCAGACCCCATAGGTATTGGCTCTACGCTAAGTTTATCATTGGCTGTATCTGCAGAATTTTTGTGTGCCCTAGCACTAGTTTTGGGTATTTTCACCAGAATTTTAGCTTTGCCATTAATAGCAACTATGGCTGTAGCTTTTTTTATTGTGCATATTCATGACCCATTTGCCAAAAAAGAACTGGCATTTTTGTATATGATGGCATTTTCAAGCATTTTTTGTGCGGGTGCTGGAAAATATTCAGTGGACAGTATTTTTAGAGGTGTTAAATAAATTGCAATATTTTATGGACACAATTAAATGATAGATTTCATAAACAAGAGTTTTACCCTGCTATTTATTTTCCCTGTCATTATTATTTTTGGCGGGTATTTATCTGTTAAACTAAAATTCGTGCAAATTTTTGGCATTAAAAAAGCTTTTTCTCTTTTAACTACCAAAGATCATAAAGGCAGTATCTCTTCTTTTAGCGCTCTATCAGCTATTTTAGGTGGCAACTTAGGTACAGGCAATATTTCTGGTGTAGCAGTGGCATTGTCTATGGGTGGCCCTGGTGCTTTGTTTTGGATGTGGGTAATGGCCATATTTGCGTCTATCACCAAATATGTTGGCTGTTTTTTGGGTGTTCATTATCAACGACAAAATGTAGCTAAAGAATGGGTTGGTGGCCCTATGTATTATTTACAAGATGGTTTAAAATCAAAAATATTAGCTCAACTATTTTGTTTTTTTTGCATAACTTCTGCTCTTACCGTAGGTAATTTAGTACAAGTACATTCCTTATTTGTGCCACTCAATACTATAGATATTCATCCGTTATTATTTGGTATACCTTTGAGTTTATTAGTTGGTGCGGTAATTTTTGGCGGTATGAAACGCCTGGCCAAAGTATTATCTGCAGTGGTGCCATTTATGGCTTGTGTATATTTAAGCGCTTGCCTTATAGTTTTGTTTATTTTTAGAAGTGAATTACTTCCAAGTTTAAAGCTTATTTTTACAAGTGCTTTTAGTATGGGCTCTGCAAGCTCTGGGCTCGCAGGATTTTCAGTATTACAAGCTATTCGAGTAGGATTTAACAGAGGGCTTTTCGCCACGGATTCTGGTCTAGGCTTAGCACCTATTTTGCATTCAGCAGTTAGAGATACTAACCCCAAAATAGACAATCGCCATGTTCAAGGTCTTATAAGTATTTTATCTCCCATGATAGTGATGGTAGTATGCAGCATGACTGGCCTAGTTTTATTAAGCACAAAAGTTTATGAAAACTCATCCTTACCAAGCACTGCTTTATGTATGCAAGCTTTTATAAAAGCCTTTGGACATCCATTAAGTGGCCATATTATTACAGTGACCTTGTTTTTCTTTGCTTTTACAACTATTTTAACCTGGTCTTTTTGTGCTGATAAAGCTATAGATTATTTATTTGGCATAAAAGCTATAAAACCTTTTCAAATATTTTTTATACTTATCATTCCTATAGGGGCATTTGTACAAGACCAATTTATCTGGACCTTTGCGGACATTTCTATAAATTTTATGTTTGCTATTAATATAATTGGAATTATTGGCTTATCAAAAATGGTTATTAAAGCTAGGCAAATTAAATAAGCCTCACAAATTTCTTCATGAGGCTTATTATTAAGCTAAATTACGTATTATTCAGCTTTTTTATCTTCAGCTTTTTTAGCATCAACAGCGTTGGCTTCAGCACTAACTACTGCACCAGTACGAGCCTGAGGATATACTGGTCTACCAATACTACTTCCTGGCAATACTTCTTCAGCGCCAAATACAGCTGGTAATGGAGGTCCTAGTTGAACTGGAACATACGGTATACCAGGAGCACCAATAAAGCCTGTAAACTCAGGTACGCATGGCAATACTAAGTCATAGTCTTCACAGCAGTTATCTTCTGATTTAATCAATACTCTATCGCCTTCAGTTAAGGTAGGAATAGCAACAATCAATTGACCAACTTCATCAGTTCTAGCTATGGTTCTTGGACCTTTGAATACTGCTTCATCAAATCTTTGAATATAGATTTCAAAGTCTAAGTGAGGAGCTAGCCAACCTGGGTTAACTACTAAGTTTGGCTCAACACCATGAGTAGTATTCATAGCCCAGTAGCCAACATCATCATTTTGCCATCTTTCATTAGCACGGCTGTTGCTAAAGCATTGAGAACGAACTTCAAATTCTGCTGCTTCTAAAGGCTCAATTAAGCTCTCAATTTCACAGTGGCAACCTGGGCAGCATTCATCTGCACGTTCTTGGAAATGTTTAGTAACAAAGAACTGACGAGCCCAAACATCTGAAGCTTCATAGCAGTTAGCTATATTATCACGAATAGCTTGACGGCCAGGTGCTGTACTTCCATCCCATGTGGTAATGGTATAGCTTAAGAATGCTTGTTCACCATCTACTGCTTCTTCGTTTAGTTCATAGTCAGCACGTAGTCCTAAGAAAAGATCTTCTCCATTAAGTTCCATATGCAAAACGTCACGGAAATCTTCTTGTCTATGGCCAAGTAGCGTTACAGTAATAACTTTTTCTTGATTCAGCAAACTACCGGAATCATAAAATATTGCCCAAGTATCATTATCATCCACAACTGTATCGCCATCAGAAGTTAAAAATACCGCTGTATCAATAACTAATGCATCAAACAAGTCAGTAAATGTTATACCGGTACCTGTTAGAACATCTTGTTCATCATCATCAGTATTAGTAAATTGTACTAAACCAGTTAAGGAGCAAGCATCATCATATTTATCAGCTTCTAGCTCACGTCCATTACCCATACGAACGTTGTATGTGCTAACGCTCATATCAACTGGTGGGCCTACTTGGTCATGTATGGTACCAAGAAAATCATCTTCATCAAGTTCATAAGCTTTAGTTGGCGTAAATGCTGCACCATTAACGGTTAATGCACCATTAAAATTAACACCGCAGATTGAATCAACGATACCATTTGATCCAATAATTACTGGATCAGAATCAGTGGCTATTAAGCCTGATACGGTATTATCATCTAAGGTATAAGGAAAACTTTCTGCAGATATAATATCAGCTCTTTCAAGTCCGCCACCATTATGACGTCTTTCTGCCATACAAATAGGTGGACGAGTAGGCACCAATACTTGTTGGTTTTCTTGTAAAGCTTCTACTAAAAATGCATCATCAAATAACATTGTTTCACTGTTAGATAGATCTTCTAATGCATCATCTATTTTATCAGTACCAATTAATAGTTGTAGATTAGCTAACCAGGTAGCACAATCTACTTGACTTGGGTTCCAAGCTTCAGCTCTTCTTCCTGCTGCATGTTTATAAAAATTCCAAACAGCATCTTCTACTGGGCCTACTAGCCAAATGGATTTATCATAGCAGTTAGCTGGAACAAATATTTCCATACTTCTGCATTCTAAATCTACTTCGTCTCTATCTGTATCAGCTAATGGATAAACATCATTATATGCACTGATGACTAGTGGCAAAGATAGCATATAACCAGGCAGACCTAGCAAAGCATTACCAGCAGGGCCTGTTTCGCTATAAAATACTGGTCCTAACTGACGGCCTTGATCATCTATGTTGTATATTTGAAAACGCCAATCATCCAAAAATCTTTCATTTTGTGGATTGACTGGATCAGTTCTAACCATGGTTTCAAGCACACCCCAACCTAATGCACCAGGTGGTACAATAGCTGGTATTTGTTCTACAACAGGTAGACCATTGCTAAAAGGTTGTGTTAAAATATTGGGATTTACATTAGTGTTATCTGGGGTTGCAGCATTTTGTGTGCCGCAGCCATTAAGAAGCATTAAAGCAGAAAACAGAGCACTGATGCCGCTTGCTTTAAGGCCTTTTTTAAAAAATGGGTTAGCCATTTACTCATTCCTCCAAAAAGAGGGCAGGAACATCTCCCCCTTTGCAATAATGAAGCTATCTTGAGATAAAAAATGGACGCAAATTTTAATACAATAAAAATATAGTTTAAAGAGTAAAAAAAAGTAATTTGTTTATATTTTTCAAGCAGTTAAGATAGTTAAAAAAAATTATTTTAAGCTTTTATAAAATTTTCAATAAAGCATTCTATCTGACATAAAAGTCATATATTAAATATTTTTTAAGTATTCTAGAAACCACATTCTAGGTATTTTATTACCTAATGGGGCATTAGTGGGCCAATCTAATAGTTGCACTGGCACCTTAAAACTAGCCAAGCGAGCTTTGATAAATAATAACAGCTCATTTGAGCAGTTTTTATTAATCCATTTAACAAAAGCAATGGGCCTTTGACCATATAACTCATCTGTTTTTGGGATAACCACACTTAATTCTACAGACTCATGAGAGTTAATAATATTTTCCACTTCTTCTGGATAAATATTTTCTCCACCAGAAATAATCAAATTACTTTTTCGGCCAATAAAATTTAAATTATTTTTTTCATAGGAAAATAAATCGCCTGTATGCACAAAATCACTCATCACATGAGAGTTTTTTACAAGAAGCTCATTATTTTGTAATTTTAAATCTATATGGGGCAATTCAATAAAACCCCTATGAGCTTGATTGTGATTTTTTATCAGCGCCGTAGAAGCCATTTCGCTTAAGCCATAACTTTCAAAAAGTTTTATTTTCTTTTCTAAAGCTTTATTAGCCAAATCTATATTTAAAGCATCTCCCCCGACAAATACTGCTGATAAGCTTGATAAATCAATAGTATCTTTCATAAGTTTATTCAAT
The DNA here is from genome assembly GCA_964493205.1 of uncultured Myxococcales bacterium. GTDB lineage: Bacteria > Myxococcota > UBA727 > UBA727 > JABDBI01 > CAZBMJ01. The sequence continues at coordinate 16,247 of CAZBMJ010000018.1, forward strand.
AAAAATGGCACTAACGATACATGAGTAACTAACTTATTATTAATAGCAAAACACATCTCCTCATAATTAGATGCAATAAATAAAGAACAGCCACTAACCAATGATCTAAATAAAATACTTAAGCCACTCACATGATAAAGAGGTAGATTTAATAAAAAGCAACTTTTGGGTGAAAGAGAAAAATAATTACAAATAGACTTTGCACAAGCAGCATGAGCTAAAAAGCTTAATCTAACATTTTTAGGCTGACCTGTACTACCTGAAGTTTGCATATAAGAAGCATAATAATTTGAGTTATTTTTCATTAAAAAATTACTATTTAATAAAAATAAATCTTTAATTAAGTACTGACTAAATAAATTAGTTTTTAAAAAATTATCACCTGAAATAAATAAAATTTTAATATTAAGACTTAATAAATAATTTTCTATTTTTAAAATTGGATCTTTTGTATTGCAATAAACAACTTCTAATCCTAATTTTATACAGGCTATATTAAATAAAACTGAATCTAAATTAGTTGGCCCGTAAAAGGCAATTTTTTTTTCCTCGCCTAAAATGTCACTAATAGTATTCATTAACTCATCTCAAAATTTTTTAAAAAATTATGACATTCTAAAACACTTATACTCGCCTTTAACTTAGGTGCTGAAAAAATTGGGTCAAATAAATTTTCCACATACAAACCATGAGCATTATTATTTAGATTTAAATAACTAATTAACAAGCATGTTAAACTTGCGCTAAATTCACTTTCAAAACAGGTACTAAAAATAGGAAAAATACCCATATTTATCGCTTTTTTTATTATTTTTACCAATAAAAATATATTTAAAAACCTACTTTGTTTGATAATTAAATATTTGATATTCAAGTCTTGCATTAACAATAAATCTTCCTCGTTAAAAAATGATTCATCAAGGGCAAAATTCATATGTGTTTTTTCATAAAGCTTTTTAATTTCATAAATATTTATTAACGGCTCTTCTATATATTGGATATTACAATTTGATAAAGCTTTTATTAAACTAAAAGCTTCTAAGTAATTTAACTGCTTATTACAATCAAGTCGTAAACATATTTTATTACCAATATTAGCATTTATTTCTTTTATTTTTTCTATTTCATAATTAATATTTTTACTTATTTTTATTTTTAAGTAGCTATATTTTTTTTCAGCATACAATAAAGCACTTTTCACACAAGATTCAATATCCGTATCTAGAATTAAACCTGACTGTTCTATTCTAGCTAAACTATTATATTTTAGATTAATCAAAAAATTATACAAATAAGCTCTACTCATCAAAAAAATTTTATTATTTGTAGTACTAGTAACGCCTGTTAAAAAAGCTTCTTCGGCATACATACTACGTGATGCTTGTTTAATTTTGTAAATAAATCCTGTGCGATAACCAGTACTAAAATATTTTTTAGCTAAATTATTACAAGGCGTTTTATAAAAAAATTTTTCAACTTCCATACAATAAACTTATAGCGAAAAATATACCGTATAAATACAATGTTTTACCGATATTAGCTAATAGTAAATTAAAATCTTTTGATATTGGTTTATATAAAATCATTTTAAAATATTTTAACAACGTAACCAAATCAAATAAAGATAATAAGATCACATAATTTTTTGAGTAAATAAACACAATAATAGGACTTAAAAAAGTTAATAATAATAACACTATTAATAATCGTCGAGAAAAGTACTCACCAAATCTTACAGCTAAAGTTTTTTTATGATTTTTTTGATCTTCTTTTATATCTCTTAAATTATTTGTTAAGATTAACGCTGTAGATAAAAAAGCTGGAGTTAAACTTGCAAAAAAAACCGGCCAACTTAACGATGATGTTTGAAGATAATAAGCCCCTAGTGCTGGCAGTGGACCAAAAAAAAACCAAATAAAAATTTCAGAAAAACCTAAATAAGCTAAGGGATAAGGCCCAAGCGTATACCATAAACACAAACTAACAGACAAAATTCCTAATACCAAAATAGGTAAGCCAGCCTTAAGCACTAAAATTAATCCTAAAATACTGATTACAAGCATTATAATAGCCATAAAACTAAACATGGCTTTGGTACTCATAAAACCCATTTGCATAGCTCTTGGGGGTCCCAATCGTAGCTCAGTATCGCCACCTTTGATAAAATCTCCGTAATCGTTAACTAAATTTGCCAATATTTGTAAAAACAAACCACAAATAATTACGTTAATAAAATAAAACCAAGAAAAATTATTTTCTAATTTAGCAAAAGCTGAGCCTATAAGTAGTGGACAAAGTATGGCGCCTAAGGTTTTAGGACGAATAGCTATTATAAAAGCTTTGGGGGAATTTATTACTATTTGAGACAATTTTTACCTCTTATATTAAAAAATTTTGTAAACAAGATTTTGCATGCTCAATATTTACAAAATGATCGCAACAAAAAATATGTTGATCTGGCCTAATTAAAACATAACTTATTTGGTCTTTTAAATCTTTATGAGGATTGTCAAATATATATTCATCATTTTCGTTTATTTGCTTATTAGCATCGAGATAAACAAAAAATAACCTAACAGTATTGTTAAATTTTTTAAATAAGTTGCGTGCATAATCCTTGCATTCTTTGATCTTGTCTAAATTACTGCCAAAAGGAAATATAATAAAACAAGAAAAATATAAACCTAATACTATACTATGAAGATCCACTAAAGCATTTTGCTTATTTTTAAGCTGCCAACAATAAATCCTTTTGCCAATACTGAAACAAGAAATAGAGTTATGCTTGCTAGAACTACAAACTAAACCTTTTTCATAGCGTATATTAGTTTGCGACAATATAGACATGAGTTTGCTAGGTACAATCTTAAAAATTGATAAAAATAATAATATTAGCGTCCTAGCTATCCGCAAGAAAAAAGTATTTTTAACTATAAAACTAAAGAGCTTATCGGTATTTTGAATTAAAAAATCTCCCACTGGCTTTCTTTCGTCGTGATACGTACTTAATACTTTTTCTTTAGCTAAACGGCTGCTTACCATGGACAGCTTAAAACCCAAATTAAATGCATCTTGTAAGCCTGTATTCATACCTTGACCGCCAGCAGGACTATGAATATGGGCTGCATCTCCAATTAAAAACACTCGTTTTTTTTGATAATTCTCTACACTTAAACAACGCACAAAAAACCTAGCCATCCATTGTATAGAAGAAATAGCAGGCAAGTTAGTAAGCTCTTTTATTAAATCTTGAAATTCTTGTTTTGTTGGTTCTTGACCTTCTTTATTTTTGTCATTTTTACGTACAGAAATTAACCGATAATGATTTTTTTTTGCCAACGGCAGCACAGCTAAAAATTTTTTATGCTTTAAAAATAAAGAGGCACTATTACTATTTATCTCTTGTTCAAAACAAGCATCAGCTAGAATAAAAGCGTCTTCATAGCTTGTTCCGGAAAATTTATGATTTAACTTTTTGCGAACAAAACTATGAGCACCATCTGCCCCGACTAAATAACTTGCATGAAAAGTTTCAGCCTGCCCATCAGAATTAAGCAAACTAGCTATAACTTTATTTTCTTCTTGTGTAAAATCTGTAAGCGTTACACCTCGCTCTACTTCTATACCTAATTTTTTTAAGCTTTCTTCTAAAACTTTTTGAGTATCTGATTGATCAACGATCCAAGGATTATGAAAAATAGAAAATTCATAAAAAGATCTAATACTAAATTTTAAGCCAAACTCGTTACAAATTTTAATAGAACTTAATGGCAAAGCATGTTTTCTTAAATTTTGTACTAAGCCCAAAGACTTAAAAATTTCTAAGGTTCTTATTTGTACGCCAATAGCTCTCGAATAAGGATTTATACTCACATCCTTATCGATAATTCTTACCTTTTCACCAAATTTTGCCAAAATTAAAGCCAGCATTAAGCCACTAGGTCCTGCGCCTACTATTAAAATTGGTAATTTTGGTGAAACGAGGGTTTGCATATTTTATGGCCTACGAGGAAATTTATCAAAATTAGGTTTACGCTTTTCCAAAAAAGCATTTTTGCCTTCTTGTCCTTCTTGCGTCATATAAAAAAGCATAGTGGCATTGCCTGCAAGTTCTTGTAAACCTGCTTGACCATCACAATCGGCATTTAGTGCTGCTTTTAAACACCTAAGAGCCATGGGTGAGTTTTGTAAAATTTCTTTAGCCCAAATCACCGTTTCTTTTTCTAGATCATCATAAGGGACCACAGCATTAACCAAGCCCATATCTAGAGCTTGTTGCGCGTTGTACTGACGACACAAAAACCAAAATTCTCTCGCTTTTTTTTGCCCAATAATTCTAGCCATATAACTAGCGCCATAGCCACCGTCAAAAGAACCCACTTTTGGGCCTGTTTGTTGAAAAATTGCATTATCAGCAGCAATGCTTATATCGCAAATCATATGCAGCACATGCCCTCCACCCACAGCATAACCAGCGATCATGGCGATAACAGGTTTTGGCAGCGTTCTTATTTGTCTTTGCAAATCCAAAACATTAAGCCTATTAACTCCTGATTCGTCAGCATAGCCAGCAGTTTGACGAATTCTTTGATCTCCCCCAGAACAAAAAGCCAAGCCACCAGCCCCACACAAAATAGCCACCCCTATTTGTGGATCATTTCTTACATCATTAAAAGCATCTTGCATTTCTTCTATAGTTAAGGGCCTAAAAGCATTTCTAACTTCTGGCCTATTTATAGTAATTTTAGCGATCCCTTGAGATTTTTCATATATAATATCTTGATATTTCTTAGCTAATATCCAATTTTGGCTCATAATTTCTCCTGTATCTAGCTAAGAGAAATAGTATAGTCTCAATGAATTTTAAACCTCCGTGGTAAAAAACATCTTTCTTTTTTAGTGCTGAGCAATAAAGTTTCTAAAACAATACCTATTTCTTTATGCTTGTAAGGCTTTTTTATAATAGCCGTGTCCTTATCAAAAGGTATACTATTTTCACGACTGCTAAATAGTAAAATAGGTATACTTAAACCCATTTCTCTTAAACTATGAAGAGTATTAAAACCATCTATATCTGAATGTTCTAGATCAAGTAAAATTATATCTGGATGTTTTATGCAAGCCATATCAATGCATTCAATAGAATTTTTTGCTTGCTCCACAAAAAAACCAACAGAGGATAAATAATCTTTTAGAGCTAACCTAATGTGGGTCTCTTGATCACAAATTAGTACTCTAGGCTTATACTTGTCTTTCACAAGATGAGTTAGTTTCCACATAAGCCTTTCCCCTATTTTTAAACATAGCTGCAAAAAATAACATCAGGGGCTATATTTCTCAGGCGATTTTTATTGTAGGTGATGCGTTTTGAAGGGAAGATACGAAAATACTTAGACAAAATTTTTAGATTTTATGGATCACAATATTTTATATCCACAGGTAGGATTATGAAAGCCTTATTATCAGAAATGCCTTTGGTAACACTGACAAAATCTTTTACACAGCCATATGACAACGCAATAGCCACTGCTAGAACTTGTTATTCGTCAAAGATCATTTTTGATACAGATGTAAGTAAAAATGAATCAGCAAAAGAGCTCAGAGATAAAATAGCTCAGAGTACTTATGAGGCTGGACATCACACAGTACTTCAACATGCGCATTTTCAGTTTGCTATTAAAAATGTTAGTAGACATGCGTTATGGTCTTTTTTTCATGCTCATCCATTCTATAATTCAGAGCAAGTAAGTCAGCGTTACGTAGAAGTAAAAGACGACCACTTTTTAGTCCCCCAATTTAATAACGAAAAACTCTTAGATGCTTATTTAACATGCATTAAGTCACAAAATCAGGCTTATTTTAAACTCATAGACCTACTTCATAAGACTTGTGAAGAGCTTTATTTTAGTGTGTATGCTGGGCGTAAAAAAAATATTGAAGATAAAAGATGGCAAAGTGATATTAAAAAACGCACACAAGAAGTTGCTAGATATGTGCTACCTATCGCTACTCATGCTCATCTTTATCATACTATTTCTGGGCTAAGCCTACATCGATATAATAGACTTGCGAATTATTTTGATTGCCCATTGGAACAAAAATTAATAATCAAACAAATGATAGATGAAGTAAATAAACAAGATCCACTCTTCTTTAAAAATATTGAAGATTCTATAAACTTAGAAAATACCTTAGAATTTCAAGTGATGTCTAGTATGTCTTTGCCTGAAATTGATTCAGCCAATGCCAAAAGTTTTGCTGCTTATTTTGATGACAAGCTAAATAATAAAACAGCTAAATTAGTGTCTTTTACCCATGACCCAATAACTATTCTTGCCGATAGTGTACGACAAATGCTCTATATCACTCCAAAGCAATTAAATAATTTAGAAGCTCTAGAACTATTATTATCACCTAAAAAAAATACTTATTTAGCCGAATCACTCAATATTTTAAGTTTAACTAAACTTAGTAAAGCATTGGATATGGTTAATTTTAGTTTTATAAAAAAACTTTCTCACTCAGCAGATAGTCAAGCGCAACGACATAGAATGATTCCTGCTATTAAACCTATTTTTTCAAGAAGCATTAACTTTGAAGAACCTGATTATATAACGCCCAGCATTTTTTATCATGAAAGCGCGAAAGAGGCTAAAAGTTTATTTGATGCCATACAAGAACAAACCATCAAAACTGCTAAATTTTTATATGAAAATAATGCTAGTGCAGAAAGTTTACAATATATACTAACCAACGCTTACCCTATTCGCTACACAGATTCAGCCAGTTTATTAGACCATTTACATAAATGGAAATCTCGCCTTTGTTACAACGCTCAAGAAGAAATTTGGCAGTGCAGCAAAGATGAAGTACAAGAAGTAGCTAATTTATTTCCAGAAATTGGTAAGTTTATTTTGCCACCTTGTGGCTTACGCCATATGTCGGGCACAAGTCCCGTTTGCCCAGAAGGAACTAGATTTTGTGGCACAGCCGTTTGGAAGCAATCACTTACTACTTACAAAAGAGTTTTTTAATAGTATGAAATAATCAAGATCATAAAAAAGTTCTTCTTTTTATGAAAAAAAATCTTAAAATATTATTCATGCTTTTTATATGCTTAAGCACTAGTTATCATTTGATATCACAAACTATTGCTGCAGGTCATTCCCATTCAGTACTTCTGGATGAAGAGGGAAAAGTATGGAGCTTTGGGAATGGAAAAGATGTTCAATTGGGTCATGGAGATAGAAAATATCAATTTCTGCCTAAACAAATTGAGAATATCCCTAAAATAGTATCAGTGGCTGCAGGTGGCAGTCATACAGTGCTTTTAGATGAAGAGGGAAAAGTATGGAGTTTTGGCGCTGGAGACCACGGCCAATTAGGTCATGGAGATAGAAAACATCAATTTCTGCCCAAACTAATTGGTACTATCCCAAAAATAATAGCGGTTAATGCAGGCCATCTCCATACAATACTTGTGGATGAAGAGGGAAAAGTATGGAGCTTTGGGAATGGATGTAATGGTCAATTAGGTCATGGAGACGCAGAATATCAGTTGCTACCCAAGCAAATTAATAATCTTCCAAAAATAATAGCAGTTGCTGCACGCGCCTGGCATACAGTGCTTCTGGATGAAGAGGGAAAAGTATGGAGCTGTGGTTATGGATATAGTGGTCAATTAGGTCATGGAGACAGAAAACATCAATTGCTACCCCAGCAAATTAATAATCTTCCAAAAATAATAGCAGCTGCTGCAGGGAGCTGGCATATGGTGCTCCTTGATAACCAAGGCAATGTGTGGAGCTTTGGTGATGGAAAAGATGGTCAATTAGGTCACGGGGATAGAGAGCAACAACTTCTGCCCAAACAAATCAGCAATATCTCCAAAATAATAGCGGTTGATGCAGGCGGCTGGCATACAGTGCTTCTGGATGAAGAGGGAAAAGTATGGAGTTTTGGTCATGGAGATAGTGGTCGATTAGGCCATGGGGATACAGACTCTCAACTTCTGCCTAAAAGAATTGGTAATCTTCCAAAAATAATAGGGGTTAACGCAGGTGGTTATCATACGGTGCTCCTTGATAAAGAAGGGCAAGTGTGGAGCTTTGGGAATGGAGGCGATGGCCAATTGGGTCATGGAGAGGCGGCAAATAAACTTGTTCCTACACGTATAGAAGGCATTCCTCCAATAGCTGCATCTACTCCTAGAAGATTTGAGAGGACTAAAAATGCCAGAAATAATGGGTTTTTTAATCCTTAGAAGACCGCCACTCTTCATTTTGAATAATTCTAGCGCCCTTGCGGTAACTAAAAAATGCTAGGGCCCATTGAGTCATAACAATAATTCTATTTCGAAAACCAATAAGATAGTAAATATGAACAAATAGCCACATGAGCCAGGCTATAAATCCACCTATTTTTAAGCTACCTATCTCTACAACTGCCCTACTATGGCCAATGGTAGCCATTTGACCTTTATTAAAATATACAAATTCTTTACGGGGCTTTTTATTTAAATCCGCTATTATATTTTTAGCTACCGCTTTGCCCTGCTGAATAGCCACAGAAGCTACTCCTGGAAGCTGCTTATTATCTTTGTCAACAAAAGACGACATATCTCCAATGACAAAAACATTTTTGTGTTCATCTAAGCTTAAATCTTTATTAACAATAACTCGACCCACTTTATCAAGAGGGACATTGAGAGTTTTCCCTAAAAGCGAAGGCTTTACACCTGCTGCCCATAATACTGTGGCAGCACTAATGCGCTCACTACCTATTTGTACGCCTTGACTATCGATATTAGTAACAGCACTTTGTGTCCAAACTTGTACTCCCAAAGATTCTAAGTCTCTTAAAGCTCTTTGGGATGTTTTAGCTGAAAAGCTAGGCAGTACTCTTTTTCCTGCTTCTATCAAGATAACTTTGGTAGATTTTGGATCGATGTTAGCAAATTCAAAACTTAAGGCATATCTGCTAATTTCAGCAATGGTACCAGCCAACTCAACGCCTGTAGGGCCCCCTCCTACTATAATAAAAGTAAGTAAGCGCTTTATTTCTTCGATTCTATTTTCTCGCTCAGCCATTTCAAAAGCTAAAAAGATTCTGCGACGAATTTCTCGAGCCTGTTCAAGAGTTTTAAGACCTGGTGCAAAATCTTCCCACTCATCATGGCCAAAATAACTATGTTGAGCACCGCAAGCTAGGATTAAATAATCATACGAAAAATCACAAAAATCTGTTGTTAAAATTTTATTTTTTAAATCAACGCTTTTGGCCTCAGCAAGAAAAGTTTTACAATTTTTATGCTTAGCGAGCACAGCGCGAATAGGCGAGGCTATATCAGCTGGGCTTAAACCGGCTGTGGCTACTTGATATAAAAGAGGTTGGAATAAATGATGATTGCGTTTATCTATAACGGTTATTTCTAATCTTTCATCATTTTCTAGAATTTTAGCGGCATTAATGCCCGCAAATCCCCCTCCAACAATAACTAATTTATATTTTTCCACTAATTTTATCCTAAAATAATAACTATAATTAAAATATAACTAACTATAAAATATTGGTCATTTAATTTTAGACTTCTTCTGAAGCCTTAATAAGTTTTTGGTAACGCTTAGATATAATAATTGCCAAGATAAGCCATAAAACAATAAGTAATAAAGAAAGCTTCATAACATAGGAAGAATCATCAAAACTAATGAGCATAAACAATAATAATGATGATAGACCTTTTGCTAAACGATAGAAAAAGATATCGATTATGCCTTTTCCTTGAGTTTTTTCAGATCTAGATAACGGTATATATAATATTTCTTTGGTTCCTCTTAAGAGTGAATAATCCAAAGTTTTTGAACTTATTTTTACTAAAATCATAAATAAAAATTTAGGCACCATAACAAAAGCTAGAACAAAACCTCCCAACAAAAAGGGTATTGATGAAAAAGTGATAGCTATACCAACATATTTTAAGATTATACCAGTTAAAAATTGCAGCATAACACCAAAAATATTAATAGCCGCATGGATTTGACCTAATAATGCTGTTCTAGCATCAGTATCAACATAGTGTTCTTTTAATAAACCATTAAAATTATAATCAATAAGGCCTATTACTACTTGCACGGTGCAAACTAAAATAGCCAAAGGCACTAAATATTTGCTTTTAAATAAAGTTTTAACACCTAAATTAAAGTCATTATTGATTACAACAGGTTTTTCATCTGCAATATGACGAGCTAAATAAGCTATTAAAAAACCTAAAAGTAAAAATATAACTAAAAAACATAGTGTAGCTTTCGTACCAATATAAAGCGCCAAAGGGCTCACTATTAAATTACCAAGAAGACCTCCCACTGAGGCAACCGTCATGGCTCTTCCATATCTATTTTTAGCTGTTTTAGTACAAAAAACTATATTGGCATAGCTCCAATAAGTTTCCATTAAAACAACCATATATATTTCTTTCCAAATATATAAAATAAAAATAGCAGGTATAAAACCCATAAAAAATATAGCTAATAAAATTATCAAAGAAACTGCACTAATTAATGAAATACCACCATAAATAGTCAAAATAGCATGCTTTTGATTAAATCTATTATAAAAAGCGATAACAAAAATAGAAGCAATAGCAGTAATTAACCAAGCTTTAGGTAAAATGTCGTTAGAATAATGCTCTAGTAATATAGAATCGATGCAAGGACGAGCTATTGCATAGCCAAAGACTAACAAAAAACCTAAACTATAAAGCGTGAGAATACGTTTTTTTTGCAATAAATAATCAATTTCCATTAAATAAGCCCACATAAAAAAGAATTCACACTCTTATTTCAGGAATACAGCCTATTGTCAAAGCCACCAGACTATCACTTCCAAATTTAACTACTAAGTTTTAAAACTTAATGGTAGTAAGGGGGGGCAAATCTGGCATGGGATTATGATTATCCCATTGAGCTTTATAATATTCTAAAAATATTTTATCGCTGGCGCTAAGCATAGAATAATCAATAAGAGCTTCATCAAAAGGACAAAAAGTTAAGGGCTGAATCCGTAAAAAATCTTTTAAGTCTGGATCTTGCACTAAACATACAAGATTTTCTATGCGAACTCCTCCAATATTTTCAATATAAATACCTGGTTCTATGGAAAACACTTGAGACTCTTGCAAAATATTATGAGCTCTAGGGCCTATACGAGGTGGAAACTCATGAACATTTACTCCCACACCATGACCTGTGCCATGAGCAAAATCTAGCCCATGCTGCCATAGGGGCTGCCTAATAATGCCGTCGAGCTGCAAAGCACTGCTACCTTTTTTAATTCTAGCATTTAGGCCATTAATGCTGGCTTTTAGCACCAAAGTAAACATTTGTGATTGCCAAGATTGAGCTTTAGAATTTTTATCACCCAGAAAAAATGTGCGGGTTAAATCCGTGGCATAACCACCTTCATAAAAGGCTCCTGTATCGAGCAAAAATAAGGAGTTTGGGGCAATTTTTTGCTGATAGTTGGAAGAGTTGTAATGAATAATGGCGCCATTTTTACCCGCAGCACAGATGGGCTTAAAGCTAAGAAACTTAGCTTTTGATTCTTTAAAGGAATTTTGTAAGTAATCTTGTAGTTCACCTTCGGTAATACTACTGCCTTCTTCATAAGCTTTCTTGGCAAATTGGATCGTTTTATGCACCACTTCATCGGCTTTTCTAAAGGCTTGACGCATATGAAGCAATTCTTTTTCATGTTTGATGGCCTTCTTAACAGCTATGGGATTACTCACATTTTTTAGCTCAATTTTCAACTTATGCAAGTCTATTTCGTGCTGTTTAGTAGTTTCACTCTCATCAATTCCTAAATAACCTTTTAAATTGCTTAACTTATTATATAATTCTTTTCTGTTAACAATTTTTATATGATTATTAATCTTAGGCATAGAACTTGGCACATAATCCAGAGCTAATAAAATCTCATTTTTTAGTATGCAAGCAAGTGCAGGAATCGTTGCCTGGTAGGCAAAATAATCACTGCGCATATTTATTGCCCAAGCGATGTCATCGAGTTTACTTAAAAATAATCCAGAAATTTCATGGTCTATTAATATTTTATTAAACATTTCTAGTTTTTCTGAATCACTTTGACAATAAACTTCGCTTACCTGCCATATATTAAAATCATGATCAGTACTTTTAATTAAAGCAAGTTCATTAAATACTTCGCAAGCATTGGAAGAAAGATTAAATTGGGATTTTTGGGCTGCCTTTTTTAAATTTTTAAATAAGTTCATATCGATAACAGCCGGATCATAGGCTAGTATATCCTTTGGTTTTAGCATATCCCCTAAATACTCTAGCCACGCAGATTCTATACTTTGCCCTGATTTAGTCACATGAACAATAAATCCTAAAGCTTGCTGTTGTGCTTGCAACTCATAGCGACCATCAACAAATAAATGAGCAGAATTCTGAGTAATAATGGCATCACCCATAGAACCATCAAAATTAGTCAGTTTATACCTAATACTAGATTCTTTAGGAACATATTCGTTTAAATAAATATCAGTAGAACGAATTAATACAGCGTTTACGTTATGTTTTTTTAAATAAGTTTGTATTTGCATTCATTAACCTGCCCATAAGATTATTTTTTATTGTTGTAGCGCAACTCTTTAAAAAACAAATATATGGGCAAGATATTCTTATTTATAAAAAATTAACAGTTATTGCTTAGAGCGTTTCTCAAAGATATAGACTAAGTTGGGGAAGTAAATTAATTGGATTACCTATGGCAATACTCGTAAGAATAAACATAATCGCTTGTTTAATAATGCTCTTTGCAGCATGTGACCCTTGCAGGCAATTTGCTGAGCAAGTATGTGCATGTAAAATTAACGAAGAAGAACGTAGAGAATGTATAATGCAGCTAAATTTAGCAAAGCAACATAAAAATTTTGATAAAGCTAAAAATGAAAATACGTGCCTTAAAGCAATGGAGCACTGCAGCTGTAAAAAAATTAATACCGATGACGATAAAGAATGTGGATTTGACAGAGAATAAAGGAATTTAAATGGTTAAAACCAAAAAAACTAAAAATTTGCTAAAAGGTTTTAAAAATTTTGAACTGCATAAAGCACTTTTTATTTTGCCCAACGCTTTTACCTTAGGAAGCATTTTTTGTGGCTCCTACGCCATACTAAACACTATTAACGATGCTAGTCCACAAGGTCTTTACGCATCATGCATGGCAGTTTTTTTTGCAGGCATTTTTGATATGTTTGATGGTCGAGTAGCCAGACTTACCAAAACTCAAAGCGATTTTGGGGTTGAATTTGATTCGCTCGCTGACTTAATAAGCTTTGGAGTTGCCCCAAGTGTTATAGTGTATCGTTGGGCGCTATTACCTCTTGGCAATATGGGCATGTTTTTTGCCACTATTTTTGCGGCGTGTGGTGCTATTAGACTTGCCCGTTTTAATGTTTTAGCCAGACGCGAAGATACAGATAGCAATTTTTTCATGGGGCTGCCCATCCCCATTGCCGCCAGCATGCTCATAGCCTTAGTAGCAGCACATTTTCACTTGCATGAAGGATCAGCTGTAAAAAGTCATATTTTGGTTATCTTATTAATGGTTTTGTTATCTTGGTTAATGGTGAGCAACGTTTTGTTTTGGACGTTTAAAAATATAAAATTTGGCCGCAAAAGTATTTATGGGCTTTTTATATTTGCTCTATTGTTATTCTTGGTGGGAAAAAAATATCATATAAGCATAATTTTCGTAAGTCTTATAAGCACTTATATAACAGCTGGTTTAACACGGCAGCTGTTTAAAAGTCTTAAAAAAAAGCCTAATTAGCAAGAAAAAACCTTTCTAATCAAGGCACTTAGCGAATGTTTATTCAGGGTCCGAATTGCTCTTGTGGATAATGCTAATTTAACAAAGCGACCAGTTTCTGTATCAAATATGCGCTTCTTTTGGATATTCGGATGACAAAAACGTTTAGTTTTAATATTAGAGTGGGAGACTTTGTTACCACTCATACGTTTTTTATTGGTTAAAGCACAGACAGCCATTTTTAACTCCATATTTTATAAATCAGCACTAGCCATTAGCGCAATCTTACTAAGCAAGCAAGAGCCTAAAGGCATAAATTATCCTAACCAATATATGAATTCTTAAGCAAGTGAGATAAAGAGATAATTATGAATAAAAATAAAGAATTAAAACCTATTTGTGTGCTCGATACAGGTGTTGGTGGCTTAAGCGTAGTCAATGCTTTGAGAAAATTAGCCAATAAGGAGCAAATTTATTATTTTGCGGACACAGCCAATCTACCTTATGGTTATAAAAGCCCAGATCTTATTAAAAAATTAGCCAAAAATATCATCACCACAGCACTCACTAATTCTGACTGTAAATTATTGGTAATAGCCTGCCACACCATAACAGTGGTTTGTCAAAAAGAATTAGAAGAGCTACAAAAAGAATTTAACATACCCATAATAACCATGCTTAAGCCTAGCATTCTTGGTTTGGAAAAAATTATTTTAGATAATAATCTTACCAGCCTAAGCATTGTTTCCACAAAAGCGACTTTTGATTCAGGGGCTTACAAAAAAGCTCTCAGCCATTTGCCCATAAAACTTTATGAAAAAGCCGTAAGCTCTTTGGTGAGCTTAGTAGAAGAAAACTGCTTTGATGAAAGCCAGCTTATAACTATTCTAGATAATATGCTTCCTAAAGATATTAAAAATAGCGACGCCTTACTTCTTGGATGTACACATTTTAGTGCCTTAAAAAACATTTTTAAAACTATTTGTAAAGAAAACTGCTTAATAATTGACGCAGCAGATTTAGTGGCACAAGAAGTTATGCAAAGCTTAGAAAGTCTTAATTTGTTATCAAAACAAAATAATATCATAACACCTAGAGCCTTTGTTAGCGATAATCCTCAAAGATTTTCTCAAGCAGCTAAACAATTTATTCACGACGACTTTGATATTAGGAGCATTTAAATGTGGTTAATAATTTTTTTATTATTTAATATTTCTTGTGCCACCAATAATAGTTTAAAAAACAAAAAGGGCAGCTATTTAGAAACAGTAAAATTAAATTTTGATGCTGGAGAAGAAGCTTTTATAAAAAAAGATTTTGACAAAGCCATTGGCTATTACCAATTTGTTAAAAGTAAGTACCCTTTTTCTCAATATGCTCACCTAAGCGATTTAAAAATAGCTGATGTTAAATTTGCACAAAAAAAATGGATCGATGCCGCACTAGCATATGAAGTATTTATTAGGCTGCATCCGCGTCATGAACAAGTAAACTATGCTTATTACCAAGTAGGGCTTTGCTATTTTAATGCAGTTCCTCAAAATAGTTTTTTTTATCCACCAGCTACTACCAAAGATCAAACTTTTACTAAAAAAGCGCTAGAAACTTTGCAGCTTTTTATTGAAAAAGAACCAAACTCACCAAAAGCTCAAGAAGTAAAAGATAAAATAAATCTTTTATATTCTTATTTAGCTGATCATGAAAAACATATTGCGCAATATTATTTAAAAATTGAAAAATATGAATCAGCTGCTGATCAATATGAACAAATATTTGATTTGTACCCTTCTACTAAGCAAGCGCCACAATGTTTATATTTAGCGGCTAAAATTCAAGAAGATAAATTAAAAAATCATCAAAAAGCCATAGCAACTTATAATCAGCTCATAAGTTACTATGAAGAAGGTGAATATGTTGATTTAGCTCATAAAGCGCTAGAAAATTTGAATGGCGGCAATTAGTTTTCATAAAAAAATTTATATTTTTTGTTAAATAACTAATTTTGCTGATTGATTAGTTTTAATTTTTATAATATTTTCGCAATTGACAACATTTTAAGTATAATTTAAATATATGAAACACGTTAAAAATTGCTTAATTAGCTTATTTAAAATAAACTTCTTACTTTTAAATATTAGCACTATAATTTTTTCTTTAGATGCTAAAGGCACTCCAGGAACAGTTAATAATGACATGGTAGACATTGATAGTAACGTTCACTACTATATAGTGGATAATAATGAAGCTACTATCGTAACCTGTATGTCGCAAAAATTCCAAAATCCTCCCCTAGCTTGGAATGAAGACCCTCGTGAAATAGATGAATTAATAGAGTCAGGAGAAGAAATCATCATGGTTCCATTAGCAGGGTTGCCATTAGTTTTAAGCAATAAATTTAATAAAATGACTCTTATCGCTCCTGATCTTTACGAGGTAGGTATGCATCGTCATATTTATAAGCATCACCCATTTACAAGCATAGAAGGTAAAGAATTTTTAGAATCCCTTATTAATGATTTTATAATTGATGATGAAATGGATGAAAGTTATGTTAAACAATATTTTGAGATATTTTATAATAAATTTAATGAAAAAAATAACAATACAGAAATATGTTCACAAATAGCAGATATTTTTAAACAAGAGTCCTTGTCTAATAAAACTATTTTTATTTCTCATTTATTTGAGCAAGAACAAGAAAATAGACAAAAAAATTTGGAAGTAATAAAAAAATGGCTTGAAAATAATAACACAGTAATAATGACAATTACATGTCCTACTGCATATGAAATAATACAAACATTAGAACTTATTAACATAAAAAATTTTGTATCCAAAAAACACATTTCAACAATTTATTTATCAATTAAAAAATATTAAACAATAAAATAAATCAACATATTGACAGTGTTTATTTTTACTGTTAGCAAATTTCATAGTAAAAATTTATCAATAATATAACCAAATGGAATAACAATGAATAAATACACAATATGCTCTTTTATTATCTTTTTGATTTCTAATAACTTATTTAGTAATGATACAAATTTAGTAGTCAAGAAAAGAGTATTCAGAAAGTTATTTACTGAAGAGACTAATGAGGAGCCTGAACAAAAATATCAAAAAATCGAATCTATGCCTAATGTGCCAACTAATACAAGCTCTACTTTTCCCGCAACACCCAAAAAAACTCCTAATAAGAAACCAATAGAAGATATTTTTGCAGAAAAAAAGTATAGTGATGTGCAAAAATTAAATATTCAAAGTGATCAGGTGAACCTTTATAAGGCTAAAAACTTAAATCAAGAATCAGTAGTATTAAAAGTTTTTATTAACGTTAATAATCATAAAAATACCAAATTAAGTAACGAAGCGGCATTAGTTAAAACACTAAAAAGTCCTAATGTTTTAATGTATAAAAATCATTACTATGAAACAACAGAAAAAATTTTCATTATTGAAATGCCATTTTATGAAAAAGGAAGTTTAAAAAGTTATTTAGAAAAAATTGTTCTTAGTGAGCAAAAAATTCTGTCTTTTATTATTGATATAGCCACAGGTCTAGCAGAGATGAGCAGTAAAAACGTATGCCACTTAGATATGAAACCAGATAACTTATTAGTTGATGATAATGAAAACATTTTAATTGCAGATTTTGGTAAAATCAAAGAATTTGATAAAAATATCTCAGGTGGTGGTGGTGGTGATGCTCGTTATGCTGCCTTAGAAATAAAAGATGGAGCTTTTGCCAACGAAAAGCTTGATATTGCAGGCTTTGGTTTTAGCATTTTAGAAATAGTTTCTACTAAAAAATTGCCAACTGCTAATATGAATGAGTTTGAAACAATAAGAACTGATAAAGAACATGTTAAATTATCATATTTTAATAAAGTTCAATTATCAGAAGGTTTAATAAATTTAATATTAAATATGATAGATCAAAATCCAAATAATCGTCCAAGTGCAGAACAAATTATAGAAGAAGCTAATAGATTAAAAAGAACTCACGAATCAAATTAATCTAAGCTTTGGGTAAGCGTAAGCAAAACATGTGGCAATCTATAGACTGCCACACCGCAATGCTTCTTGTAGCGACATTCTATTATATCAAAAAACTAATAGGAATGCCCAGCATTAAGCCAATAGTGATAACACTGTATGCCATCGCATTCTTGCGTGAGCGCACTTACTGATGCTTCTGAGGAATCTGCGCCAAACTTACCTCTAGCTAGAAAGGAAACTTCAGCATTGCTTGGCATTTTTAAATCATTATAAAAATCACCTCTTATATTTTCTGGATAAAAAGTTTTGGTAAAATGAGCTTCTTGCCCTGGAAGTGGATTGGATGGGTACAAAGCAACACTATCAGTACCATCTGTATCATAAAGTGTGCTTTCCCACACTTCTAAAAAAGCTCCATCTTGGGTACTAAAATAAAGCCAAACATCTACTTCTATACGATCGGCACAAATCACTTCTAGTTCTTCAGAACCTATGGGATAAACAGCTACAGATTCTATGTATCGCGCTTTATTACTGCGTGCTAAAGCCTTCATATTTAAGGTTGTGTAACCAAAACGATAATCCCATTGCCAATCAAGGGTTTGTTCGAGCGAGGCTATATTTAATAAATCTTGTCCACTAAAATCTAAAAATCTTTTATCGTTAATTTCTATTTCTCTGACACTTTCAGCACAATATGGTGTTATTGAACTAGCAGAAAAACACCACATAGAACCAAAAGCTAAAGCTAGCAACAATGCCTTCATAAATTCCTCCCCTGAAAAAGGCTACTTTCATAACCTTAACAAGGAAAAAAATTATAAGGCAAAAATAATCATATATTTTTAACTTAATCAATGTTTTCTAATTCATATACTAAAGAAGCTATAATAACACTTTTTATATCTTCAATAATCACTGCAACATTTTCAATATTTTTTTGGAAGAAGGTAATATGTTTGCCTGACTTATCGCTCAATGTAGTAGCGAGCGCTAATGGTGAAATTCTCCCCAAATTATCCATTATTAACTTATGAGGAACTATAGCTTCTATACTTGTACTATAGCTTTTCATAACTTCTTGTAGATCTTCTGGCATTTCATCCAAGGCTTCTTCAAAAAATGAAAAAAATTCGCTTTGACTTAATCTCTTAGGACAATGATAGCTTTCCTCATCTAATTCATAAGCTTTTTTAAAAATCAAATCAGCTTCTATAAATTCACCTTGAGCACAATAGATTTGTGCTTTTTGCCACAGAAAATCAGAATCTTCATTTTCTTTTATATTTGGTTCTAGTAAAAATAAGGCTTTTTTATACTCACCCATTTCAAAATGAGCAGTAGATAAAGCCAATATAGCTGCTTCTTCTTGGGGCAAAATTTCTTTGAGTTTTAGCGCCATTTCAAAGGCCATAGAAAAATGCTTTTTAAGCCTATAACAATCTATAACCATTAATAAGGTATCTAGAACTATTTCCTCATCAAATTCTTGCCATATTTCTTCTGGACTCAAATGAATAAATTCGTTTAATAAGGATTCCAAAATGGGAAATGCTAAATCAATATCCTGCATTTCATCAAGCAAAATCATTGCTTTTTTAAAGAGTAATAAATAGCTATCAGGAGTTTGTTTTAAAGCCTTGTCAATAAGCTCTATGGCCTGTTCAAACTCATCTTGAGATAAGGCATACTCTACCAGCGCCATCACTGATTCTACGTGCTGAGGATTTTTTTGCAGCATATCTCTAGCTTCTTTTAATAATTTTTCAACATCATCAGAAGTCATTTCGTAACAACAATCGCCTTCTTCATGATCATGGTCGTGTTTTTTCATATAGCTATCCTTATTTTCTAGAATCAAAAATTATTTCACCAACATAAGACTCACGAGCACTAGAGCTTGCCCTTGCTTTTTCTAAAGCCTCTTTTTCTGCTTCTAAATCCCTAAATCTAAACCTGGTCTGTGCGTTATCATCAAGTTCTAATTCTCCACCCAGTTTTATTGTTTCTCTAATAAAACTTGATTCCTTAGGTGCTGCTCCAGCTTGCTCTTGCCATGAGGTTTTTAACGCTTCTTCTTTAATACCAAAGCGAGTAAGTTTAGTGAGCAATGCTTTAATAAGCCCATTTCTACCGTTATAAGTTTTTATTTTTTCTTCTTTGTTACTTCTAAAAAATAATCTTGTAAGGGGTATTAAAAACAAAAATAGAGAAAAGCTAAAAGGAATCCAACCTAAAAGCAAAGACGGTCCAAAAACTTGAGGATTAATTAGCATCTGGTCTTGAGTCATAGAATTTTGTAAAATTAATTTTAAATGTTCAATAGTCCAATGGTTAGTAATGCCCACAAAGCCCATGATTAGATTAAAAGAATTAAGGGAAAATATTAATAAATTTGAAGAAGCAGTATTACCAGTAAATGGCGGCAGTAAAGCTTTTTTGCACCATACAGGCTCGGCATGAGTACTTAATTCGTTAAGAGAAGTCTTTCGCAAATTAATAAATTCATAATAAATTCCACCCTGTTCTGAGACTAAAACTTCACCCTCATAATCAAGCATAAGTTTTGACATTAAAATATCAGCATTTCTTTTGCTTAAGCCAGTAACTTTCATCACATCAAATATGCCTATGCGACCTTTTTGAGCGCGAATTTCTTGTAAAACATTTTTGATCAAATCTTGTTGTGAAATTTCTACTTCTGTGGGACCAAAGAAAAATCGATTTACACGCTCATAAAAAGGCGTTTTTGCCACTTTTGGCCTAAAAGAATCATAGCCTGAAGAGCCTACATAAAAAGGCGAAAATGGATGAAATGTCCAAAAAAGTGAGTCCAGAATCATGCGAAATAAAGCATGAAACATTAAAGAACTTCCAAAACTCGGGCTGTTATCTCTATCATCAGAACTTTTAGAAAACGACAATGCTATGAGTATCACTGCAAAAATGGCCACGTAACCGACCATAACAATACTTATCCAAGCCCTCACTAAAAATTTTAGGCCACCCATAAATAACTTACTAGATTTATTTATAAGATTATCTAAAAACTCTTTTTTTTCCCAAGGTTTACTAAAACCGTAAGGAAAACTATATAACAGCTCACCCATAGACGTAGCAGCAATGTGGCCCCGGTACTCTGCCAGCAAAAAATTAAGACCAGCTTTAGAATCTTCAAAGGACAAGCCGCTTTTGCTAGAAGCGTCGGCTACACTTATAGGAGCACTAATTGATGTTAAATTTTTTGTAAGACTATCAATTATTTTTTGTTGGGGCTTTTTATTACTCATCATACCTAAGCGCACTCCATTTAGAAAAACTCTCTATCAGCATCAATCTAATAGCTATTATGTAAGCAGTCAATGTTATGAAAGTAGGTAGTTTTTGTAAAAATTAATAAAAAACTAAAAAAACTGCCATTTACTTTTAAAAAAACCTGTTCTAAGTATTGTGTCACTATGCCGTGGTGGCGGAATGGTAGACGCAGACGACTTAAAATCGTCCGAATTCTATTCGTGCGGGTTCGAGTCCCGCCCTCGGCATATTTTACTTTTCTCTTATTTTCTTTAAAGTATCCAAAACAGTTTGAGCATGATTCTTGACTCTAACATTGTACCAACACTTAAGTATTTTGCCTTTTTCATCGATTAAAAAAGTACTACGATTCACCATAAAAGCTGTTTTACCAAAAATACTATCTTTGAAAGCATAATATTGCCTATGAATACTCAAATCTGGATCGCTTAAAAGCAGTAAATCTAGCGAATATTTGCACTTAAACCCAATATGAGAGGTAAGAGAGTCCTTAGATACACCCACAACTTGTGCTGACAAACTTTTAAATTCCTCTAAAAGCTTTGAAAAATCTATGGATTCAGCAGTACAGCCAGGAGTAGAATCTTTCGGGTAAAAAAACAGTACTAAAGCGTTGTTAGTAAAAGAATTAAGTCGATATAAATTTCCATCATCACCTTGCAGACAAAAATCAGGTGCTTGATCTGATACTTTTAACATGTTGACCTCTTTGCTCAATTAGGCGATTTCTATTTATTAGCTTTTCACTCCTAAACAACCATAGGGGTGATGGGCTTATTTCTATTTTAACAAGAGCATTTTTTGGCACAATAAAGCTTTTATGTGCGCCATCTATATAAATTTTAGCATTCTCAATTTCATTTTTAATAACTATTGCCTCATTATCTCCTATTAAGCCCTGAAGTAATTTAGGTATAGTTTTATCGCTCCAATAAAATTCTCTTACTAAATATTGAGCTTTTTTTTGTGTAATGGGCAAAATTAGTCCCCCAGCGGAAAAAACAGCTCCACTACAGCCAATGCTTGTGCACACAAAAATACCACTGGATCTATGAGTTTCTTCTAAATCATTAATTTTAATAGAATATTTTGAAATAGAAGCAGGATTAGAATGACAAAATAAAATTTCGTTTAATACAGGAACATCTACTAATTGGTCGTTAATAAAGACTCTCAGTCTAGAAATTTCTAAAATATCTGCTTGTTTTTTATATAAATTATCAAGCATTAAAAAAAAATCTGTTACAAAGGCCGTACAAAGAGCCCCTATGGAATGCTGTTCATCGGAATTTATACCTAATAATAAACTATTTTTACAATGATGGCTGGCATCTAGCAGTGTTCCATCTCCTCCAATGCTTATAACCAATTGCTCATTAAAATAAGCCATAAGCTGGCTACGTTTAATTAATTTGTAAGAAATTTTTCGCTTTTTTAATTCAAGGCACACTGTGTCAATACAATGAGCGGTTTTTTGAATATTATCGCTTTTTTGTGCGATAAAACTATCTTTTACTACTATTATCACTTCATTATTGATAATTTTATTGATATCTAGAAAAGAATACATATTTTTTATACCTAAAGCTACTTTTAAAAAAGGTTTACATGATGGAAAGCTCACCTATTTTTATGCGTCATTTACAAAAAGATGCTATGCCCCAAGACCTCATGTTTAACTTTTTTTTAGCCCTAGATGAAATGGGTATCAAGCCTTATAAAGCTCAGGAAGATGCTATACTTGAATTAATGAGTGGCAATAACCTCGTTTTATCCACCCCCACTGGCTCTGGAAAATCTTTAGTGGCTTTTGCTTTGCAATTTAAAGCTCTAAGCGAAGGCAAAAAATCTTATTATACCTGCCCCATTAAAGCTTTGGTGAGCGAAAAATTTTTTATGCTTTGTAAGCTCTTTGGCTCACAAAATGTAGGTATGCTCACCTCTGATGCTTCTATTAACAAAGATGCACCCATAATTTGTTGTACTGCAGAAGTCTTAGCCAATTTTGCTTTAGCTCAAGGGCAAAAGGCAGATATTAGCTATGTAGTAATGGATGAGTTTCACTATTTTTCAGATAAAGAACGAGGAGTAGCTTGGCAACTACCTCTTTTATGCCTACCTCAAGCTACTTTTTTATTGATGTCAGCAACTATTGGTGCCTGTGAGAATATTAAAGAAAAACTTACACAAATTACTAAAAAGCCTACGGCCGAAATCGCTAGTATGCAGCGCCCTGTACCTTTACTGTTTTCTTATAGCGAAATTCCCTTGCACGAAGCGTTGCAAAATTGCTTAAGCGAAAAAAAATATCCCATTTATTTAGTAAATTTTACTCAAGCAGAATGCGTTATAGAAGCACAAAATTGCATGAGCATAAATATTTGTGACAAAAAAGAAAAAGAAATTATAGATCAAGCTATTAAAGACGTTAGATTCGATACACCTTTTGGTAAAGATATTAAAAAATTTATCAAACATGGGATTGGCGTTCATCATGCAGGGCTATTGCCAAAATATCGTTTGCTCATGGAAAAGCTTGCTCAAATGGGTATTTTAAAGATTATTATGGGTACTGATACGTTGGGTGTTGGGGTTAATGTACCCATAAAAACCGTTTTATTTAGCAGACTTTGTAAGTTTGATGGAACTAAAACGGGTATTTTAAGTGTAAGAGACTTTAAACAAATTGCAGGAAGAGCAGGAAGAAAAGGCTTTGATGATGAAGGCTTTGTTATTGCACAAGCGCCAGAACATGTGATCGAAAACAAACGTCAAGAAAATCGTTTTTCTCTAGCAGATGCCAAAAAGAAGAAAAAAGTTGTCAAAAAAGAAGCGCCTAATAAAAACTATACTCATTATGATGAAAATACTTTTAATAGGCTTATCAACGACCCATCTGAAAGCTTGCAATCACAATTTAAGATCACCCATGGTATGATTTTAACTTCATTAATGAGCGATTTAAGCAATGCCAATCAAGGATATAAAAATATTATAAATATAATTAACTTATCTTTTGAAACCAATAAAAATAAATCAAAATTAAGACAAAAAGCAGCATTACTATTAAAATCTTTAATAAATTCAAATATTATATCATTAGTAAGAAATATTCACAAAGGAAATCGTATAGTTATTAACGATGCTTTACAAGATGATTTCTCTTTGCATCATACCCTATCGGTTTATCTGCTTGATGCTATTAGCGTATTAAAAATGGATGAACCTAGTTATGCTCTAGATATCTTAAGTTTAGTAGAAGCTATTTCAGAAAATCCTACTATAATTTTGCAAAATCAATTACACAAAAAGAAAAACTTGGCTCTGGCACAAATGAAAGCTGATGGCATAGAGTTTGATCAACGCATAGAAGAGCTTGATAAAATAGAATATGACAAGCCCCTAGCTGATTTTATCTATCAAACATTTAACGAGTTTGTTAAAAAGCATCCATGGTTAGCCAATGAAAATATCCATCCAAAGTCCATAGTACAAGCCATGTTTAATGCTGGAGCAACTTTTAATGAGTATATTTTAGAGCTATCTTTAGCTAGATCTGAGGGAGTATTACTAAGATATATTTCGCAAATCTATAAAACACTGGCTCAAAATGTTCCTAAAAATTATCAAAATGAAGGTTTGTTAGACATTATTTCTTACTTAAAAACCATGATCGAAAAAGTTGATACAAGTTTGATAGAAGAATGGGAAGGTTTAAGCTTTAAAAAAGAAGATAAAACTTTGATCCCTATTATAGAAAATATTTTAGATGAAAAAACGATTTTTGCTAAAGCAAAATCTGAAATTTATTACATAGTGCAACTTTTAGCCCTAAAAAATTACGAAGAGTTAGCAGATATAATAGCTTGGAATAAAGAAAAGCTCGAAAGCACCATGGCTGCCTTTTATGAAGAATATTGCTATATAATAAAAGACTATCGCTCACGAAATAACCAGCTTACTAAATTTAAATTAGTAAGCAAAAATAATTACGAATTTGTTCATACCCTATTAGACGATAAAGAAGATAATATGTGGTATTTAAAAGGATTTGTTAAAATTGATGAAAATCTTTTAATAAGCATAATGTTAGATGAAATTATTAATTAATTGCTTTGATATTAAACTGCCACTACCAGGGCAATCGAGTTCTGTTTTTAACACATCCCTATGGGTCTTCTCCCTACGTACCGTGACCATATGATTACCCATAAGTATTGATTAGTTAATCTGAGTTTTGGATAAGCACAGGTGATGGAATTCTATTTTCAGCCCTTCTCTACGTGCCGTCGGCTTGTCCGCGGCAACCAGGAAAATGTT
>CAZBMJ010000019.1:0-38515 GCA_964493205.1 uncultured Myxococcales bacterium
ACGGCACGTAGAGAAGGGCTAAAAATAGAATTCCATCACCTGTGCTTATCCAAAAATCAGATTAACTAATCAATACTTATGGGTAATCATATGGCCGTGGCACGTAGAAGTGGGATGAAAACGTAAATCCAACACCGTGGTTTATTCGAAACTTGTATGTCAGGTTTTTTTTACGTCGAACTCACGTTTATTATTACCCATTGACCTATTATGATTTTATATTTTAACTTCTAATTCATGGCTTAAAACTATCTTATTTTCAGCGAATTTTGCGCTAAGGGCTTTTATAATCAAACCCTTAGTTTTTGCTTCTTTAATAATTTCATAATAAGCAGGATCTATGTGTTTAGCGATGCTAAAAGCCTGAATATCACTTCTTTGCACTAAAAATAAAAGAGCCGCCTTATGACCATCTTTCATGCTCAACATTAAATCTTGTACATGTTTATAGGCTCTTGCAGATACGCTATCAGGAAATAAGGCTAAATTATTTTCTTTGAGGGTTACGTTTTTAATTTCTAAATACATATTCGGTTGATTATTAACATGATCACTTAGTAAAAAGTCCACGCGAGACCCTAAATTAGCGCCATATTTAACTTCACTTTTAACAGTTTTATACTCATGAAATTCTTGCAATAAAACATGCTTATTAAGCAAGGATTCTTTGATAATTTTATTGGGCATATGGGTGTTAACTCCCACCCATTCCTTCTCACACAAAACCGCTTGTACGCTATACTTAAGCTTACGCTTTTCGTCGTTTACAAAAGTTAGCAAAACTCTAGTGTTTGGAGTTAATAAGCCAAGCATAGAGCCTGTGTTAGCAATATGGGCCATAACTTCTTGGCTATCATCAAGCATGACTTCCATAAAAAAACGTTTAAAACGCCTTTTAAATAGACCTGTAATTATCATAAAATAAGTTCTTTAATATTTAGTTTCTTACAAATATTTATAACATAATTATCATATACACTATCCATACTAGAAAGCTTAAGCCCAATAATTAAATCAGTGTGTTCTTGGAGCCATAAGGCACAGGCTATTTTGGGTTCGCAAATTTCTAAATCAGGACCGGTGATTTTTTTACATGTTTTTTTGCGTTCTGAAAGCAATAAAAAGTCTTTGGTGCCGCAGGTGGCAAAAATTTTTTTAACACCTAAAAATTCTAGTTTTTTAGCAATGGCGATACCGTCAAACGGATCAAGACCTGCAGGAATAAGCTCCTCCACTGTTAAAATAACGCTTATTAAATCTATGGGGGTAGTCGCTAGAATTTGCTCTAAAATTAATAAACGCTCTTCTAATACTTTTTTATTATATCTTGGAGATAGAGCTTGTTGTAAAGCGCCATCGTTATCTATGGCAATAACAATATTTTTATAATTATGTTCACATAAATAATGAAGAGCTTTTTTATAGATGTTTATTAAATTTTCATGTGAAGAACAAAATAAAATAGGAACCAGATTTAAATTTTTAAGATTAACAAAGTCTGGCAACTCTTGGCTATTGGCTAAATTTAGACGAACATAACACGCATTATTGTTATTTTTATTTAAATCATTAAAATTAACTTCGTAAGAAACTTTCATAAGGTCTTTTCATGGTCATAAAAAATATTCAACAAGTAAGTAGCGGTCTTGATGTTTTAGAAAAAGAGGGGTTTTTAAGACTTCAAGGAAAAAGAGTAGCTATTTTAGCCAATCAAGCAAGCGTTAATAAAAATTTTGAGCACATAATAGATTTGAGCATTAAGCATGGTGTTAAAATTGTTAAGCTTTTTGCTCCAGAGCACGGGCTTTCTGGTGCTTTGCAATACATGGAAACTGTTAATAAAATTATTGATAAACGCCTCAATATTGAAGTTATATCCTTGTATGGGGATAACGAAGAAAGCCTTAAACTTAAAGCCTGTGAACTAAAAGATATTGATATTTTATTGTGTGATTTATGGGATATTGGCACTCGTTATTACACTTTTCATTGTACTATTGCCTGGGCCATGTCTGCTTGCGCACAAAGCCATACTAAACTTATGGTGCTTGATCGTCCAAACCCCATTAATGCTCAAGATTTTGAAGGAAATTTAATTAAAAGGCCCAATTTTTCTTTTGTAGGTGCTTATCCTTTAATGAATCGCCATGGCTTTAGTATGGGAGAGCTGTTAACCCATGTAAAATCTCTATTAAATATTGACGTTGACTTAGAAGTAGTATGGATGCAAAATTATGACCGGGCATTATATTTAGACGAAACAGATATACCCTTCGTGCCCCCTAGCCCCAATATGCCTAATCTTAATGCGGCGTTAACCTATCCAGGAACTTGTTTGTTTGAGGCCACTAATTTATCTGAAGGTCGCGGCACCTGTTTTCCCTTTGAACAAATAGGTGCAGGCTATATTACTGACCCTTACGAATTTAAGGCCAGTATAGATAATTTAGGTTTTGAGGGGGTTTATTTGCGCCCCATTTATTTTAAGCCCATGTTTAATAAGTTTGCCAATGAAACCTGTGGTGGAGTTTTTATCCACATAACCAACAGAAAATTATTTAAACCCCTAAGATTTGGTTTAGGGGTTTTAAGTATAGCCATGCAATACAAAAATTTTGCTTGGCGAAGCGAGCCTTATGAGTTTGTAAGCGACAGACTGGCTATAGATTTACTCCTTGGAGATGAGCAGTTAAGATTAATGTTACAAGAAAAAGCTTCTATGAAGGATTTTGATAATTATTTTAGCGAGCAAGAGTTTAGTTATAATATAATTCGCAAGAACTACCTAAAGTATCAACATCTAAATCACTGATTATTAAATCAGGCTTCATATAATGGTATATAAAATCATCTTGTATGGCGGTTAAATTTATAGTTATCATCTTTTTTTTCTTTTTCTTTTCTTCAATAATTTGTCTAATAAATTTATTCTTAATACTTTTAGGTAATTTTATACTCACCCATTTATTCTTATTGCCCTTATAAAAAATCTTGGGGGGAAAGATTAAAAATCCTCGCTTAAACTCTATGGTATCAGGAGAAACTGGAATATAAGTTTGCGCTGGATTTTTGTTGTTATTTTTAGCTATACGAGCGTTTATCTCTTCTGTGGACTCTAATATATTACCTAAAGCATTGCTGGTTATACTTACTTGTAGATTATTTATTCGAGCATCATCAACAATTATTTTTGCCGCATCATAGCAGCTTTTATTCATAGTTAATAAAGTATTTTTTTGATGTACTAGTTTCCAATTATTATTGCCGATTTCATAAAATTTTACCCTAAAAGAATTATA
This sequence comes from uncultured Myxococcales bacterium, assembly GCA_964493205.1. GTDB lineage: Bacteria > Myxococcota > UBA727 > UBA727 > JABDBI01 > CAZBMJ01. The sequence continues at coordinate 3,300 of CAZBMJ010000019.1, forward strand.
CACAGAAGTATCAGAATAAAGACTTAAAAAAAACATATTTATATAAAGACTAAAAGTAACAATTTTTTTAAAACTAATCATAATTTTCTCATCAAATAGGTAAGCTTCACGCTAGTTATATAAAAAGTATTTTTTTTTGGCTAACTTTTAGGATAACTCATGAATACTAGAATTGAACATGATTCCATGGGGCAAGTACTCGTGCCCACAAATGCTCTCTATGGCGCCCAAACCCAAAGAAGCTTAAATAATTTTAATATTGGCCAAGAACTTATGCCTAAAAGTCTTATTAAAGCCTATGCCCTTATTAAACAGGTGGCTGCCCAAGTAAACAGTGAATTAGGCTTACTAAAAAAAGACTTTGCAGAAATTATTATAAAAACTTGCCAGGAAGTAATAGATGCTAAACTAGATAAAGAATTTCCCTTAAAAATTTGGCAAACAGGATCGGGCACACAAACCAATATGAACCTCAACGAGGTTATAGCTAATAGGTGCAATCAAATTTTAGGGTTTGAGCTTGGAAGCAATTCGCCCATTCACCCTAACGACCACGTAAATTTAGGCCAAAGCACCAATGATAGCTTCCCTACAGCCATGCATATTGCCGCAGCCTTAGAGCTTAATCATAGATTATTGCCCAGTATTAATAACCTCATAAAAACCCTTGATGAAAAAACCAATAAATTTTCCTCTATTATAAAAATGGGTCGTACCCATATGCAAGATGCTACCCCCATAACACTGGGGCAAGAATTTTCTGCCTATGCTTATCAAATTAAAGAAGCTAAAAAATATATTCTTAATGCTTTGCCGAGCATATATGAATTAGCTCTTGGCGGAACAGCTGTGGGTACTGGTATTAATACTCACCCTGATTTTGCTCAAAAAACGGCTCTTTTAATCGCTCAAAAAACTGGGTTAGCATTTATAACCTCGCCCAACAAGTTTGCGGCACTAGCCAGCAATGACCCTTGCGCAAACTTAAGTGCTGCTCTTAATAATTTAAGCATTTCTTTAATGAAAATAGCCAATGATATTAGATTACTCTCATCAGGACCACGTGGCGGTCTTTACGAAATAAGTATGGCTGAAAATGAACCAGGATCTTCCATTATGCCAGGAAAAGTTAACCCTACACAGTGCGAGGCTATTACCATGATAGCCGCTCAAGTAATGGGCAATAATACTGCAATAAGCATAGCTTGTTCACAGGGGCACTTAGAACTCAACGTATTTAAACCGGTAATTATTAGAAACTTGCTACACTCCATAGATATTTTATCTGACGGTATACAGAGCTTTAATGAGCACTGCTTAATAAGCATTGCAGCAAATATTGCCCGTCTAAAAGAATTAGAAACCCGATCCCTTATGCTTGTAACAGCTCTCACTCCTCATATTGGTTATGAACAAGCCGCAAAAATAGCTAAACTTGCTCATCAACAAAACAAAACACTCAAAGAAGTTTGCTTAGAATTAAATGTCATAAGTGAAGAATTATTTGATGAGGCTGTTAAACCAGAAACCATGCTTTCACCTAACAGAATTAAATAGTCAATAAGAAGCGTATGTGGGATATGTATTGTATTGACAGCTGATAAATTGCAACTAATATTAGCTGCGCTTATGTTAACTTTTGACCAACCCATTGTCGTTTTTTGCTCAAATACTGTTTTATTTTATGAGAAAAAATATGAGATTTTATCAATTTTTAGGTATTTTAGCATTGTTGTCTTTTTTTTCTGGCTGCAAAGGCTGTGTTAATGGGAGCAGTGCTTCACTTGAAAAAACCACCCTCAAAATTGGGGTGATCAGTGGCCCAGAGACTGAATTGATGGAAAAAATTAAAGAGATCGCCAAAGAAGAGCAGGGTTTGGATTTGGAACTGGTGGTTTTTAATGATTTTATGACGCCAAATATTGCGCTCAACGACAAAAGTATCGATGCCAACGCTTTTCAACATGAGCCTTATTTGTCGGAGATGGTCAAAAGCCGCGGCTTTAAACTTGAGTCGGTCGGGAAAACTTTTATTTATCCCTTGGCTGCTTATTCAAAGAAAATTAGTACTGCCGCGAATCTTAGTTTAGGTGCCAAAATCGCCATACCTAACGATCCGACTAATGAAGGACGAGCTTTGTTATTGCTGCATAAACAAGGACTGATTGAGCTCAAAGATCCCACTAACTTGCTCGCCTTGCCTAAGGAAATTATTAAAAATCATCTCAATTTAAAGATCATCGAGTTAGAAGCGGCTCAATTACCAAGGGTGCTTGATGACGTTGAGCTCGCCATCATCAATACTGCCTTTGCAAAGACCGCAGGGCTTAGTCCGACCAAAAATGGTTTATTTATGGAAGGTGGCGATTCTCAATATGTAAATATTATCGCCATCAGATCTGAGGACAAAGAGGCTCCCTGGGTGAAAAAATTAGTGGCTGCCGTCCAAAATGATCGCGTTGCTAAGGCTGCTGAAATTATTTTTGAGGGTGCAGCTATTGCTGGATGGCACTAGAGCTAGGGTGATTTTATGATCAAGCTTGAGGGCCTAACTAAGCGCTACTTGGTAAATGGACGAGAACTTTTAGCGCTTAACAATATTGATCTTCATGTGGCCAAGGGCGCTATTTACGGCGTGATTGGCGAGAGCGGGGCTGGGAAAAGTAGCTTACTTAGGTGTGTCAATATGCTTGAGCGGCCAAGCTCAGGGCGGGTGATGATCGCTGGGCAAGAACTGACGACGATGAGCACCAGCGAGCTGAGGGATCAGCGTCGACGTATTGGTATGATATTTCAGCATTTTAATCTGCTTGGATCATGCACGGTCTACGATAATATCGCTTTGCCCTTGAAATTTATCAACACCGGCAAAGTGGCCATGGAAAAGATCATTACGCCCTTGATCGAGCTCACAGGCCTGAAAGGAAAAGAGCACCAATACCCACATCAGTTAAGCGGCGGGCAAAAGCAGCGCGTGGCCATTGCACGTGCGCTGGCCACTAAGCCCCGGGTATTGCTTTGCGATGAAGCGACCTCGGCGCTTGATCCTAAAACCACCGACAGCATTTTGCAGTTATTGCGGGAAATTAACCAAAACACTGGACTTACTATTTTGTTGATTACCCATGAGTTGGAAGTAATCAAATCCATTTGCCATCAAGTGGCCTTGATCAACCAAGGGCGCATTCTCGAAGCTGAAAACGTGGTAGATTTTTTTGCCAAACCCAAAACCCAACAGGCTAAACAAATTGTCGAAAGCTCACTTAAAATGCATATCCCTGCTGATTTAGAAAGCGAAATATCCGAAAAATCCAGCGTGAAAAAATATCCCATTGTCCGCATTGTCTTTCGTGGTCACCTCGTGCGCGAAGCGGTTATTTCCATGGCGAGCCGCCAATTTTTGGTGGATATCAGCATTCTGCAATCCAATATTGAGTTTATCAGTAATAGCGTCGTGGGCTTTCTCTTGGCTGAGCTTAGAGGAGAAATGGCTGACGTTGAACGATGCATGAAATTTTTTACTGATAAGCAACTTGATTACCAGGTGGTGGGCTATGTCTCTTGATCTTTTACTCAAAGCCAGCCTAGAAACTCTCTACATGGTTTTAGTCTCGGGCATTTTTGCGGCCTTATGGGGTATTCCTCTGGGCTTTGCTTTGTTTATTCACGGCCGGAGTCACACTGATAAACGCTCAGCGATTTATCATACCCTCGCACTGCTGGTGAATTCCTCGCGTTCCATCCCTTTTATTATTTTGATGGTGGCCATCATTCCTTTTACGAGAATAATAGTAGGCACTTCCATCGGCACCACAGCAGCCATGGTGCCGCTTGCCTTGGCTGCCATTCCATTTTTAGCCCGTCTGGTGGAGGGGGCCTTGATGGAAGTGCAGGCTGGGTTACTTGAGGCTGCAGAGGCGATGGGAGCAAGCTCTTGGCAATTAATGAGACGAGTGCTATGGCCTGAGGCTCTGAGTGGCATTATTAACGCCCTTACCGTAACACTGGTCAATTTGATCGGCTATTCAGCTATGGCTGGGGCTATTGGTGGCGGAGGCTTGGGAGATTTGGCTATTAGATTTGGCTATCAGCGTTTTGACGGGGCAGTGATGGTGATCACAGTGCTAGTACTTATTCTCATGGTTCAGGGTATTCAATATTTGGGCGAATACGCAGCCCGGCTTGCTCGACATGGACGCTGAAAGAATAAAATAGCTAAAAACGCAAAACATGATTGGTAATTTTTGAGCCAATGGTTACCAAAGTATCCTCAAAACTAGGTTTACTAAATAAACGACGGCTATTATTGCCAAATTGGTATGGCTCTTTGGGTGCACCAAAAAAATTAGTATCCAATTTTCCATTGTTATTTTCGTCTTGATGAATAAAAATACTCAACTTATCGCCTTGATTTAAGTGAAAAAAAACTATTTTTTCACTAGACTTGCTAGCTTTAAAATAAAGATAGCGAAAAGGTATGGCATCTTCTTTGGTAAAGTCCTCTTTATTTTTCCATAAAACCACACGAATATTACCCATATTAGGCTTAATCCCATTTATTTCTAAAACCAAAGAAGGATTTTCACCCTCAATAGGTATAATTTTTTTTTCAGTTTTAACTTCTTGTTTTGCCCACTGAATATCTTTGGCTAAAAAATCTTCATGATAAAACTTATTAGCAAAAAGATTAATACTACAAAGCAATAACAAGTATATTAATATTTTTTTCATCTATTTTTTCTCCTCAATAAAAACACCGTGAAATCCTAGCGGCTGCATGCTTGGCAAATATATTTTAGCAAGAGGACCATTTTTAATATTTTTTGCATCAAAACATAAAAGATAAGATTGAAGGGCATTTGCATCAGACATAAGCATTAAAATATATCCACTGGTTTCAGTACTCCAATCTTGCCCCACCAACAAAGGCTCGCCTAAAAGACAGCCTTCTGGCGCAAGAAATTGCTCATAGGTATTATTTTGCAGATCATATTTAACCAATCCATAAAACAATATAGAACCACTGTGAGCTTTGAGTGCATAAAAATAACGATTTGATGTACCTAAAAAATGGGAGTTAATGACGGGAAAATCCATGTTTTCCATGTTTATTATTTCTTCAACAGCCTTATTTTGAGCTAAATCAAGAGTATATTTTCGCAAATTACCATTATGGCAATCTTCTCCCAATAAACCATCCATAACCATTCTCATGTGAGGGTTTTCACCAATAAAATGATTTGGCTCTTTATAGCCTAAAAAATACAATATAATTTTTTGGTTTTCTTCCCAGGCGTTTACACCATGCCACATAAAAGAAGGTGGTAAATCAAAATTATTAACCTCTTCACCATTTTTACGATCAATAATTTTAACTAAATTAAATTTATTAGAACTAAAAATCAGCGACTCGATAAAACTCTTTTTACCCCACAAAAATGGCCACAGCTTTAGCTCAATAGGATGAAGAATAAAAATAATATAATTATCAGTAACAAAAAAATCATGAAAATAAGTGTTATTAGGCAAAGCAACAGATTTTTTAAGCAAAACAGAATGCTTGTCATCCATAATAACCAAATTAATTTTAGGATTAGGTCCGTAGCTCAAAGAATAAGTTATTAAATGATTAGCCCTTAAATCAACCTTACTGTGAGCGAATGCCTCAATTTCTTCCCCATTTTTACTCACAAGACTTCCATAAACGCTTAAATCTGAAGGGTTTATTTTGAGCGGCACCCCGTTGTCATCACAAGCATAAAGATTTCCCGCAAAATAGATAAAAGAAACTCCAGCTTGGGTAGGGATGGCAGCATTTTTTATGGGATTAATACTGTGTAAACTTTTTGACCAAGTAGGATGAATAAATTGTTTTATTTTTGATTCTTCAATATATTTAGGTGTGGCAACAAAACGTGCCTGGTAACTAATTTTACCATTATCTATTTTAAAACTCTGCATAAAACCATCACCATCAAGGATGGAGCGATTTTTAATGTTATTTCTTTCAAATAATCCAGGACCATTTCTATATAACGTTCCGCGTAGATGAGCGGGAAGCTCCCCCTCAATCTTTAGTTCTATTTTCTCAACCTCAAATCCTTTGGTTTTTAAGGCATTGATCATAAGAGTTGTCTGTGCTTTTATTGTTTTTTTATTCATAGCAGGCCTCGTTATAGTGGGCATCTTAGCATTTTAGTTGTCACTGTCAACCTGAGCAATAATAAATCGAGGAAAATTTTGGCAATTAACAGTAAAAACAACTCCTTGCGGGATAAAATATTAGAGCAAGCATGGTGCTTAATCATGGATAAAGGTTTGCATGCTTTAAGCTTTAGAGAGGTTGCGAAAACTTGTAATGTTAGCCATAACGCCCCCTATAAATATTTTAATAATCAGTTTAGTTTATTATGCGCCTTAAGCGCCCAAGGCTTTGAACTATTAGACACACAAATAAATATTACCAAAAACAACCACCCCCTAGATCCAGTAAAGCAATTAATAGAATCTGGTGTTGCCTATGTTAACTTCGCCATTAACCATGAACACATTTTTGAGTTAATGTTTGGCAAAAAAATACCGCTCACAAACATAGACGAACATCTTTTTGAAAAATCTCTACAAAGCTTCTCTTCTTTAGAGAAAATTATTATAGATGGCCAAAAAGAAAATATTTTTTTAATAGATGATAGCAGAAAAACAGCTCTATCCTGCTGGGCATTGGTGCATGGAATAGCCTCTTTATTTATCAGCCAAAGGATGAATCCATTAAGTCAAAATATTTGCAGCTCCCCTTTAGAATTTACCTTTGAACTATGCAGCAAATTTACTCATAGCCTACGTTATAAAGACCCAAATAATTGAAGATAAAAAGCATTTTTTAGTATTGATTAACCGCTCTTATTTATATAAACACTCACAGGATAATAATTTAGAAGCGATAACTATACATGAAAGTTTTACGCATTAAAAATGGCCATAAATTTAATCTAAGCCACGCCCCCAAGCTTATTTTAAATAATTTGCCTGCCCCCAAATATGCCGGATTATCTTTTAGAAATTTTGATCATTTAAAATTCAAAGTTTTAATAAAAGAAGGTGAGGAGGTTAGCCTATCAACTCCACTGGCTTATCCTAAAAATTACCCCCAAATAAATTTTTGTGCGCCTGCTGGCGGAAAAATTCATGAAATTCAATATGGCTCAAGAAGAGTTTTAGAGGCCATAGTTATCGAGATCAACGAAACACTTGAGCTAGAAAAAATAGATACAACAAAAATAAATATAAAAAATTTTTTATTAGAATACGGTTACTGGCCGCTGTTAGAAACTTTTCCCAAAATGGATTTTGCTCCCAAAGATATTTTTGCCATACACATAAACATGGCCAAAAGAGAGCCTCACTCCCCAAATAACACTATTATTTTGCAAAACAACGAGGCCTTTTTTCTGGCGGGTATAAAAGCCTTAAAAACCCTTTGCTCCAATCTTAAAATTTATATAAACCAAGAAGATGCTGTTTTGCCAGTACTAAAAGAATATGGTGAAGTCATCGCTGTGGAAAACAAGTATCCCACAGATAATATCGGCGTACAATCTTTTTATGCAGCCTACCCACCCAATAGCATAACAGTAGGCGCTGATACTCAAAGCATTATTGATATTGGTTATCACCTACTTACAGGCATACGAAGGACCTCGCACATATATAGCTTGGCGGGCAATGCAGCAAAACAACCACAACACTATTTAGGAAGAATTGGCATAGCTGCTGAGGATCTCACTCAAAATAATATCGTAAAAACTGACCATGTCAGAGTAATTGCAGGCGGTATTTTTCGGGGTAAAAAAATTCAGACAAAAGATTTTTTAACAGCAAAAGATCCAGGGCTGCAAGCTATGCTAGAAGACAAAGAACGCATACCTTTAGTTTTTTTTAGGCCTGGAAGTGATAGATTTACTTTATCAAAAAATTGGTTAAGCGGTTTTGTGCCAAACAAACAGCACGAAGCAACAACTAGTAATAACGGCGAGGAACGAGCGTGTATACAATGCGGCTACTGTATTGATATTTGCCCAGTTTTACTTTTGCCTAATTTAATCATGAAATCATCTATGAATAATGACATAGAAAAAATGCAAAGTTTACAAATCAATGACTGTGTGGATTGTGGACTATGCACTTTTGTTTGCCCCTCCAAAATTGAACTAGGAGAGCACATTGAGAACGGTAAACGTTTAATAGAAAAAGAAGGTTAATATGCTCTTTAAAGCCATGGATGATTTAATAAAAAGGGCTAAATCAACAAGCGGCCCACTAAAACACCAAAAAGCAGCCATAGAGGCTATTGATACTTTTTTGCGACGACCAAGAAACACAACTAGCACAGCTCCCCATGCGCGAGATGCTACCGATTTAAAAAGATTTATGCTTATTGTTGTAGTGGCGCTGCTGCCTTGTTTATTTTTTGGTATTTATAACACAGGCCGTAACGCCTATTTGAGTATTGGCCAAAGCTCTTTTTCTTTTTTTGAGGCCTTTTTAGAAGGCTCTATTCACGTACTACCCCTAGTTATTTTAAGTTACGCCACTGGCGGAGTTTGTGAAATGATCTTTGCTCAAGTTCGCAAACATGAAATAGCTGAAGGTTTTTTAGTCACTGGCATGCTTTATCCACTTATTTGTCCAGCAGGAATTCCCTGGTGGATGTTTTGTTTGGGTATTGTTTTTGGAGTAGTCATAGGAAAAGAAGTTTTTGGCGGCACCGGTCAAAACTTTATGAATCCGGCCCTTTTATCAAGAGCTTTTTTATTTTTTGCCTATCCAGCCTCTATGTCTGGAGATATTTGGGTAAAAACACCCTTTAGCAAATCTTTATCAGGCGAAATAACACCCAACGCTTATACAACTATTGCTCTTGATAAAATCAATGCTTTCATAGCTAATCCAAGCTTAGCAATAGACGGATTTTCAGGGGCTACACTTTTAGGCATTGTGGCTGAAAACAAAGAAGGTGTGGATGCCTTAGCCAATTTTCATAAAAATTTTTCCCTAACAGATATGTTTTTAGGCTTTATCCCTGGCTCTATTGGTGAAACCTCAACACTCATGTGCCTTATTGGTGCGGCGCTACTTATTATTACCAAAGTTGGCTCATGGCGCATCATGCTTGGCGTACTAGCTGGCGGAATTTTTATGGCCAGTGTTTTTAACTTAAGCGCTTCTGAATCTTGCACCCACTTATTTTTTGTAACACCATTGGAGCATCTAGTTATAGGTGGATTTGCTTTTGGGGCTGTATTTATGGCCACTGACCCAGTCTCTGGTCCACTGCTTAACCAATCTAAACTTATTTATGGGTTTTTAATTGGTGTTTTATGTATTTTAATCAGAGTTATTAACCCAGCTTACCCAGAAGGCATGATGCTGGCTATTTTATTTATGAATATTTTTGCCAGCCTTATTGATCATTACGTATTAAAAATTTCTCTTCACAGGAGGCTAAATCGTGCAAGGACCTAAGTATACCATTATTTTTGCCACCTGTTTAAGTTTAGTGAGCAGTGTTTTGTTATCAGGCGTATTCATGTCTTTAAAAGACAAACAGGACGAAAACAAAGCTCTAGATAAACAGATAAATATTCTAAAAGCTGCTCAAATAACACCAGACTCTGATAAGCAAGCAAAAGAGCTTTATAAAAACCTGGTTATCCCTATGGTTATTGATCATGATGGCCAAGAATTTTTAGATAAAAATCCCCAAACAATCACACAGGAAGATCCAACTTATCTGCCTCTTTATGCCATAAAAAAACAAAAAGATGACCAAGACATAAAAGCCTATGTTTACCCCGTGGTGGGTAAGGGCTTGTGGTCAAGCCTATATGGTTACTTGGCTGTGGATAACTTGGGTAAAAATATCGTTGGTATAACTTTTTATCAACAGGGAGAAACGCCTGGCCTTGGGGCTGAAATAGAAAAAGATTGGTTTAGAAATAATTTTATAGGAAAAAGTTTGTTTAGCGAAAATAAATTTTGGGGAGTAAAAGTGGCCAAGGGCTCTGCCATGCTTGATAAAGAATATAAGTCTCACAATAACAGCATAGTAAACGGTATCAGCGGAGCGACCATTACAGGTGATGGGGTATCGTTAATGCTGAAAAAAATACCGCAAAAATACGAAGCTTTTTTCCAAAAAAAAAGAGTTAATAATGAACATTAAAAAAAGTTTAAAAGATAGCTTATGGTACTCAAACCCTATTGCTTATCAAATATTGGGAGTTTGCTCTACGCTAGCTGTTACCGTAAACCTTGAAAATGGTTTGGTTATGGGTTTAGCCCTCACAGCCGTAACAACATTAAGCAACGTTGTCATATCTCTCATGAGAAATTACATTCCCCATCGCATCAGAATTATTGTGCAATTAGTAGCTATTTCTGCACTGGTTATTGTAGTGGACCAATTTTTACAAGCTTATTATTTTTCCATGAGCAAGCAGTTATCGGTATTTGTGGGCCTAATTATAACCAACTGCATTGTAATGGGTAGAGCCGAGGCTTTTGCCATGGCTAATGGCCCCCTGGCCTCCATGTGGGATGGTTTAGGCAACGGTTTGGGTTATGCTTGGGTTTTGGCTTTAATCGGCTCCATAAGAGAGCTATTTGGCTCTGGCAGTGTTTTGGGGTTAAGACTTATACCACAAAGTTTTTACGATATTGGCTATGTTAATAATTCCCTAATGGTATACCCGCCAGCTGCTTTTATTTTATTAGGTATGCTTATTTGGTTATCAAAAATATTTGGTGGCGCCAAAGGAAGTGAGGCTTAACATGTCAGAAGTCACGCACTTATTGGGAATTTTTGTTACCTCTATTTTTATACAAAATATTCTATTGGCCTATTTTTTGGGCATGTGTTCGTTTTTAGCAGTGTCAAAACGCATTGATACGGCTATGGGTTTGGGTGTCGCTGTGACCTTTGTATTGGTTATAACAGCGCCACTAAATTGGTTGATCAACGAATACTTGCTTTTGCCCGGAGCGCTGTGGTGGGTGGGGCTGCCTGAAATAGATTTAAGTTTCTTAAGATTTATCTCTTTTATCGCAACTATTGCAGCGGTAGTGCAGCTAGTGGAGATAGTCATAGAAAAAGTGAGCCCATCGCTCTACATGGCTTTAGGTATTTTTCTACCCCTCATAGCAGTAAACTGCGCTATTTTAGGTGTTTCACTGTTCATGGCTGAGCGAAGCTATAATTTTTTAGAAACCCTGGTTTTTTCTTTGGGCTCAGGAATTGGTTGGTGGTTAGCGATTATCGGCATGGCAGCCATTAGAGATAAAATATCAACTTCAAATATACCTAAAAACCTACAAGGCTTAGGCATCACCATGATAACTACTGGCTTAATGGCTATTGGCTTTATGTGTTTTGGTGGAATAAATTTAGAAAAAAAATCTGAAGATTTAAGTATGAAGATCAATAAAGAATAAGGTTTAGTTATGTTGAGTGTCGTTCTTGCCAGCGGTGTAGTTTTTAGCGGGATTATTGTTTCTCTAACGGCGTTGTTGCTTTTCGCTGTCAACAAACTGGTGGCCCAAGGCCATGTCTCTATCCTAGTCAATGACGAAAAAAATTTAACAGCACAACCAGGAACAACGCTATTATCTGCGCTGGCCCAAGAAAATATCTTTGTGCCCTCTGCTTGTGGTGGTGGCGGCACTTGTGCCATGTGTAAATGCTGGGTCCTAGAAGGTGGTGGAGATATTTTGCCCACAGAAAAAACTCACATCTCACGCAAAGAAGCAAAAGAGCATTTAAGGCTTGCTTGCCAGGTAAAAGTCAGGCAAGACATGAAAATAAAAGTGCCGGAAGAAATTTTTTCCATAAAGCAGTTTAGCGCAACCGTTACTAGTAACGAAAATGTTTCCACTTTTATAAAATACTTAAATATGGATATTGATAACAATCAAACGCTCAACTTTAAAGCGGGTGGCTACGTTCAAATAAACGTGCCCAGTGGCACTTATAAATTTAAAGATTTTTCTATTGAAGAGCAATACAGAGAGGATTGGGATAAGTATAATCTTTGGCGTCATGAAGCAAAAGTGCCACCAAATATATTTAGAGCCTACTCCATGGCTAATCACCCAGCAGAAGGTAACAGGGTGGCTCTCACCATACGTATAGCGCCTCCCCCACTAAACACAAAAGACGCCGATGCCGGTTTTTGCTCAAGTTATGTTTTTAGCTTAAAACCGGGGGATAAAGTTAACTTTTCCGGCCCATACGGCGAATTTTTTATTAAAGATACTAAGCGAGAGATGGTCTATATTGGCGGTGGGGCAGGCATGGCACCCATGAGAAGTCACCTGTTTCACTTATTTCATACGCTTAAAACTGATCGCAAGGTATCATTCTTTTACGGTGCACGCTCTTTGCGTGAAAACTTTTTAGCCGAGGAATTTATTGACATACAAAACAAATTTCCTAATTTTAACTACGTGCTAGCACTTTCAGAGCCGCAACCACAAGATAATTGGTCGGGCCCAACAGGGTTTATTCATCAAGTTGCTCTAAATACTTACCTGAAAAGTCACGAAGATCCCACAGGAATAGAATACTACTTATGTGGCCCACCTATGATGGTTGATTCTGTGGTAAAAATGCTTCACGAATTAGGTGTTGATGACGAAATGATTGCTTTTGATGCGTTTTAGCTGTGGAAAAAAGGCCGCTTTTATTGTTCTTACTGGCAGTTTTTTTAATGGCATCATTTTACTCCTTTAAGCCCGTAAGTGGGGCTGAAAGCATAATTATAAATGGTGCCAGCATGGGCACTTTTTACAAAATAATTATAGCTCCTCAAAAAAAGCATGATTTGGCCTACGTAAACTATTTATCAAAAATAATCAAAAACAGGCTTGACGATCTAGATCAACAAATGTCAACCTTTAAACCCTCAAGCCTAATCAGCCAATTTAATAATCAAAAAAATCTGGAAAAATTTTTTGTAAGCAAAGAGATAATCAAAGTAGTATCGCTAGCCTATGAAATTTACAATTTAAGCGACCACGCTTTTAACATAGCCCTTGATCCACTTATAGATTTATGGGGCTTTGATAAAAGTGGTCGTCGCCAAGCCCCCCCCTCCCAAGAAGAGATCAAGCAAGCCCTTAGCAATACTGAGCTTTCTGGGCTAATTATTGGCGATAATTTTCTGCAAAAAACTAACCCAAATCTATCTATTAATTTATCGGGCATAGCCAAAGGTTTTATCGTGGACGAAGTAGCTAATTTATTAAAAGAACAAGAGCTGGATAATTTTTTAATAGAAATTGGTGGAGAGATTGTTGCCAGTGGCCAAAATTTCAACAAACCCTGGGCCATAGGCATAGAAGACCCTCATAACATTGGAGAGATTAGCAAGGTGGTTGAGCTAACAAACCAAGCCATAGCCTCTTCTGGCGCTTATATAAATTATTTTACAGACAAAGATGGGGGCAAATATACTCACATTATAAACCCAAACACTGGCCACCCCGTCAAAAACGCCCCCCCAGGGATTAGTATCTTGGCGCCAACATGCATGCTCGCTGACGCCCTGGCCACAGCCTGCATGCTTTTAGATAAATTTGCCTGTGGAAATCTTGTGGGGAAATTTGCCAATACCAAGCTGTTGAGTGATTAATTTTTATTAATTATTTTATCCAAATATTCTTTATCTTTTTGCTCGTAATTAATAACTGAATCTTTACTGTTTTTTATGGCTGGAATTTTTTTGATTACTGGGTTTTTACTATAGACACTCTCGTCATCATTAATAAGTTTTTTAATATAATTATTAATCACATAATTTTTGCTGAAAAAATTGTTTTTATAAAAACTTAAAAACAGGCAAAAAATCACAAATAAAAAACATAAACAAATTACCAATAGCATTAATTTCGAAGAGCGTTTACCATTCTTATTTTTTCTTTTAGAAACATTAGTTTTAGCCATAATTTAGATTCTCATAGGCATTATTACACACTGATGATTATCCTCTTTTATTCCGGTAATTAATATTGGCGATAAGGCGTCAGTAAATTTAATCAATATATTGTTATCATTAATAGAAGAAAGAGCGTCTATTACATATTTAGGATTTAAGCCAATTTTAATATCTGGACCATTATATTCCACGGCGATATCATCGGTAACCTCACCAGCTTCTGGGTTTTGGCATGATAGGGTCAGCTCTCCCGCGGTACTGGACATTTGAACGATCTGACCTTTTTCTAACGCTAAAGCAGAAACTCGCCTTAAGCCTAACAAGAAATCCTGTCTAGAGGTCCTCATTATTTTATCAGTAAGCTTTGGTATAACCTGGCTATATGCAGGAAATTCTTTATCTATCAACCTCATAAACAAACTAGAATTATCAAAAGAAAAAACTGCATGTCTTTGGGATAATCCTATCTTAAAAATTTTCTCTTTTTTATCAGGCCCCCCATCCCAAAGTTTAATTAACTCACTCAAACCCTTTTTGGGGAAGGTAAGAGGGGAAAACTTGCCAAAGTTACCTGTGGGGAATTTTTCTTTTATCTTGCTTAAGCGGTGGCCGTCGGTAGATACCATAACAAGAGAGTTCTCGTCATCAGACTGAGGCTCAAAATAAACTCCTGTAATATTGTATCTTTCGTCATCAAGGCTGGCCGAATAAATAGTTTTTTGAACCATGCTAACAAAAATATCCGCCTCAATATCAGCAAAAGACATTTTTTGATCAGAATCAAAATCAACTCTTGGAAAATCGCTCTGAGGAAGCGCAAGAAGCCTTGCAGAGGTCCTTCCGCTTTTGATGCTAACATGATGATTGTCCAAGGCTTCAATGCTCACCGTGGGCCCTGGCAGCATTTTTACTATGTCATGCAAAGATTTAGCGGACACACTGGAGGAACCCTCCTCAAGAACCTCACACTCTTTAGTCAACCGAATACCAACATCCAGATCGGTGGCGGTCAATATGAGTCGCGAATCTTTTGTTGCTACGAGGGAAACGTTGGATAGAATAGGCATCGTTGTTTTTTTGGGAGCAACGCTTATCAAAATATTCATCGCTCTGGATAATTCACTTACAGAAATCCTAATTTTCATAACATTCTCCATTTAAACAGTTTGCCATTTATTAATACCTAAGGGTTTTTAGTAAATCAAAAAATTTTTTTTTCCACAATCCCTATAGAATAAATAAAAAATATATTTAATTATTAGTATAGATATAGGCTGTGGGTACTGTGAATAAGCTGTGGAAACCTAACGGAACGTGTTTTGGATGAATTTTTTACCTGTTGAAAATCTGTGGAAAACTCTGTTGATTGAATGTGTAAAGAAAAATAAAGTGGAAAACCCGTGTTTCAATTAACAAACTTTTCCACAGGAGCTGTGGAGAAGTCTTGGGATTTTATTTGTGCTGCGTCTGTGCAGGCGAGACTTTATCCACAAGAACCACTTTTTACTTGTTTGAAAAGTTTTATTTGATGCACGTATTATAGTCGTCTTTTTACGCTTCTGTGAGCTGTGGAAAAGCTGTTGCAAAAAAGCTTTTACATATAAACCGCGCAAGAAGATATCCACAGTTAATTTATAAAATTTTTCATGGAAAAATTAATGCAAAAAAAAGATTTTAAAATTGATTTCATAAATGGGATAAATAATTGTTTATTGTTTAATAAATTAGATTATTTGAATGATGATATTTGTGAGAAACTGTGGTCATATTTTTTACTTTTAAATAGTGTTAATAACTTAAAAAATTTAATATCAAAAAATATGACGTTTGATGATATTTTAGATCTTTTTTGCGATGCTATAGTTGGGTCTGTTTATTTGAAATTATCTTTAGGCGCTGTGAATATTTATGATGTAGGTTCTGGGGGAGGTTTTCCTGGAATAGTGACATCTTTAATTTGTGAAAATAACAAAATTTTTTTGATAGATTCATCTAGAAAAAAATGTTCTTTTTTAAGGCAATTAAAGGCCCATTTGAAAATTAATAATATAGAAATTATTAACGATAGAGTGGAAAATATTTCACCTAAAGAATTTGTAATAACTAAGGCAGCTTTATCACCAAAAAATATTCATATGTTAAAAAATATCATAGGAAAAAAAACTAGGATTGTGTTTTTTATGGGCCAAAACCAGGAAGAAGGGATTACTTCAGCAATGAATGCTTTGGAAAATTTTTGTATAACCAAAACATATTACAGTGTTCCTAGTTTAAAAAAACGGGGTTTATTGAGTTTTGTTTCACGTGAAACTTTTGATAAAGATCTTTAAAATTAGCTTGTTAGGTCGGTTTTTGTGAAGAGTGTCCAGATTGAAATAAGATTATTAAGAGCCTCAGACGCACAACCGAGGACCAATTTTTCTCATGAAAAAATCCAAGAACTGGCTGAGAGTTTTAAGGAACACGGTATATTGCAGCCTATTTTGGTGCGAAAATCTGAAAAAAAAGGTTTTTATGAGATTATTGCAGGTGAGCGTAGATTTCGAGCAGCCGCTGTAGCTGGCTTAACCCATGTGCCGTGCATGCTTATGGATATTGATTCTAGAAAGGCGTTATCTGTAGCTTTAGTGGAAAATATCCAAAGGGAAAATCTCAATCCTATCGAAGAAGCTAAAGCCTATAAGCGCTTATGTTTTGATTTGGAGTTAAACCCTCAGGAGCTTGCACAAAAGGTGGGTAAAGATCGCACCAGCATTATAAATTCCACAAGACTTTTACTTTTACCAAATAATGTTCAAGACATGCTCGTCAATAAAGAGCTTAGTGCTGGTCATGCTCGAGCATTAATAGGGTTGCAGCCTGATGATTTAGTTTTTATGTTGGCGCAAAAAATTGTTCGTGAGGGCTTAAGTGTTCGTAAAACTGAAAGTTTGGTGCGGTCCCTAAAGCTTGGGCCGCAAAAATTTCATAAAAAATTGCCAAAAGTATTAAGTGGTAGCCTAGAGGCTGAAGTTATTACAAAAATTCAACAAGCATTGGGCACAAAAACGATTTTAAAAAAAGAAAAAAATGGTTACTGGTTAAATCTACATTTTTCTTCTGTTAATCACTTAAACGACTTGTTGGAAAGATTGGGGATCGAAATATAATTGCGTTATTTTTTGTTTCTTGACCTTTAGTTTTTAATTAAAAAGGTTGACGACTCAATGAATAATATTTTATGCATAGTTATTTTTTTTTCTCTTGCTTTTAATTTAAACGCAGCTTCCTTTTCTAATTGCGCTCCTGTAAATTTTTACAGAATAATGTTATTAAATGTAGCATTAATTAACAAGCTTGATGAGTCAGTTTTTGTTGGTCGCCACGGTTGTAAACAAAAAAATTTTTATATAAAAAAATATGGTAAATTAACAGGTAATCAAAAAGCGCTAAAAACCAAAAAATATTGTTTAATCCAGCCAAAATTAAAAAATTCTGTAAAAGTAGAAAAAAATAAAGAAAAAATTATTGTTAATAATAATTTTCTTAAACAAAAAAATAAACCAATAAAAAATAAAAGAAATAAGCTTAATAAACAGCATTTGTATGATAAAAAAATTGGTTGGCTAGCTGATTTAGATTGTGATGATAACACTATTGTTTTTAATGAGGAAAAAAAGACAGATCTAGAGGATATGGATGAAAAAATTGATGTATTGATAAAACGGTGGCTTCTTGAAGATCAATTATGTGAAGAACAATTATTTGAAGAGCCAGATAACAGGATTGGCTTGTTTTGTTTTATAGATGAATTGTGCGAAGAGCAAGAAAGTTTTTTGATAGAAAAGTATATTTCTGAAAAAGAATTACGTAAAGAACAAGAGGATGCCTTGATAAAAAGTTGTGTCCTTGATGGACTATTTTATAAGAAAGAAGAGAGGGCTTGGGTTAGGCAGTGTAAACAGCTAGAAAAATGGCGCAAAGAAGACATTGAAATATGATCTAATTATTTTTTGTTTATAGACCTTTGGTTCTTATATATTAAAAAGGTTGTAAACTTAATGAAAAATATTTTATGCATGATTGCTTGCCTTGGTTTTATTTTTAATCTACACGCCACATCACGGGATACTAAAATTGCCAACCGGGCTCAAAAATTTTTAGCAAAAAATTTAGTAAAAGAAGGCGTTTGGGCTGTGGCTCATGTGAAATGTGTAGATGGCCAGCTGAGCATTACCATAATACATCCGCTTATTCGCCCGGGGTTTAAACAAAAGAATTTATCTGAGAAAAAAAGATATTACACAAAAACAACAAAAGAATTAAACAGTAGGTCTAAACCACAAAAAGCAAAAAATAATGTTCTGTTTCAGCCTATGTCTGAAAATTTTGTAAAAATGGCCAAGAATAAAGAGGAAATTATTGTCAATAATAACTATGTTAAACAAAAAATTAAACCATTAAAAAACAAAAAAAATAAGCTTAATAGGCAGTTTTTACGTGATAAAAAAATGAATTGGTTAAATTTTGAAGATTATGATTATGAAATTATTGTTTTTAATCATAAAGAAATGGTTTTTTATGAAGAAAGGAACGATGAGGATGGACAAATAGTGCTTTATGAAGAAAGTATCGATGAAGAACTAGAAGAAGAGTTTTGTGAAGAAGAATATTGTTATTCACAAGAATGCTTGTTAAAAAAATATGACAAAAGACAGCAGAGAAATTATCGCTTAAGCAGTGAAAAAAAGAATTTTTTGTAGACATGTCTACAGTGAAAAAAAACTGGTTTGGTTATTAAGCTATAGACTTCTTTGAAATACCCAAGTATCAAATTAGGCCGAAATAAGAGGCTTTTATGGTAAAAACCAGTTCCAGCATTAAACACCTATTTTTGTTTGTTAAGCCACTGCTTAAATCTTTTAAACTGTGTTTATTTGTGATGTTTTTTGTATCTGTTGTGTGGGCAGTGGATCAGTCGCTAAGGCCTTATGTTCTAAAAATGATCATTGATGGTATATCTAACTCATCGAGGGAAAATGTTTTTGCTTCGGTGGGGTTGTTATCTTTGGTTTACTTTTTAATACTATTTTTTTGTTCAAGCATGATGAGGCTATATGGCTATTTTGTAGAAATAAAAATGATACCAAATATGCGCAAACATATTGCTGATAATTGTGTTAATTTATTGTTTGCTCAATCATATACGTATTATCAAAATAATTTTGCAGGAAGCCTTGCTAACAAGGTTAATGATTTAACTTCTAGTATTGTGGAGATCATAGAAGTTATTATCTATAGTTTTTTTAGTCATTTTTTAGCTTTAATTATTGCCGTTTTTACTTTATCCACAGTAAATTTAAATTTTTCTTTGCTAGTCTTAGTTTGGGTAAGTGTTTTATTGTTGGGTATAGTATTAATTTCTAAAAAAATAACGTTGCTTGCATCTAATTGGGCTGAAGCTTATTCTATTATAACTGCTAGGTTGGTGGATAGCTTTTCTAATATACTTTCAGTAAAACTTTTCGCTAAAAATAATCAAGAAAAGCTGATACTATCTAAGACTTTTATTGACGCCACACTGGCGGAACAGAAAATGCAATGGGCATACTTTTGGGCGTGGTTATTATGCGGATATTCTTTTGTTAGTGTGCAAGGAGTTAGTCTTTATTTATTACTTGTTGGAAGGCAGAAAGGCTTGATCAGTGTTGGTGATTTTGTGGTCGTTTTAAGTATCAACCAAGTGATAATTACTATTTTATGGGACTTGACTAAAGATTTTTCACAATTTTCTAAAAAATTGGGGCGAGCATTACAGGCTTTAGCTGTCATTACGCTTAAGCCTGAAATAACGGATGACCCAAAAGCGTCCAAGCTTATAGTAACAAAAGGAAAAATTGTTTTTCGTAATATTACTTTTTTCTATAAAAATACTAATGCTTTATTTAGTGATAAATCTCTTGTTATAGAAGCTGCTCAAAAAGTTGGATTGGTAGGCTATTCTGGAGGAGGAAAATCTAGTTTTGTTAACTTAATTTTACGGCTCTATGATCTTAATGGCGGGCAAATATTAATAGATGATCAAGATATTGCTAAGGTTACACAAGAATCTTTGCGAGAGAATATTGCTTTAATTCCCCAAGAACCAAGTCTTTTTCATCGTACTTTAATGGAAAATATACGTTATGGACGAAGTGATGCGACTGAAGAAGAAATCATAGAAGCATCAAAGAAAGCTCATGCTCATGATTTTATTATTAAGCTTAAGGATGGTTATAACTCTTTGGTGGGCGAGCGAGGAATAAAACTTTCTGGTGGCCAGCGTCAACGAATTGCTATTGCTAGAGCGATACTAAAAAATGCACCTATTTTGTTATTAGACGAGGCCACTTCACAGCTTGATTCAATGACAGAAAAATTTATCCAACAAAGTATTTTTGATTTAATGCAACAAAAAACCAGTATAGTTATTGCTCATCGTTTATCTACACTGTTAACTATGGATCGTATTTTAGTTTTTGATCAAGGCAGAATTATTCAGGATGGCAGTCATGAAGCGTTATTAAGGAAACCTGGCCTTTATAAAACTTTATGGGAAGCACAAATTGGCGGCTTTTTGCCTCAAGATAAATAGAGAAGGATTTTTAGGCATGGAATTGACATTTATTTTAGCTGTTGTGGCGCTTGTTTTTGTTGTTATTGCTATTGGGAGCTCGTTTTTTGTTGTAAGGCAACAAACTGTTGGTGGCGTAGAGCGATTTGGTCGTTTTGTTCGTATAGCTAATAGTGGCTTAAATTTTAAAATTCCTTTTGTTGAACAAGTTTTTAAAGTACTTGATCTTCGTATTCATCAAATGGTGGTAATGGTTGAGACTAAAACAAAAGACAATGTTTTTGTGAAAGTTCATATTGCTGTGCAGTATTTTGTCCTTGAAAAAAATATTATTGATGCTTTTTATCGTTTAAGTGACGCTAAAGCTCAAATTGAATCACATGTTCTAGATATTGTGAGAGGGCAGGTTCCTAAAATGGAGCTCGATGACGTTTTTGAAAATAAAGACACTATCGCTCTGACTGTTAAACGTGATTTAAGTGATTCTATGGCAGAGTTTGGTTATGGTATACAAACTACTCTTATAACAGAAATCGATCCTGATGAAAAAGTTAAATTGGCCATGAATGACATAAATGCCGCTCAGCGAGAAAGGATTGCTGCCAATGAAAGAGGCGAGGCTGAGCGTATACTTGCTGTAAAAAAAGCAGAAGGAGAGGCTCAAAGTAAAGAGCTGCAGGGTAGGGGTATAGCGAATCAAAGAAAAGCTATTATTGATGGCTTGCAGCAGTCTGTTGAATTGTTTCAAAAATCAGTGCATGGATCAAGTTCAGAAGATGTTATGAGGTTGGTTATTATGATTCAATATTTGGATACCATTAAAGAGATTGGTGTAAGTGGCAAATCGAATACTGTGTTTATGCCCCACACCCCAGGCGGCCTAAATGACTTAATGACTCAAATATCTACTGCTGTTATGTCTGGTAATATGCTTGATAAAAAGTAAATTAAAAAGAGTAAATTAAAATATGAAACTAAACAAAATGCCTGAGTTACATTCTTTTTTTACC
Organism: uncultured Myxococcales bacterium; assembly: GCA_964493205.1. Classification (GTDB taxonomy): domain Bacteria; phylum Myxococcota; class UBA727; order UBA727; family JABDBI01; genus CAZBMJ01. The sequence continues at coordinate 24,893 of CAZBMJ010000019.1, forward strand.
AATAACTTTCTGAGCAGTGATCCAAGTAGGGACGAAGAGTTTATGGATGCTTTTATAAAAACAGCCTCGGAAAAGCATACAGAACAGCTTATATCTCAAATAAAGCTCTTATTAAGTGAGGCCGAGCTACCATTAGATGAATTAGGTGGTGAAGCTAATAGATGGTTTGGCGATTCTCATGAAGCCAGCAAATGGCTTTTGGGTTTATTAAACACACTGGAAGGGACATCTTTAGTTGAAAACAAACTTGTAAAAGATTCTTGCGGGACATTATTAACAGAAAATGATTCTGTTCAGGTAATTAAGGATTTAAAAGTTAAGGGTGGTGCAAGTGATCTTAAACGAGGCACGCTTATTAAGAAAATCCATTTAATTGACGATAATGAAGCTGTGGAGTGTCGTGTTGATGGTAGCACTTTAGTTATCAAAACTTGTTTTCTTAAAAAAGCGTAAGTATAAATTTTAAATCAATACAGTTAGCTTAGGCATCTAATACCCAAAAAAGGAGTTATGATGCTTAAGCTATTAATTTATTTATATGTGACAATTCTTTGTGGATGTGGCCTGGAGTATCGAGATAATTCAACTATTTTTGGGCATATAAGCAATCATCAAAAGAGAGTGTTACCAGAATCTTTTGTTGAGTGTTTGGATGGTTATTATTTTACCACTAATAGATTTTTTGAGGAGAGTTTTATTGACAAGAGCAGCGTTCGTCAAAAAAATATGATCTATGTTCTAGCTTCAACCCCTGATACAGGACCCCACAGAAGCGGTACTTTTTTTAGAGGAGGCTTTAATGGAGGCTATGATAATTTGTTAGTGTGCCATGAAATTTATGGGAAACTTATTGGTCTTGGTTTTATGGATACAAACACTTTATATCAATATTTTGACCGTGAAAAAGTCAAAAATCTTATCAATATACATAATTCTGAAGCTATAGAGGAAGCACTAGCTGTTCTTCATACAGATTTTTACGAGTATCCAGATGGGAGTTCTAAAGAAGAAAAATATAGTTATAGTATAAGCATTCCTTTAGATGTAAAATGCGAAAATAAATGGCAAGTAAAAAGAGATTTAACCCACCCATTAAAAGTCATTTTTAAGGAACCCGATGGTAGGTGTATTTTTTCTACGAGAGATTATGATTTTACGTTATTATCTGGGAAAAAAGTAGTAGTAGCTATAAACGGTTTTTATGAAAAAGATTCAGAGTTAGATAATAAAAGAATTCTTGTAGAAATAAGCCGGTTTGGATTTAAGTATGTAGATTAAGATTGTAGACATGTCTACAATTACATGCGTTTTTATTTAGTTAAGTATAATTTTTTTTGTTCAATTGAAAGCTTTTCTATGGAGTATCTAAGCATTACCCGCGGCATTTTTGATGCATAGTTGTCTAAAAACTCTAAAAGAACGCTTAGGTTTTTCTTGCCTGCTTCACGTATCATCCAGCCCACAGCTTTATGAATAAGATCATGCTTATCATTAAGTAAAAGTGTTGCGATTTTAAATGTCCATGCAAAATCACTTTTTTTAATAAAATACCACGTTGCTACTATGGCTACTCGTCGTTTCCACAAATTATCTGATTGGGCTAACTCAAGAAGAATATCTTTATTTTTATTGAATAAATGTGCCCCCATAATCAAGTGAGCAGAGGCATCCACTAAATTCCAATTGTTTACGTTGTGCAAATTATTTAAATAAAAATTATATAATTCTTCTTTAATAGTATGAGGAGCTTTTTTGTACTGAGCGTCTAGTATAATGAGCCCAAGCATTCTTTCTTCGTTGATTTTTGAGTTTAATAATCCTTGAATTTCTAATAAGTTAGCATGGCTAAAATCTTTCGCAATTTTTCTTAAATTTGGCATGCTGACGCCAATAAATTGGTCATGTTCAGCATATTGCCCAGGGTTGGTTTTAAAAAAATATTTCGCTTTATCCGGTTTAATGCTTATGGAATTTTGTAAGGCAGATTTTATGTCCATTGTTTTTGTGTCCCTATATTTTAAGATCAGAGTGCTATATGTAGTTATAATAAATTAAGGAGTAAATATAAATGCACATATGGGTTGATGCCGACGCTTGCCCAAAAGTGATCAAAGAAATCATTTTTAAAGCTTGTTTAAGAACTAATACACCTGTGACCATGGTTGCCAATAGCTATTTAGTGCTTCCCAGCCATTCTTTAATTAACAGCATAAAAGTATCAAAAGGTTTTGATATGGCTGATGAAAAAATTGTTGAGCAATTAAAAAGTGGGGATTTAGTTATTACAGCAGATATTCCCCTGGCTGATGCTGCCATACAAAAAGGTGCTATTGCTATAAACCCTCGTGGGAATGTTTATACCAAGGAAAATATCAAAGATAAGCTACTTACTAGAAACTTAATGTCAGAACTTCGTGATTTTGGCGTAATAAATACTGGGGGCAGTGAAAAACCCTTTGGGCCAAAAGAAAAGCAAAGATTTGCTAATAAATTAGATAGTTTATTGGCGAAAGCGAAATAGATTTTTAAACATATATTTTAGGAGATATAAATGAAAATTATAAATATTTTGGGTTTTTTTCTATTAATTATAAGCTGTTTTAGTACTTTTTCTGCAACTATGGCTTTGGGTGAAAATCATACCGTATTACTTGATGAAAATGGGTTTGTTTGGACATTTGGTCAAAATAATTATGGACAATTGGGGCATAAGGCTGCAAGTAAATCAAAAGAACCTAAAAGACTTGAAAACTTGGCATCAATAACAGCGGTAGGTGCAGGATGTTCTCATACGGTACTGCTTGATAGCTGCGGTTTTGTGTGGACTTTCGGTAGAAATATTGAAGGTCAGCTAGGGCATGGATATATAAATAATTTGAACGAACCCAAAAAGATTAATGGTCTCCCAAACATAATCGCAATAGCTGCGGGAAACTCTCATACTATGTTACTTGATGAAAAAGGCCATGTGTGGACTTTTGGTAAGGGGTGGGATGGGCAATTGGGTCATGGTGATGCAAATGATTTAAGAATGCCTAAAAGGATTGATGGGCTGCCTAGAATAATTACAATAACCGCTGGTGGGGAGCATAGCATCTTGCTTGATGAAAATGGTTTTGTGTGGACTTTTGGCCAAAACAACTATGGGCAATTAGGGCATGATAATGAAGATGGTTTACATATACCAAAAAAGATTGAGAATCTAGCATTAATAAGTGCAATAGCTGCAGGAGACTATAATAGTATATTTGTTGATGAAAGTGGCTTTATTTACTCTTCTGGTGGTAGACCTGATTTTTATGCACCTAAGAAAATTGAAAATATCTGGCCAGTAAAGCTTATAGCCGCAAAGGGTTCTTGTAATATTGTTGCGGATAAGGAAAGTTTAGTGTGGTCCTTTTATCCAGGAGACATCTCATACACGGCAAAGATGTCCTTAGTGACTTCCATAGCAGCGGGAGCAAATAATTGCTTAGTACTTGATTCAGAAGGTTTAGTGTGGCTCTTTGGTTATAGCTCATACTTAGCAAATCACCCTAAAAAAATACCATTGGAAGTAAAAATAGCCCAGCCTAGTAACTTTTTTGGTGGTGCATATTATCATACAAAAAGCGCGCGAAACTGAAGCTAGGTTACTATTTTAGTTTTTAACTTTAGGCCTATATCCTGGAGATTTGTAACAAATTTTGATTGCTTCTTTGAGAGATTGAGATGCAATCATCTCTTTAATAAGCTTGAAAAGTCTAGTGATTATTTATTTGCAACCAATTATAAAACTGCCGCGGAGTAATTATTGGCACGTTCTCAACTGCAGCAAGATCTAGAAGATCATTGTCCCCACTCATGATAAATAATGCATTGCTATCTAATGCAGCGGAAATATACATATCATCTTTTGGATCTCTACAAAGCCCTTTGGCTGTTGCGCTATCCTCTATTATTATCGAGCGGGCTATGATGCTTGCGATAAATGACTGAAGTTGTACTTCGGAGGCACAAGCGGCCTTTTGGATACTTTTTCTTGATACGCATTGGTACCATTCGGCAATTATTGCAGGTGAGACGATAAGTTCAAATCTAGCTTCGCTAAAAAATATATCAAGCAACTGATTAGGCAGCCCTTTTCTGCTTATCGCGGCGCTCAAGATGATATTGGCGTCAATAACAATAGCAGGCTTCACGATTTTTTTCGCGCACTCTTTTTTGCTTTTGTCGCAAGATCCATTGCTTCCTTATCAGAAAGATCAGAGGGTCTGCCGCGAAGAAACTCCAGACCATATGTCTTGGCTGATTCTTGAATCTGATTCCATAATACAATAGGTATAAGAGCAGCCAATGGTTTGCCTTTACGCTCAATAACAAACTGGTCATGCCTTAAATCAACACGGTTGAGGATATCTCCCAGATGTTGTCTCATATCAATAGTTGAGATGTTTTGTTTCATAATCACTCCTTTTAAAAATATATCAACTATTATAGTTATTGCAAGTATTATAGTTAGATTTCTTTCCTCGTCTTAGGCCTATATCCTGGAGATTTGTAACAAATTCTGATTGCTTCTTTGAGAGATTGGGAGGCAATCATGTCTTTAATAAGCTTTATGGGCTCATCAAATATTATTCTAAAGGGGTTAGATGATTTTATAGGTGTAGTTAAACCATATTTTACAGTTTCTTCTTCTTGAGCAAAGGTGCCAAATAGTTTATCCCAAATAATTAAAATACCACCAAAATTTTTATCTAAATAGTTATTATTAGATGCATGATGAACTCGATGATGAGAAGGGGTGTTAAAATATTTTTCAAAAAAACCTAGCTTTGGTATATCTTCTGAGTGAATCCAAAATTGGTATAAGAGTACTATTTGAGAACAAGCAAGAGTAAGAAGTGGATCAAAGCCTAGTAGTACGGCAGGTAAATAAAAAATCCACATAAATATAGCGCCAAACCAAGGTAAACGAATAGCCGTGCTTAAATTATATTCAGAAGAGCTGTGATGTACGTTATGCAGGCTCCATAAAAGACGAGTTTTATGTTCAGAATAATGCTTCCAAAAATAAAGAAAATCCACAAAAAATAATAAGCAAATAAAACTAATAAAATTATTGCTTACTCTAAATGGCGTTAAATAAAAGAAAAAAGATAACGCTGAAAGCTGTAAACTTTTTTGTATGAAAGATAGAAAAAATCTTCTAACAAAATAAATTAAAAAATTAGCGAGAGTTTCTTTACTATTCTTACGTCTGCCCTGCAGATATGCCAAGAAACCTTCAATAGCAGCAATGCTTGCAATAAGCCAACTGCCTAATATAAGTAGGTTGCTATAATCCATTATTATTGTCCTATTTGTTAATTTACTTTTATTTTATAGTTGCTTACCTAAAAATTGGCTCAGTCTTTACTTTTTTACTTTTTAGTATAAATTACCTGTGTAACAATACTAAAAGGTATAAATATGAGCATTTTTCCTTATCTATCTCTTTGCAATGCCATGGTTTCTTTAATGAAACCCCTGGTTGAAATAGTAGTGCATGATTTAGACACTAATAAAATTTTTTATATCAATGGCCGTCTATCAAAACGAAAAAAAGGCGAAAAATCACATATTTCTAAAGAAGAAATTGAGGAAAATTTAGAAAAAATAGTCTATGAAAAAATTAATTTTGACGGACGTCTTATTAAATCAATTTCTCTAAAAATAGAAAATAAATGGCTAATATGTATTAATTGTGATGTTTCTGTTTTTAATCATATGAAAAATTTAAGCGCAGAATTATTAAGTAATGATTCTATGGATAAACCAAAATCTTTATTTAACAATGATTGGCAAGAAAAAGTACACGTGGCCATACATGATTTTATTCAAAAAAATGGTTGGTATTTTAATAAACTTTTAAATCATAACAAAAAAGAAATTATTAAGTATTTATTTGATTCGGGAGCTTTTTATGAAAAAAATGCTGCTGATTATGTGTCGAGTGTTTTAAAAATTGGTCGAGCAACAGTGTTTAATTATTTAAAAGAATGGAGAAAATAATGAGTATTAATACGTTTAAATTAGAAGAATATTTGGCAAAATATGAATTTTGTTCCCCCTATTTGCTATGCTGTTCTGATGCTGAAAGTTTTTCCATGCAGGAACTATTAGCAATGGCCACTTTAGAACAAAAAGAATTATGGAATAATTTAGCGCTTGGTTATACAACTGTTGCAGGTTTAGAGGCTCTACGAGTACAAATAGCCAAAAGTCTTTATCCAACATTATCTTCAAGTAATATACTTTGTTTTGCTGGTGCCCAAGATGCTATATTTTGTGCTCTTCATACTATTTGTGAACCTGGTGATCATGTTATTGTTTTAACCCCAGCTTATCAATCTCTTTTGGAAGTTCCTGTGCTAAAAAATACTAGTGTTAGCGCTGTCGCTTTGCGTAAAGAAAATAATTGGCGCATTGACATAAACGAAATTAAAAAAATGCTTCAACCAACTACCAAGTGTATTGTTATAAATTTTCCTCATAATCCAACAGGCCAAGTTATCACTCAAGAGGAGCTAAAAGATTTAGTGAGTTTATGTAGGGAGCATGATCTTTGGCTTTTTTCTGATGAGGTGTATAGGCTTTTAGGAGCTCCTCATGCTCCCTGGGCATCGCCTGCGGCAGAAATTTATGAAAAGGCAATCTCTGTGGGTGTTATGAGTAAAGCTTTTGGGTTAGCAGGCTTGCGTGTCGGGTTTATTGCTTGCCAAGATAAAACGACTCTTGCAAAAATAGAGCGCTTAAAACACTACACTTCCATATGTAATAGTGCCCCCTCTGAGATATTAAGTTTGATCGCTTTAACTAATAAAAATAAAATTTTAGAAAGAAATAATAAGATAGTTTCAGAAAATTTAGTATTGCTCAATGAATTTATGCAAGAGCATAAGGATTTGTTTGAATGGGTTAGGCCACAAGGAGGGTGTGTTGGTTTTATTAATTATAAACAAAAAGAATCTGTTGATGAATTTTCGAAGCGATTATTAGAAAAAACAGGCGTTTTATTGATGCCTGCTTCTTTGTTTGATCATCAAAGCAACTATTTTCGCATAGGCTTTGGCAGAAAAGATATGCCAAAAGCCTTGGAAAAATTAAGAGAATTTTTAGTCTGATACGTTTTTTGTAGACATGTCTACAGGCTTAAAATAGGAAAAAATATTGTCTATCATTTTGGCAAAAGCTCCATTACCTAAAACATTGGCGCACGTGATTACTGGGTCAAATAAAATATAAAGGGCGGTGATAAGTGACATCATTTCCGCATTAAATCCTAAATAAGCCTCTAATATGGGAAGCATTACTAAAATGCCTCCTCCAGGTATAGCGGCCACTGAAAATTTAGCCAATACAAAGTAAACAGCAAAAACTAAATAATTGGTTAATGATGGCTCAGGTATACCAAAACTTTTTAAGACAGCATAAGCAAAAATTGGTATGGCAAAACAGTCGCCTACCAAGTGAATATTTACGGTGGCAGGTATAACTGAACGTGCAATATCTTTATTTTTAGCGTTAGCTTGGGCGCCTATAATAGTAAGAGGCATACTGGCTGCGCTAGACATGGTAGTAAAACCACTTATGGCTGCAGGAAGCATGTTTTTAATATTATAAAAAAAGGCTTTTATTGAAAATTTATTTAATAACAGATAGCTTAGGAAAATATAGCTAAATTGAGCAAGAGCTATAAGAATAAATACTAGCGTATAGTCTTTAATTATTAACGATATAATGCCATCGTATTGTAGCTTTACCACGAATCCAGCGACAAAAAATGGTATTAAATACACAAAGCTAGTTAATAGTTTAGTTATGATATTTTCGATCTTAAGAGCAAAAACTAAAGATTTTTGTGGCCATAGCCTAGATGCCAAAAGACCTAAGCATACTCCTGCCAGCATAGATTTATCATTGGCGATTAATTGGGGAAGCTCTAGTGTCCATAAGGTAGTTAATCCTCCAGTTTCTTTAGGTATGAGTAACGATATATCAAAATTATATATCCAGATGCCAAGATAATGACTTAAAAAGGTTGAGCAAAAATTTGAACAGCAAACTAATAAGAGTATGGTTCCTATAACTTTTGTGGCATTGCTCGATAATATAACCGAGGCCTTAAACAAAAGGCCAAAGATAATAAATGGTAAAAAGAAGATGATAAGAGATTTTATAGTTATACTAATACTATATAAAAATTCTTTTAGTGAAAGAGGTAAGATTGGGTCTAGAAACACGATGGCAAGAATAATAAAAACTAATAGAAATGGCATTTTACGAAACATTTTTTCCTCATAACAAGTTAATTCCCAAGAATTTTCTGGGAGATTAAAAATAAGATACTTTAGTGAATATGAAGAATTATTACCGGCGCCTGCCGGTTGTTTTTGTAGTGCAAAGACTAATATTTAGGTTATTATAAGCCATTTAAACTGTTTAAATCTATTTATTATATATGTCAATAGCTAATTTTTAAAATCTTTTAGAATATTCAAATTTATTTCTATGTTAGAATTTTCACAAGAAAGCCAAATAGTCGCATCTTGAATGCTGCATTGAATTTTCATTGTACGTTGTACTAAATTTGCTAAAGTGTTACTTATATCTTGCGCTATGCTTACTATTTTTAAATTATTGAATTTTTCTTTTTGTGTGAGCGCTGTAAACCATACATCCACAGCTAAACCACCATAGGCATAAACAATAACTTTTTCTGAGATGCTGCACGCTTTCTTGATCTGTTTTTCTTCTGGCAGGCCAACCATTACCCATAAATAAATAGCTCCTGTTAAATCTTTTTCCCATACATCAGCCTCGTCATTGGCTGTAAGACCGTTAGCAAAGCTTAAATATTCAGATGCATTAAGAGCAAATGCCACTATTCTCATCATCATGCGTTCATGGGTTTCTGAAGGGTGACAAGCTATGGTTAAGAGGTGATTATGATAATAATTTCTATTCATGTCAGATATTTGTAAATCTGCTTTAAAAACGGTTGATTTAAGTGCCATAGTGTTCTCCCAGTAAAATAATTTCTTATCAACTTTTTTTATATAAAAAAATCATGTATTGAAATAAAAATTTAAACTAAGTTACGAGGAGAAAATGAAAAAATTTTATTTGCTTTTACTTTTTTGTTTTTTTTCTAAAATATCTTTAGCTCAATACCCTATTTACATTGCGCTCACTCATCCACGTGCTACGGGTACAGCCTTTGAAATGATTTTTAGGACAACAGATGAATTAGAGGTGATGCATGCGCCATTTCTTAATCCATATATAGTGCAAAAATATCCTCAAGACCATGCTTTTGTGAGGTTGCTACCAAATTCAACTGTTACTTTTGATGAGGTGGTTGATACTATTATTGAAAAAGCTCAGCATGCACCAGTTTTTATAAAAGAATCAGCCTATGTGTTGCTTAAATATATGCAGCATAATTTAGATTTTTTTAAACGTGATCAAGTAAAGTTATTAGTTTACGTAAGAAATCCAGCCAAAAGCATCATTTCTTTGTACCGCAAACTACCAAGTGTCGATGATTCAGTGATCGGTCATCGTGAACTATGGCAAGTATATGAATTATTAAAATCTCATAAGCCCATATTGGTTATTGATTCAGACAAATTTCTTACTGATACAAAAAATTATCTTAATTTGATCAATGAACACTGGAGCTTAAACATTGATAAATCAAACTTAGCTTGGGAACCACAATTTGCTCCTGATTGGCATTTTAAATCTTTTTATAGTGAGGTTTCTGCGTCGCAAGAGCTAGGAGGGCCAACACCTGAAATAGAGCTAGACATACATGAATTGCCTATGTATGAAGAGGTAAAAAATGAAGAAGATAAAAGAAGGTTGCAAGAGCTCTATAAAATACATTTTCCATTTTATGAAAAATTACTAACTGCGTAGACATGTCTACAATAAATTATAAGCAACTATTTTATTAATTTTAACGATACAAAGCCTATAACGTGGATTTAACGTAAGGATCTAAGTTAGATCGATTTTCAGCTGATTCCTACGTAGCGTGACTTGTTCACCCTATCCAGAAAATTAATTTCTACAATTGTAAAGATTAATTGCCTGGATGCCTCGCACAAGGCGTGGCACGTAGAGACGGGCTAAAAACATAATTCGAACATCTTGGTTTATTCAAAACTTGTATGTTGGGTTTTCTCAAATCGAATTCAGGTTATTAAAGTAGGAAACGTGTTGTTATGAAAAAATATTTTTTATTTTTATGGTTGCTTATAAGTTTAAAAATTTTTGCATCAGAATATGATGAATATTTCAAAAATAATATTATTTGTAGGGCTTCATGGGGAGCGTGTGCTCCTCAAGGTACCATGGATATTGATTTAACAAAATATCGTTTTGCCATACATCATTCTGCTGGGACTAGTGCGTCTACTAATCAAGCCCTAAAAAATATTCAAGCTACTCATATGAATGATAATAAGTGGTCAGATATTGGGTATCATTTTTTAATTGGCAAAGATGGTAAATGTTTTGAGGGCAGAGAGCTAAAATATAAAGGTTCTCATGTGAGCAAAGACAATAGTGGCAATATCGGCATATGTTTTTTAGGTTGTTTTGAAACTACAGAAAAAAATAATACAACTGTCAGCGACGAAATGATTGAAAAATGTTCTGAACTCATCGCTGTTTTGGCAGAAAAACATGAAATTAAAATTTGTAAAGAAGTCATTAGAGGCCATAAGCAACATAAAAATGCTCAAACCTTATGCCCAGGCGATTTAGTGATGGCTTGTTTAGATAAGATTATCACGCAAGCTAGCAGTGAAGAATGTATACGATGTTTGTAGTTAAATATAGGTTTTAGCTTGTAGACTTGTCTACAGGAAATATTTATTGTTGCTATTTTTCACCAATCCTTCATCACATAATTTCTTTAAAATGGGCATTAAACGGTGAGTTTCATTGCTAAAAGCTTTTGATAAATCTCCTATGTTACTGTCATTGTTATGAAGCAAAAACTCTAAAATTTGCCCTCTTACTTTGCGGTTAGAACCTATAAAAGCTGATTGTTTTTTATAATGCACACTTTGATTATTGAGATTTATACTGCTTTTTTTAAGCATAGCACCATAATCCATTAATGCGTAATACCAGTGGCGAGGATTGTTTTCATCTAATGTTAGTGCCACCAATTCTTCGATTAGTTTATCATGTATAGGTTCTTTAGAGTCTTTAAAGAAAAAATATAAAAAGACCGTACGAATATTAGTTTCGATAAAAACACTGGGAGTATTAAAAGCAAAGGTATAAATAGAGCGAGCGGTTGCTTTGCCTATACCTGGCAAAGATTCTAGAATAGAAATATCTTTAGGGAGTGTTTGGTCAAATTTTTCTATAATAATACAAGCAATCTTTTGTAAATTTAAAGCTCGACGGTTATAACCTAATCCTTTCCATATTTTTAACACCTCAATAAAAGGGGCTTGTGCTAAGGTTAAAAAGTTTGGAAAAGCTGTTATAAAATCTTCATATTTTTTTGAAACTCGATGGGTTTGTGTTTGCTGAAGCATTACTTCAGAAATTACTACTCCATAATCACTAATTTGTTCTCGCCATAAAAAATTACGCTTATTTTGATAATAGAAATTCCAAATAGTTTTTTTGAAATTTTCAATAATAGATTGTCTACTCATTGCTCCCTCTTAAAATATTATTTTTAAAATAATCCAAAATACTGGCAGTGAAAATATAGTTTTTATGAGAATGGTCTCATTTTAAAAAAAGAGTTTGTTATGAAAAATTATAATATAATTTTAATTATATCTTTATTCCTTGCAAGTTTTGCTAATGCCAAAGATGTAGAGGCGGGGCCTATTTGGAATAATGAGCATGCCAAAGATGTCTGTCCTGATGTTTGTCGAGACAATTATTTGATATGGAATGGCAATTGGGTAACTACTGTTCCGGGAGAAATGTCTGTCTGTGGTTGTGATGAATCAAGAGACTATGAAGCAGGCCCCATTTGGAATAATAATCATGCGGGAGCAGTATGTCCTAATGTTTGCGCGGGCCATGCTCTTGTTTGGAATGGTAGCTGGGTAACTACTATTCCTGGACGAATGTCTGTATGTGGTTGCAAAGTAGGCCGAAATTGGTGTGGCACTCCTTTTTAATCTTTAATGCCCCATTGATTCTAAATATCTCTCAGCGTCGATAGCAGCCATGCAGCCTGAGCCTGCGGCTGTGATTGCTTGGCGATAGTAACTATCTTGTACATCTCCACAAGCAAATACTCCAGCAATTTCAGTTTTACTGCTTTGGCCTAAGGTTTTTATGTAGCCTTTTTGATCTAGAGCCAAGCTATTTTTAAATAGTTTCGTACTAGGTTCATGGCCAATGGCTACAAATAAGCCTTCGATGTCAATATTAGTAATAGTATTATCAATAGTATTTTTAAGCTCTAAACCACATAAAGCTTCTTTGTTTAACGGCAGTGTTTTTTTTGTTAATAATTTATTCACTTCTTGATTAAATAACCAGAAAATTTTAGGATTATTTTTTGCTCTATCTTGCATAATTTTACTGGCTCTAAGTTCTTCTCGTCGATGAATAAGAGTTACTTTTTTAGCAAATCTTGTTAAAAATAAAGCTTCTTCTAAGGCACTATCACCACCACCAATAACAGCCACTTCTAAGTTTTTGTAAAATGCTCCGTCACAAGTAGCACAGGCTGAAACTCCTGCGCCTGCAGCCATGAGCTCTTTTTCTTGAGGAATTCCTAAAAGTTTAGCGTTTGCACCTGTAGCGATAATAATAGTTTTACTTTTATATGTTTCGCCACTTTCGCTGGTTACTAAAAATGGCTTATTTTTAAAATCAATGGCAATAATATTTTCTTCTATGCATACAGCTCCAAATCTTATGGCTTGTTCTTCAAATTTAGCCATGAGCTCTGGACCTAGTAATCCGCCAGGAAATCCAGGAAAATTTTCAACCTCAGAAGTCATCATTAGTTGGCCACCAGGTAAATTAGGGGCAGAACCTTTAAATAAAACAGGTGCCAAGTTTGCTCGAGCAGCATATAAAGCAGCTGTGTAGCCAGCTGGACCTGAACCAATAATAATAACTTGATGAATGCTAGACATATGAACTCCTGATAATTTTAAGCCTTATTAATATAGGTTGGTAGTAATTGTGCCAAGAGCGTTATTGCTCATTTTATTTATTCTAGAATTCTCAATCACACATCCTAAGCAATATTGTCTTATCTTATGTCAATGATGCCACTGCATATAGAGGAAGAGATTTAATAATACTATCTTCATTAAAGTTGCGAGTAATCCACCACCGATAATGACAATCTGTGTTCAGGCTAACGTCTTTACGCATAGGCTGCAGGTTAATAGTTTTATACAAAATAATTGCTATATCACATAATTCCTACGTGCCCTCGCCTTGTGCGAGGTATCTAGATAATTAAACTTTTTACAATGGTAGAAATTAGTTTTCTGGATACCGAACTAGTTACGGTCATATGATTACCCATAAGTTGATTAGTTAATCTGAGTTTTGGATAAGCACAGGTGATGGAATTCTATTTTCAGC
>CAZBMJ010000020.1:0-13263 GCA_964493205.1 uncultured Myxococcales bacterium
CTGTGCTTATCCAAAACTCAGATTAACTAATCAATACTTATGGGTAATCATATGGCCACGGTACGTAGGAACCAACTGAAAACCGATCTCACTTAAATCATTACATTGAACTCACATTATTTTATATTTATTTTTCAAAATAGTAACTTTATTTATAGATTCTGTTATTAGCATTCGTAATTCTTCATTATTTGTATAAAAATCTTCTAAAATATCTAATACTTTATTTGCGAGTTTTAAGTCTTGAGAAACAATAAACATATTAACGCTAGCTTTTAGAGACTTTTCAATAATAGTTTTTAAATCATAATTATCAGCAATGGCTTTCATTTCTAAATCATCAGAAATAATTACCCCCTTAAAGCCTAGTTGCTCTCTTAAAATATTAACTAAAATTTCATGGCTCATGGTAGCCGGCCACTGTGGGTCAAGATTTTTAGCTAAAATATGAGCAGTCATAATAGTATCAACATTATTTTGGATAGCTGCTCTAAAAGGCTCTAGATCTCGTTTTAAAATAACTTCTTTTGGCGTTGTTACGCTAGGGAGAAAAAAATGGCTATCTATTGCAGTATCACCATGCCCAGGAAAATGCTTTGCACAAGCTGCTACCTTATTATTTTGTAACCCTAGAATAACTTGGCTTGCCAGTTTTGCTACTATAGTAGACTTCTCACTAAAGCTTCTATCACCAATAACTTGATTATCTTTATTAACAGCCACATCACAAACTGGTGCAAAATCTAGATTAAATCCAAGTAAACTAAGTTCTTTGCCTAAGGTTTCGCCTACTAAGTAAGCATCTTGTTCAGATGTTATCTGCGCCATAGGGGGTAGGTTTGTTGTAATATCTTTTAATCTAGCAACTCTCCCACCTTCTTGATCTACACTAATAAGAGGAGGATTTTTTTTATTAAAATTTAGTATTTCTTGATTAAGCCCAGTAACTTGAGTAGCATTTTTGATATTTCTTTTAAATAAAATAACTCCCCCTAATTCAGAAGAGTTCATAATATCTTTGAGCTCAGCGCTCATTTCATAACCGTCAAATCCTACTATTAATAAGTTTGCTAACATATTTTTTTCCTATGTTCACATATGCACGTGAGTGGAGGGCCAATATAAGTAAACAATTATTGCTATTAAAATGCCACAAAAAGCACCTATAGATTGACTATTTAAGAAAAAGCTAGAGTTTTTAGTTTTACTTAAGATTTCTTTTATGTGATGAGGGTGTAACAAAACATGAAAAAGCATACCACAAGAAACTGACTGCAAAATATGCAGTACATCAGCATTCATACGAGTAAATATGTGGTCACTAAAAAAATAACCCATAGACATGGCAAAACAAAGGCCAATTAGTCCTAAAATACTTTTTGCTAAACCAAAATTTTTATAAGAAGTTTGCCATAATGCCATAGATACTAATAATCTATGAGCAACAACGGCCAATGCTAATAGGTGAGTACTTTTGTGTTCATCTGGATGAATTACCAAAGCTGCGCCATCAAACATATTATGAGCAATAAAACCTAAAGCTGTAAGGAGTAAAAAAGGCTTTTGTATTTCACATTCGCTTCTTTTAGTAAATTTGCTAAAAAGCATAGGGCCTAGTAAACCCAAGATTACCGCAATAAAAGTAACAAACCCTAAATGTTCAAGGCTTTCAGGTACAATATGAAGACAAATCATACCCAGTAAGGCAGTTAAAATCATACCGTCCATAAACTTTAAGGCATTAGTCTTTTCAGGCACCAAATGATAAAGTATTGGACCAGCTACTGATGATAATAAAGCTAATATAAAATAAATATTCATTAATTACCGCACAAAAAATAATAGCCCTCACATTTTACTGTAATAAAAAATAAATGCTATATGGGCCTTTATCTATAAGATTTTATTAATTTTTTGCTGATAATCCTCAAGGCTCTTTGACGCTGTTCTTTTATTGTATTAAACAATTCTTTTTTAAGTTTTTTATCATTAAAAATTTCTACAGCGCTTACTATTTGCTTATTAATGCAGAAATCAAAGAATTTTTTATCAGTTAGTATAGAAACAAAATTCCTGTTTGCATTATTTAAAACACTATTTTTTTCATATACTGTTTCATCATTAAGCCAGCCTTTTATGTCTTGTAAAACACTATCCATAAAATTATCAGTATCTATTAAATTATTATTAATTAGTATTTTATCGTTTTCTGTCACCAATTTTATTGTAGTGCTATTTAATATAAGTTTTACCATATTTTTTAACTCTGCATCAGAGTACTCAAGTAATTTTTTAAGCTCTTGGCGCCTAAGAAGAACCACTAAATGAGCATATGTCTCATTATCATTATATTTATTAACTTTGACGGATTCATTAACTCTAATTTCCCATAAATAAGGAGCGATCTGTGTTGCCCATAGTTTTTCAAAATCATCTTTGTTGCCAGTTCTTCGCAACTCATTGTAATGCGTTAAGCCTTTAGATAATAAAACTTTATCTAGATTTCGCTTTTGGTCTTTATGCTTATACTCACCCAGGCCCTCAAGTCTATGAGCTATTTTAGTAAATTTTTCATAACGCCATTCATTAAGCACGGGTTCAATATTTTTGCCGTTGGAATTAATAAAATCTATGAGTTGTTCTGAAAAAACTTTTAAGTAATATTTTTCTGGAAAAAAATGTCCATGTAAGTCTGGCTCTTTTCCATAAACTCTAGAGCCATGATCATCGATAAAGAGCTTTATTAAGTGTTCTTTTTTGGCTAATTTAGCTAATCGATAAAATTCTAATGATGCTTTAACATTTACTCTATTATCATCTAATGAATGATGTATGAAAACAGGATCCTGAATGTTTTTAATTTTATTTTCATCAGCTACTTTTAAATAGGGTCCATGAGACTTATCATCATAACCATTTTGCCCAAATAATGCTCCCGCATGACTAATATAACCAGTAAAAGTACCTGGATAATTAATAGCATGGTAAACACTCATCATGCCGCCAAAGCTTGATCCCATTAAAAATATTGGTTTATTTTTTAATTTATCAAGACTTTTATGAATATTTTTAGGATTATTTTTAAGAATGTTATAAAAATGATCAACGGCCTCATGAATTTCTTTTAATAAAGATTCCCTTAACTCTTTTTGAAGAACATCATTTTTTAATAGATCAGGAAGATTAAGGTTTATTAATACAGTTTCGTTGTTTAAAAGTATTTTTTCATCATTAAATAAATAATTTCGAGGTTTATAAAGCATTGTATTAATATCTGTTTTTTGCTCTCCACCATATATATTAATTACAATATTTTTTATTTCAGTTTTTGGAATAAAAATAACATAGCCAATGGGATTATTTGTGTCTTCAATAGGATTGCCTTTAATAAAAACTTTATCTTCTTTAGCGGAGTAGCCATCGTTATTATAAATAACATCAAATAAAGCAGGTGGTGGCGAAAAAATGTCGTATTTTTTAAAGAGGTCTGATTTTACAATTTTTTGAAAAATATTTTGCTGGCCTATTAAATAACAAAGTTTAAAACGCGCTTGTTCAATCAGTATTATTTCTTCTTCTGTTGTGGGAGACTGATATGCTGTTAATGCTTGTAAAGATTCTTGTAAAAAATAATACATATGGGGAGTTTCTGCAAAATTTTTATATGATAAATTTATTAAACTTGCTAAATCTTTCTTCTCCATACTCATAGAAAAGCCACAAAAAGCATAAGTGCTTAAAAATAATAAAAAAATTAATCTATTCATAAAAATTCCTAACAATAGTTATTTATATGAATAGCAGTGAAGAATAATAATGCAATTGGGTCTAATTAGTCTCTATTAATTCTTTTACCTTTTTGGGATCTTTTGTGATCTTGTTGTAAATAATTTTTAAAGATTTTTGCCGTTGCTCTTTTATGGCATTCAATAAATCTTCTTTAAGTTTTGTATTATTAAAAATTTCTATCGCGCTTGGTGTTTGCTTTTTAAGCAACATATCAAACACGTTATCGATTATTATAGAAATAAAAGCATGATTTGTATTATTAAAAATACTGTATTCTTGGTGTTTTCTTTCATCATTAAGCCAGTCTTTTATATCTTGTAAAACATTGTTTATAAAATCATCGGTAATTATTAGTTTTTCATCAATATACCTGTTATAAATATTGTCTTCTAATATAACTTTTACCATGTTTTTTAATTCTGCATCAGAGTATTCAAGCAGTTTTTTAAATTCTTTATGTATGTTAAAAGCTGCCAACGTAGCATTTTTATTAGAATAACTACTTTCAGGCCTTAAAGATTCTTCCAAAGCAGTTTTCCATAGATTAGGAAGAATATTTGTTGACCATAGTTTTTCAAAATCATCCTTATTAGCAGATTTTCGCAAATCATTGTAATATGTTACGCCTTTAGATAATAAAACTTTATGTAAATCTCGCTTTTGGTCTTTATGTTTATAATAACCCAGGCCATCAAATCTATGAGCTATTTTAGTAAATTTTTCATAACGCCATTCATTAAGTATGGGTTCAATATTTTCGCCGTTGGAATTAATAAAATCTATAAGTTGTTCTGAAAACACTTTTAAGTAATAGCTTTCTGGAAAAAAATGTCCATGTAAGCCAGGCTCTTTTTCATCAACGCTAGAGCCATGATTATCGATAAATAGCTTTATTAAATGCTCTTTTTTGGCCAATTTAGCGAGTCTATAAAACTCTAAGGATGCTTTAACATTTACTCTATTATCGTCTAATGAATGATGTATAAAAATAGGATCCTGAATAAGTTTAATTTTATCTGTATCGGCTACTTTTAAGTAATTTGCGTAATATTTGTCATCATAACCCGCTTGGCTATATAAACCACCCGCATGGCTAATATAACCAGTAAAAGTTCCTGGATAATTAATAGCATGGTAAACACTCATCGTGCCACCAAAGCTGCTTCCCATTAAAAATATGGGTTTATCTTTTAATTTATCAAGGCTTTTATGAATTTCTGTAGGATTTTTTTTAAGAATGTTATAAAAATGATCAACAGCATTATGAATTTCTTTTAATAAATCTTCTCTTAAGAATTTCTGATTAACATCATTTTTCAATAGATCAGGAAGATTAATTTCTATTAATACAGTTTCGTTGTTTAAAATGCTTTGGTTATTGGAACTTAAATAATGTCTTGGATAGTTAAGTCTAGTGCTAATGTCTGTTTTTTGCTCTCCACCATATATATTAATTACAATATTTTTTATTTCTTTTTTTGGTATAAAAATAACATAGCCAATGGGATTATTTGTGTCTTCAATAGGATTGCCTTTAGTAAAAGCTTTATATTCTGTAGCGGAGTAGCCGTCATTATTATAAATAACATCAAATGGAGTAGATTGTTGATAAAAAAACTCATATTTTTTAGAGAGGTCTGATTTTACAACCTTTTGAAAGGTATTATCCTCGGCTATTAAATAAGAAAGTTTAAAACGCGCTTGTTCAATCAGTATTATCTCTTCTGGTGAATTATTTTTACTTATATAACCATGTTTTTTTATTTCTATTGAGACTTCTCTTAATAAATTAGATATATATAAATTTTTTGAAAAATCTTCATATGATAAATTAACGATAGCTTTAAGGATACTATTAATATTTTTTTTGCTAAGTAATGAATTTTTATCTTTTGGTGACATATTTATCAGCAATGCTAGTTCATTTCGTTGGGGAGTGCTAAAATCAAAATTTTCAAATCCTGCAAAATTTTCTAAAAAACTGCTTAAACGTTTTTTGCAATATTGTTTTATAGCTTCTATATACGCATTATGAATCTTTATTCTTTCTATTCTGTTCTTACCTTTATATTCATAAAAAACCTTACGCATTGAAACATGAAATTCTTCAATTTCTTGTGTGGTCATTTTGTCCAATAAATCAATAATTTTATTATCCACTTCTTTAGTAAGATCAAATAAATCAGCTATTTTCGTTAACTCATTTTGAAAATCTTCTTCTTCTGTGCTGTTTTTTTGTGGAACAACTGGATATTTGATTTTTAAGCTCTCGAAAGCTTTTATTGGGTCGGTTTCAATGTCTGTAGAAAAGCCAGAAAAAGCATAAGTGCTTAAAAACAATATAAAAATTAATTTATTCATAAAAATTCCTAATAATAGTTATTTATTTAAATAGCAATGAAAAATAATAATACAATTGGGTCCTAATTAGTCTCTATTAATTCTTTTACCTTTTTTGGATCTTTTGTAATCTTGTCGTAAATAATTTTTAAAGATTTTTGCCGTTGCTCTTTTATGGCATTCAATAAATCTTCTTTAAGTTTTGTATTATTAAAAATTTCTACAGCGCTTGGGGATTGTTTTTTAAGCAATAGATCAAATACATTTTCATTCATTACAACAGAAAGAAAAGCTCGATTTATGTTATTAAACAAACTATAATCTTCGTATTCTCTTTCATCACTAAGCCAGTCTTTTATATCTTGTAAAACATTGTTTATAAAATCATCAGTAATTATTGATTTTTTGTAGTTCTTCTTTTCTAATATAACTTTTACCATATTTTTTAACTCTTCATCAGAGTATTCAAGTAATTTTTTAAATTCTTGCCGCATATTAAAAGCTGCAAAATTGGCATTTTTATCATCAAAATAACTTTTAGGCCTTAAAGATTCTTTAAGGGAAACTTCCCATAAATAAGAAGCTATCTGTGTTGACCATAGTTCTTCAAAATTGGCATATTTTCGCAAAATATTGTAATACGTTAAGCCTTTAGATAATAAAACTTTATGTAAATCTCGTTTTTGGTCTTTATGTTCATAAAGACCCAGGCCATCAAATCTATGAGCTATTTTAGTAAATTTTTCATAACGCCATTCATTAAGATTTGGTTCAATATTTTTGCCGTTAGAATTAATAAAATCTATAAGCTGTTCTGAAAACACTTTTAAGTGATAGCCTTGTGGAAAACCATGTCCATGTAAGTCTGGCTCTTTTCCATAAACGCTAGAACCATGATTATCGATAAAGAGCTTTATTAAGTGTTCTTTTTTGGCTAATTTAGCTAATCGATAAAATTCTAATGATGCTTTAACATTTACTCTATTATCATCTAATGAATGATGTATGAAAACAGGATCCTGAATGTTTTTAATTTTATTTTCATCAGCTACTTTTAAATAGGGTCCATGAGACTTATCATCATAACCATTTTGCCCAAATAATGCTCCCGCATGACTAATATAACCAGTAAAAGTACCTGGATAATTAATAGCATGGTAAACACTCATCATGCCGCCAAAGCTTGATCCCATTAAAAATATTGGTTTATTTTTTAATTTATCAAGACTTTTATGAATATTTTTAGGATTATTTTTAAGAATGTTATAAAAATGATCAACGGCCTCATGAATTTCTTTTAATAAAGATTCCCTTAACTCTTTTTGAAGAACATCATTTTTTAATAGATCAGGAAGATTAAGGTTTATTAATACAGTTTCGTTGTTTAAAATGCTTTTTTCAAAATTATTTAAATAATTTAGAGGTTTAGAAAGTTCTGTATTAATATCTTTTTTTTGCCAGCCACCATATATATTAATTACAATATTTTTTATTTCAGTTTTTGGAATAAAAACAACATAGCCAATAGGATTATTTATATCTCTAATATGATTTCCTTTAGTAAATTTTTCATATTCTATATTCGAATAGCCGTCATTATTATAAATAACATCAAATAAAGCAGGTGGTGGCGAAAAAATGTTGGATTTTTTAAAGAGGTCTGATTTTACAATATTTTGAAAAGTATTTTCCCCGCCTATTAAATAAGAAAGCTTAAAATAGGCTTGTTTAATCACTATTATTTCTTCTTCTGTGGGGAATCCATATGTTGTTAATACCCTTAAAGGTTCGCTTAAAATAGGAAATATATATAAATTTTTTGAAAGATCTTTATATGATAAATTAACTATAGCTTTAAGGAGACTGTTAATATTTTCTTTGTTAAACAGTGAATTTTTGTCTTTTGGTGACATCTTTATTAGTAATGCTAGTTCATTTAATTGCGGTGAGCTAAAATCAAAAGTGTCAAGTCCTGTAAAATCTTTTAAAAAACTGGTCAAACGTTTTTTACAATATTGTTCTATAATAAGAACATATTTATCATCCTCACCAAGATAATAAACATTATGTCTTATAGGATCCCTAAATTTTTCAATTTCCTCTGCACTCATCTTATCCAATAAGTCATAGATCTTAGGATCTATATCGTTATTAGGATCAAATAAACCAGCTATTCTCTCTAACTCATTTTTAAAATCTTCTTCTGCACTGTCTTTTTGTGGCATAATTGGATATTTGCTTTTTAAGCTGTCGAAAGCTTTTATTGGGTCGGTTTCAATGTCTGTAGAAAAGCCAGAAAAAGCATAAGTGCTTAAAAACAATATAAAAATTAATTTATTCATAAAAATTCCTAATAATAGTTATTTATTTAAATAGCAATGAAAAATAATAATACAATTGGGTCCTAATTAGTCTCTATTAATTCTTTTACCTTTTTTGGATCTTTTGTAATCTTGTCGTAAATAATTTTTAAAGATTTTTGCCGTTGCTCTTTTATGGCATTCAATAAATCTTCTTTAAGTTTTGTATTATTAAGAATTTCTACCGCGCTTGGTATTTGCTTGTTAATACAAAAGTCAAAAATATCTTCATTAGTTATCATAGAAAGAAAAGCTTTATTTGTTTTATTTAACCTACTGTATTTTCCATATTTTCTTTCATCATTAAGCCAGTCTTTTATATCTTGCAAAACATTGTTTATAAACTCATCAGTAATTACTGATTTTTTATCAATATTGTCTTTTAATATAATTTTTACTATATTTTTTAACTCTACATCAGAGTATTCAAGTAATTTTTTGAATTCTTGCCGCATATTAAAAGCTGCAAAAGTGGCGTTTTCATCAGAAAGAAAACTTTTTTGTATTAAAGATTCTTCCATGGAAGCTCTCCAGAGAAAAGGAGCTATATTTGTGGACCACAATTTATTAAACGCATCTTCGTTACCTAATTTACTATTTTTAATCAACTCTAAGTTGTCTTTATTGCCGAATTTAACGAATAAATTCCAGTGTTCAAGCCCTTTAGATAGTAAAATTTTATGTAAATCTCGTTTTTGGTCTTTATGTACATAAGAACCCAGACCCTCAAGTCTATGAGCTATTTTAGTAAATTTTTCATAACGCCATTCATTAAGTATCGGCTCAATATTTTTTCCGTTGGAATTAATGAAATCTATAAGTTGCTGTGAAAAGACTTTTAAATAATATCTTTCTGGAAAAAAATGTCCATGTAAGTCTGGCTCTTTTTCATCAACGCTAGAGCCATGATTATCGATAAATAGCTTTATTAAATGCTCTTTTTTGGCCAATTTAGCGAGTCTATAAAACTCTAAGGATGCTTTAACATTTACTCTATTATCGTCTAATGAATGATGTATAAAAATAGGATCCTGAATAAGTTTAATTTTATCTGTATCAGCTACTTTTAAATAAGAGCTGTATAAAGAGTTATCGTAACCATATTCCCCAAATAAGCCTCCTGCATGACTAATATAACCAGTAAAAGTTTTTGGATAGTTAATTGCATGATAAACACTCATCATACCACCAAAGCTGCTTCCCATTAAAAATATGGGTTTATCTTTTAATTTATCAAGACTTTGATGCATTTCTGTAGGATTATTTTTAAGAATATTATAAAAGTGATCAACAGCCTCATGAATTTGCTTTAATAACTCTAAATTGATTTGACTTTGATAAGAATCATTTTTTACTAGATCAGGAAGATTAAGGCTTATTAATACCGTCCCATTATTTAAGAGTATTTTTTCATCATTAGATAAAGAATTTCTGGGCACATTAAGCTTAGTGCTAATGTCTGTGTTTTTCGAGCCACCATACATTTTGACCACAATATTTTTTATTTCTTTTTTCGGCATAAAAATAACATAGCCAATGGGATTATCTGTATCTTCAATAGGATTGCCTTTAATAAAAGTTTTATGTTCTATAGTGGAATAGCCATCGTTATTATAAATAACATCAAATGGAGTAGATTGTGGATGAAAACCTTCGTATTTTCTAGAGAGATCTGATTTTACAACCTTTTGAAAAGTATTCTCCTCGCCTATTAAATAAGAAATTTTAAAACGCGCTTGCTTGGCTAATATTACATATTTTTTTTGGGTATTTTCACGTGTATAATTGTATTTTTTTATTTCTTTTAATAGCCAATATATAGATAAATTTTTTGAAAAATCATCATATGATAAATTAACGATAGCCTTAATAATACTATTAATATTATCTGTGCTAAATAGTGAATGCTCCTCTTTTCGTGACATGTTTACTAAGAATACTAGTTCATTTAGTTGAGGAGAGCTAAAATCAAAAGTGTCAAATCCTGCAAACTTTTCTAAGAAACTTTTTAAACGTTTTGTACAATATTTTTTTATAATTTTATTATACGCTTTATAAGTTTTTTTTCTTTCTGTTTTGTTCTTACCTTTATATTCATAAAAAACATCATAGAGTGAATTATTATAAAATTCTTCAATTTCTTGTGTGGTCATTTTGTCCAATAAATCAGTAATTTTATTATCTACTTCTTTAGTAAGATCAAACAAGCCAGCTATTCTCTTTAACTCATTGTTAAAATCTTTTTCTTCTGCGCTGTCTTTTTGTGGAGCAACGGGATATTTGATTTTTAAGCTGCCGAAAGCTTTTATTGGGTCGGTTTCAATGTCGGTAGAAAAGCCACAAAAAGCATAAGCGCTTAAAAAGAATATAAAAATTAATTTATTCATAAAAATTCCTAATAATAGTTATTTATTTAAATAGCAATGAAAAATAATAATGCAATAATTAATCTAAAAAATCTTGGCTTTTGGATCTAATATATCTCTTAAGCCATCGCCAATAAAATTAAAGCCTAAAACACTTAACGCTATGCAAATACTTGGAAACACAGCTAAATAACTTGCTGAAAATAAATTACTTACGCCTTGATCAAGCAATGCTCCAAAAGAAGGCGTTCCAATGGGTAAGCCTAAACCTAAAAAAGTCAGCCCTGATTCAGCTAAAATTATTACAGATAAACTATAACTTACTTGAATCAATAATGGCCCTGTAATATTGGGCAAAATGTGTCTGAAAATTATTCTTAGGTCACTGGCACCTAAGGCTTTTGAGGCAGTTATAAAATCACGATTTTTTATTTCGTATACCAATGCCCTTACTAAGCGTGCGTAACTCACCCAACCAGTGCAAGATAAAGCAAAAATTAAAGTGAAAATACTTGGACGCATTACCGATGCTAAATAAAGAGCTAGTAACAGCCCAGGAAAAGCTAAAATAATATCAATAATTCGCATTAATAAGGCATCTGTTTTGCCTCCCCAATACCCGGCGATTGCTCCTATGCTTGTTCCAATACTTAAAGAAATGCTACAAACTATAATAGACACTAAAAAAGACATTCTTGAGCCATATATTAACCATGCCAATACACTTATGCCATTTACCCCGAAACCAAAAGGATGATTTTTGTCTGGTGGCAGTAAATGCTTAGATAAATCAGGCGTAATACCTTGTTTACTGATAAATAACGGCCCAAATATGGCTATTAAAAACAGCAAAAAAATTATACTTAAGCCTATTGTTAATAAATAGTGTTTAGAAACCTTCTTGATCATTTTATCTCTTTTTTAGTATTTAGACAGAAATACCATGATTTTGATGCCCTTGGCAAGTATTGCGGGTTGAAATGGTTGACAAAAATAAATATACTTTTTAGGTTAATTATTGAAAAATTAATTAAATATACTATTAAAAACAATATAGGATTAAAAAATGCTTGCTAATTTAAAGTTTAAACAATTTTCATTAATAATGCTAATCATCTGTATATCGCATGATATTAGTGCCATGACATATAATGAACAAAATAAAAATAATGCTTCTAATAAAACTTCTAATTTTCATCGGTTTTTAACTGATAATAATCCTAAAGTGAAAGAAATAATTATTTCCTTAGCTATAGATTCTTTTATTGAACGTGAAAAATCAGAAATAATAAAAATAAATAAAGAAATCCACAATAATGAACTGAAAGAAGATTATATTACAAGGTATTTTGAGATAAAAAAAAGTTATTATAAAAAATTTTTTTTCGATGTAAATGGAGGGGAATATATATACAAACTGACCCCATTTACATATTTTACTTCGAGCGTTGCTGGTGATTTCTATGCTGGAGTTTTGATTGATAACTTAGCAAAAAAAAATCTGGTACATGAACTTGAAGATGAGCAGTTTTTAGTTTCTTATTTTAAAAAACAATGCCAATCTGATAAGAATTTTAAGGATTGTGAAAAAGAATTTAATGAGTGGTTAGAAGGTGAGTGGTTAAAGGGCAAGAACATAACAACTCTGCCTGAAGCTACGCTCTATGAAAAAAGTAACAAAGTATTAGAGAAACGTATTAATAATTGGATTAAGCTTTATAATGTTGGCTGTCAAAAATCAAGATTTATATCTATCATTAAACATGATCTGGAGGAAAACAAAGAACCGCATGAAAATAAATTAATTAAATTGTTTATTGAAAACAAACTACTTTTTAAGCGTGATCGTGAAAAAATAATAAAAAATAACGAAATAAATTTAAATATTATTAAAATTTCTGAGGATGGATCAAAGAGCCCTTTCAATTTTGAAGATTTACATTCTAAAAAGAGTGATATTGATTATAAAGAAAAATTTATTATTGATTTGTTGCTTTGGTTTGGTGAAGGGCAATTAGAGTTTAAAAAAAATGAAGAATTTGCAAATAAAAATATGGAAGAATTAATTAAAGAGGAAGAGAAAAAAAAAGCTAAACAAGAAGCACGAAAAGCAAAGAAAAAAGATAAACAAGAAGCACGAAAAACAAAGAAAAAAGCTGAAGAAGAAGAGCGTAAAAAGGCTGAAGAAGAAGAGCTTGCAGTACAAAGAAGAGCAGCAGCCGAAAAAGCTAAGCAACAACAGCTTGAAGCAGAAAGAATAGCAGCACAGAAAGCTGAGCAACAACAGCTTGAAGCAGAAAGAATAGCGGCACAGAAAGCTGAGCAAAAAAAGCTTGAAGCAGAAAGAATAGCGGCCGAAAAAGCTAAACAAGAAAAAGCAAGAAAGGCTGAAGAGCAAAGAATAGCAG
>CAZBMJ010000020.1:13363-13475 GCA_964493205.1 uncultured Myxococcales bacterium
GCCGAAAAAGCTAAACAAGAAAAAGCAAGAAAGGCTGAAGAGCAAAGAATAGCAGAAGAGAAAAGAATAGCAGAAGAAAAAAGAATAGCAGAAGAAAAAAGAATAGCAGAAG
>CAZBMJ010000020.1:13575-37455 GCA_964493205.1 uncultured Myxococcales bacterium
AGAAAAGAATAGCAGAAGAGAAAAGAATAGCAGAAGAGAAAAGAATAGCAGAAGAGAAAAGAATAGCAGAAGAAAAAAGAGTAGCAGAAGAAAAAAGAATAGCTGAAGAACAAAGAAAAGCGGAAGTAGAGAAAGCTAAACAAGAAAAAGCAAGAAAGGCTAAAGAAGAAGAGCTTAGAAAAGCTGAAGAAGAAGCACGCAAAAAAGCTAAAGAAGAAGCACGCAAAAAAGCTAAAGAGTACCAGGCACTTCGTGATACATGTCTGCGCTTAGAGGGGAGCATATTAGGCAAAATTGAAGCATTTTTTGGTAAAAATTATCTTATAGAGGCCAAGGATTTTGAATTTGTAATGGATATACAGCAAAAAGTAAAAAATAATATTAAAAGTTCGTTTAGTCTAAATTCTGAAGTCAATAATTATATTATTGATTTAAAGGGTTATGAACAGTACTTAATCGATATCGATAGTCATTATCATTTAAGTTTTATTAATAGAACTAATATGTTTGTAGATAGTTTGATAAAAAGTTATGAAAATGGACAAAATTTTAATCAGGATGGTTATTATAAAAATGGTATTTGGTTTCCCCCTAGAAATTAATTTTAAAACTTATTTATTACTCCCAATACTTATTCTTGGGTCAATGAAAGAATAAAGTAGGTCTGTAAGCATGTTGATAGTGGCATAGAAAAAGGCAATAAATAAAACACAGGTTTGTACCATGGGTAAATCGAGCTTTTGAATTGATTCAAAAAGTAACAGCCCAATACCTGGCCAATTAAATATTTTTTCAGTAACCACGGTTCCTGCTAAAACTGCCCCAAATTGTAGTCCCATAAGAGTGATTACTGGTATAAGGGCATTTTTTAGAGCATGCTTAAAAAAGACATTCTTATTACTTAAACCTTTTGCCATGGCAGTTCTTACATAGTCTTGTGATAATACTTCGAGCATGCTTGCGCGAGACATTCTTGCAAGCATGGCTGCCAGTGCCATACCTAAGGAAATACTTGGCAACACTACAGAAATGAGGCCATCGTCCGCGCCGCTTATGGGGAAAAACTTAAATTTTATGGATAATAGTAATAAAAGCATGGGAGCTAGAATAAAGCTTGGTACTGATATTCCTATTAAGGCAAACAAGCTTAGTAAATAATCAGGCCATTTTCTTTGGTATAAAGCTGCAATAATTCCAAATAAAGGCCCTATTAAACTGGCAACTATAATTGCCGAAATAGCTAGAAAAATACTGTAAGGCAAGCGTTCAAACATTACTGTAAGAGTAGCTCTTTGGCTAATAAAACTAGTAAGTTTATTTTGCAGAAGTGAAGTAATAAAATTTGCATATTGGCTTACAAAATTTAGCTTTTCACCTTGTTCGTTAATTAAACCAAGCTGCAATGCTAAATTATGCCGAGAATAGCTTTGAGCTTGATCGCCAAGTATATGATCAATAGGATCACCTGGCACAAGATTTAAAGCTAACGAAACCAATAAGCTTGTGCCAATCATTACTGCTAGTAACGATACAAGCCTAGCCATAAAAGTGGCTGGTTTATAAAACGCACTTAAAAATACGATTAATATTGCAGATATAAAAATTAAATAGTCAATAAACAAAATTTCACTCTTTTAGATAGGCCTTTCGTAGATTTATTAAAGAACCAGTATTTAGTGGCTCGTAGCCTAAAACTTTTTTATTAATAACCACAATTCTATCTTCATGCCATAACAGAATATATGGTAGCTCATCAAAGACGATTTTTTCTATATTTTGGTAGATAGCTTTTCTTTTATCCTTATCAAAGGTTATTCTGCCTTGCTCTGTGAGCTCATCCACTTCTTTATTTATGTATGCGTGCCGATTGCCACCTTCTTTACCTTGCGCAGGTATATTTGAAGAGTGATGCACCCAAAAATATAAGTCAGGATCCGTAACAGGCACCCATATGGCGCTAAACATTTCAAAGTTACCTTGTTTCATATCTTGAAAAACTGCACTCCAGTCTTTTACTTTTACTTGGGCATTAATACCAACTTTTTGTAAAAAATCAGCATAAAGCATAGCAATGCTTTGTCTCATGCGATCTTGGGATGTGGTAATAGTTAAATTAAAACGAAAATTATTAGCTTTTCTCTTAAAGCCAGCTTCATCAAGTAATAATTCAGCTTTTACAGGGTCAAATTTTATGGGTTGCAGAGTTTTATCTTTTGCCCAGTGAATATTGGGAATCATTCCTGTTGATCGTGAAGCAGTGTTCAGTAATATTTTTTCAATCACTTGGTCAATATTTAAAGCATGGGCTATGGCTTGCCTGACTTGTTTATTAGCTAGCGCTGCCCTAGTTAAATTTTCTTCGCTATTTAATTTACCTGGTTTTGGACCTCTTAAATTAAAAGCTAAATATGTAAATCCAAAGCTTGGAATTTGTTTAACATCCAAAAAATCTTGTTTTTTTAGTTCAGTTATTCTGCCAGGTGAAATATCGCCTTCTACAATATCGGTTTTTTGTCCAATGAGTTCTAGGATTCTGGTATTTTCATCTCTTACTACCCTTACAGTAAGATTATTTTTTGCAGATCCTTCAAACCATTTTAAAAAAGGTTTTAAATACAATGTTTCCTTGTTCATATCCCATTTTTCTACCATAAAAGGGCCACTTCCATTGTATTCATTGCGACATTCTTTAGAGCGATTAAAGCAGCTTTTTTTCGAGACGATACCTAAAGCGCATAACTCTGTTATAAAGGCTGCATGAGTTTTGTTTAACTCAAAAATTAATGTTTTGTCATCTATAATCTTAATATCTTTTAAGTAAAGAAATTTTTCCTGATGGGGTGATAGAACATCTTTTGAGGAGAGATCCAAAAACGTATATGCCACGTCATGGGCCGTTAAATTACTTCCATCGTGAAAATAAAGATCATCTTTTATAATAATTTTAAAAGAAGTGTCACTTAGTTGTTCAAAATTTTTAACTAAAAATGGTTGGGGTATACCATCTTCGCCCATAACAAAAAGTGGTGCGAAAATTAATTGATTTACTCTTGAAGCCACTGCTGATGTAGCATACCTAGGATCTATTGTTTCCAATGGGTAAGCTAGGGTTAAATTAATGCTTGGGGTAGATTTTTTTTGATTGCATGACCCAGTACAAGCATTTAGTATCAAGAGGAGTACGCTGAGTAATAGATATTTTTTCATATTCAAGTATTTACATTGCTTTAAAAAAGAAGAAAAGTAGGCTTCGTTGTTTTAAACTATAATAATACTTGCTAGTCAGAAAGAGTTAAAGATTACATCATGAAAAAACTATTTTACTTACTAATTGCTTTTTTTATAAGTCCTATTTTTAGCTTTGCTCAAGATTTTGAAGCTCCTTATCTAAAAGATAATATTGAATTTTGGAAAAATATTTATAGTTCTTTTGATAGCCATCAAGTTATTTTTTTTGATATGCAGGATCCAAAAATAATTTATCACGTTATGGATTTGCCAAAAATACCTAATGAGATCTCAGCACCAAAATTTAGTAAAGAAGTGAGCTTACAAAGAGATAAAATTAAAAAAATTCTTGATTCCATACAATTTGAAGAAGAAGTTAGAGAGAAAGATGAATTGTATGAAAAAATAAAAGATATTTTAGCCAAGATAGAATTAACTCCTGAATCAAAAATGTCAGAGCGTTTAAGAACACAAAGTGGTTTAAAAAGTCAGTTTGAACTTGGTTTAAAACTATCTGGGCGTTATATGGAAGAAATGAAATTGTTGCTTAAATCTATGAGTATGCCAGAGGATTTAATAGCCTTAGTATTTGTGGAATCCTTGTTTTATTTGCATGCTGTTTCCCATGCGAGTGCTGCAGGACCTTGGGGAATTATGAAAGAAACTGCTTTGGCTTCTGGTATTCATGTAAATAATTTAGTGGATGAAAGGCGAGACCCTTTGATAGCTACTAAAGCTGCGGCTAATTATTTAAAAAAATCTTATGAAAATTTAAAAAGTTGGCCTTTGGCGATAACGTCTTATAATTATGGTTATTCAGGAACACTAAGAGCAAGTCTTAAGCTTGAAACTAATGATTTGGAAAAAGTTTTAAAAGAACATTATAGCCCCATATTTGGTTTTGCTTCTAAAAATTATTATGCAGAGTTTTTGGCTGCGAAAGAAGTGCTAGATAATGAAGAAAAATATTTTCCAGGTGTAAAAAAAGAAGACGCATGGAAATATGAAGTTATAGAATTAGTTCATCCTTTGAAAATTACTGATTTGTTTGCTACCCAAAAATTTACTAAAACAGAAATTAGCCAATTAAATCCTAGTTTGTCTAGTAGAGCACTTGAGGGAAAAGAAATCCTGCCCCCTAAATACGCTTTAAGAATAGATCCTAAAAAATCTAAAGATTTTTATAATATAATTAATAAAATTCCTGTACAAAAAAGAATCAATTTGACCTCTTTGATCAGCTCTAAATATAAGGCTTCAGGTAGGGAAAGCTTGTCACTCATAGCAAAAAAACATGGTATTTCTTCAGATTTCTTGGCAAAAAGATTTAAGCAAGGTGAAAGCTACAAACCAAAAGGTACTATTGTTATAAGATCTGTCGCACATTTGTTTACGTCTATAAAAGAAGAATTAAACTCTATTATTAATAAGCAGTCGGTTGCTAAAAATGTTAAATAAACAAAAAAATAAGCTCAAGCATATTGATGCCTGCTTATTGCCTGATTCTCAATATAAAAAAAGTGCAGGTTTTGAAAATATTGATCTTGTTTATAACTCTTTGCCAGAAATAAATTTAAAAGACGTTTGTACTAAAACTAGCTTTTTAGGCCATAGCTTAAGTGCCCCATTAATGATTGCTCCTATGACGGGGGGGAGTGAACTTGGTAAAGTTTTAAACGAGCGTTGGGCCAAGGCTGCTCAGCATTTTGGTATAGCTTTTGGTGTAGGGAGTCAGCGTTTAGCGCTAGAAGATCCTAGTGTTACAAATAGTTTTTTAATAAGAAAATATGCCAAAGATGCTTTCATTTTTGCAAATTTGGGAGCGGCTCAGCTAGCCTATTGGGGAGTAAAAGAGGCATTAGCTGCTGTTCATATGATAGATGCTAACGCTTTGTTTATACATCTAAATCCTTTGCAAGAAGCTTGCCAGGAGCATGGCGATACAAATTTTTTTGGAATATTAAAAAAACTAGAAGAGCTTAATAAAGAATTTTTAAAGTTAAAAATACCTCTCTTGGTAAGAGAAGTGGGTTTTGGTTTTAGTAAACAAGCAGCACAAAGGCTAATAAATATTGGCATAAGTGGCATTGATTGTGCAGGAGCAGGTGGCACAAGCTGGTCCAAAGTAGAATCTTTGTGTTCTAATAGTGCAAAATATCAAAAAATTGGAGAGTCTTTTGGCGAGTGGGGCATTCCTACAGTAGAGTCTATTAGAAATGTTAGAAGCATTTGCCAAACTATACCATTAATAGCTACCGGTGGTATTAGAAGTGGCGAGCATATTGCTAAAGTTTTATTATTAGGTGCAAACTTAGCTTCTATGGGACAGCCCATGCTTAAAGCTGCTATTTTAGGCCAAGAAGAATTATTTAAATTTATTGAACAAACTATTTTAGAATTTCGTATTACTTTATTCGCTATGGGTTATAAAGATTGTTTGAATCTTTGAAATATAAAAAATGCTTCATAAAGAAGCATTAAATAATAGTATGTAATTTTGTTGTTATATTTCTTCTGAAGGAGCTTCTATAGGTTCTACAGGTTCTACGTGTATTTCTGTATCTGTTATAGGTACAATATCATTAGTTGGAACTTCATCTGTAATAATTTCTGTTTCTAAAACCGGAGCTGTATCGGTGTTTACTATGGTGATTATAGGCTCTGGGTTTATTTCTCCATTACCACATATTTTATGTATACTTATATTCCAAGAAGTAATGGTAACACCTGTGAAAAGTGGAGCTCCTAAATTAGTCGCAAAAATTGATAAGCTTGTACCTTCTTCTAAATTTTGTAAAATACCGCTTCCATTTATAGTAAGAATTCCATTAGGTTCAATATATCCATGAGCAACTAAAGTAGAGATGTTATCAAGAGGATCAAATACCCCATTTGGTACTAAAAATATATCTAATAATGCATTGGTTACTTGGTCGTTATTACGTATAGTGGCGCTAAAGCTAGCCCAATATGTACCATCTTCATTAACTAGCAAACCAGTAGGGCTAAGGGCAATATTACCTTGGGTTGAGCCAATGTTTCTACTAAGAGATATTAAATTTCCATCAGGAAAATTGTCTATGCTAAGTGAATATGAACTGTCATCATCATCCTCATCATTGTGATAAAAACCTGCGGTTCCTAAATCACAATTATGGTCATCATCAGAATTTCCTGTTCTATTGCCATCACCTCTACTTCCTATAAAAGCTGGAATAGGAGCTGGTGGTGGAGGTATAAATTTAGGAACATCTACTACATCTACCGCAGTTTCGTCTGTAATGTCAGCGATTACTGGTATCTCAATTTTTTCATTTACAGAACTTGTTTCCTGTGCAAAATCTGCGTCTGTTTTTTGCTCAGCTTGTTGGCATGCTGTCATAGCAAGAAAAATTAGTGTAGTTGGAAATAAATAATATTTCTTTATCATGAATTTTTTCCTATATATTTTAGGGCTTGTTTCCATAATAAATAGTACTTTTAAAAAATATAAAAATCACATATTTTAAATTAAATTATTATGCTTTAAGTTAATCCTATAATTTATATAAGTTTATGTTGTGGTTTTGCTAATAGTACCTGGGGAGTTTACGTAATATCAGGAATATTAAACAAAATACTTTTGTTATTAGAGCATTTTTATCTAAACAACAGGAAATATATGAAATTATTTACCAAAATTATCATATCCTTGTTATTGGCTTCTTTTGAAGGTCTGGAGAAAAATGAACAAGTATTAAAGGAAATAATGGAAAAAGTAGCTGGAATTATCAGCGGATTATGCTACGGCCGTTAGTTTTTATAAAGTAACTGAAAATGTAATTAAACTAAAAGTTTGTTATCAAAATCTTGTAAAAGACAGTCCTCAGGATTATGAGCTGCGCGAACGGTTCGGTGACTTGTATTTTAGTTTAGGTATGTATGAGGAAGCTCTTAAATGTTATATGCAAGCCAAATGTCTAACAAGAGATCAAGAAATCATTAAGTCATTATTCATTAAAATTTCAGAATGCCAAAGTGATGAAGCTAGGCTTAATAGTGCGAAGAACTGCCAAGAAAAGGCCAGAAATGGTAATTTCTATGATTTTAGCAAAATTAGTTTGTAACAAAAGGGCCTGTTAAAATGGCCCTATATACCCAAATACTCGTATGCTTTTTTGCTAGCTAGTCTGCATTTAGCTTCTTAATTGACAAAAGGCATACTTTGTCTTATTTTATTAAAATGTTTAAAAAAGCAACTTTTGAATTTGATATTGAAAAAAATAAACTTCTAAAAGAAACTAGAAATATATCTTTTGAAGAAGTTATTGCTTTAATGGATGATGAACATGTATTAGATATTGTTGAGCATCCAAACAAAGAAAAATATAATAATCAAAAAATATTTGTTATGAAAATCGCTAATTATATGTATTTAGTCCCTTTTGTTAAAAATGGAAAAAAACTATTTTTAAAAACCATAATTCCAAGCAGAAAAGCAAAAAAAGAATACGCAGGAGGCGAAAAAAATGAATAAAGAAGAAAAAGAACTACTCAAATCGTTTGAAAAAGGCGAATGGAAAAAAGTTAGTAACTACAAATCACTTTTAAATGATTCTAGAATTGCTGCTAAAGAATTTTTAAAAAAAGATACAAGAATAAACATACGACTTAACTCACTAGATTTGGATTTAATAAAAAAAATAGCAGTTCGTGAAGGCTTGCCTTATCAAAGCTTAATATCCAGCATAATTCACAAATTTGCTAATAATTACTAGGTTAATTTAATTAGTTAGTGATATTTATAATCCCCAAATACTCGTATGCTTTTTTGCTCGCTAATCTGCCGCGTGGGGTTTTGGTTAAGTATCCTTGTTGGAGCAAAAACGGCTCATAAACGTCTTCAATACTAGATGCCGATTCACTTAAACAAGCTGCAATCGTATCAAGTCCAACAGGCAAGCCGTTATAAGTAGTGCATAAAATTTCTAAGATACGCTTATCGATATTGTCTAAACCATTGGCATCAACACCTAGGCTTAAGAGGCCTTTTTGGGTAATATCTTTAGTGATTTTATTTGAACTAGAAACATAGGCAAAATCTCTCATTCTTCTAAGTAATCTATTGGCAATTCTTGGGGTACCTCGACTTCTTCTAGCTATTTCTGTGGCCGCATCTTCTTCAATATTAATTTCTAGTATATCGGCAGTACGAAAAATAATTTGGCTTAGTTCGTGAGTTTCATAAAATTCAAGCCTTGCAAAAAAACCAAAACGATCTCTTAGAGGCGAAGTTAATAACCCTGTTTTAGTAGTTGCGCCCACTAAGGTAAACTTTTCTAGTTTTAAGGGCATTATTCTGGCATGAGCCCCTTCACCTAAAATAATATCAAGTCTAAAATCTTCCATGGCAGGATAAATATTTTCTTCTATTACAGCATTAAGCCTATGTATTTCATCAATAAAAAGTACATCACCATGCTTTAAATTAGTTAATATTCCAGCCAAATCGCCTTTTTTTTCTAGAGCAGGGCCAGAAGTAATAAATAAGTTTTTGCCCATTTCTTTGGCAATAATATAGGCCAGAGTAGTTTTACCTAATCCTGGTGGGCCAAATAATAAACAGTGATCCATTGCTTCATTTCTTGATTTTGCAGCCATAGCCATTACTTTAAGGTTATTAATATGCTGTTCTTGGCCAATATACTGATTAAAATCTTGTGGTCTAATATTTTTTTCAAAACTTGTATCGGTGGGTAATTCGTGAGCATTAATGTTTTCTGCTCTAATAATTGGTTCTTCTATAATGGTCATAGACTTTTATTTCCAGTTAATACATTGAGGCTTTTTCTTAATAATATTTCTAAATCAAGCTCTTCTAAATCTTTTTGATCTATGGACTTTAACGCTTTTTGGCTTTGATCCTTAGAAAAACCTAAATTAATAATAGCATTGCTTAAACTACTTATTTTATTTTGGTCTTTAGGTGTATCAAAATTACTACTATTTATTTTCAAAACTTTGTCTTTAAGCTCTAGGCTTAGTCTTTCTGCTGTTTTCTTGCCAATGCCAGGGATACTTGATAGTAAATTAATATCTTTTTGTAAAATAGCTTGGCACAAATTATTTAAGTTCATAGAAGATAAAATAGTCAGAGCGATCTTGTTCCCAACTCCGCTAACACTGGTTAATAATAAAAAAAATTCTTTTTGTTCAAATTTTGCAAAACCATAAAGTTCAATAGCATCTTCTTTGACGTTGGTATGGATAAAAAACTCGCAGGCTTGGCCAATAGTATAATTATTTAAGTCAGTTTTACTGACAAATATTTGATAGCCAACCCCATTGGTGTCTAATAATATTGAGTTTGATTCAACAAATAATACAGTGCCTTTAAGATAGCCAATCATGCTGGTAGCTCCCAATTTTTCATAAAAAAAGGCGACACAAACAAATAGGTTCATGTCGCCCAAATAATACATTAAAAAAACTGGAGCGGGAAATGGGATTCGAACCCACGACTTTAACCTTGGCAAGGTTACACTCTACCACTGAGTTACTCCCGCATGCAATCTTGTTAATCTTTATGATATAAAAATTTTATGAGGTCAAGACCTAAAAATAAAATTTTAATATTGAAGCAAAATTTTAAGATTATTTTTTATCCAATCGTCAGCAAGCTGAAGATCTGGGTAGTTTTTTTCAAACATTAAAAAGTCTTTATTATGTATAGCATGTTTTTTATTAACTAATTTTTTAGGAAATTTTTCATGCAGCATTTCATGAAAGATTACTCTTTCTAGGCAAAACAAAGGTATTATTTGCTGATTTAATGCGGGATTAATAACTATTATTTTTTTTCTATTATTATAAGAACCTAGACAAATAGAACGCTTGTTTCTAATTTTTCTTGCTTTACCCCATTTTATTTGTGCGTTTATAGAATTATTAAAAAACTGGTTATTTAGCGTGCAAAGTATTTGATTTAAGTCAAAATATAACGCGCTTTTTGTCATTTTAATACCTTTAAATACATGAGTTTTATATGTCAAACGGAAATACTAGCTTATTTCAGCAAACATTTGCCAATCTTTCGTTAATTTCACAAAATTTAGGCTTTCATAATTTGGCGAGCTTTGTGGTGAGTATTATTGCTGTAATTTTATTTGCCGCTTTTATTGCAACAGGCATTATTTTTTTACGGCAAAAAAGTAAAGAGCGCAAAGAACAAATAAAAAAAGTAGTACAAGAAGTACAAAAAGATTTTTTATTTAGTGCGCTAGATAAAACAAAAAATGGGTTTATTAAAAAGCTCACTACTATTTTTAGCAAATCAGAACCTATTGATGCAGCTACTCTAGAAGAACTTGAAAGTATTTTATTTACTGCTGACATAGGGGTAAAAACGGCTAATTCTTTACTTGATTCTATTAAGCATCATGCTCAAAAACAAAGTATGACAGGTTTACAACTTAAAGAACTTTTAAAACAAGATATGAAAGCTATTTTACTAAGACCTTCAAAAAAGCTTATAAATTTGGAAAATAAACCTCATGTCATTATGTTTATAGGCGTTAACGGCGCAGGCAAAACAACATCTATTGGTAAAATGGGTAAAAAATTCGCTGATATAGGCAAAAAAGTAATTTTTGGGGCTGGAGATACTTTTAGAGCAGCAGCTGTAGAACAGTTATCAATTTGGGCCCAAAGAGTGAATGCTCTTATTGTAAAAGAAAATGAAGGGCATGATTCAGCTGCCGTATTATTTAGCGCTATAAGCAAAGCCAAAGAAGAAAATGCTGACGTAGTTTTATGTGATACAGCAGGAAGGCTTCACACCAAAGTAGGTTTAATGGATGAGCTTAAAAAAGTTACTCGAGTAATCGCAAAAGCTGCTATTGACGCTCCCCATGAGGTTTATTTAGTTATTGATGCAACAATGGGTCAAAATGCCATTGTGCAAGCTCGTGAATTTGCCTTGTGTGCACCTATTACAGGAGTTATTTTAACTAAGTTAGACGGCACAGCTAAAGGAGGAGTGGCTTTGGGTATCGTTGACGAACTCAATGTTCCTATTTCGTATATTGGTGTTGGTGAGAAGGCTGAAGATTTAAAAGAATTTGATGCTAATAAATTTGTTGAAGAATTGTTTGCTTAATATAACGTGAGTTCGAGATAAGTTCATTCCTACGTACCGTGACTTGTTCACGGTATCCAGAAAATTAAGTCCTACAATGGAAGGTTAATTCTTTGGATGCCTCGCACAAGGCGTGGCACGTAGAAACCCGCTGAAAATGTAATTTCAACAGCAAGGATAACTATGAAAAATTTAAATTTTTGTTTTGTAAAAGAGTTTAACCAAAAAGAACAAGAAGCGCTAACTCCTAAGCGACAAAGTGAGTTTGCTAGTGGTTTTGATTTAGCTTGTGCAAGCGTAGAAGATATTGTGCTAGCGCCGTTTGATAGAATGCTTATACCAACTGGGATAAAAGTTGAAATAGCCCCACACTTTGAAGGCCAAGTGCGATCTCGTTCTGGTCTTAGCTCTAAAAACGGTATAGTTGTATTAAATTCACCAGGTACTATAGATGCTGATTATCGAGGCGAGATTAAAGTAATTTTAGCTAATCTATCTAACGAAAGCTTTGTCGTCAGTTTTGGTATGAGAATTGCCCAGCTAGTTATTTGTCCAGTAGCACTACCTAGCGCGATTTTAGTGGATGAATTATCAGAGAGTTTAAGAGCAGAAAAAGGCTTTGGTTCCACTGGAATTCTTTGTTAGTTCTAATGAGTAAGCACTGGCTTATCTAGTATAGTTTTATTATTAGTTTTAGTTGATTTTGCTAGTTCTTCTTCACCTATTAAGGATAACGGCAAAGGTTTTCCAGTAAAATTTTCTGGTAGTTCTATGCTTAGTAATTTTAATACGGTTGCAGCAATGTCATAGATTTTTACTGGGGTTTCTATGTTTTGGTTCTCTTTGATGTTGTAGCCATTTACTATCATAGGTGTATGCCTGTTGGTTTCTATGGGAAGTAAGTGTTCAAAGAAAGTACCGCCATGATCGGCGCTTATAATACTTATTACATTTTTATTTTTTTCACGGGCTAACTTTATAATAATATCTACTGCTTTATCGGCGTCTTTGACAGCTTTTAAATAAAATGGTGATAGCCATCCAAATTTATGGCCCTCTCTATCTGGATCGGGCAAATGAATAAAGGTTACATCTGGCAAGTCGTTTGTTTTTAAATAATTTTTAAAAGCTGTACTCACAAGATGAGCTTTATTGTCAGTTTGTTCAAAATAATCTACACTATTTGGCCTTAGCAAGTGCCTTAATTTATCTTTGGTGATAAACATTGCTGTTTTAGAACCGTTATTTTTAGCAAGTTCTAAAAAAGTAGGAAATTTAACTACCCCATTTTCAGGCTTATATTCATTCCAAGTGATGCCGTGTTCTGTATAATCAAGACCTGTAAACATTGAAGTGTGAGAAGGAAGGGTTATAGATAGATCTATTGTTGAAGATTTAGTAAAATTATTACCTGTCTCCATAAGTTTTAATAAATTAGTGGCGCGAGCAATTTTAATAGCATCGTATCTTAAGCCATCTATACTTATCACTATTATAGGATTACTTTTTGCGTGGATTGAGCTAACAAATAAAAATAAGAGTATGATTAAACTGGTTTTTATCTTAAACATGTTTTTTATTTCCTTTTACGGATAGAGACTATAAATTTTTATCGTGGTCCAATAAAAATTAGAAATAATAGTTGAATAATTTTCTTTTTATTAACCTAATTAAAGACATAAGAGGTGTACTTATGATTAATCGATATGAAACTTTGGAAATGACTAAAATTTGGAGCGATGAAAATAAGTTTTCTACCTGGTTTAAAGTAGAGATTGTATGGCTTAAGCATTATTTAGAATTTACTAATCAAGCTGATACAAACTTAATAGAGCGTCTTAAAGAAAAGCATGAAAGTATAAATTGGAGTGATTTTAAAAAAATACTTCAAGAGAAAGAATTGATCACTAAACATGATGTAGCAGCTTTTTTAGCTACGCTAGAACATTATGTAGGTGATGATGCTCAAAAGATTCATATAGCTCTTACATCGTCAGATATTGTGGATACTTCTTTTGCTTTATTGATTCAACAATCTTCTAATCAGCTAATAGATCGGTTAACCCAATTAATAAATCAGCTTTTTCTAGCAGCTAAAAAATACAAAGGAGTAGCATGTTTAGGCCGCACTCATGGCCAAGCTGCAGAAGCTACTACTTTTGGTATTAAACTCTTAAGCCATGTACACGAGCTTAATAGATGTTTAAAAAGATTAAAAATAGCTCATAATGATATAAGCGTAGGTAAATTTTCAGGTGCTGTTGGTGTGTATTCCTTAGCAAACCCTCAAATAGAAGAAAAAGCTTTGCTAGATTTAGGCTTACAAGCTGAGGATTGCGCTACGCAAATAGTGGCTCGAGATAGACATGGATTTTATATAACTAATTTAGCTGTTCTAGGATCTTCTATTGAGCATTTAGCCAATGAGCTAAGATTGCTCATGCATGGTCAAATACAAGAAGCCTATGAAAATTTTAGTCCTGGACAAGTTGGCTCATCGGCGATGCCACACAAAAAAAATCCCGTATTATGTGAAAATATTGTTGGCTTAATGAGATTAGTGCGTTCGTATGTTATGCCAATCTTAGAAAATCAAGTTTTATGGCATGAACGTGACATTTCTCATAGTAGCGTAGAACGAGTAATTTTTCCTGATGTTTTTCACTTATTAGATTTTGCTCTTAAGAGAATGTCTTTTATTGTTGAAACAATGCATATAAATCAAGAAAAAATGACAGAAAATTTAAGTAAATCAAGGGATTTATTATATTCTCAAAAAGTCTTATTAGC
Organism: uncultured Myxococcales bacterium; assembly: GCA_964493205.1. Taxonomy (GTDB): domain Bacteria; phylum Myxococcota; class UBA727; order UBA727; family JABDBI01; genus CAZBMJ01. Next base: position 27,710 of record CAZBMJ010000020.1, read on the forward strand.
TTTATTAAACAAAGGCTTATTGCGAAGTAACGCTTATGAATTAGTGCAGAAATCTAGTTTAGTTGGTAGTAATTTAAAAGAAGAATTAATTAAAAATAATATACAAAAATACTTATCACAAAAAGATTTAGAAAACATATTTTCATGTAGTTTAAGTATCCAAGAGGATTATTTGTTTAGAAAAATAAATTTTATATAATTAGCTTGATTTCTTGATTTCTATTGTTAGGTAATAATAGAACAAGAGGTTGCTTATGAAATTTTTTATAATTTTAATATTATTTTTTAGCTATTTAAATAATGTAACTGCTAAAACTATAGTTCCAGAACGTTATCATACTATGATTAGTGTTATAAAACCTGATGTAAAACATGTAGAACAGTTTCCATTAAGTGGCAATATTGATAAAATTTCACCATCTAGAATGTACAATTATATTTATGATAAATATAATAAATATTTAGGGATAAAAAGTATAGAAAATCTTGATGTAAAATATAATTATACAGATATATCAAGTTTTACTGAAGAAGCTTTTAAAAAACTTCTAAGAGGAAGAATAATTATACCATTAGTAGCAAGAGTTAAAGCTGTAAATAATAGTAATTTTATTGATGTTAATATTAACGTGGCTGATGTGGTAAATGGCAAAATCGATTCAGATGAAACTTATAAATTTGTATATAAAAATGCGATCAAACCATTGAATAATCTTAATATTCAAATTGATGAAAAAGATTTTAAAAATATAAAAATGATCATACAAGAAAAAATTGAAATGGTAACTATTAACGATTTAGCAAAATTAAAAGATTTAGTTGCGCAATATAGTGATCATGAACTTTACAATAATTTTACTTACAGTGTTAAAAAAGAAGAAAATCAGTTTATTCCATACGATTTATTAGGAACTACTGTTTATGCTTTTGTGCCAGATTTAAATAAAAACTTTTTTGTTGATGATAAAATACCGGTAGTATACGCTGTATTAAGAAAAAAAGTTACTGAAAGAATGAAGGCATTATTAGAAAAAAATAAAAGATATGATGCTTCTGTAGTTGAAGCTTTTGAAAATATTGATGAAGATCAAAAAATTTATAAACGAGCTAAAATAAATTACTTTGTACAAGGAAATAAGCCTAAGAGCTTAATGATAAATAGAAGAATTACTGCTGGCGATCTTTATAAATATGCTGGCAATAATGTAGATATTTATAAATTAACTCCAGATTTAAAAGTTATTGATAATAAACAAAAAATTCCAAGTGATAAGCCTAACGAAATTATTGATTTAAAAAATGGTCCTGATCAAGCTATTGCTACCTATTTCTTTGTACCAAAGCTAAAATTACGAATACGATTATATGGCAAAAAAGCTCAATAATTAAAAAGTTATATATGCCGTGGAGTTATTCGCGGCTTATAATATTTTCAATAATATTTTGGCCTTCTAATAAAGCTTTTTCAATATTATTAATTTCTTTGCCGCCGGCTTGAGCAATATCTGCTCGGCCACCACCTTTGCCGCCAATAATAGGTGCAATTTGGCTTATAACTTGACCTGCATTAATGTTTTTTATGTTCTTAGTTAGGGCTAACAAAATTAAGCATTTATCATCTGCAAGTTTACAAGCTAATAAGGCTGCTCCTGTAATAATTTTATCTCTTATTAAATCAGCATAGGTTAATAAATCTTTTGCTTCGTTAATGAAACTAATATTTTGGGTTACTAAATTAAAGTCTTTAATTTTTATGGCTTTTAAACAAGCTTCATGAGCTTTATCTTTTAAACTATCTGTGTTGTAAGCTTGCAAAGATTTAGAAGTGTTTTTTAATTCTTGAATTAAATTTTGACTTTTATCTAATAAATCTTCTTTACTCACCCCAAAAATACTGGCTAATTGCTTTAAAATTTGTTCGCTATGTCGATGATGCATGCTGGCTTTAAGGCCGGTAATAGCTTCTATTCTTCGTACGCCTTGTGCAAGTGGAGCTTCGCTATTAATAAAAAAGCTGCCAATATCACCAGTGCTATGGCAATGAGTTCCACCGCAAAGTTCTGTGGAATGTGAGCCCATTTTTAATACTCTCACTTCATCTTGATACTTTTCACCAAACAAGGCCAGAGCACCTTGTTTATAAGCAAGCTCCAGGGGCATTTGTGAAACTTGAGCTTGTTCATTAAGCAAAATCCAAGAATTTACCAAATTTTCAACTTTTTCTATTTCTTCTTTAGTAAGTGCAGAAAAGTGCGAAAAATCAAATCTAAGCCTGTCTTCGTCAACCAAAGAACCTTTTTGAGTTACGTGGGTGCCTAAAACGATTCTTAGGGCGCTATGAAGTAAGTGTGTGGCTGAATGGTTTCGCTTTATAGCCATACGTCGTTCTAAATTTATCGCTGCTTCTATGGTTTGCCCAGTTTTTATAGAGCCTTTAAGTATTTGTACTTCGTGCACATGAACATCTTGAGCTTTTTTGGTGTCACTCACAGCTAGGTGAGTATTTTTATCAGACATGAAACCGGTATCGCCAACTTGGCCTCCAGATTCAGCATAAAATACTGTTTGATTTAGAATAACAAAGCCTTTTTCATTACTATTTAACTCTTTAACTTCTTGATAATTTTGATCCAGTAATCCTAAAATCTTAGATAAACAGGTAAATTTATCTTCTAAAAAGGAAGTTTTTTGATGATTTTTAAGTTTTGAAAAAATATTTTCATCAGATTTTAATCCAAGGCTTGAACCAGATTTTGATTCATGAATCTTTTTTTCTTCTTCAAACTCTTGCCAATTGATGTGTAAATTGTGCTCTTTTGCTAAATCTTGTGTTAAGTCAGGTGGAAACCCATAGGTTTCGTAAAGTTTAAATACTACTGCTCCACTTAAGCTTTGGCCAGAAGATAGTTTTTGAGTATGGTTTTTAAAGAGCTCAATACCTTTTGATAATGTTTTTCTAAAGGTTTCTTCTTCTTGAGACACTAGTTTTTCTATTAAAGTTTTAGCTTGTGATAGTTCTGGATAAGCTATTTGCATTACTTCGATGACTTTTAAGCAAATAGTATGGAAAAATGCTTTTGTTAGACCAAGCATTTCACCATGTCTAATAGCTCTTCGCATAATTCTTCTTAGAACATAGCCTCTTCCTTCGTTGCTAGGGCTTAAACCATCTGCCATTAAAAATGCTGTTGCACGAGCGTGATCGGCAATAACTCTCATGGACATGTCGTTACTGGAATTACTTTTGTTATAAGTTTTGTGAGAAACCTGTTCTATTTCTTTTAATAAAGGCAAAAATAAATCAGTATCGTAATTGCTTGCTAAGTTATTTATGACACACGCTAAGCGCTCAAGTCCCATGCCTGTATCTACACAAGGGGCTGGTAATTTATTTAAGCTGCCATCGGGCATTTGTTCGTATTGCATGAATACTAAATTCCAAATTTCTATTAAGCGATCGTCTTCGTTATTGTTACCAAAGCCAGCGGGAATATTACCTCGGTCATAATAAATTTCAGTGCAAGGACCACAAGGACCAGTATCACCCATTTGCCAAAAATTATCACTGCGGCCTAAACGCATAATATTTTTTTCTTCAATGCCAATTTTATCTCGCCAAATCAAAAATGCTTCTTCATCAGCTGGTACTTTATCGTCGCCGGCAAAAATACTGACTTTTAAGCGTTCTTTATCAAGCCCAAGTTCTTTTACTAAAAGGTTGTAGGCTAGGGTTATAGCTTCTTCTTTGAAATAATCTCCAAAAGAAAAGTTACCAAGCATTTCAAAAAAAGTATGATGCCTGGCAGTTTGCCCAACATTTTCTAAGTCATTGTGTTTGCCGCCTGCGCGCACGCATTTTTGAGAGGTAGTGGCCGTTTTATAGCTAGAAGTTTCTTTTTGAGTAAAAATATTTTTAAATTGCACCATTCCAGCATTTACAAAGAGTAAACTTGGGTCATTTTGAGGTATAAGTGGTGAACTTTTAACGATTTTATGTCCGTTATCACTGAAATATTGTAAAAATTTTGCTCGTAAAAAAGTGCTTGTAAATTTCATTGGTTAAACTTCCTAGTCACGTTAACTCTTTAAATATAGGTTTTGTAAATAAGCTTAGCAATACCGTTGACTTTAATGCGTAAATCGCTAAAACCTTAAAAGGAAATTATTTATTAGAGAGATTTTCATGAAAGCAGACATACATCCTAAATATTCGGATATTACTATAGCTTGTGCTTGTGGCGCAAAATACGAAACCAGATCCACTAAAAGCTATAACATCGACATTTGTTCAGCTTGCCATCCGTTTTTTACGGGTAAAGCTAAGCTAATTGATGCAGAGGGAAGAATCGATAGATTTAGAAAGAAATATCAACAGTCCAAATAGGATTTTTTTATGTCAGTTGGGTTAGAAAGATTGCTATCTCCAGGCTTAATAGACATTATATTTCCTTTTTTTGCATTATTTTTTGTAATTATTTTACCTAGCATTTTCGCTTTTTTTGTTATATATAAAATATTGTTTAGCGATAGTTATAGATAATAAAATTAATATGCTCAATTTGCTTGGTATTTTTATTGGTTGTATTTTATGTATGATAAGCTCGCTGGCATAAAAGAACGTTATAATCAAATAATAGAAGCTTTTGCTTCTAGTTCGCTTGACCAACCATCAATGCTAAAACTTAGCAAAGAACGAGCTCAAATAGAACCTATAGTTGAGTCTTATGATTGCTTAGTTAAAGCACAAGAAGAGCTTAACGATAATAAAGAACTGCTTAAAGACTTAGATGTTGATATTGTGGCCATGGCCAAAGAAGATATAGAACGCCTAAAAGCTTTAATTCAAGAGCTTGAATCTAAAATAGAACTTTTGCTTTTACCAAAAGATCCATTAGATGAAAAAAATATTATTTTGGAAATTAGAGGTGGAGCAGGGGGCGATGAAGCTAGTATTTTTGCTGGTGAACTTTTTAATATGTATGCACGATTTGCTGAAAATAAGAGATGGAAAGTCGAGTTATTAAATACATCTGAAGGCAGCAAAGGTGGTTTTAAAGAAATCACTGCAACTATTAGTGGTAACGAAGTTTATTCTCATCTTAAATATGAAGCAGGTGTTCATAGAGTACAAAGAGTGCCACAAACTGAAACTCAAGGGCGGGTTCATACGTCTACTTGTACTGTGGCTATTTTACCTGAAGCAGAAGAAGTTGATGTTAAAATTGAAGAAAAAGATTTGCGCATAGATGTATTCAGATCAGGCGGTCCAGGCGGCCAAAGTGTTAATACTACTGATTCAGCTGTAAGAATAACTCATGCTCCTTCGGGTTTAGTTGTTCAGTGTCAAGATGAAAAGAGCCAGTTAAAAAATAAAGCTAAGGCTATGAAAGTGCTGCGCGCAAGACTTTATGACAAAATGCAAGAAGAAATTAATAAAGAACGAGCTTTAGAAAGAAAAGAAATGGTGGGAACTGGCGAAAGATCTGAAAAAATTCGAACTTATAACTTTCCCCAAGATCGTTGCACTGATCACAGAATAGGCTTAACTGTTTATAATTTACCTAAATTATTTTCTGGAGAATTAGATGATTTAGTAATGAAAATTAGGACATTTTTTCAAGCAGAGGCATTAAAGGCTCAAAAGTAAATCTATTTTTTGGTTTGAGGTTTTGGGCGATGAAGTTTTTCTTTTTATTCTTATTTAGCTTTAGTGTCTATGCTCATGATTCTCAAATATTTTTACCTAATGAAATTCTTCATGTTATTTTTAATATAGTGATGAAAGATTCTGATTGGAATTATAAAGAATTATGTTACTGGCGTTGTGTCTCTAAGCAATTTAATGAAATAGCATTGATTAATATACAAGAAAAATTTTTCATAAATCACAGCAAATATATTTTTCCTAAATTTAAAAACATATTATTTATGTATCAATTTAATAGAGTTAATGCTCATATAAATGGTAATTTTATTAATAATTTAAATTACACTAAAATACCTTTACTAAAAAAAAATAATCTGTTTTTAAATAAAGATTTATCTTCATTAGATCTATCTTTTGGTAATTTTCAAAATACTAGTTTTACAAACTCTCATTTGCAAAATGCCGTGCTGAAAGGCTGTAGTTTTAGAGATTGTATTTTTGAAAGCGTTGATTTTACGCAAGCCTCACTAAAAAATTCTTTTTATGAAAATTGTATTTTTAATATGTCGCATTTAGATAATGCTGATTTAACTAATGCAATGTTTTTGAATTGTATTTTTAAAAAAGCTTGTTTTTATGAAGCAGTATGTGTAGAAACCGCTTTTATTGATTGCGATTTAAGTGATACTAATTTTGCAGATTCTGATTTAAAAAATACTAAATTTAATGGCTCTGTTGCTATAAGAAGCTGTTTTACAGAAAATATTTCGCAAAAGCAGATTTCATCTTTTAAATCTTTAGATAGGGCAGGGATAGTATTAGATTCTTTGTTTTCACAAATAGTAACGATTTTATGTAATCAACCTAAAGGGTTACTAATAGAAGAAAAAGTTAATAGTAAAGGAAAAATCACTAGAACTTACAGAGAAATGAGCATAGAAGAAGAAAATTATTTTAGTAGCAAGATAGAATAAAGGCTGGTATAAGTGACCAGCCAGTCATATTATTTAGCTTTATTAGCCTGTTTCATGAGTCTAGAAATTTTTCTAGAAGCATTTTTCTTTTTAATAATACCTTTCTTAGCTGATTTAGCGAGCAAGCTTACAGCTTTTTGTACTTCGCCTTCATTACAAGAAGCGCTATTAGAGCTAATTTCTAAACGCGCTTTTTTTATTTGGGTAGCAAGTTTTGAACGATCAGAACGATTTTGCGCATTTCTTTTTAATGATTGTAAGTGTCTTTTTAATGCGGAAGGATGGTTTGCCATAAAATTTGATTCCTGAAAAGTTATAAATAAAAATTACCACTTATCCTATAGCTTAAAATTAGATTTTGTCAAACAAGGTGGGAAAAATTAGATTTTTTAAAATATACAGGATGTTATTGAGTTTTTGGATGGTTAATCTACTTAAAAAGTGACATAATATTTAAGGTTAAATAAGCAATTAAGGAATTAAACAATAACATGCTGAAACTTAGCAATATATTGGACATAGTAAGTTCCTATCATCCTCATCCAGATCTAGATATTATTCGTAAAGCGTATGTCTGTTCTGCAAAATATCATGCTGGGCAAATACGTAAAAGTGGTGAGCCTTATTTATCTCACCCTTTAGAAGTAGCCAAGATTTTAGCTGAACTTAAACTAGACGAAGCTAGTATTTGTACAGGTTTATTGCACGATACAGTAGAAGATACGCAAGCTACTAAAGAAGACATTGAAGAACTGTTTGGAAAAGATATTGCCAATTTAGTTGATGGCGTTACTAAACTATCGCAAATAAAATTTTATAGTACAGAAGAAAAGCAAGCAGAAAACTTTAGAAAAATGTTAGTTGCCATATCTAAAGACATACGAGTTTTGTTGGTAAAATTAGCTGATAGATTGCATAATATGCGTACGTTGCAATATATGCAGCCTGATAAACAAGAACGAATAGCTTTAGAAACTATGGAAATATATGCGCCATTAGCTAATAGGCTTGGTATTGGTTGGCTAAAAATAGAACTTGAAGATTTAAGCTTTAAATATATAAAACCGTGGGATTACAGAAATTTAAGAGAAAAAATTGGTAAAACAAAAAGAGAACGTGAGCGCTTTATTGAAGATGTTTCTAAAGATTTGTCAAAAATACTAACAGAAGCTGCACTTAAAAATTTTGAAGTATCTGGTAGGCCTAAACATTTATGGTCTATCTATCGTAAAATGAAAGATAAAGGTTTATCTTTTGATGATATTTATGATCTAATTGCCTTTAGAATAATAGTTGAAAATATTGGTCAATGTTACGAAACCTTGGGGCATATACATTCCAAATGGCGACCAATTCCAGGGCGCTTTAAAGATTATATCGCTATGCCCAAACCTAATGCTTATAGTTCTTTGCATACTACCCTCATAGGCCCAAAAGGTGAGCGCATAGAAGTGCAAATTCGTACAAGAAAAATGCATGAAATTGCTGAATCAGGTATTGCGGCCCATTGGAAATATAAAGCTCATGGTTCCATATCTCCTATGCCAATAGATGAAGCTTCAGAAAAAGGGTTTCATTGGCTTAAACAATTAATGAATTGGCAAAAAGACTTAAAAGATCCCAATGAGTTTTTAGAATCCGTAAAAGTAGACTTATTTTCTGAAGAAGTTTATGTATTTACCCCAAGAGGCGATGTTATAGAGCTGCCCAGAGGGGCCACTCCTATTGATTTAGCTTTTGCTATCCATTCAGATGTGGGGATGCAGTGTATAGGAGCGAAAGTAAATAATCGTATTGTACCTCTTCGCTATACTTTAGAAAACGGTGATAATTGTGAAATTATTACCCAAAAAAATCAACGACCTAAAAAAGATTGGTTAGAGTTTGTCAAAACATCTAAAGCGCGAAATAAAATACGGGCTGTTATGAGGCAGCTTGAGAGAGAGCGTTCAAAAGAAATAGGAAAAGAACTTTTAGAGAAAGAGTTTAGGCGCTATAACACCAGTCTTTCTAGAGAAATAAAAAATAATACTATTGAGTATGTTATTAAAGAAAAACGCTTAAGCAGCATAGAGGACCTTTTAGCATTGGTAGGCTATGGTAAAATAGATGCAAAGCATGTGGTGGAGACATGTTTACCAAATGTTGAAAAAAAAGAAGAGGTTCCTGTTCAAAAACAGTCTCGTTTATCTCAGTTATTCGATAAAATAGCCAAGCGCAGCAATACAGGCATTAAAGTAGATGGAATTAATGATGTGTTATTGCATTATGCTCGCTGTTGTACTCCTGTAAAAGGCGATCCTATTATAGGTTTTGTGACTCGTGGCAGGGGTATCAGCATTCATAGACGAGACTGTCAAAAGATCATGGAACTTGATTCTGAACGAAGAATTACGGTTACTTGGATAGATGAAACTCAAACCTTAAGACCCATAGCTTTAAAAGTCTACAGTGAGGATAGAGAAGGTATGCTTACAGACCTATCGTCAGTATTTTTAAAATTAAATATTAATATTTCTGAGGCTAAGTGCAGGGTACTAGATAATCATAAGGCTGTTAATACTTTTAAATGCTCAGTTTTTGATATTGATCAACTAAAACTTTTAATACGCAATTTAAGCCTAGTTCAAGGTGTTAATAAAGTTGAACGAAGCCATAATGAATAATTACTTTCTTTTTTGGCCAACATTTCACTTCATTCCTACACTGTGGCTTGTCCCTCAGCCCCTTTCTACGTACCGTGACCATATGATTACCCATAAGTATTGATTAGTTAATCTGAGTTTTGGATAAGCACAGGTGATGGAATTCTATTTTCAGCCCTTCTCTACGTGCCGTCGGCTTGTCCGCGGCAACCAGAAAATTACCTGAATCCAGTGGGCCGGTCTTAAAGCGTAGCGGTGCTTTTTATGGTATGATTACCTTTATTTTAAGGAAATACCGTGAAAAGAGCTTATGTTTATATTTTGGCCAGTCAACGAAATGGAACATTATACGTAGGTTCTACCACGGATCTTCTAAAAAGAGTGTGGGAGCATAAAAACAACGTAGTACATAGCTTTACCAAAAAATATAGTGCACCCATTTGTCTAGACCACTTTTTTAAAAATCATCCGATTTTTTAA
>CAZBMJ010000021.1:0-37250 GCA_964493205.1 uncultured Myxococcales bacterium
GCAAATCAAATTTGTGGCTTACAGCCTGCTTTAAACCCTTAACCTGCCGCCTATGTGCTCATACGGGCCGAGTTTACTTTTATTGAAATCTTTTAATCCATCATTTAAAATCGATCGCACTTCAGGGTTTTCATTTTCTTCTAAATAGCAATGTTCTAAATTATTTAAAATCATCCAGACCTCTTTAGTATCTTCCTGTTCTGATAGCTTTTTAAATCCTGCTTTTTCGTAGCATTTAACAGCGGCAATATTATTTGAATCAGGATCAGCAAAAATATGTGAGTAACAATTGCCATGTAATTTAAAGAATTCTAAAATTGCTTTTGAACCAAAACCTTGCCCCAAAAACGCTTTTTCACCAATAAAAATATCAAATGCCCCTAAGTTTGCTGGTAGGCCAAAGAGTGGTTTGCTCCTAGGAAAATCGTATGCATTATAAATCTGGATATACCCAACTGGATTTTGCTTGTTATGGATAATGAAGCCTTGGATACAGTTATCACTTTTTGTTCCCAATGACGTTATACGTGAGCTGTATTTTTCACGAACTAAATCCATCGTATACGTCACATCCTGGTCCCACCAAACTTTAACATGTGCTGCCTCTAGCCATTTTAAAAGTAGAGGAAAATGGGATTCATGCAGTGGTTTGAAGCTGATGGTCATTATCTACTCTTGCTTCTCTAAGGCTCTAAATGCTTTTGGCACAGGGTTATCGTCAATAAACTTAAGTATCCGGCGAGCCGCTTCAAAAGGAGAAATTGCCGTTGTATCCACACTAAAATCATATGAGTTTAAGATTCCTTGATGAACTCTATCGTTCTGATCATTTGAGAGACCAATGCACCGATCACGCCTTAAAACTTCTCGCTCTTGCATAACTTCAAGATTACAAAAAACGCCAATGTAATAAACGCTATTGCCCTTTAAATGCTGAACATAAGCTTTTAAGGCCTCTTCATCAAATAACACTTCGTCGATAATAAGATTGTTTCCCTGCAAAACAAGCATTTCAGCAAATTTGGGCATAATACTAAATAGCTTTGCACCTTGCGGCCCTGATGCTACATGCATTGTTGGGCCACGTTCATTTTTTCCCGCAATAAATTTTAAGTATGGCTCTTGCCTTCCAAATGGAATCATATCAATGAATGTATCGACACCAAAAGCCAGCCAAAGATCTAAGCTTACATGCTGAATGGCCTTGGTTATCGATGTTTTGCCGCTAGAACCGCATCCGTTTAAAAAAATAACTTTACTCATGGAGTATCCTCCTCTTACGCTCTCTTGCTCTCATGAGCTCTCTCTACTGCACCATTGGGTAAAAAAACGAGTTTTAAGTGCTCAAAGCACTGTATCCTGTCGTCACCACCTTCATCAGACAGAAAAATATATTCACAATACTCGCCGATATCCTGAATAACACGTTCACAGCGATAGTAGCAAATGGCATCTTGATTTATCTGTGTTTGGCCATAGCCCTGATAAAATAGTGATTCCTCTTCAGTTGCTGTGCGAGCACTCTCCCAAATACCAGCGCCGACAAACATCAAATCACGTTCTTTGGGGGCAAAGATGAGCGTATCCCAGTCAACCAAATACAGTTGCCCCTCTTTATCAATTAATAAGTTCCATCCATGAATATCTGCATGGCATAAAATATATTCAAGAGGCTGTTTTTGCAGCCTGCATGCAAGTTCTTCAGCGCGCTCAACAAGTTTCAGTATTTCGCTACTTTTGGCTTTTAAGAACTTTGCCATTTTTACAGCAACAGGCTCTTCAAAAACCTCATTTTCAATGCGCATAAGAAATGCTTTGACACTTTCTCGCCATTTGGAAGAAAATACTTCTCGTGGCGTGCCTCTTGTTATGGCCTTTGGAATATGGGTACTGTGAAGCTTTTTGATGGCCGCACCAAATTCAATCCACTGTTCGTTTGACAATTTTACTTCAATGCCATTACGACCCTCGACATAGGGGTATAGAATTGCTTTAAAAACACCAAGGTTTGCCCACAGCGCTCCAGTCTTGGTTGCAAGAGGCATAATCACTTGTTTAACACCAAGATCAGCCAAGTATTTTGGCATTGATACAGAAGCCTCTAAAAATTCTCCACTCCTTAATTTTAGGAAATAATCTTGCGCGTTACGTGCTATTACACGATAAACAGCTGTATTGAAATCTGCACCAAGTGGAAGAAAGGTAACTTTTTCTATGTTCAATCCATACTCATTACATAAACATTTGACGATTTCTTCGTCTGCGAGTTCAGGTTTTATTAGCATAGTCGACTACCCCAACATCAAAATTAAAGCATTTATATTTTCTTCCCATAAATATTATTCTTAAACAAAGCAGTAAAACCCAATTTTTGATAAATAGAAAGCCCAGCATCAGATGCTTCTAAAAAGCAATGCTCTGCTCCTAATTTTTTGGCCTGTGATAAAACATGATTCATAAGGCGAGTGGCGTATCCCTGACGTTGAAACTCAGGTAAAGTACCCACGTCGTCGATTCTAGCAATAGTACCGTTTATAGATAAAGTGATAGAAGCTATGGGCTTTTCTTTAATATATAAACTGAAATGATAAAAATTAAACTTATTATTTAAAGCATGTTCATGGGCTTTAGCATAACTTAAACCCACTTTTTCGCTAGATTCAAATGCGCTTATAAGAGGAACTATCCAATGGCTTAAGTTTTTATCACTAGCTTTAATATCAAAAGACTTTTGTACGCTAAAATCTTGCAAACTAAAATACATACAAACTGATGTGTCAATTTTAGTATATCCCATACTTGTTAAAGTATTTTGTGTTTGCTTACTACAAAGCTCTTCTGAAATAACGAGGCTAAAGAAAAGTTTTTCTTGTTCATAAAAATCTTCACTTTGCAGCAAAATTTTTTCTAGATCCTCAGTATTTTTTTGGATACAAACAGGATTAAAATTAGCTGTTGCAATCCCTGTCATATAGGCATGAGCGTTAGTGCCAAAGCTTAAATATTTTAAAGAAATGCCCCTACAAAAATAATCTTGAGATTTATGATAGAGATTTATGATGTTTGACATGTTATTTCCTAATTTATCAATAGACTAATTCCACAAAAATAAAAATATGGAAAAGCCCCTTGACTTGCAATAACTCTGTATTATTGTAACACTTAAGCAATACAGTAGATCAAGGAAGGCTTGGGAGAAAGTTAATGAAAATATTATTTTTATGGTTATTATTAGTAGTAGCAGGCAATTCTGCCTGTTCAACCTGGCGCGCACAGGCAGTCGCGTCCAATAACATATCGTTAAACGTTATTAATGTTTTGAATCGCTACCGTGTTCAAACTGACATCAACAAAGAAAGTATAGGCCTCAAAAACAAAGCACCACTCAAGGAAAACATAGTTGGCTATGATGTTCTTGCCCAAAAAATTGAAACTTTCATTAAATCTCAGCAAAAACTTCGCCTATTTTTAGTGAGCTTTCCATTTAAATCATCAAATAAAGAAAAAAAAGTATTAGGGCCTGGAGTTGATCTGGCTGAACGTAAAAGCCTTTTATACATTTATGGCATGATTAAAGAATTAAAAGCCGTCTATCCCTATGGGGTTGAACTTGCTATTTTTTGCGATGGTGCGCCATTTGCTGATTATCGTGGCATTTCTGATTCTGATGTCAAAGCATATGAAGAGGGTCTTGTATTACTCACAAAAGATATGCCAGAAATAACCATAATAGGTTCTTGCGAGATTGCAAAAAAGATTGGCGCATTAAATTCACAAGAGATTCGCACACGGATTGATACTTATATGCCCTCTAATAAAGATGCAATGAAACTCATTGAGACCGACCAAAAAACTAAAGAAAGTTATCTAACGCTTTTAGAAAGATTCAAACTTGAGTTTGATTCAGAAAATGGCCGTTCATTTCTCGCACAAAATAAGGGCCTTGAAAATATTATACAGTTGCTCATTGCTCGAGAATTGCGCATGCGTAACTTCATCGAAGCAAATTTTAATCCTGCCAGTTATATTCGCCTAAGCGTCAACTATTCCACAGATGTGGGAAAAAAATTTGGCATACGCTTATCGCCAAACTCTGTAATCATGCCTTATCACGGGGTTTTGGTAGAGGATAAGTCAGGGTCTTGGAGTTTGCGTTTTAAGAAGGATATTAATCCTGTTCAATACGAAGAAGTATCACAAATCATAAACGGCAAAGCCTGCAACTATATGCGAGAGCGTTAAAATTTACCCAAAAACCAAAAGGATACTAACATGTTGTATATAAAATTATTTTTTGCTTTTTTATTTTCTCTAACAATCTTCTCATACACAAGCTTTGCTCTAGCAGAAGATTCGTCATTAACATATAATTCACCCATTATTAGTTCATATGTCGAAGCTTTTCCCAAAATTGGTGAGGCAAATCCTGAAATAACTGAGCAAATTATCACCTATCTGCTAAAACTTGGAGATAATAAGCTCTTCAACCCAGATTCTTCGAATCGATACCGTGAACAAATTAATGCCATAATTGAAGCCGGGGAGCCTATGAAATTATTGATCCTTGGATTCCCCTGCAAATCAAAAAATACCGACACTAAAGTCATAAGCGACAGTTTTGATTTGGCTGATTATCTTGGCCTTGTTACTTTGCAAAAAATAACAGAAGAGATAACTAGTATATATCCACCAGGATGTAGAATCACTATTTATAATAAAGAGCCTTACATAGAAAAAATGGGTTTAATTGCTTTTGCCAACTTAAATATTAATCCCTACCCAAGAGAGAGTATTGTGAAGTACCAAAAAATTTTGGAAAAATTAATAGAAAAATTTCCTAACTTGAGCTTGGCTAAAGATTTTTCTGAAGAATATGAAAAAAAATACAAAACAATTTTGGAAAAATTAATACAAAAATTTCCTTATTTTATATGGGCTAAATATTTTCCTAAAGAAGCTATAATATTTAAGGAATTGGTGCCATCTGATATAGTAGTTTTTTATAAAAATGATCTAGATACAATACAAATAAAAAATAAAATTGAATCAATTCTAAAAGATAGTAAGGCTAATAAAAAAATAAGCAAAAACATGATTTATAAACGTCAAATTAAAATAGCTAAAATGCTAACAATAGAGCGACAAATAGGCACAAAAGTATTGAGAGAAATTGTTAATAATAACTACAATGACTATGTACGTTTATCTATTCGCGGTGATGAAACAAAAATAGGCATTAATCTGATCTATGGTAGTACTCGAACCCCATGGCACATGTCACTTTTGGTTGAGAGTAAAAGCACAAAGTTGGTAGATCGAGCAAAATTGGAGAAAGAAAAGTCTAAAAGTCCCTACGTACTTAATGCCATCCATGTGGACGGCATAGAATTAAAGTATATAACCAGATAATCTAAACTAAAAGAACAGCTTTTCATCCAAAGCGTCTTTGTGGGAATTGAAAGTGAAAAACTTTAATTCCCTAAGCAGATTTATATAACGAGAACTTTTTTGTAATTTGACTAACACTATCCCACGCTCCAAACAAAACAGCACTATAATAAATCAGGTTTTGTTCTGGTGTAGCAAGTGTAGTATCAAGTTGTTGTTGATAACCTCCACCAGTCATAGTGTTAATAAAAATGCCATGTGCTATATTTTGCTCTTTTGCATTCTGTACAGCTTTTCTAATCTCACCAGATTTTCCACGCAAAATAATAAACGGCATTTGAGATATATTTGGATAAATATTGCCATCTTTATCTTGGTAATTATTCAACCTTAAAAGTTCATTATTTAGCTGTGCACCAAGGCCAATAGTTATATGTGCTATGGCATTCATAGCAACGCCAATTTCAATATCTTTGTTTATGATAGCAACCAATTTATGCTCAAAAGTCATTATTTATTCTCCCTTGGTTCTTGATAAAAAAGCATAAAAAACCCCAGTGTGCCAATGAACAAAGTGATTGGTATAATAGCAATTCCATAAAAAAATGCAGTTGTTTCCCCCACAACACTATATGATTTTATGATTACACCCATTATGCTATGAAAAAAATATCCAAAGCTCATAATAATCATGTTAGCAACTGCTGTGCTTAAACCAACCAGGGCCTACGCATGAAAAAATTAAAACTAGCTCTGACGCCGTTTGTTTTAAAAATTAAATTTAATTTTTTATTATATAAAATATTGAAAAACCGAGTAGTTATCGATTTTTTAAAAGTCAATAGAATTTTTCATGCGTAGGCCCTGGTATGTGCTATGAGTGCTAAAAAATGTCACTTTTAGCAAAGAGCTGCAGTGGACCGGATAGGCCGCATGAGGCCTGCTTTACAAACTCCGTAGAAGTTGTTAGAATATGAGTCATTCTCATATACAGTGGGACCTATTATAGTTATTTTTATTTTTTGGAGAATATAATGAAAAAAAATGGTTTTTTAATTTTTTTATGTTTGTTTAACTGTTTAACAATCTCTCAGTTTTCGTTGGCTATGGAGAAAAAATCTGAGGATGAGGGTGTTAACCTAGGAAAGAGAAAATTTGATGATAGTGATTCTCACAACCCCGCTCCTTTAAAAGCTGCAAAGTTTACCCACGCGAGTGATCATTGTTTTACGATTTCTGATATGCAACCGGAAATCTTTTCACTCATATGTAGCTATCTATCCACACAAGAATTAAGTAAATTTCGTGAAGTAAGTATAAAGGATCCTAAATTAGTATCAATGATCGATTCAGAAGCATGTGATAGAATTGGAAAGTTTATGAAAGGAGAGTATGGCGAGGTGAATGCGTGTTCCATATTATCGCATGTTACTGATCTGCATCAAAAACCGGACTACCTTGCTTATGAAAAAATGATAACGGGATCTGGTGGCAAATTTGAAAGGGTGACATTTGAGGATTCTTTAATCGATAATTTTATTGTCGACAACAAAAAGCCATGTTCCCGCAAAAATAGTTTTGTGAACTGCATTTTTCATGATGTGGACTATAAAATATATAAATGCAATTATGAAAACTGCAAATTTATGGATGCTTCTGCGGATGGAAATACTGTTAAAATTGTCGAAAGTTGTTTTAATAAATGCACTTTTAAGGATAGTATATACTTCAACGTTAAAGGTTTTGTGGACTTTAAAGACTGCATTTTATTAGGTGAAGTACGTTGCTATTTTTATTTTAGCGATGAAAACTCAACCATATCACTTAAAGGTTGCAAAATTAATAAGGCGGTTTTTAATTTAAATATTGAAGATAAAAGAACCGATAAAGAAATCCTTGAGGAACTTCGTATCGCAGGAGCAGTTTGGAATGATGAAATGCCACCTAGGATTGAACGTTCTAAAATAGAAGCAAACCTCATATTTCGGCCCTTGTAGCAATTGCAAAAAATCTTGAGTTAGGGGGCTCATGAAGCCGTGCTGGTCAGAACCTGCCCATTAGGAGAGCAAATTTTTCGCTCCCATTGCCGGAAATAGTGAGGAATTGCATGTTGGCGAAACGGACATTACGGGACTGGATATTGCTTTCGAGATGCAGTTTGCCTAGACCCTCATCTAAAATATTGTGCATACGAAGATTGAAACGGCTTGAGCTCAACATGCTTGGAATAAGATTGTAGGTTTTTAGGAATAGACAAGCTTTTCCTTGATTACCTCAAAATAGATAAGCTGAAACTATGACGCTGGTCATAATCTCCGCTGTACTCATTTGTGAACGTAGATTGTAATAATTTGCATTTCTATGGATTTGTCTCCTTCGTAAAGGATAAGTCCAGAAGAAATGCAAATTTGCTTATTAAATCACCTACCAACTTGGGTTATATAATTATATTATTTTAATATTTCCAAAATGTAGAGATCTTTATTCAAAAAAAGATTTGGTAAGTGGATATTGTGCAACATCAAAAGGAGTTTTACCATCATTATTTTTAACATTTTTATCAGCACCAGCTTTGATCAAAGCTTTTAATAGGTCAGAGTTGGCGCGCATATCTTTCTCCTTACGAATAACTGCTAAATGCAAAGGTGTTTGTCCATTGCCATCTTGAGCATTTTTATCAGCACCAGCCTTTAGCAAAGCTTCTACCACTTCTTTATGTTCATTGTAAACAACCGCTAAATGCAAAGGAGTTTGTCCTTTGTCATCTTTAGCATTTACGTTAGCCCCAGCTTGAAATAAAACTTCCAAAGCCTCTACTATGGCAATCCCCTTATTATACTTTAGAGCTAAGTGCAAAGGAGTTTCTTTATGTTCGTTTTCGGCATTTACATTGGCCTTAGCCTTAAGCAAAGCTTTTACTGTTTCTGTAGTAGCTATTTTATATTTAAGATCTTTAGCAGCCATATGCAAAGGGGTATTTTGTTCGCCATTTGGAGTACTTACGTCAGCCCCAGCTTTTAGCAAAATTTCAACCGCTTTTTTATATCCTCTGCTAGCAGCTTCATGCAAAGGGGTATTTCCTTTTTTATTTTTAGCACTTACGTCAGCCCCATTTTTTAGCAAAATTTCAACCGCTTTTTTATATCCAACACATCTATGCAAAGGAGTATCTTGTTCGTCGTTTTGAGTATTTACGTCAGCCCCAGCTTTTAGCAAAATTTCAATTGCTTTTTTAGCAAATGAACAAGCAAGATCCAAAGGGGTATTTTCGTGGTTATTTTTAGCGTTTGGATTAGCTTTGTAAGCTAATAAAACTTTAATTGTATCTATCCTGTCATTTTCCACAGCTAAATGCAAAGGGGTATTTTGATTGCTATCTTTAACATCTTTATTAACAACAGCTTTTAGCAAAATTTCAACCAATTTTTTGTCTCCTCTGCTAGCTGCTTCATGCAAAGGGGTTCTATTATAATCCTTAGCAGAGGTAGTTTTATCAAGTATTTGTAAAAATTCTTTTAAAGCTTCTTGTTTTTTTATATCATCATTAGCATATTCAAGAGCTTCTAATTCTTTAGTAATATCTTTTTCATTAAAACTACTTTTAAAAAATTTTATTAAATCATCTTTTATTTCTACAAGCGCAGCCACTTTTTCAGATACAGTAGCTTCTGTAGCCACTTCAGTTGCAAGAGGATTTTTAGTTGATCCTGTTGGTGTTGTAGGTGCAGAGCCAGTACCAGTTGCAGGAGGATTAGCTCTTGAACCTGTTGTCTGTTTAGGTTTAGAGCCAATACCAGTTGTGGGAGGATTAGCTGTTGATCCTGATGAACCACCATTGGATCCATTTGAATTTCCAGTATTTTGTGCGCTAGTACTATCTTTTTTGCCACTATTTATTGTAGCAAAATCCCGGCAAGCGCTTAAACTTATTAACAATAATGTAAAAATAGCTAGTTTCATAAATTTAACCTGATAATAATTAATATTAAATAAATATAATAACTTATTTATTTAATGCAACTGGTTTCAGCCCCTTCTCTTATTTTTAATATCAACAGTAAAAAGTATTTTCTATAAATGCCTAATAACATTATTATTGTGAAAGAAAAATTTACTTTTTCTTTCCTTAAAATACCCTAGCATCAAAAAATAATTCTATTTTAGAAATAAGCTTATGAGTAAATTCCATTAAAACAGCAGACCTAAGTTTGCCAATAGGTTTGGGAAACATAAAATCATAGGCGAGCATAACTTGATTATCGCAAGCAAATTTCGCTCTTATTTCAATATTGCTTAAAATTTGGCTTAAGTTTTTTGCAGCAGAAACCACAGCCTCTTTCCCAGACATTTCAGCAAGTGGGCTAATAAAATAAATATCTGGGTGCAAACATTCTTCCATTTCAGCAAAGTTTTTTTGTAGCATGGCCCGATAATAATCTTGGGCAACCATTAAGTTTTTCTCACTTTCAGTTGTACTCATATAAAACCTCTGTTATAGTTATAAGCATGCTGATAACTTAATATAAGGGCGCTAATATGTCAACATCTAAAGAAATAAATGTTTCAGGTTTATTGGGTTATAAACTAAAACAGACGCAACATGCTTTGCGCCTTCATATGGATGAAGCTTTAAGGATCCTTGAGCTCACAACACCACAATATGCTGTTTTAGCTCAATTAGAGTTAAAACCTGGCTTATCAAATGCGAGTTTAGCACGTTCTTCGTTTATTACAGCTCAAACCATGCATGGTATTGTATATAATTTAGAAAAAAGAGAGCTTGTAAAGCGTAAAAGCAATGTTTCCCACGGCAGGATTTTGTGTACAGAATTGACAGACCAAGGACATAAAATAGTTCAAAAAGCTCATAAAATCCTTAGTAAAGTTGAAGCTACAATGACTTCTACCATGAGCGAAGAGAATAAAGCCCTGTTAGAAAAGCTACTTGTGGAGTGTTTTAATAACCTCCAACATCAAAAATAATTTTTGAACAACAATTTTGTTCAAAAAAATAAAAAAAACGCCAAAGTATCGAACCTAAAGAAAGTAATCTTGGAAAATATTGCGCATTACCTATGCACACGCTATGCAAAAAGGCTCTTATGGCTAAAAACTCCATCCTATTTATTTTTGTGTTTCTATTAAGCACATTTCTTTCTTCTCAAAAAAACGCCCCAAAGACCGAAACCGAAATTGAAATTAATCCCGCCGGCCTCAAAGATCTTGCGGAAGAAGAAACTTCAGTTGGGCAGTTTCAATGGTTAAAATCAGCACACAAGCGAGCCTCTGGCTGGTTTAGCCGTGCTTCTCAGAATCAAGATGAAGTACCAGAAAAAGAAGTAGAAATACAGGAAGAAGACCACTCTGAAAAAATGAGCCGCCTTACTCGATTAAGAGCTATTCGTAATAGACTTATTCAGCGTCTCCATTTTTTAGGAACTCCAGAAGCGGCCACCGCCGTTGCTGTTGCTTATGGAGTTAGCACTGGAATATCCAATTTTTTGTGGGCTTTTAACTGGGTTGAGCATGCCCATGCTTCAGTAGAAGCTGCTGCGATTATTCAAGAAATAGGAGGCCTTAGTGCTTCAGCCGAAAGTTTTTTGATGGGTGCTTTGGTGCCGGTTATTTTATATATGTATAACAAAAGAGCTAAGGATTTAGCTGATGAAGCTACTGTATCTAGTGAAAACCTTAAGCCTGCCGTATCTTAAATATGCACTAGTTAACGCGTATCTTCTTTGTAAAAAATCTTTAATCATCAAAGGCTTGCTGCATAATTTTAATCACTTATCTACCCAGTGATTAGACCTAACTACAAGATAATTAGCGAAAAGCTTAAACCTATGGGTTTTTTATCTACTACCGATCTTATAAGAAAACATTCAGCAGAAGTCGCTAAAACTATTCAGAATTTCTTGGAAAGATGTGTTGCAGATGTGGGTTTTTACTTACAAATTTTAAAAGACCTTGAACAAAATGATGTAGTGATATTGGCTGCAGGAGATAAACACTGCAGTAAGCTAGTAGAGGAACTCAAAGCGATTGGAGCCATAGAAAGACCGGGCGTTATAGGTTTAACAGAAAATGAAATTAACAACCGTTTAGACATGAGAAAAGTAATTAATTTAAATGGTGGTAAATGCAGCCAAGATGATATTGAAAAAATCAACATCGCTATTAGCAAAGACGAATATCTTAATCTGTTTAAAAAGGCATTTAACTTTACAACCAAACTCGAAAATCATAGATGCAGCGTGTGTGATGAAAGCCATAAGCTTTTAAAATGTGCACGTTGTAAAAATAAATTTTACTGTAGCAAATCTTGCCAAACAAAGGACTGGCCTGATCATAAAAAATTTTGTATCAGTCATTAAAATTTTATGGAGTTTTTGCAGGGCCCTCACTACGAGAGCCTTATACGGCCACTGTTAATGGCAGGGTCTACGCATAAAAAATAATTTAGTTTTATAAGCCTCCCCTTTTGGCCTGAGCACTGCAATGTTTTAGATTTTGGTCGGCACAGGAGACCGGCCTGAATAATTTTTTTGCACTAAATCAACTGCTTACGAGCTGTTCTTTAAAAGGAGCTTGTTGGTTCTGGGGTATTAATAAGTCCACATGGGAAAAACCACTATTTCTTTTAAAGCCCATTTTATGATTAAAGTTTCGCAAAGCATCGGACGGATCCAATGTATCAAAATTCAATCGCTGAATAGTAGCATGCGGAATATACACTGAAAGGATAGTGCCTTTGCACATGTGTCCTGTGCTCGAGTCAAGCATTTCTGATATTGCATTTATAAGAATGCTCTGTAGAGGTAACAATGCAAACAATTCACGCGCAATTCTTAAGACTGCCCCACAGACATAGTCTTGATAAAGCTCCAGAAATTTGCTTTGAGGAATTTTTTTTACACAAACAGATCCATTTTTGAGCAATGATTTTGAAAATGAAGGAATTGCCTGATCGCCATTAACGAAAAATTCTATCTCTGCCTTACCCTCATCTTTAAAAATAATTTCCAATCGCGAACCAAAGTCATTTAATTCTTGCAATGGATTAAGCTCATTAATAGCTTTGTGAAATGCTAAGCAATCACCAGCCATAATTTTTCTAGCAAGAGAGGTCATTTCAAGCCAATCGGCACGTTCAGTTTCATATAATTTAAAAGCAATCTGATATGCTTCTTCATCCTTTTTTTTAGCTAATTCAATTTGATTAGCGAACTTTTCTTCTTTTTTCTGTTTGAGAAAGAAAATATAATCCCAAAGGCTTGGAGAATAATTTTGAAATATTTGTAGGGCATTATTTTGATTTTCTCTAGAGATTTGTGGCTCAATGGGTGGCGGAGTTTTCGATAATTCCTGCCAATTCCAGTTGTTAGAACAATCTTTATGGACAGAACAAATTTGTTCAAGCCGATTGTCAAATTCCTGCACCTCAAGTGTTGCCCTTTCGATTTGGATTAATTTTATCTCCTGTTTAAGCTGTCTATCGATTTCACGAGCCCTCTGTAATGATGAGCGCTCCTGGGCTCTGATTGCCGCATTATAGGATCTTAAAGCTCCTCGCCACCCCATACTTTTCTCCTTATTTTTTTCGTCAGAACAAGATTTTACTTAATTTCTTAAGCTTTCTACTCCTGATATTAAGTAAATTTTTAAAACATAAAGCATGCAATTATATAATTAAAAAAGAATATTGTACTAAATTAAAAGAATAAATATTAAAAAATAAAAGCTTTCTAAACATATTTATGTTCTTTCTCAAAACAAGTAAAACATTATCTTGAGCATTTTTAACTGACTTTATATCCTGCTCAAGATATAATATAGTAGGTTATGAGCATAATAGAGGCCAGTATGTCTGATTCTATATTTATTGGTCGCAAAGTCGAACTAGAACGTTTAATGGCCTTACATAAAAAGAAAATTCCAAGTCTCGTTATTGTTAAAGGGCGAAGAAGAATTGAAAAAAGCCGGCTTATAATAGAGTTTGCAAAGACAACACAGTGTCAAAATTTTTGGAGTTTTGCTGGGCTAGCTCCAAAAGATAGAGCAAGAACTTTATCTGAAATTAGGCAAAGCATAGAATTTGCTCGCAGCGGTACTTTGAGCAAAATGATGGAACACTTAATTATTGCGAACTCTCTGACCAAAAACCTCGCCAATCACCTGCTTGCTTTGAAAAAATATATTTGGTATCAGCCTATATGCAACAATAGAGGCTTGTCGCGGAGAATAAAGTGAATCGAAATTCGTTTATCAGAAATGCCATAATAAAATATGCAACTATTTTTATTTTCTTTTGTGGACAAACAGCGTCTGCCTTGGATTTTACCGATTCCAAAGATAAAACAGTCAATCGAGGAACTTTTTTATTACCAAATGAGATGGATACTTATCTTTATAAGCCTTTAATTGAGGGTAAAAAAGATATTCTTTTAAGTGTAGGAACTTTTAGAGCCTTATTCTTAGCTAGTATGGGAGATTTTTCTCGATTAATTATGTTTGATCATGATGTACTCGTAACCAAATTTAATAATAACAATCTTCTACTAATAAAATGTTTGGGAGAGTTAGAGTGGCCTTTAGAACTTCAAAGAATGCAGTATATTGCGCTATTAAACTATAGATACCTAGGCGATGAACAAATCACTAACATGCAATCTAATATTAATAAAAATGATTTTGATCAAATGAAAATTTTAATGAAAAATTTGCGTTCCATGCCACTGATTAATTTAGATGATGTTGCGCCAAAATTAAGACCTATTGTAGAAGAAATTCATACTATTTTTCAGCTAAGCGCTTATAGAAACAGCAACTTTGAAAGGCCCAAAAGTGAGTCTCAAAGAGCCTATACTAGTAGAAATATTTTCAAAGAATTCTCAAAATCCTTGGACAGATTTGAAGTTATTTATTGGGGATCCAATGAAAAATGGAAAAAAATTCAAGATATGATTGAATTGGATAAAATTATGGTAATAAATGGAAATCTTTCTGGAGAGTATGAGCTAAAAGCTCTTAGCGAACAGCTGAAAGCTAACAATGAAAAAATCTCTATAATGGATGTCTCAAATGCACCTATTGCTATTGCATTTTCAGAAATTCAAGCTGTCGATGAAGATGCTTCAAAAGAGTTCGTAAATAATTTGACTTATTTACCATTTGCAAAAAATTCCTATCTCTTATCATCACAAGTTAGGGATATAAAAGTTTATGAGTGGTTTTATTACCATATCAAAATTGAAACACTTTTTAACTGCTTAAAAATAATAGATGAAAAAGAAAAAAATTATTGCTTCTATAAAGTCATCAAAGAGCATTCTCGATTACCTTCAAAAAAACCAAAAAATATAAAAAATACTGATAATAATAATTTATTACTCAATTAAAAATTAATAATGAATATTTTTTATTTTACTTAAAAAATAAATTAATAATAAATAATAATTTCATTAAACAAAATCCAATTTACAGAATAATTTTTTAGTCAGTATACGAAATCAAATATTGAGAAAATTATGAAATTCTGTTTATTATTAGTACTGTTATGGGGAAAACTTTACTTTTGAAGCTACTTATTTTTTTGAGATTACTATATTGAATAAAAATAAAATTATAGCTAAAGCTATTTTTTTAATATAATTATAAGCAAAATATGGTTATTAAATAATACAATAAGGATTTAATTTATGAAATATTGGAAATTGTTTTTATTACTAATTTTTTTAGGAGCAGTAAGTTCTCCTTCTTTTGCAGCTAAGAATCATCCTCCTAGGATAACTGTTCTCAATTTGTTCGAGGAAATAATCATTTCCAGTTCTTATGAGGGTTGGAGCATAGCAGGAACCGCGCTTTTGAATGAATGGCCGCGAAGTGGAATACGTCAAGATAAACTATCAGAGATTCGGCAAAAAGGGCTTTATATCCTCTCTCATCCCCTAACCAACAAACCTGTAAGAGTTACTGAAGAAAATGCGAGTTTTTTTGAAGGTCTTCCATTGGAGTTTAAACGCGATGGAAGTCTAATGGCATATAAATATATATTTTGCCCGAGTTCTGTTCTTTCTGCCAAGGATAGCAAAGATCCAGGTGCACCAATTTCATTTTATCTTATAAAGGAAGTTCCAAATTTTTTAGAAGAAGATGAATTTGATACGCCTCTGAGTCAAGATAAGCTTGATAAATTTATCACCAATCTCAATAATGGTTATGCTTGCTATCATGCCAGTTGCTTATTTAATACTAAGCAAGAACGTGATATGGCTACCCAAATGTGCTTTGTTTCTGCTGAGTTAGCTAACCCACAGGCTCAATTTGAAGTTGCATGCAAAAGCACCGACAATTCGCAAAAATTTAAGTTTTGTAAATTAGCCGCCGAGCAAGGGCATACTGAGGCGCAGAGTCTGTATGAAGTTATGCTTGCTTCTGAAAAAGAATCTAATACTACAGTAAACAGCGAAGATAATAGTGCTCAGGACATATCTAGGGTTCTAAAAAGAAAATATGAACCGACACCAGAACAACAAGAAGATGAAGGTAGTACAAAGAAGCCGAAGCAGTAATTTGGATTTCTTATTTAGAGTGGCCTTTAGAACTTCAAAGAATGCAGTATATTACGCTATTAAACTATAGATACCTAAGCGATGAACAAATCACTAATATGCAATCTAGTATTAATAAAAATGATTTTGATCAGATGAAAAATTTACGCTCCATGCCACTGATTAATTTAGATAATGTTGCACCAAAATTAAGACCTATTGTAGAAGAAATTCATACTATTTTTCAGCTAAGCGTTTATATAAACTGCAACTTTGAAATGCCAAAAAAAGTGAGCATCGAAGAGCATTCTCGATTACCTTCAAAAAAACCAAAAAATATAAAAAGTATTGATAATCATAATTTATTACTCAATTAAAAATTAATAATAAATAATCCTTGTGGTCATTCAAAACAGCAAAGCCCTTAAAACAGAGCTTATATAGAATCTCAGACCCTTATATGAGATTTTATCTCAAAGTAATTGAGCCAAATGCAGGTGTTATTGCTGATGGTGGATTCGATCACCTACCGCCGCTATCTACTAGCCCTGGATTCGAAACGCATCTGGGCCTGCAACTTGAGGCTCTACTACTACAAAATCGTCCGCTGTTACTTGAAAAATTAGGCATTTCACCTGTTGATATTGTACGTAGCGGCCCTTATAGGCAGACAAAAACCACCACTCAACAAGGATGCCAAATTGATTATCTTGTGCAGTCCAAAACGAACAGCTTATTTATTTGTGAATTCAAATTCAAAAAACGTGAAATAAGTGGCGAAATCATTTCTGAAATGCAAGACAAGGTATCAAAATTAAAGATTCCAAAGGGATTTGCAAAGGTAGCGGTCTTGTTTCATTTAAGCGGCGTTGCCTCTTTTGTCGCCACAAATCCTTACTTTTATCGCATCGTTGATATTGCAGATTTTTTAGAAGACAATTAGCTCCTTGCTTATAAAATTAACTTGGGTCACAAATTCTCAAAGAGCTTTTGTATGCAATTTATATTATCCAAAGCAGGATTAGAAGAAGCATCAGCCGTACGCATATATCCACACAAATCTGGAGCTGAAACATAGCCTAACATCCTAAGGACATCTAAGGCCCCATCCTCGGAAAGCTGTGCGTAGAGAACGTCATCCAGCCTACCAGTATTTACATTATTCATATATTTAACGGTCTCGGTAAAAAACAATAAAGACCAATCAAACCCTGGCTCAGGACAATGATTCTGATATTGTAAAATAAAATTTCTCAACATCTCAAATGGTATTGTTTTCACAAACTGTTCTCGAATAGCCTCTTTTTTATCAAAATCCGACATTTTTGCATAACGCAAGGTATCCGTGCAGCTTTGCATATTTTTTTGTAAATCACTAGCTAATTTCAAAGGATTAAATTCATGACACAAATAATGGTAGTATCTACGCAGTGATTCTTTACATGAAAACCCTGGAGCAAAATGAAAAATTTCTTTATAGTATAACCCAAATAACTTACTAAAATAGTGAATAAAAGCAGATTGCATTTTTTTTTCAGAAATATCACTAAGTACATTACCTACCAATTCATATTTCAATCGAGCAAACATATAGCTTGTAGATAAAGATAAATTACTATGATATAAATCGAAAAAATCCAAAGCGTTCAACATGTAAAATATCATTTGATCGATCGCACCTTTAGTTCTAACAGTAGTAAAAAAATCAATAATTATTTTCTCTCTTTGCTCATCAATGGGCACATTGGCTTGGATGGAAAGATATTTTAAGAAACAATATAAACCATAACGAAGGGCTGGCAGGCTATCTTTAGGAATATCAGGGATAGAAATACGACTATATGATTTGGAAAAATCAATCGCCTTATCGAGTAAAGTTAATACATACTTTTCCAAAATGAGCTTAGTCTCGACATTTAAGTGCACTTCTAGTGCAACCCTTAAAGTTTGAAGCTGATTCAAATCAGTCAGACTTTCCCAATCGATCCCGCTAGGATGAAAAAAATCAGAACTACTCAAACAGCCTGCATTCAGAGAATAAAAGTTGCAGGCTCTGTGCCTCTCATCAACAGATAGAGCTCTCTGAAAATGCCAATATTCATCGTAATTACTAGGTGCTAATCGCAAAGCCATTGAATTCAGCTCAAGATCTAAAATTGTTGCATTAGGCAATTTCTTATTTAAAGTAAAATATCCTACTTCTACCAGAAAACCCTCATAATCATAAGCGTCTGTATCCAACAATGCAGGACATTGTTTCAAGTTTAATTGCCTTAATTCTTGGCACCTAAATATAGAGGCTGGTAATCGTTTAAGGTTTTTATTTCCTTCCAAGTCTAACGATTTCAAACGTGGTGTTCTAGCAAAATCAAAAGAAATAGAACTAATGTCATTGTGCGCAAAATCCATTATTTCTATACGTTGATAGCAGCAAATATCTTCTGGAAATTCAGTTAATTGTTGCATCCGATAAGACAAGATTCGTTCATTATTTGACGCTAAAGAAGAAGCTGGCGCTACATTTGCAGTTAAGCAAAAAGCAGCAAACAAAACAGCACTAGGCAATATTTTGGTTTTAGTTTTTAAATTGCAATTCATATATAATAAATAAACCTCAAAAAGATAGAAAATAATATTGTATTTTTATTTCACAGAGCATCATAACAGAATTATTTTCGATAAACCATATATGCCCATGAGATTGGGGCCATTTCACTGGAAACAAGTTAACAACTGAATTTAGTGCTATATGTAACCTTACGGACATGACAAATCATTATGTTACTTTTATCGGCATCTTATACTTTACTTATACGCTGTTTATCCTACACTCCTCGCTTCTTTACGTATTGTAAACTACTCTAATAAAGCCAGAAAATATAAACTGGCAGCGCCTTACGATATTATAATCATGTTTTCACTTCCTGCAGAGAGTCGAACGATACATTTTGGACTCTTCTGCAAAAGGGGCATCCTCCAGTAGACCACTTAAATGATTGCCTTAGCGATTTTGAAGAATTTCTTCATGATGAAAGCCTTCCCGTTCTCATAAAAGCAGGATTAGCTCATGTTCAATTTGAAACAATACACCCTTTTTTAGACGGTAATGGTAGACTTGGCAGGTTACTCATAACCTTGCTTCTATGTACGAATGGTATGCTTGATGAACCAATTCTTTACTTAAGCCTTTATCTGAAAGCACATCGTCATACCTATTATGAGTTGCTGCAAGAAGCCCAAGAATCTGGCACTTGGGAAACATGGCTAGAATTTTTCCTCATTGGTGTAGAAAAATCTTCAAAACAAGCCATTCAAACAGCAGAAAGAATTAATGATCTTTTTGCAAAAGATAGTGAGAAAATATCTCATTTAGGCCGTGCTAGATTTTCATGTGAACAAACACTTGAATACATGAAACGCCTACCTCAAGTGACGGTTCCTCTCCTTGCCAAGGAATTGCAAATGACTCAGCCAACAGCAAGAAGTGCATTAAATCACTTGCAGTCTATTGGAGTACTTGAAGAGGTAAGTGGTAAGAAACGTGATAAAATTTATCTCTAAAAAAGCTGGCGGAGAGGGGGGGATTCGAACCCCCGATAGGGAAGAACCCTATGCCGGATTTCAAGTCCGGTGCAATCAACCGCTCTACCACCTCTCCTGATTAATCAGTAAATAGCTTAATATAGTCAAAAAAATTTATTTTCAAGCGAGGATAACTACTAATTATTTTATATTTTTCCTATTAAAGACATATGCAAATCAAAAAGTTTTTCTATGCCATGGGCATATTTTAAAGAATCAAAACTTTTTATCCTATTTTTTGATTTTTTTATTAATTTAATGCCACTTAAAAACTCTTTTTCTAATTTGTTTTTATAAAAGCTAAAATCATTTTTATTGCTGCTTAATAAACACATAATTTCGTTAGTAACATCTCCTTCCTGCTCTTCTCTAGCAAAAGTAGAAATAGTATTAGCAATCTTGGCAAGTCTTTGCCCAGTAATAAATATTTCTCTACATCTACCTAGCTCATCATAATTAATATTTTTAATCCCCATTAAATCGATCATACCTGCAGCTAATACCCCCATATTATAATGACCATAAAACTTTACTTCATAATTATTGCGCATAATACTTTTTGCAGTAACTAATTCAAAAAATTTATTAGATAAATATATTTTTTCTAAATCAAAATTAAAAATATTTATTAAATCACTATAATTTGATAATTTTTTAATATGATTATGCATATTTTTAAATAAAAATTTTTTAAGATTTATTATATTCATATCGTTAACTGATAATTTATTTTTATTTACTAAGTTATTATTATATATTAATTTTAATAAATTAGGATTAAAACATGTAGGATTATCGGCTAAATCATCTATAAGAGTTATTAACATTCCTAAATACATTTTTGCACTAAAAGTATCGTTTTGTTCTTTTATAAATACACTATCAAGCATAGTATCTTTATAGCCTGTGGCTAAAAAATAAGAAAAAAGTTCTTTTGGTCTAGTGTGTACCACAGACATATAATATTCTATGGCATGTTCAATCTTTTTTCTAACCATACAACTTGTTCTCGTTTAGGATGAAGAGTGATTAGTTGAGAACATTCTATTGGTTTATCATAATTTTTGATCAGAAATTTTTGACAAATTATTTTTAATATTATTACTGCCTCTACATAAGCGAGCCTCTCACCCAAACAAGATTTTGCTCCCATGCCAAATGGCAAAAATTCCTCATGTTTATTTTTATCTAAAAATCTTTCTGGGATAAACTCTTGCGGCCTATAAAAATATTGCTCACGCTGATGGATTTGCTTTACCCCAATAATTACCTGATCCTTAGGATTAAGCTCTAATCCATTAAATAAATTCTTGTGTTTGACTTCACGTACAAGCATATATGCAGGAGGATAAAGTCTTAAAGATTCTTTATAAATAGCTTTGATAAACTCGTCATTACCTTGATAAACTTGCTCTTGATAATGAGGATAGTTAGCTAATAATAACAAAGTAAAAGTTATTGACGAGGCAGTAGTTTCATGACCAGCAAATAAAAATGTCATACATTGGTCTATTAAATAATCACTATGCTTAAATAAAGTAACCACATTTTTTTCTTCTGTGTTAGTAAGTAAAATTTGCTCAGCAATACATTGACGTATGCTATTTCTTAAATTTATTATTTCTAGATTATTTGCAGTAGGACACCATAAAGGCAAACAAAAAAAATTCATCATTCGTTGGCCACAAAGCTCATTTAATCTTAAAAATTTAGTCCCTAAAAAACCTACATTTTCTATATTTAGTCCTAAAAACATACGAAAAGCTGTTTTAAGCACAATTTGAGTAATAAAACTTGATACATCCAAAGGCTGATTAATATTAATTTTATCCACAAAATCACTAGCTATAGAGCTTATAATAGCTTTATTTTGTTCCAAAGTGTCAGAGGTAAAAATGGGTCGTGCACAATTTCGATATTCCTTGGATATATCTCCTTGCATTTGTACAAGACCATTATTTCCAGTTACTGGCTTAATTCTATTAAATATTATTTCATTTTTTGCAAATAAATCTTGTTTATTAATAAGAACTTGCTTTGCTAACAAATAATTAAATATAAAAATAAAATTTTTATGAGCAATTTTTATTTTTTTTATTTCAGCTTTCTCAAGATAAATTTTATCCATCAATGCCATTAGGTCATCAAAATTTTTCATACAAATTATTTTTTGCCCAAAACTCTACTAATACCTTCTAAAGCATCACGAGAAGAAAATATTTCTTGTAAAAAGCTTAGCTCTAAATTTAAGCCCTCTTGCAAACTAAGACTTTGGGCCGCCACCATTAATTTATCTGCAATAACTAAAGCTTGATTATTTAATAAAATTTCTTCTAGAACAAATGGCTTATTATCAGGTTTTATTATGGGTTTATTAATAAATTCTTGAGCTAGAAGCATCAGCTCATCTTGAGTATGAGCAATAGCGTTTACTAGACCTAAATCATAGGCATATTCAGCATCAATAGCTTTAGCTTTCAAAATCAAATATCGAGCTTTATCTAAACCTAGCTTTTTAACACTGCGTTGAGTTCCACCTAAGCCTGGATAAATACCCAATGAAGTTTCTGGAAAACCAAGCTTAGCAGTAGGAGTAGCGATAATATGTTTGCAACATAAGGCTAATTCTAGGCCTCCACCCAAAGCTAAGCCTTCTATAAGAGAGATCACTGGTTTTTGAGAGTTTTCAATAGAAGTAAAAAATTTACTTACTTGCGTGGTAAAATTAACGATATTTTCCAAATTATTTGCTTTTATATTGCGATGAAAAAAGGTCAAATCAGCGCCTGCCATAAAAGCTTTTGAGTTGCCTTTTAAAATAATACCTTTTATATTTTTGTCCTGTGAAGCTGTTATAAAAGCCTCTTGCAAACCAATAAATAACTCTTCGTCTAGGGCATTTAGAGATTGTGGTTTATTAAAAGTAATAATACCTAAATTATGTTTTATTTCATAATTAACACTTGTGTTTGCAAAAGGTATTTTGTTAGTTATATGACACAAAAAATTTTCAGTGCATTCAGTATTTTTATATGTATTTTCAAAATTATATAAGTTTTTATTTAACATAGAAAAAACTCCGCTTTTCCATGCCAAGCCTACACAAGCGCCTAAATCTATATCAGCAAAAGAGCAAATTTTTTCCTGATTAACCATTTTTTCAGCGATACTGCCAACAGTTAGAAGCATTCTTTGAGCTATATAGGATTTTTTATCTTCTTCTATATGACCATTTAATTGCCAATTTTGTTTTTTTTCAATAATGGGCAAAATAATTTCACTGGGTTTATAAAAATCACCAAAAGACTTTTGCAAAGATAAGCAAGAGTCATAGGCAATAATTGGACCAGTAACATTCATTAACTCAAATGGCCCCATAGATATACCAAAAAATTCCCTGCAGGCTTCATCTATGGTGTTTATATTTGCTTTATTTTCTTCTAGGATTCTCATAGCTTCATTAAGCCAAGGTACAAAAAAACGATTAACAATAAAACCACTGGAATCCTTAGAAAAAATAACTATTTTATTGATATTTTTTTGTAGTTCTTCAACTTTTTTAATACTACTTTCATCTGTATCTTTTGAGGCTATTATTTCAACTAATTTATTTTTTGCTGGGTGATAAAAATAATGCAACCCCACTAACCTATTTTTATAAAACAAATTTTCACCGATTTGGCTTATTAAAAAACTGGAAGTATTGCTGGCAAGAATAACATTTTTACTTACTAATTTTTCTAAATCAGCAAAAAGTTCTTGTTTTGCTATTAAATTTTCAAATATGGCTTCTATGACCATAGAAGCTGGCATCACGGCCCCTAAATCATTGCTAAAGGTAATATTAGAAATTATATTTTTAGAAATTTTTTCATCAATAATATTTTTTGTAATAGCTTCATTAAGCATTTTAGAAAGTGTTATTTTGGCATTTTCAATATTTTTTAAATTGTTATCGATTAATAAAACTTTATGCCCATGGGTAGCATATTTTTGTGCAATACCACAGCCCATATTTCCAGCACCAATAACGGCTATAATTTCTTTTTTAGTCAGCATAAAGCTCCTATTATATTTTTTAACATGAGCTCGAGTCCTGACGTACCGCGACTCGTTCACGGTATCCAGAAAATTAATTCCTACAATTGTAAAGATTAATTGCCTGGATGCCTCGCACAAGGCGTGGCACGTAGAAACTGAGTTTTGCTTGCTCAAAACTTATAGTTTAGACTTTATGTCGAACTCACGTCAGATATAACAATAAGAACTTTTAATTATTTGCTATTTTTTGCTGATTTTTTTTATCTTCAATAAGGGCTAAAAGCTCTTTTTTATTTTGTTCAAATTCTAACAAATAAGTATTGGCTAAAGGCTGTCTTTGTTTAAGAACTTTGCGCAGAGATAATAAGTCGATATATTTTCTTTTTTCTTTGTGCATTTTATAAATACCTAAATGCAAATGAGGGCCAGTACATAATCTTCCAGTTCTACCAATACTGCCAATAACCTGACCACGTTTTACTAATGAGCCTTCCTTAAGATTTTCTTTCAAATCATTGGCGTGAAAATATTCTGAATACACACCATAATCATGCTTGATTCTCATCATATGGCCAACATTTTTATCAAATCTTTTTTCAGTAACAACACCATTACCAATAGCAAAAAAAGGAGTACCCACTACCCCTCTAAAATCTATACCATTATGACGAACTCTTATTTTTCTCACAGGATGCATACGCCATTTTTGTTCTGAGGTAGCAAAAGCCTCATGCACGGGGGATAATAAAAACTCTTTTTCCAAAGAACGCCCTAGCCCATCAAAAAGACCTAAGTGTTTTTTGTCTAATGATTCAAAATAAAATGCTTCTAATACTCGATTTGCTTGTATATATTTAGCCATTTTTATTTTGCCATAGCCAATAAATTCGCCATTATTATACCTTTCTTCCACCAAAATTTCTATTTTATCACTTCTTAAAACACTTTTTGGCAAATCCATCTGCCAAGAAAAAATTGTTATAAATTGCTGCATTAGCTCTTCACCAAAAGGTAATGCTTTAAATGTCTTATAAAGAGTTGAATCTAGGTTTAGAGAAAAATACTGCATTTTAGTAGTTATAACAGGCCGACTTTTTTTTAAACTAAATTTTTGAGAATTAGTACGAGTAAGCTCATAGGTAATAGGTATACGGTTTTGATCTTTTTTTTCTAAAACAAATTTTTTAATTACATTGCCATTATTCAGATTTTCTAATTCAAAATAATATAAGTCGCCTTCTAAAATGTCTTTATCATATAAATCAGGCTTAAGAGCAGCTGATAAGTTATAAACTTCACTTTGAGGGATACTTAAACCATAAAAAAGGCTATTTAGATGTTCGCCTTTTTTGATAGATTTGAAATCATATTTTTCATGAGTAGGCTCAGCCACTATGTTTTCTGTTTGCCAGGAAAGCAAATAATCTTCTTCATTGCAGGTTTCTTCATCAAAACTCGCAAAAATCTGTTCTTCATTATTAGATAAAATAATTTTCTCTTGTTTAAAATTTAAAAAAATTATTATACCACTGATAAAAAATCCAAAAGAAATTACAATATAAAAATTACGCACTTAAAATCCTATTAGTATTAAATATTCTTCCTAACTTATTTAGTTTAAAATTAATTGGCCATTTAGCCAAATTCAAAGCTTCTATAGCTGGTATTATAAAAAAATCTCTTTTTAACAGCTCTTTATGAGGAACAAAAAAATTATCTTTTTTATAATTAAAATTTAAACATAATAATACATCTAAATCAATTGTTCGAGGAGAATTTTTATAAGGTCGTATTCTTCCTAATTTTTGCTCTATAACTTTCAGTTCTTTATATAAAATCAATGCAGATAAATTAGTTTTTACAGCAACACAACAATTTAAAAAAGATAGTTTTTTTCTAGTATTTATTGAATAATTTTTATACATTTTACTCTGTGAAATAAATAAAAAATCAGATTTATTTTTTAGTAAAAAAACAGCTCTTTCTAAATAAAAATAAGCATTATAATGAGATGATCCTAATGCTATAACATATTTCTCCAAATAAAATCCTTTATTGAGTTAATTAATTATTAATCATGTAAGCTTGTTGACGAGCTATTTCATCTACTCTTTCATTAAGCTCATCACCATTATGAGCTTTCACCCATTGCCAATTAATACTATGATAATTTGCTAATTTCAGTAATTCTTGCCACAAATCTTGATTGGGTATGGGCTTTTTTTGAGCATTTAAAAAATTATTGATTTGCCACTTTTTAATCCATATACTCATGCCATTTACTAAATATTTACTATCACTAATTACGGTAACCTCACAAGAACTTTTTAAGGCTTTTAAACCTGCTATGGCGGCCATAAGTTCCATACGATTATTAGTGGTATGTTTTTCATTGCCATAAATTACTTTTTCGCTATATTTTTTTGAGTCATGAATAAGCAAAGCAGCATAACCACCAGCGCCTGGATTATTAATACAAGATCCATCACTATAGATAATAACTTTTTTTTTTGAGATGAGCATTCTATCCAACCTGAAGCTTAGCCAAAAATAATGTGCAAATAAGCATATAGATAAGAATTCCTGTAATATCGTTAAGCGTAGTAACAAACGGTCCTGACGCAATGGCAGGATCAATATTGAATTTTTTTAATAATGTGGGAGCAATAACTCCTAAAATAGCCGCTGTCATCATTCCGCAAACCATGGCACAAAATACTACAAATCCTAGATAAAAATTATAGTTAGTTAATAGAAAAGTTGCGACTAATGCAGTTAAAAATCCATAGCTTAGGCCTATAACCATGCTTACTCTAATTTCTTTAAATAAAAATTTAGGCACATGAGATAAATCAAATTTATTGGTAGCAAACCCTCTAATTAAAACTGTAGCAGACTGAGTACCAACATTACCACCCATAGCAGTAATAACTGGTATAAAAGATAAAATAATTACGGCCTTAGACATGGTTGCTTCAAATAAATGCAGCAATGTTGCGCTCAATAAAGAACAACATAGCGCTATACCTAGCCAAGGCATTCGTATACGTGCAGTGGAAAAAACTGATGTTTGGTAAAGAAGCTCTTCAACACTAGTACCAGCCATATGCAAAGCATCTTCTTCTGCTTCTTCTTGTAGCACGTCGACAATATCATCAATTACTATTCGACCCAAAACGCGGTTATTATCATCAACAACTGGTAGCATGATCAAATCGTATTTTTTAAAAAGTAAGGCTACTTCTTCTTGATCTACCAACGGCTTTACAAACATCACCTCTTTGTCCATAATTTCGCTAACATTCTTAGTGGCTTTATTCAGCAACAAATCTACTAAAGCCAAAGAGCCCACCAAGCGATTTTGTTTATCAACCACCAAAACCGATAACACTTCTACATCTTCTTCTACTAATTCTCGCACAATATTAATCGTATCAAGAACAGTTGCACCCTCATCAACTAAAGCAAGCTCTAGCTGCATGATACCGCCAGCACAATCTTGCGGGTATTTTAAA
This sequence comes from uncultured Myxococcales bacterium, assembly GCA_964493205.1. Lineage (GTDB taxonomy): Bacteria > Myxococcota > UBA727 > UBA727 > JABDBI01 > CAZBMJ01. Next base: position 27,077 of record CAZBMJ010000021.1, read on the forward strand.
AGCTGTTGAACTTGCTGACGCTCTTTTGGCGAAAGCATGCGTAAAGCTGCCATTCGATTAGCAAGGGGAACTTCTGCTAATAAATCTGCTGCGTCATCTGTTTCAAGTTCTTTAATAACTTCGGCAATTTCTCTAGGTGATAAAAGTGGTAAAAGTTTATACCATTCATCAGGATCAAGACGAGAAATGATACTAGCTTTTTGTTCTTTGTCATTAATAAAACTTAAGAGGCGTGGCCACTTTTCCACAGCTACTAAACGAAATATTTCAATAATGTCTGAGGCATGGGAAATAGATGCAAAAAAATCAACTAAAAAATCGTCGTCTTTTTCTAGCGCGAGCCGTATTTCTTCTTTATCTTTAAATGAATATTCTTCTAGCATTATCAAACCTAAATTCTAAAATATACTTGTAATCTATATTGCATAAAAATAAAAGCATAAAAAAAACAGAACTGATAAACAGTTCTGCTTTTAAAAATAATTTATTAAAAAATTACTTACCAGCTGTTAGCAAGTTTTTTTCAGTAATTAGCTTTTTAGCGCCTTCTACAGTTCTTTCATCAATTTTCCATCCATTCATAAGGAAGGTAGGGGTTCCACGAACGCCAACTTTCATACCTAACTCAGTATCAGCTTTGATAGATTCTTCGTATTTAGCATCATTAGCTTTGTAATCTTTCCATACTTTATCAGCGTTTAGGGCCACAACTTTGCCATCTTTATTTTTGCAAGAAACTTCTTTTGCCCATTTTTTATAGTTATCTTCGCTTAGCTCTTTTTGACCAGCATAAAGTTTTTCAGTCATTTTCCAGAAGCAATCATGGCCTTGCTCACCAGCAGCTAGCGCAAACTTAGACGCTGTACGGGCATTTTTATGAAAACTTAAAGGAAAATGTTTATAAACAACTTTAACTTGTTTACTTAGCTCTGGATCAGCTTCTATAGCTTTTACAAAACTATCATTAGCTCTAGCACAAAATGGACATTCATAATCACTAAATTTAACCAAAGTTAATGGTGCATTAGGATTGCCCAAAACATAACTGTTACCTACTGGCACATCATAAGCAGTTGTTTGTACTGGGGGGGCTGCAGGTCTTGCAGCAGCTGCAGCAAGCTTATCTTTTTCTAAGGTTTCAATACGTTTTTCCAAACTAGTAAGTTTTTCTAAAAGTTCAGTATTATTATTTTTGGTACATCCACCGACTAATAAACCTAATAAACCACCTAACATCAAAATTTTTTTCATTATTTTTTGCTCCATTTTTTAGCTTTAAACAAAAGACCTATTCGCTTTGTGAGGCGAAAATTTTATAGGCGTTTTACAACAAATAAAAATACCTATTTATTGCTAATCTATTAGCAAGAACTTAAAAAATATGCAACTTATATATTTTAAAGACAATTATTAATTTTACATACAATAAAAAAATAATATCAAAAATAAAACATACATATTTTTATAAAAATAATTATAAAAAACAGCAAAGCCCATTAAAGCCTAATACTATGGCTTTTGTTAATAAATATAAAAAATCAGATCAAAACAATAGTTAAATAGTGCATTTTATCACACAAAAAGTTACAACGTGTGCAAAATCGTTAATTATTATTAAATGGATATAAAATGAGCAAAACACAATTTGATAAGACCTTAATTATACAAGAGATTCGTGAATTTTTAAAACAGTTAGATTGGCCACAAGATAATTTGTCTAGTGAAATAATTAGAACATTTTATCAAGGCGACTATGGAGTCAGTCAAGTATTAATAAAAATACAAGAAGAAGACATGTGCATGCTCATCGACCCTCTCATAGATAAAAATAATAAACAGTGGGGAGAATCTGTCATCAATCTAATTTCAGCTATGGGCCAAGAAATCAAACATGTTGATATAGGAATAGATCAAGATGGCGATATATTTGCAAAAGTTAATTTAACTCTATCTCATATAAATTTAGAAAGATTTCAGTGCTTACTCTTAGGCCTTTGCCAAGTAGCTGAAAATATATTAGTCCCAATACTTCAAGCTAACGCATTTGATAATTTAAGAGTTCATAGTAGCTTATAAACTAAATGACTGGCCACAAGAGCATTGCTTAGCATTAGGGTTATTTAGTAAAACAAATTCACTAGAACCTAAATAAGATTGGCAATGCAAACTTGAGCCGCCAATAACTGACAAAGATTTAGGGTCCACTATAAGTTTAGCCTTATTAATTTCAAAAACTAAGTCACTAGGCTTAACAGCATCACACCAATCATAATGTATACTAAGACCAGAGCAACCCCCGCCTTTAATAGAAACTCTAAGGCCAATTATTAATACATTATTTATGATATAATTATTAATATAGTCACAAGCTTCCTCAGTAATACCTAACTGATTAGGGGCAAGAGGTTTTATATCAGGAGTAAGATCAGTAACTAAACTTTCTTTTTGTTTGCGCTTTATTTTTAATAAAACCATTTTTTATTAATCCTCAAGCTTTAGGCTAGCAATGCTTTTTTGCAAAGCACCACTAATGCGCTTAAAGTCGTGAGAATCTTTATCAATATTTTTTAACTCTTCAGATAGAGAATCAAATAACTGATGTTCTTGGGCAAAATCTATCTCTGATTTTAAGCGAGCTATATCACAAATAACTTCTACTCTATTCTCAAGTACTTCTAGAAAACCTTCCCCTATCATAAACTGTTTTTCTTGCCCAGATGCACTGGCCAAAGTTATTATGCCTGGTATCACCTGAGATAATAAATTTGCATGAGCAGATAAAATTTGTACCTCACCCTTTAGAGTAGGAACAATTAAGCTTATACAGTCTTCTTGTAAAAAAATTTTGTCTGGAGTCACCACATTTACATGCAACATGCTCTATCTCCCTTTAACTTTCGTATTAATTAATCTAGCAAACTACGTATGGTAAAAATAAACAACTCTATTACTAATCAAGCAAATGAATCATGCCAAGAGGATAACACCACAAAATATGTGGAAGTAGCTTTAAAACTGCCCAATAATAATGGTGTTTTCTCTTATAAATTAACTAAAAATATAAATAATTCTGAAGGTTTACGCGTAATAGTACCCTTTAGAAATAAGTTGGTAAGTGGCATTATTATTAAAAAATTGCCCCATGACTTTAAACCTAGCTTTACTATTAAAGAAATTACTGAGATCATAGATGAAGAACCTATTATAACTAAACCACAAAAAGAACTTATTGAGTTTTGCTCTGCTTATTATTTTAATTCCCTAGGTTTAACCTATCAATTAGCTACTATAAAAAATCAGATTACCAATAAAAAACTAAAACCTAAAAAAGAATTTATTACTCAAAAAAAATATATTTTAAACAGTGAGCAAAAACAAGCAGCTACTAGTATTCTCAATAACCTTAAACAAGCTTTTTTATTGCAAGGTGTTACAGGCTCAGGAAAAACCCTAGTTTATTTGCATGTGGCGCAAAAAATCATTGATGAGGGAGGCTCTGTCTTATTTTTAGTGCCAGAAATTGCCTTAACCAAAGAACTTGTAACCAGAGTTAAATCATATTTAGGCCTAGAAGTAGCAGTTATTCATTCAAATATCACTTCAGCGAAAAAAAGAGACGAATACTTGGCACTTTTAAGAAAAGAAAAAAGAGTTTTAATAGGAGCACGTTCAGCTATTTTTGCGCCTATGCCAAACTTAGGGTTAATTATAGTTGATGAAGAACATGATCAAAGCTTTAAACAAGATGAATCACCAAGATATAACGCTCGAGATTTAGCACTATGGCGAGGTAAAAATGAAAAAGCCACAGTTATATTATCATCTGCAACGCCTTCACTAGAAACTATTTACAATATAAATAACAATAAAATAAAACATTTATTGTTACCTACAAGACACAATAAAAATAATGCTTTGCCTACAATAGAAATTATCGATTTAAAAGATCAGCAAAAAAACGCTCCTATTACTCTTGGGCAAAAAATGTGTATTTTGTCTAAACCATTAATTAGTAAGATGCGACAAGCCTTAGACAAAAGCGAACAAGTATTACTATTTTTAAATCAACGTGGCTATGCTAAGTTTGGCTTATGCAATACCTGTGGGTTTATGGTAAGTTGTATTAACTGCAGCGTGGCCTTAACTTACTATGAAAAACGCCAAATTTTATTATGCCACCAATGCCAATATAGCCAACGAATAACAAACACTTGTAACAATTGTCAACAAAGCACCGTAGTTTTTCTAGGATTGGGCACTGAGCGTGTTGAGGAAGAAGTAAAAGCTTTATTTCCAAAGCATACTATTGCACGCCTTGATCGAGATATCATTCAAAGCGATAAAAAACTTAAAGAAATACTAGCTTTAATGCATGATAAAACCATCAATATTTTAATTGGCACTCAAATGGTAGCCAAGGGCCATGATTTTTTAAATTTAAGTTTAGTAGGCGTAATTTGTGCAGATACTGGTCTAGCTATGGCTGACTTTAGAGCCAGCGAAAAAACTTTTAATACTCTTATTCAAGTATCAGGAAGATGCGGCAGAGGAGAGACCAGTGGGAGTGTTATTATACAAACTTTTAATCCTACCCATGAAAGCTTTAAGTTTCTTAAAAATCACGATGTGAATAGTTTTATTATACAAGAATTAAAAAATAGAGAAACTCATAATTTTCCTCCATTTAGCAAAGCCTGTATTATTAGAGTTGAGCATGAAAACCAAGATCTAGCTCAAAATATTATTAATTACATAAAGCCACTATTAGCTAACTATTTATCAGAAATCACTCTCTTTGGACCAGCCCCGTGTGCCATTGAAAAAATTAGTAATCGATTTAGATATCAATGCCTAATTATGACTAAAACTACTGGCAGCATGCAAAAAGTTTTGCAAGATATTGCTAAAAACTCTGAACTTAATAATTTGATAACCAAACATAGAGCAAGATTTATTATTGATAGAGACCCATACACCGTTTAGTATACTAGAAATAAATACCATTATAAAAAAGTTCTCTTCGTGAATCTTTTTTACGATGGTTTACATGAAAAAAAATCTCAAACTCTTATGTCTATTTTTTATCTGCTTAAGCACAAGTTACCACTTGATCTCACAAACTATTGCGGCTGGTTTTTGCTATACAGTGATACTTGATGAAGAAGGTTATGTATGGACTTTTGGTTATGGAGTACATGGAAATTTAGGTTATGGGAACAAACAAAGCCAATTAATAGCTAAGCGAATTGATGGTATAACAAAAATAATTGCCATAGCTAGCAGTAATTATAATACAGTAATGTTAGATGAAGACGGGTATGTGTGGACTTGCGGCCTTGGAGATTGCGGTCAATTAGGTCACGGTGATATACAAAGTAAATTTATACCTAAAAAAATCGAAAATATAACAGATATAACTAAAATAGATATTGGTGATTGTCATATAGTACTCTTAGATAAATACGCTAAAGTTTGGACATGTGGCAACATTAATAACAGTGGTCAATTAGGGCATGGAAATACTCAAAATCAAGCTTATCTTAAAGCAATTGAAGAAATATTATCTATAAAGGGCATAGCAGCTGGGCGTGAACATACAGTGTTACTTGGTAAAAATAGCTCTGTGTGGACATGCGGCAACAACGAATATGGCCAGCTAGGTCATATGGATAGAGAAAACCAATCTAGGCCTAAGCAAATTGAAGGTATAATAAATATAGTTCAAGTCGCTGTTGGTTCTTATCATACAGTATTGTTAGATAAAGACGGCAATGTGTGGACTTGCGGCCTTGGAGATTGCGGTCAATTAGGTCACGGTGATATACAAAATCAATTTATACCTAAGCAAATTGAAGGTATAACAAATATAGCTCAAGTAGCTGCTGGTTCTTATCATACAGTATTACTAGATGAAGAAGGCAATGTGTGGACTTTTGGTCAAGGTAATTATGGTCAGCTGGGGCATGGAGATAAACAAAGCCAACTTATACCTAAGCAAATTGAAAGTATAACACATATAGCTGAAGTAGCTGCTGGCCACTCACATACAATATTGCTTGATACTGAAGGTGAAGTATGGAGCTTTGGAAATGGTTTTTTTGGGGGGTTGGGTCATGGGGATACACAAAATCAACTCTATCCTAAAAAGATTCAAAAATTTTCAATAGCATTACAAGTGGCCAATAGATTTAAAAAAATAAAAAGTGCAAGAAAAATATAAAGGTTATATATGGTAAAAATTTTAAAACTATTACTTATATTTTTTATATACTCGAGTATAAGTTTCAATTTGATTTCACAAACTATTGCCGCTGGCTCATATCATACAGTACTGCTTGATGAAGAAGGTTATGTATGGACTCTTGGATTTGGATCTTGTGGACAATTAGGCCATGGAGACAGAAAAGAACAATTAATTCCTAAAAAAATTGAAGGTATTATAGGTATTACAGCGGTAGCTGCTGGCGATTATCATACAGTACTGCTTGACAATCAAAGCAACATTTGGACCTGTGGCGACGAAAAATATGGGCAATTAGGGTATGGAAATAATCATCATCAGCTTACTCCCAAACAAGTATCAGGAATAACAGATATAATAGCAATCGCTGCTGGTGCTTATCATACAGTGTTTCTAGATAAGCATGGAAATGTCTGGACTTGTGGAGACGCAAGATATGGACAATTAGGGTATGAAAATAATCAATCTCAGTTTATTCCTAAACAAATAGAAGGAATAACAGATGTAATAGCAATCGCTGCTGGTGGTAATAAAACATTGCTCTTAGATAAGCAACGAAATGTCTGGTTTTTTGGTGAAGAAAAATATGGAGAATATCAATTTCAACCTAAAAAAATTGAAGAAATAATAAATATAGTCGCACTTGCTGCTAGTCGCTCACATATAATACTACTGGATGAGAATGCTCAAGTATGGACTTTTGGAGATGGACGTAATGGGCAATTGGGTCATGGAGATAGACAATATAAAAGTAAGCCTAAAAAAATAGAAAATATAACAAATATAAAGGCTATTGCCGCTGGCCACTCACATACCATACTGCTGGATGAGCATAATCAAGTATGGACTTTTGGCTATGGAAAATTTGGGCAGCTAGGAAATGGAAACACACTAGATCAAATTTTGCCTAATCAATTGGGAAATATAAAAAATATAACAGCTATTAGTGCAGGCAATTTCCATACTATATTAATTGGTAAAGAAGGCAGATTGTGGACTTTTGGCGATGGAGAATTTGGACGTTTAGGACATGGTGATAATAAAAACCAGCTTCTTCCCAAGCAAATTGAAGGTATCCCTAGTATAACAGCATCTAACACTTATAGATTTAACAAAACTAAAAGTGCAAGAAATCTTTTTATGCATACATCACTTTAGGCTCTTTTCTTTGTTTGCGTAAAAAAACATCGGCGGTTTTTTTAGGAGCTGTTTCTATGCAAGGTACCATGTAAGAGCAATCATCACTTTTGTTTATCTCAGATTTATTAGACATAAGCGCTGCACTTATTAACACCATTAAAAGTGTGGCAATGGCTATGATTATTTGTCGCAACATAAAGCCCCCAAGCGAGTAGGGGTATGTACTAACTCTTTATGGTAAATGCCAGCTGATGATCAAAAAATTTGATAGTTAACTATCCTACCTATCAATACAAATTTTTAGTTGGATCAAAGACTTTTTTATCTAAAAAAGTTGCATTTTTTTCTAACTTATTAGCAATAACTTTATTGTATAAATCATCTTTTAATTGTGAAATGCCTTCACCTGTGACGGCGCTGATCAGATGAAATTTAATATTTTGATTGGACAAATAATCTAAAAATTCTGTTAATTCAGCTTTTTTATCCTGATCTAGCGAATCTATTTTATTAATTACTATTATTTGAGGTAATAAAGATAGCTCTTCACTGTAATTATTAAGCTCTTGATTGATAGTTTCATATCTGTTTAGCAAAGGCTTTTCATCAGTCACATCTAACAAATGACACAAAATACTTACACGCTCTAAATGACGCAAAAATCGAATACCTAAACCTGCACCCAGCGAAGCACCCTCTATGAGACCTGGAATATCAGCTATGACCATATCTTTGTCAATGTCAATTTGGCATACACCAACCATTGGTTTAATAGTAGTAAAAGGATAGTCAGCTATTTTTGGTTGAGCATTGCTAAGCCTTGATAATAAAGTTGATTTACCAGCATTGGGAAAGCCTAATAAACCCACATCGGCCATTAATTTTAGCGTTAAAGATAAAACACGTTCTTCGCCCTTAAAACCTGCGGTACTTTTATCAGGAGCACTACAATAAGGATTTTTAAAATGAGCGTTTCCAAAACCGCCATCGCCACCTTTGCAAACTAATAATTCCTGGCCATCGTGAAGCATATCTATACTCATAGATGTTTCTTCACTTTCGTCTTTTACTATGGTACCCACAGGAACATAAATAACTCTATCGTTAGCATTCCTACCTGTTTTGTTTTTTGATAAGCCTTTATCCCCGTCGTTAGAACTAATTAAAGACATTTGCTTTAAATCAAGCAAAGAACTCATACCAGAGGTTGCTTTTAAAATAATATCTCCGCCCTTGCCGCCGTTACCCCCAGCAGGCCCGCCCATGGGAACAAACTTTTCCCTACGCCAAGCAACCATGCCCTGACCGCCATCTCCAGCTTTAAGCTTTATTTTCGCTTCATCAACAAAACGCATTTTCTTATTTTTCCGTAATTACAGATTTTTTAGAGACTACTACTCGTGCTGGCCTAATTAGCCTATCGTGCAAATAACAACCCTTTTGATACTCTTGCACAACTAAACCTTCTTCAATATCATCATTAATTTGTTCGCTTATTGCCTCATGAGACTTTGGATCAAATTGCATACCAACTGCACTAAAAATTTTAACGCCAAACTTATTTAAGACTTCTAATAGTTGTTTAAGTACCATATTGATACCCACTACCAAGTCTTTGCTGTTGGTGTTTTCAGTTTTATTATAAGCTTTAATCGCCTCTTCTAAGTTATCCATTACAGGCAATAAAGACTGTATTAAAGAGTCATTAGCAAATTTTAATGATATAATTTGTTCTCTTTGAGTAATTTTTTTAAAGTTATCAAAATCAGCAGCTAAACGTAAAAATTTATCACGAGAAAGCTCTAGCTCTTTCTCTAAAACTTCTTTTTCTTCTTTATTCAGCTCTGGGTTTAATTCTGTTAATAATTCTTCTTTATCGTTATTTTTTTCAGGTTCAGTCATAGTTATTTTTCCACATTTTCAATAGATGTAATGTAATCAACAGAACAGACATAGACAAGGGGGCTTTAAGAGAGCTTGAAAAAATATAAATTTTTTATATACTTGCCAAAAACAGCTGAAAAAAGTAAAGAACTACATATAAATTTATATAGGAGAGATAAAAATGCTTAAAGAGCAGATGATAAACCTAGCAATGAAAGCTTTAAGCAAGGTTAATGAAACTAAAGAAATTATGCAAAGTACTATTTTGCAAGACGAATCTGTCAAAAAATACCTAAAAAGTTTACAAAAAGCAGCTAAATGGCTAGCGGAACAAGACTTAGATAACAATAAACCAGTAAAAAAAACGGCTAAAAAGTCTCGTAAACCAGTCAGACCAGTTAAAAAAACTAACATAAAGCCTGAGATAAAAATTAATCTTGAATCAAAAGAAAGAAAAAGTTCCATAAAGCCAATCAAAGAAATAAATTCAACAAAAGCTGATACAATTCTCAGTCTTATTAAAAATAATAACTTAAGAATAATTAGTAAAACCGATGAGTTTGATGGCAAAAAAAGCCTCGCTTACTTGATTTGGGCTTTAGGAAATGCTGAAAAGGCCAATATTTCTGATGGAATATCAGTTCATGATGTTTCTTCTTTGTTGTATAAAACAAGCAACATAGAACTCTATCCTATAAATATTTCTCGAGTGCTCAACTCAAATATGTCTTTCATTAAAAAAGCAGGCCAAGAAAAGCGTACAAAAACTTACCTTTTAAGCTCACAAGGTAAAAAAGTTTTTGACAAAAAATTTGCTTTGTAAAGCTAAATAAGCCGTTTCTACGTACCGTGACCATATGATTACCCATAAGTTGATTAGTTAATCTGAGTTTTGGATAAGCACAGGTG
>CAZBMJ010000022.1:0-35495 GCA_964493205.1 uncultured Myxococcales bacterium
GCTTATCCAAAACTCAGATTAACTAATCAATACTTATGGGTAATCATATGGTCAGGGCACGTAGAGAGCGAGTGAAAAGCGTATAATGGTTGTTAATTTGCTATGTTCGTGTCGATACCTCAGGAACGAGCAGTGGCACAAAGATACTCTTTTTATGTAAATATTTTTTAAGTATTTTATTTATGATTTATTATCCATCTTTTGACGTATCAAAATTGTTTTCATTCTCAAAGAAAAGCTTATCAAAATTTCCTTCTTCTAAGGGGTTAAAATAGTCATCATCATTATTTTCTTCTGAAGGTAGTGCTTGATAATACGGTTCCCAAAAACTATTTTCTTTTTTAAGTTTTTCATCATCTATGTCATCATCATCTTGTCCTGGAATAAATTGGCGAATTAACAATGGTGTAACCAATCTTGTGGAAACACAATATTGATCTTTCTCATTTTCTAAAAATTCTCTAATTAAAAAAGTGTTCCAAGTTTCTTGATCCTCTTTTGGTTGAGCTTCAAGTAAGCTTTCTTGTTTTTCAGTTTCAATAAGGTACTTTTGACAAGTAATACATATAAGAAGACTTTTTATTTCCATATTTTCTATATAATTTAAAGTTTCAGGGTCCCCACTGATTTTTATTTTATAATTTGAAAGACTAACCCAAAGATAATTAGCATGAAATTTTTTATCATATATTTCTTCTGTAGAAATTTCACATGGACAGATTTTTCCTTGGCAGTTTTTGTGGCAGTCCCAAAATTCTTTTTTTGCGGAATCAATTTTAGTATTTTGTAAAGTAGTTATATACAATATGATTTTGTTTTTGGATAAAGGCCTATCATAATTTTTTTCAAATCTGGAGTTATGTTTCCTATGAGTCTCAAAGCTAAACTTAAACAGCCCAAATTTTTTTAAATTTAAAAAATTGTATTTACTTTCAGCTATGATTTTTTTGTTTCTAAAAGCATAATTTAATGCACGACCTCCTTCTAATGCACAACCTTCATTTTGTTCTGTTTCTGAAAATATTTGTGTAAATGCCAAGAAAGCATATGTTTTATAGCCTGGCGGTGCATATAAAGCAAAACAATCTAAAGATCTTAATATTTTCAACAAATCTCTCTCAGATTCTGGTCTTTCATTAAATGGATCTTTCACTGCTTTTGCTGGAATATGAGGTATTAAATAGTGTTCATAAGATTTTAAAATTACTTCACCTACAGGTACTATATTTGTATCAAAAATATAGCCACGCTCAAAAGCAAACAAAAAAAGCGTAAATTTATCTTTTAAGGCTACATCTGACTTTCTATTTTTTAGATTAATTTCAACTTGCTCATAATTTAGTAAAGTGCTTTGCAATTTTTGCCTTTGATTATTTTTATCTTTTATCATGTAAGCAATGAATTTTTTGCTATATTCTCGTAGCATCTCATCTTCAGCATTCTGAAATGATAGCAAAAATTCTATAACTCCAAACACCTTTATGTCAACATTTTCTTCTTTAAAAAGTTCTACATAATGTTCTTTGAAAACATCTAAACAATAGAATCTAATTTCGTGTTTTATGCCAGTTTTACTTTCTTGATTTTGTAACTGCTTAGCAGTTAATACAGGACCAATATAGTCATGACCAATTATAGAATGAAGAGGATTTGCCTCTGGAGGTGGCCCAATCCAAGTGTAATGGATCGTTTCACCCAAATTTAGAGAGAAAACTATTTTAACGTACAAGTACACAGCAATTATAAAACCTAATTTAAACATTATTTAAACCTCATTAATATATTTTAATTAAACACAAAATTTTTTTCTAAAAATTAAACTTATTATCAAATAACTCAATAGGGTTAATGTTTAATTAACCTTAGTTTTGCTTAAGGCTTTACAAAAAAGCGCATGCAGTTTTATATATTTGCAGGCATTTGAAAAAAGAATTTCCTGGTTTGGTCTCATATTCGCGTTTTGTCCAGTTAATACCACGTTTTATACACTATGTACTACGTTGTTTTTATGCTTCCGCACTCTTTTTAGAAGCCTATTTTTAAGCCAAATTTATAAAAGATGCTACTTATTATGAACGGCTTTTTTATGATAATCCATAGCATAGATGTTGATTTTCATGATAATCAAAACCACTGGTGCGGATTTTAAGGATTTCACGGGGAAAAAAATATTAGATATTAATAATTAACTTGATTTTTAGATAAGCAAGATATTTGAATTCTCTTTTGAGCCCATTCCTATGTGCCCTGCTTAGAATATTTTGATTATTTGCAGTACAAAAAAATGATGTGAAGATTAAATTTTACTTGGTATGGGCCAAATAATTCCCATTGCAATGGCTTCAATTAGGTATGTTCTTTTAATAGAGGATGCCGCTTCCTTACCAAGCTTTATAAGACTTTCATCGTAGGCGTTTTTAACTTCATAATACCATTCATTAGCCGATAATTTTTTTCCTACAAATTTTTCTAACTTTAATGTTAACTCTCCAGCCAAATATCTACCTGCTCGTCTTTTACTTATACTTAGATATTCCATTGCCAGATCAAAATTTTCTTGAGTGATTTCATGTTTCTTGCTATATATTTCGTGGAACTTTTCTCTGTCCTCTACAGAAATACTATCAAATGCTGCAAGTGGTACAGTAAATAAAATCATTGCAATAAGTATCTCTTTTCTAAAAAACATTTTCAACTCCATTTATTTTGAATTTTGCTTAGTCATTTATTAAGATGCAATAGGCTTAAAAGAATTACAACGAAAAAAACTCAATAATCTCTTTTCTTTTAATATCGGCATCATGCATGCCAAGCTTTATAAGTTCTGAGGCAAATTCATAATCAAATAATAAATAGCTCAATAAATCACTTGCTTGTCCCACACCAACATCACCTAAACGATGTAATAATGGACCTACCAATGAGCCTGCTCTGGCAGCAATAGACCCACGCTGCAAGTGACGGCTGGCAACTTCGGCAATATCAATACTTGGTCTTACTTCTAACGTAGATATTTCCCGATAAGCTGCACCTCTGGCTTTAACCATTAAATCATCCATAAATGGTACAAAGTTATCGCCAAATTCTCTTTGACCTTCTTGCAACATTATATTGTATCGACGTAAGCGCTTTAAATCATAATCGGTTTTGTCTACTAACAAGGCATTGAGAATTTTGCCTAATAAATAAGCTGCAGAAGGAAAAGCATCAATTTTATTTTCTTGTGCTTTATTAAGGGACCATGAGGGATCTTCACTTTTAAGACCAACCACAAATAAACGATCAGCTCCTAATCTTAAGGCGGGAGAAATAGGTGTATTTAATTTAATAGATCCATCACTATAAATTTCATTATTAATAGACACTGCTGGAAAGACCCACGGAATAGCAGCAGAAGCCAATGCATGACTCGCTTCTATTTCTACTGCATGAGCTTCAATTTGTGGATCAGTGCTCCATGAAGGAAGTCCATCTGCTTGACGTTGCACAAAAACATGAGTTTTACCTGAACGAATATGAGTAGCATTAATAGCCAATGCTTTATAAAAACCTTCTGCATGGTTTTGTTGTAGCTTTTTCCAAGGGATTTCGTTTCTAACCAAAGCTTCCATGGGAGAAGTGTTAAATAAACCACCTAATCTGCCAGGTCCAATGACATCGTCAAGTTCGCCACGGCCTTTAGAACCCAGCAAAAATCTAGGCAAATTAAAAATTTCTCTCATGCCTAACTGATAAACCTTGTCTATTTGCAAACTTTGCCAAAGTTTAATTAAGCCTCTACCTTGCATTTCTGGAGTATGGCTCATTGCCGCCATATAACAACAATTAATTGCTCCCACAGATGATCCACAAAGTATTTCAAAACGAACATGAGGTTTAATACGAGCAGGTAGCTCATCTCTAATATATTTTATGACCCCAGCTTCATATGCACCACGAGCACCTCCACCGGCAAGTACTAGAGCTGTTTGGGGAGCTTTTTTATAGCGGGGCATAATGATCCTTTAGTTCTTAGCTTTATTATAGTAGAATTATTAGTTGATTTGTGGCAATTATTTAAGCATTTTTTAGGCTTTAATTTTTTATATAAATATATACAAGATACTATAAGTAAAAATATGACTATAAGCTTATCAACTATTAACCAAACCATAATAAACCACCTTGATAAGTGATAACAGCTAAAAAATAAGCAAAAAAGGTCATGAATAAAAATTGTGAGACGGCCCAAAACCATGACTTAGTTTCATTTTTAGTAACTATTACGGTGCTTATACATTGCATAGCCAGCGTAAAAAATATTAATAAACTAAAACCAGCCAAGGGAGAAACATTTTTTTTAAAAGTATTTTTTAAATCATTTTCTTGGTTATTTTCCAAACCGTAGGCGACAGCAATACTGGATACAAAAACTTCTCTGGCCAAGAAACTGGCCATTATTCCCATGCCTATTTGCCAATCAGCACCCATGAGACTAAAAGCTGGCTCAATTTTATGGCCGATCATAGCAGCAATACTATTTTGTTGATCACTTGCTTTATCTAAAACATATTGGTTATTTTCTAGAGAAAAATTTAAGTTAAACAAGGCCCACATTACCACAGTGGCTGCTAAAATTGTGCCCCCAATATCTTTTATAAATTTACTTATTTTATCGCTAACTTTATTGAAAATAGCCATTATTTTAGGGATTCTAAATATTGGTAAATCTATGGATAAACTTGAGTTATTATTGTTTTTCATAATTTTTGATAACATAAATGCCGAAGTTAAAGCTGCTAGGAGTCCTAAGGAGTACATGCTTAAAAAAATTAAAGCAGCAATATTAATAAATCCAAATATTGGTGGGTAATTACTAAATAAAGCGCCTACAATAAGGGCAAATACGGGCAGTCTAGCAGAACAAGTAATAAAAGGAGTTACCATAATAGTTATCAGACGCTCTTTTTTTGAAGCAATAGTCCGCGTGGCAACGATGGCTGGAACGGCACAAGCAAAAGAAGAAAGCATGGGTGCTACTGATTTTCCACATAATCCTAATTTTTTTAAACGATGATCAAGCAAAAAAGTAGCTCTCGCCATATAACCGCTATCTTCTAGTATGGCTAAAAATGCAAACAAAAGGGCAATGAGTGGTATAAAAGACAAAACAGTACCCAGGCCTGCAAAAATACCATCAACAAGCAATGATTGTACTAATGAATTGGCAGGTAATAATGATGATGCAGCATGAGCTGTAGTATTAATAGCCTGCTCAACAAGATCGCATACAGGCTGCGCTAATAAAAAAATTGCCTGCAAGAAAAAGATAAATATGAATAATAATATTATTGGTCCTAATATGGGCGCTAAGAAAACTTTGTCTAACCTATCAGACCAGGCTCTGAGACTAAAATCATCACTTTTTAATTCAGCTAAATAGGCATCAACTTTTAAAAATCGCTCTTGAGGCAAATTTAAGATTAATTTTTCTAGTTCTTCATTTTCTTCTTGGCTAAACAATGTCTCATCTAATTTGTGATTAGGTTTAAACACGCCTTTTTTATGCCAATTTATCAAAAATATACTTATGTTTTTAATAATATCTTCGCTATTGTGTGCATGTTTTGAAAAAACAAAGGGTTTTGTAGGTATTAAACTTAACTTATCTTGTAAATTTTTTGATAAACTTGTGAATAATAATGGCTGTTCTTTGAGATTAGCCAACAAAGAACCTGCAAGAATGGCGCTAATAGTATTTTTTAGGGTGCCTAAAGTAGCTTTTTCTTCTTGGTTGACCAAGATAACATGAGCACCACTAGATTTTTTAATAACCCCTAAAATTTTTTGTCTTTTATTGCTATGGGCTTCATCAGCCATATTTAGGGCAATAATAGCTTTAAAACCAAGTTCTATGACTTGTAAATATAAATATAAGCCTCTTCTTAGCTGATTTATATCGATGACAACTACCACTAAAGAATGCTTTTCTAATAAAGCCTTGGTAGTAACTTCTTCTTCTTCTGATGCAGGTATTAGACTATAGGTTCCAGGTAAGTCAACAATGGTGATTTCTTGATTGGCAATATTTAAAAATGAACCTATTTTGGCTTCTACAGTGATACCTGGATAGTTTGCAACCTTAGCATTTGAACCTGTTAGAGCATTAAATAAAGTACTTTTTCCGCAATTGGGGTTGCCAATAAATAACACTGAAGCATGCATGTTTAAGTATATTCCTTAAATTTTATTTGGTGATTACTAAAAAAACAGACGCTAAATCAATATCAATGCATAGCCTACTTTGTTCTAGAGCTACTTCCATGATGCCAAAACTGTGAGATTTTCTTAAAATAGTTAAACAGGAGCCTTTAGTTAAGCCCAATTCAAATAAACGATACATACCCTCTTTGTTAGGAGAATTATATCCTAATATTTGGCATAGTTGACCCAATGGAGCTTTATTTAAACTAACTGTTTCCATAAGATTTACACCCGGATTTCATAATATTTTATTGCAAATAACAGTATTTAGTTGCAAATCATTTGCAATTAGACAATACCCTTAAAGGCATTATATTGGTTTTATTTTTGTAGGCAAAATAAAGATTTATGGTTATTGGTTATTTTTTGTGATTTAGAGTGGATAAGGTTTGTATACATGAGCAAGAATTTTTATTTGGATAACGAAGACTTAAAGCTTAATTTTTTAAATCAAAATTGGGCTGAACTATTTCCTCTTATAGAGCCCGACACTAAAGATACCAATGCTCCCAGAAATGCTGAGGAAGCGTTGGTTTTATATGAAGAATTTTTAATTTCTTTAGGGCAATTCATCGCCGAAGAGATAGATCCTAAGGCCCATTTACTAGACTCTCAGCATCCAACGCTCATAGATGGTGAGATGATCGATGCTGAAGTTATGCGAGAATTTATAGTTGGCTTAAAAGACATGGGCGCCATGGCTTTGCCTTTTTCTAGGCATGTAGATGGATTTAATTTGCCCTGGAGTGTGGCCAATATTGTTTGTGAAATGCTTGCAAGAGCTGATGTTTCATTGATGACCTATTATGGTTTTTTTTCGGGCATAGGCCTTGCTTTTCAAAGCTTTGCCTTAGAAGAGGGTAGTTTTGAAGCAAAAAATGGCAAAATTTTATCTACCAGATTTGATACGGTGATGAGAGATTTATGCCAAGGAAAAACGTCAGGTGCCATGTGCTTAACAGAGCCTCAGGCTGGCTCTGATTTAGGACAAATTCGTACTACGGCTAAAAAAGGGCCTGATAAACATTGGTATCTAAATGGTCAAAAAATATGGATCACTTGTGGTCATGGTGAGCATCATTTGGTTTTGGCACGTTCAGAAGACCCAAAAACTCATCCAGGTCTCAAAGGTTTATCTTTATTTTATGTTCCTGCACATATAGAAAAAGATGGTAAAAAAGTTCGTAATTTTAGTATTGGTAATCAAGAGAAAAAAATGGGTCAACATTCATCTGTTACCGTTACTTTAAATTACGACAATACTAAAGGCGAATTAGTAGGTAAAAGAGGCCATGGCTTTAAAAATATGACGCTAGTCATGAATAGCGCTCGTTTATTAGTAGGATATGAAGGCTTAGGCTTATGTGAAAAAGCTTATCGTATGGCTAATGAGTTTGCTCATGAACGATTTAGTATGGGCAAGAAAATAGTTGATCACGAGATGATCGCTGATTATTTAGATGAAATTAATGTGAATAACAAAGCCTTGCGAGCTTTGGCATTTTTAGCTGGTTTTAATGAAGAGACTGCCAATAAGATCAAAGAATATTTAAAACTTAATAATCTTAGTGATGAAGATAAAAAATCTTATGAAGAAAAATATAAATATTATAAATGGCAAGCACGATTAGCCACACCCTTAGTTAAATATACAGCGAGCGAGAATGCTGTTTATGCCGCTCGCATGAATATGCAAATTATGGGTGGAGTAGGCTATATGAAAGAGTATGGTGCTGAAAAACTTTTAAGAGATGCTCTTATACTGCCCATTTATGAAGGAACAAGCCAAATACAAGCATTAATGGTGCTCAAAGATCACCTACAATATGCTATGCGCAACCCTGGCATATTTTTTGCTCGAATGGCACAAACCAAAGTATCTATTTTAACTGCTAAAACTGACAGTGAAAGAAAGCTATATAAACTAAAATCTCTTTACTATTCTGCTATGCAAACCATTTTGACCAGAATTTTAATGGATAAGTTTGGTGATTTAAAAGAAAAACCTATTTTAGAATGGAAATCAGCATTTTTACAAGATTGGGATGCAAAAACCGATTTTAGTTTTGGTTTATTAAATGCCGAAAAATTTTGTGTAATAGCCAGCCGCTTATGGATGGCTAAAGCTTTAGTTCGGCAAACCCTAAAGCTTAGTGATGAAAAGCTTAAGGAAGAACGCATAAAAATTTGTGAAGATTTTCTTAATCGCTCAGAAGCTAAAATGCGTGGCTTGCTTATTGAAATAGAAGCCAGCAGAGCAATAGCTAAAAGCCATTAATTAAAGAGCCATGCTAATGCCCAAATTTAGGTCCACGCCAAAACTTTGGGCAGGTTTTTTAAAGTTGTTTATGCTAGGATCTAGTTCTGTGTACATAAGAATATTATTAGCCACGGCAAAACCTAAACCTAGAGTAAGCTTTGTGCCCATTAAGTGAGAATCTTCTTTATTTTGTGAGCCAAATCGTATGGCGTTCATGGTGAATAATAAACTTGAGTAGGTATACAGATCAGTATTAATATTCATCATAAAATCAGGACCGATGCTAAAGCCTAAGTCACCAAAACTTACGTTTTTATAAAAATCGCTGGCTGCTTGACCAAATTGGCGTTGCCACGACAAAGAAAATAATCCACCAAAAAATAGATTTTCATCAAGTTCTGGTAAGTAACGGATCATCGATTCTGTATGAAGACGAAAACCAGAGTCATTTTTGCCACTCTCAGTAAATAAATTATGCCTAAAGCTTGCATAATCAGCATTCACATAAACTCCATAATCTAGATCGTAAGCCAAATACTGTGCAAAACTTAATTGAGGGCCCATACTTCCTAGCCCAAAGGTTTTATCAGGCATTTGCATAGAAGTGCCTAGGCCAAAGCCCACTTTCATAGAATCTTCTTGAGAAGTGAAGATGCCAAAAGTGCAATAAGATGCGGCCGCAAAAGAACTAGCTATCACAAAACTTAGTATTTTCTTCATTTTTTCCTCAGTGAACCTGAGCTTTAGATAAGCTATGGCGATTAGTCACTCTCTACGTACCGTGACTCGTTCACGGTATCCAGAAAATTAATTCCTACATTGTAAAGGCTAATTGTCTGGATGCCGCGCACAAGGCGACGGCACGTAGGAATGAGTTAAAAATAAAATTTGATGACCTTAGCTTATCCAAAACTCGATTCAATTAACAAATTTTAATTATTCATAGCTTTTGTTCTCTTCAAAAGCAATGTAATTACGAGCACTTTTACTCTTGCCAAATTTATATAAAATAGAAATATCCCAATTAAGTTTAGGGTAGGTTCTCATGTTAAAAATTGACAAATTATTGCATTTGGCATCGGTTATGCCAAATTGAGTCTCAAATTGGCATTAGCGTTGCCATTTTGAGGTTAAAATGGATTACATTAAGCGACTTTTCCCTATTCCTGAACCTGTCTGCCCTGTGAAGAATTTTTAAAGCAATTGATACCAGCATAATTTTGCTCTGAGCCCTTATTATTTGAAATAAAAAAGGTATAAGAATCCTGATAGCTTGTTTAAAATCAATATAAGGAAGCCAGCGCTGTGGCTGTAAAACAAAAATACCAGGATTTATTAGTAAAAATAATTCAAAAATATTTACCAAAGAGCAAAATCTATTTATTTGGTTCTCAAGCAACTAATAAAGCCACTGATGCATCTGATATTGATCTTGCGCTTGATAATGCAACACCAGTACCTTTCAACATTATGATGTCTATTCTTGCAGAAATTGATGAGACTGTTATTCCTGTAAAAATTGATTTAGTGGATTTAAATGGGGTAGCAGAATCTTTCAAACAGGTTATTTTACGCGAAGGAATAGTATGGAAAAATTAATACAGAAGCATGAGTATATGACAAAAGCTCTTAAAACTCTTCAACAAGCTCTTCATACTTTTGCACTATTTAATAAAGAGCACATAAAATATAACCCTCATATAACCTATGAAGAAGAATTGGCCACGTATCGAGACTCTGTTATTCAGCGATTTGAATATTCAGTGGATCTTTTTTGGAAATACTTAAAAAAATATCTTGAAAATGCCAACCTATCGCCAGATATTAAAATACCGAGCGAAATAATTCGCACTGCAAACTCTCATGGGCTTATATCATTAGATGAGGCTGAAACTATTATTACCATGATTAAGAGTAGAAATATGACCTCGCATATTTATGTAGAAGAATTTGCGAATTTGCTTGCAGAGGAAATTCCCAAGTATTACGAGACACTCAATCTAGTTATCAACAAATTAACCCCTGTAGTTAGTAATGAATAATTTAAAATTTTCCAAGTTACCTATTAAGCCACTTATTTTAGAAAATCTCTCTTCTATGGGCTATGAACAAATGACCCCCATTCAAGAAGCTAGTTTGCCTATTATTTTAAGCAATAAAGATCTTATTGCTCATGCTAAAACTGGCAGTGGTAAAACCGCAGCTTTTGCTATTGGATTATTATCAAAATTAGATATCACCAAAAAAGATGTTCAAGCCTTAGTTTTATGCCCAACGCGAGAACTTAGTGAACAAGTTTGCAAAGAGATTAGAAAACTGGCACGCCTTATTCCTAATATTAAAATCACCACATTATGTGGTGGTAGCCCTATGCAAGTACAAGTTACATCTTTGGCAAATGCTGTTCATTGTGTAGTGGGAACTCCTGGTAGAGTATTTGATCATATTCGTAAAAATACTCTTTATTTGGGTAATCTAGAAACTTTAGTTTTTGACGAAGCTGACCGCATGCTAGAAATGGGTTTTTTAGATGATATGACGCAAATAGTCAGTCATACGCCCAATAATCGACAAACTCTACTTTTTTCAGCTACCTATCCGTCAAATATTCAAAATCTTAGCAAAGACTTTCAAAAAGAGGCAGTGCTCATAAAAGCCGATACAGATCATAGTTCTCTTGCTATTGAGCATTTATTTTTTGAAAAAAATGATGAGTATGATTTTGCGCCAGTTTTATCTATTTTAAACCATTATGCTCCGCAATCCACTTTGATTTTTTGTAATACTAAACAAAAGTGCCAAGAGTTAGCAACCTATTTACAAAATAAGGGCTATTATGCTCAATCATTGCATGGTGATTTGGAACAGAAAGAACGTGACGAAGCCGTAGTATTATTTAGTAACAAAAGTCTTTCTATCTTGGTGGCAACCGACGTTGCAGCACGAGGCTTAGATATTAAAGATTTGGCAGCCGTTATAAATTTTGATCTCGCTCATGATCCACAAGTGCATATTCATAGAATTGGTCGAACAGCAAGAGCTGGCAGCAAAGGTTTGGCTTTTAGTTTATATAGCCATTTTGATAAAAAAAATCTCAATCAAAAAATAAATTTTGAAAGCCTAGATAGTTTAAATTCTAATAATAAAGCCATACTAGTTCCTAAAATGGCTACTTTGCGTATTAGCTGTGGCCGAAAAAATAAGCTGCGAGCAGGGGATATACTTGGCGCACTTACTGCTAATAAAAATATTTTAGGAAATGATGTGGGTAAAATTGATATTTGTGACACCCATTCTTTTGTAGCAGTAACTAAAGCAAAAGTAAGCTTAGCCTTAAGTGTTTTGACCCAAGAAAAAATCAAAGGCAAAATTTTAAAAGTAATAATTTTAAGCTAAATATTGGGTTTCGCTCACCATGCTCCCAATTTGTATTACATTTTTGGAGTATAGTTTAAATAATTTGAATTTTGGATAAGCCTAGTTGATTTGGTTTTTTTATCTATGCAATAAGACTTAATGGCTTAATTTCTTCACTCATCTAAAGTTTCAGGCGCGTCTGGGTCATCTTCAATATATACTAATGAACTGACTTTTTCTTTTTGTTCTTTATCCATGCTAATAAGTCTTAGGCCTTTGGTATTACGCCCATAAATAGATACACTATTAGCGCTCATACGAATAAGTTTACCTAAGTTTGTAACGATCATGATTTCGTCTTCATTATGCACTTGCATAGCGGCTACTACCGGTCCATTTCTTTCATCAACTTTAATAGTGATTAAGCCAGATCCGCCTCTTGCTTGTGTACGATATTCTTCAATAGCAGTTCTTTTACCGTAACCATTTTGAGTTACTGTTAATAAAGTAGCGTCGTTATCAAGCACTTCCATAGAAACTACTTGATCATTGCCCTTAAGTCTAATGCCTCGCACACCAATAGCTTGGCGTCCTAGAGATCGAGCATCTGATTCGTTAAATCTAATAGCCATACCATTTTTAGTGGAAAGTAAGAGGTCGTTTTTGCCATCAGTGATTTTAACACTGATTAATTCGTCACCTTGTTCAATTTCACAAGCAATAAGACCATTTGAACGAGGGTTTCTGTATGCACGCAAATCAGTTTTTTTAACTTTGCCTTTTTTAGTAGCAGTAACCACATATTGTAAGTTTTCTTCTTCTGGATATTTTCGCACGGGCAAAATAGCACAAACTTTTTCTTGTTCTTCAAGTTGTACTAGGTTCACAATAGGTCGACCTCTAGAAGTAGTGCTTCCATCAGGTAGTTCATGAACTTTTACCCAGTAAACTTTACCAAAGTTGGTGAAGGTCATTAAATAAGCGTGGGTAGAAGCCACAAACGCATCTTGAACAAAGTCTTCATTTTTAGAAACAACTGCAGTTTTACCTTTTCCGCCTCTGCGTTGTGCTTTATAATTAGACAAAGATACGCGTTTTACATAACCAGAGTGAGAAATGGTAACTAAAACATCTTCTTCAGTTATTAAATCTTCTTTATTAATTTCTTCTGCATCATGTACAAAAATACTTCTTCTTGGCGTAGCAAACTGTTGTTTGATATCTATAAGTTCTGATTTGATAACTTGCATCAAAACTTTGGTATCACTTAGTATTTCTAATAACTTTTTAATTTCTAATAAAAGCTCAAAACCTTCTTGCAAAAGCTTATCGCGTTCTAATCCTACTAATCTTGCTAATCTCATTTCTAAAATAGCATCTGCTTGGGTTTCATCAAGCTTGGCAAAGCCTTGAAGGTGCCAATCTTTTATTTGTTTGGTAGGAGCATCTAAGAATAAGTTTAATTTTAGTGCTTGCTCAAATTTAAGATTACAAAGATTAGTACGTGCTTCTTCGGTGTTTTTTGCGGCCCTAATAGTAGTAATAACTTTGTCTATATCATCAAGAGCAGTGGCCAAACCAGTGATAATATGAAAACGCTCATTCGCTTTTTTAAGTTCATAGCGAGTTCTTTTGGTGACTATCTCGCGCCTAAAGCTTAAAAATTTATTAAGCATTTGCATCATGTTTAAAGTTTGTGGCTGGCCGTCTACAATACTTAGCATGTTAATAGAATAGCTGCTTTGCATGGGTGTAAGACTAAATAAGCCATTTAAAACAACTTCTGCCATAGAGTCACGCTTAATGTCGATAACAATGCGCATACCGTCTCTATCAGATTCATCGCGCAAGTCTGAAACTCCCTCTAAGCGCTTTTCTCTTACTAGTTCAGCGATGCGTTCTAAGAGTCTGGCTTTATTAACTTGATAGGGTATTTCCGTAACAATAATTCTTTCTTTGTTACTAGATTCAATTTTTTCAATTTCTGCTTTTGCTCTAATAACTATGCTGCCACGACCTGTTTTTAAAGCATTCAATGAGCCGTTTTTACCACAAATAAAACCACGAGTAGGAAAATCGGGCCCAGGTATGAGTTTTGCTAAAAGTTCAAAAGTGACTTCTTCACCTTCTTCATATTGTTCTGAAATTATTGCCAATAAGCCATCTACTATTTCGCCTAAGTTATGAGGAGGGCATTTGGTGGCCATGGCCACAGCGATACCTTCAGAGCCATTTATTAAAAGTGTAGGAATTCTGCTTGGTAAAAATACTGGTTCTTCTACAGAGGCATCAAAATTGGGTATAAAATCTACTGTTTGTTTGTCGATATCAGCAAGTATAGATTCTGCTATTTTGGTAAGTCTGGCTTCGGTATAACGATAAGCCGCTGGTGGATCGCCATCGATAGAACCAAAGTTTCCTTGGCCTTCTATTAAAAGCTCGCGCATATTCCAATGCTGAGCCATACGAACTAAGGCTTCATACACAGGGGAATCGCCGTGGGGGTGGTACTTTTTTAAAACTTCACCAACAACACCGGCGCATTTACTAAATTTTCTATTGGATAATAAGCCTTCTTTAAACATAGCGTACAAAATGCGTCTATGAACAGGCTTTAGGCCATCTCTAATATCAGGCAGTGCTCTTCCAATAATAACGCTCATGGAATAATCGCGAAAAGATGATTTAAGTTCATCGGTTATGCTAACACTAACGAGATTTCCAATAGGATTAGAATTATTTTGTGCATTCATGATTATCGCCTTACAAATATAGCTGTTTTCTTGTAAGCGCTTTAAGTGTTTTGGTCAATGAAGATAGTAATTAAAAATATTACTATATATTTATTTGTTTTTAAGAAAAATAGCTAAAATATAGATTATTAGTTAATTTTTTGTTTTATGAGCACGCTGCATGATGCTATTTAATAACCCAGAAAAAATTATTTTATGAAATGGCAAAAGACCATACCAATAGATTAAACCAAAAAGACCTTTGGGATCGAAAATGGCACTTTGGTAGAGTACAGTTTTGCCGTTTTCCAAAGTTATGCGAAAATCAAGCCAAGCTCTTCCCGGAAGTCGCATTTCTGCAAAGAGTTTAAGGTGCTCATTAGGAGTAATTTCCAATACCCGCCAAAAATCTAGGGTGTCGCCTACACGAAGTTTATTGGGGTCACGCCTAGATCTTCTCATGCCAATGCCGCCTAACCAATAGTCGATTAGACCTCGTAGAGACCAGATTGAGTCTGCAAAATACCAGCCATTTTTGCCGCCAATTTTTTCAATTACCTCAAATATAGCTTTAGGCGAAAGCTCGCTTATGCGTTTTTGGGTTTCAAATAGACGCCTACCATAATTGCCACTAGCAGAGTTTAAATTGGCATGAGTAACATAACTATCAGTGTCATTCCAACGAACGCTAGAAAAATCATTTTCCTCAATTTCTCTGGCTTGTTTAATAGCTTCTTTATAGCCGATTGGTTTAATAGTGAACCAATTATCTGTTTCAAAGGACTGTATCACGGTTTTGTTGACCAAGCTTGCAATGAGTTGTTGGCCTACTCGAGCATAAATTGGGGTGACTAATTGCAACCACCAGCTGGAAAGTCGTGGAGTTAAAAATGGCACTTTAATCATAACTCGAGTTAAGCCTCTTTGCTTGGCATACTCAGCCATTAGGCCACCATAGGTAACAATTTCGCAACCACCAATTTCAAAAATAGCGTTTTTTTCTAAATCTAAGGAATAAGCGTTTATTAAATAATTTATAGCATCATCTATAAAGATAGGTTGAGTTTCAATATTTACCCATTTTGGTGTAATCATTATGGGCAATCTTTCAACTAAGCTACGAATAAGTTCAAATGACAAACTGCCAGGGCCAATAATTATGGATGCTCGAAACTCAATAACTTGAAAATTGCCTTCTCGCAGTAGCGCACCAGTTTCATGGCGACTTTTGAGGTGTTTGGACAAAAAATGTCCCGAGTCATTTCCTAGGCCACCAAGAAAAATCACTCGTTTTATCCCAGCTTTTTGAGCAGCTTTCACAAAGTTTTTTGCGGCTTTTTTATCAAGCTTAGCATAATCTTGATCAGCCGCCATGCTATGAACTAAATAATATGCTGTTGTAATGCCCATAAAAGCTTTTGGCAAAGTTTCAGGTTTGAGCAAGTCAGCCTCTATCCACTCAATAAGTGGACTTGAAGGCTCTTTGACAAACTCCAGTCTTCTGACCATTAATCGAAGTGGCTTGCCCAATTTTTCTAAGGCACTACTCAAGCGGCTGCCTACATAACCATTGGCTCCACAAATAAGAATTTGAGTTGTCATATTTTTTTAAATCCTTTTTTAACTTAAAAATATTAGATCAAAATCAATGCAAATACTATAATTATTGCTATACCTGCTTATAAATAGTTTTTTATATAATTATTCGGCTAAAATTATGTTTTTTAAAGTATTTTTAATGTGCTTATTTTTTACTAAATTTATTTTTGCTATTGATATGTATGGTTTAATAGAAGGTATTAATAACAAATTAAAAAATCCACAAAGTAGTTTAGAAAATTTACAAATTTGGGGTAATTCTAATTTAAAAGAAGCTTCCATAATTTTATTGCCAGAAATCCATGACAATGCTGAAAGCTTGCTTAATCAACTACTAATTATATCTTTATTAAAAGAGCAAAAAAAAGACTTAATAATTCTTGACGAAAGCTTAAAAAGCTTAACCAAAAGCCCTTGGGAACTATTTTCGCAAAAAACTCTAGAAATTATAGCTGCTATCAAGCAAAAAAATGCTCAAAAATCCTATAACGTAGAAGAATTTGAGCAAGAGCTACAAAATCTCAGCCGTAAATTTTCACAACCAGGAAAATATAGATTAAAAGTTCTCAATAACAATTTATTAGGTTTTACTCTTTTTAAAAATATAGCTACGCCATTTTATGGTTGGGATGACCACGAAGAAAACTCATCCATGGAAAAACGCAACCAAGTATTAATCAACACTCTTAATAAACTAAGCAATAGCAATAAGGTTATTGTGGTTATGCTTGGCTCTAGGCATATACCAGAGTTAGATTTTTATGGAAGCGCTTCATTAATGTGTCATCAAAACAATACTATTGATGAATTTTTTAGTTCTTTGCGTAATAAAAATAAATTGCAAATTGGTAGTACTAAAAATCTATATACTTATTTGCAATCAAATAAATATATAGTTATGTTTGATAAATCTTTGTTAACAAGCATGGATGCTACTGTGGAAAAATATAAAAATAAATTAATTAATTGTCTTGATTGAAACTAAGTAAGTAATTATAAATAGATTGTATAGCAGCCATAAGCGTTCCTATTTTAATTATAAAAGCAGCTGAACTTGAAATATATTTTTTGCTAGTTTTAAATAGACTTTCTGAACGTCTATTAATATTATAATCTAAAAGCTCTTGTTTGTTAGCATGCAGGCTGTATATGCGATTTCTTAATTGCTGTAGATAAATTTTAGCCATAAATAAGTTTTTTTTATCATCTATTTGTATCAAGCGATTGTGAGCATCATCACTTATAATAATAAGCTCTTTAATAGTATCTTTAAAAATCTCTGACCAAAAATCATAGGCTTTAAGATCTTCTTGCATATCTATCAAGTCTTCTTGAAATATTACTGATTGCTGCAAAGCAAAATTTTTAATTTTGTTTATTTCATCAGTAATTTCATCAATAGCTAGCAGCATATTGCTTGTAAAAAATAATAAAAATAATAAAAATTTCATAAGCCCCCCAATAAATTATTATGGTTCAATATAATCAAAAGTTTTATTTTGAAAGTTTCGTAAAGTCCATTTTTTGCCTGCTTTTTCCACCACATATTTTGGTAATAAAGGTATTTTACCTCCACCACCTGGGCCATCAACCACAAAAGTAGGTACTGCTAGGCCTGAGGTATGCCCTCGAAGTTTTTCCATAATATCCAGACCAACTTGTATAGGAGTTCTAAAATGGCTTATGCCTTGAGATAAGTCACACTGATAAATATAGTAAGGTCTTACCCGCATGAGCAATAATCGATGATTAAGCTCTTTTACTATTCTATAATCGTCGTTAACACCTTTTAGCAACACCATTTGATTACCCATAACACAGCCCGCATCTGCTAATTTTTGGCAAGCGAGCAAAGCTTCTGCGCTGCATTCTTTTGGGTGATTAAAATGGGTGTTCACAAAAACAGGTTGATGTTTTCTAAGCATGGCCACAAAATCATCAGTTACTCGTTGAGGTAATGTTACTAAGTTTCTAGTACCCATACGGAAAATTTCTACGTGAGGAATAGCTCTAAGCCTACTTAAAATATAATCCAGCCGTTCGTCACTTAAGGATAATGGATCGCCACCGGATACCACAATATCTCTAATTTCTGGGTGGGCAGCAATGTAATCAAAAGCTACTTCTATGGTTTCTTTATCTGTCATACTGGAAGGATCAGCAACTTTGCGTTTACGTGTACAATGCCTGCAATAAACAGGGCAGTTATGAGTAGTGTAAAACAGAACTCTATCAGGATAGCGGTGAGTAATACCTGGCACGGGCATATCGCGTTCTTCTGCTAAGGGGTCTTCTAAGTCTGAATCAAGAATATCAAGCTCACCCATTTGTGGAACAGCTTGTAATCTAATGGGGCACTTTGGATCATTTTTGTCCATCAAAGCTGCATAATAAGGAGTAATGCCCATATGAAACATTTCGTTAGATTTTAGAAAAGCATTTCTTTCGCCATCGCTTACATTTAAAATGGACTCTAGCTGATCAATGGTTCGAAAACGTTTCCTTTGTTGCCAGCGCCAATCATCCCAGTCTTTTTGCTCAATAGGGCCAAAGCCTTTTTCTATGAAATCTTTAGGTGAACTTTTAAATCTGCTTTCAAAATGTTTGGGTAAGGGCTTTGAGTTAAATTTTATGCTGCTTGCATCAGTTTTTGCATCTGTGCTTTCAAAAACAAACCGAATGTCTTTTTCTTCTGACATATTTTACCAACTTATTTGTGTAATAAAAAGCTTAACTTTTTTTATAGTTGGCAAGGTTTAAAAATGGCTAAAATATTTTATAAATGCTTATTGATCCATTTAGCTAAAGTTTTTTCAGTAATATTACCAGCAGCTAATTCTAAAAATGTAGTTATTGCTTCTTCTTTAGGTAAAGACAAAGATAAATTATTTCTAAGTAAAAAAGTTTTCATAGAAACAAAAGAAGTCCTTTTATTGCCATCTAAAAATGGATGATTTTTAATTATGCCGTAAGCATATGCCGCAGCAAGTTCTGCCAAACTTGTTGATCCATAAAAGTATTGATTTATAGGCATACCTAAAGCAGAATCGAGCAATCCTTCATTACGCATTCCTTTTAAACCACCGTGCTCAGCAAGCATTATTTCATGAAATGCTATTACAACATTTTTTTGCAACCATATAGGTTCTTTCATTTGGCCAATACTCGCAAAATATCTCTATCTTGCTTCATTACTTCTTGAGCTAGTTCCATTTGTTTGGCAAATTCAAAATCATAGGGCGTTATATGGAAACCATCGGGTGATTCAGTTAAATATATAACATCTCCTTGATTAACTTTTAAACGATTCAAAATTTCTTTAGGCAACACTACACCCATTGAATTACCCAGTTTTCTTACTTTTAGCGCTATCATAATTCCACCTTTTGTTCTAACTAAAGTTATAACATAAACTTTAAATAAAGGCAAAATAGTTTTATTTTGTCTTTTAAATCTAGCTATTTATCTTAAATCCGTACAAATCCAGATTTTAATCTTGAATTTGTACGAAATTTTTGTTAAGGTATTACTACTAACAAAAGGTCCTATATGTATAAAAGAGAAATAGAAGAAACCTTAATAAAATCAGCCTCTTCTTTTCCTGCAGTATTTTTAACAGGACCAAGGCAAAGTGGCAAAACTACTCTTTTGAGGGAGCTTTTTCCCCAGTATCGTTATATTTCTCTAGAAAATCCTTCTACACTGGAATTAGTTATGGAGGACCCCGAAGGTTTTTTTGCAAATCCACAAACTTTATGGATTATTGATGAAGCTCAAAATTTTCCAAAATTATTTTCATATTTACAAGGAATGATCGATGAAGGGCCGCAACCAGGACGTTTTTTATTATCTGGATCACAAAATTTTTTACTCCATCATAAAATTAGCCAGACCTTAGCTGGCCGGGCAGCAGTATTAGAGCTATTGCCTCTTAGCTATAAAGAACTAAAGCCTAATTTAGCCATTGAAGAAGATAATTTATGGCAATTAATTTTTTATGGAGGCTACCCACGGCCTCGTTTTGAAAAATTAGATTATTCCTTGTGGTTTGAATCCTATATTCGTACCTATTTAGAGCGTGATATTCGATCCTTGGTGAATATTCATGACTTATCAGTATTTCAAAGATTTATTAAAATGTGCGCGGCGCGCCATGGACAAATGCTTAATCTGACTTCTCTTGGAACTGACTGCGGAATTTCTCAGAGTACAGCCCGTGATTGGTTAAGCTTTATGGAAGCGTCATATATAGTTTATAAAATACAGCCATATTTTGAAAATTTTAATAAACGCCTTGTTAAAACTTCTAAACTTTATTTTTATGACACGGGAATTTTATGCCAGTGCTTGGGTATTGAATCACCCAAGCATGCATCTACCCATGCCATGAGAGGGGCTTTATTTGAAGGTTTTTTAATGACTGAGTTAATCAAACTAAACTTAAATAAAGGGAAAAGACCTAATCTTTACTACTGGCGTGATCATAAAGGTCTTGAAGTAGATGCTGTGATAGAAAAAGGAAACAGTATTGAACTTGTAGAATTTAAATCTTCTCAAACTTTTCAAAAAGAATATTTAAGCAATTTGCGCCAAGTCATGGTTTTGGCTAATTCAGACCGATTTAAACCCATAGCAGTTTATGGAGGCAGTCAAGATAGCACTATTCAAGATATTTCAGTTATTGGTTGGCAAAAATTTTTGCTCGACTAATGCGTAGGAATTTTTTGTTCAGTGCTCAGCATAGATTGTGCCACGGCAATTCTTTGATCTAATTTGTGAAATAAAGCATAGGGTTTATTTAAGCTCATCACTTTTTGCCAAGCAGTAATAGCTTCTAAGGTTTCTCCTTTAAGCATAAAAGCCATGCCTTGATAGTGCCAAAGCTCTGGAAATTTTGGATATTTTTTAGCTAACTCATTAAAGATTATATCGGCTTCTTGTATTTGAGATTTTTTAAATAATATACGAGCTTTTAGTAATTTTAGTTCTTTATCTTGAGAATCATTAATAAATTTTAAAGAGCTATCTAAATCGCCATTAATAAAAGCTATTAAGGCTTGATTTTTATTTTCGCTATAGGTTTTTTGTGGCAAAAAAATATCTATTATTTCTATTTTATTAACATCAAGGCGCTGTTTAAGATCTGCAAGACCAGTCTTAACTTCCAGTTTAATTCTTTCATTATCACTAATTTCTAAATACTTTTGCCAAGCTATACGGGCTTTTATTAAGGATTCTTTATCACTCTCTAAGGACTCATGAACAATAGCTCCTGTGAGATATAATGAATCTAGCAAATTTTCTTGATCAACGTTTTTATCTTGTGTAATTTTTTCTAGCTCACTCAAAGCTAAGTGAGGATTGCCTAAGAAAAATAAGCTGCGAGCTCTAAAATTTCGAGCTTGATAAAATTTAGGATCTTTTTCTAAAATACTGCTTAATAGAATAGAACTTTCTATGAATCGCCTTTTTAAGAACAAATATTTGGCTTTTAACCAGTCTTTATTTAAGTTTTGATTATTAGTAGGCATTAAAATTTCAGGAAGTGTTAAATATAAATTAGCTAGGGCTTTTTCTTGGTTATTTTTTAAAACCTGTTGAGACATTAGGGCTTTTTTAGTTTGCTCTTCTAACTTTTTATCTAAACTATTATTTAAGTAGTTATCTAATAAGCTTAGCTCTAATTTTAGCTCGTCGTTATAAGTAGATGCTCCCATGGGCGGATGAGAAAGCTCTGACAAATTATCTAGTGCTGAGGAAATTTTTGGCTGCTTTTGGCAAGCGTTTAGGCATAACAGCAAAATAAAAAGAGATAAGTTTTTGAACATTAAGTACCTCACTGTTTCTTCTTCTTTCTAATCTAAGTTAAAGATATTGCTTAGTAACTTTCTACAATATGGTAGGCATTAATTTTCTTGATACCATGAACTAGTCACGGTACGTAGGAGTGCATAGGCGGCAGGTTAAGGATTTTAAGCAGGTAATATCTAAATTTAATTGACCACCGTTGGTAGTAAACTTCCAAAATATTTTGTGCATAAAATACCTATCTATCACCACTCTCTACGTGCCGCGCCTTGTGCGCGGCATCCAGAAAACTAATTTTATATCCTTAAAATTGTAAAAGTTAATTGGCTGGATCCCGTGAACCAGTCACGGGACGTAGGGAATGAGGTGAAATAACCATATGATATCTGCTTCAAATCCTTAACCTGCCGCCTATGCGTAGGAGTGGGGTGAAGGAGCCCATCTCTGGGGCCAGCCCTAATTTTCCAAATTGCTCACCTGTCAAATTAGTAGGGTTAATTTAAAAAGTCAATAATTTAAGTAGGGTTAATTTAAAAATTAAACAAAATAAAAGACCATAGGAATATGGTCTTAACAGCTTAAAATCTCTATTAAATTTAGAAGATTTTGCTGATATTTAATTCATTAATCTTATTAATATCAACAGGTTTAAAATTTGGCATGGCAGCCATTTCACTAGCTATAGCCATACTGCTTTGTATGGCTTCTAAGAAAGGTTTCAACTCTTCAGCATCCTTATCTAAAGGATTTTTAATAAGCTTATTTAACAAAATTCCCAAAGAGCCAAAGAAATCATTTGCTATGCGCATTTGTGGATTACTATTTTTAGTAGCCGCAATACTAGCTAAAACATCATCTATTATTTTTGAAGATTGCTCTGTAAGAGGATACAACGTAGCAAGCGGTTGTAAAACTTGTTCTTGTATTCGGGCAACATAATCTTTTGCACCTTGTGAGCCAAGACCATAATTACCGATCATTTCTGTCGTTATAAAGAACATTAATCTATTTAACCTCTTGGTATATTTTGGACCATCCCAAGGTCTATCATACACGTCAAACATAATTTTATGTAAATCATGGGCAAGACCTATTACTGAATAAGCTTTCATTTCAAACCGATCATCACCACTTCCGGAAACAACGCTAAAGTTTGCTAAGTTACTAGGGGTATCTAGAAACTTTGCTAAACCGGCATCTTTTCTATGGGGTAGGCTCACATCAATAAGCTCTCCACCAATGGGTCTTCTTTGTAAAACACCTTCCTTTTCATAGGTATATTCAAACATTACTTTTGATCTAACAAGAGAAAATTTAACTACTTTATCGGGGCTATTGCCAAAAGGAAATTCTAAGGCTCTATTGTCGGAATTTCCTATCCAATTAGTTGTTGAAGAAGCATTCTTACCAACTATATTTTTTCCTTTTATTTCAAAGCGATAATCAAAATTTCCTTCATAGTTACAATTTAAGTCTTTATTAGCTTTCATATCAAGCAGCTGAAGTTGTTTAAACTTAGCATTATGCCAAACCTCGTTGGTTTCATCTTTTATGAAATCTTTGTTATTTAACTCAGTTAAATAGTCATTTAATACGCCAGAAGCAAAATCTTTATCAAATTGGAAGAAGTTAAAATATTTGGCTGGATTAGCTTTAAACTCAGCTCTAATTTTATCCAATTCACTAAATAACATAGTAGTTACTTCATTAAGTACTTTGTCATAATCTAGGTTATTAAGTTTTTTTTCGTTGATATAAATACTAAAATCAGCATCAGAACGTGTAAAATCACCACTATATTTTTCTTTTAATAAATCTCTGGCAATGGGAGGAAGTTCATCAAATACGGTATTGGCGATCATTCTTAAACCATTACCACCTTTAAAAACTAAGAAAATTGCATCTTCTGCTAGGCCTTGTGATTGACGATAAGTGCTTACGGCCTTATCAAGATTTCCATAAACCAGTTTGAGGAAATTGAATAAGGTATCTGGAGTTTTAAAAAAACTTTTTACCACAATATCGGTACCAAAATTTTTTATATCCCTGCTTTGATCGACAAAGCCCTTTTGGTCATCATCTTTTGGAATTAAAATGGGTTCTTTTATTGCAAAGTTGGGAGCAGGGCAAGAATCTGCAGCACGAACTTGCATAGAACTTAAAAGTACTAATCCAAATAAGTAAATAAATAATTTCATTTTTTACTCTACTATTTTAAAAAATAACTTAATCTATTTTATGTAGTATTTATTTTTTAATTAGCTTGTTCTGATCTAAAAAATGCTGTTAATACTTGCTTTTCTTATGCTCTTTATATCTTTAGGTTCAAAAACAGGCATTTCAATTATTTGATTAACCGTTTGTAAATTGCTCTTTATAGATTCTATAAAAGACTTAAATGATGCTTGATCATCTTCTAGGGGCTTATTGGAAATATTTTTTGCAAGATCAGCCACTGATTTCCAAAAATTATTAGCTATATGCATTTTTGGCCACTTGTTTTCAATGGTTTTTACAGCATCTTGCAGCGTAGTTATGGCATTTTTATTAATAGGTTCTAGAATATTTTGTTCCACTTGCGTTATATATTCTTTTGCTTTTGTTGAACCAATACCATAGTTAGTGATCATTTCTGTGGCAATAAAAAACATTAATCGGTTTAATCTTTTTGTATATTTTGGACCACTTTTCCAAGGTCTCTCAAATTGGTCAAAAATAATTTTATGTAAATCATGAGCTAAATAATCTATGGAATAGACCTTCATAGTAAATTCATCAGAATTTTCATTAAACACAGCAAAATCCACTACATTATTGTCATAATTATTGAGAAACTCTGCTAAACTGGCATCTTTTCTATGAGGTAGGCTCACATCAATAAGCTCACCACCAATAGGCTTTCTTTGTAAAACACCATCTTTTTCATAGGTGTATTCAAAAATTATCTTTGATCTAACAAGAGAAAACTTAACCAATTTATCAGGGTTACTTCCAAAAGGAAATTCTAGGGTTCTATTGTCGGAATTAGCTATCCAATCAGGTGTTGAAGAAACGTTGTTACTAACTATATCTTTGCCTTTCATGTCAAAGCTATAATCAAAATTTCCTTCATAGTTACAATCAAAATTTGGGTCTTTATTAGCTTTTTTATCAAGCAGCTCAAGTTGTTTAAACTTCGCGTTATACCAAGCTTCGTTGGATGGATCTTTTGTTGAGTTTAAATCATCTAATTCATTAAAATATTCATTTAATTTGCTCGAGGCAAAATCTTTATTAACTTGAAAAAAGTTAAAATATTTGGCTGGATTAGCTTTAAATTCGGCTCTAATTTTGTTCAATTCAGCAAATAACAAACTAGTCACTTCACTAAATACTTTGTCATAGTCTAGGTTATTAAGTTTTTTTTCGTTGATATAAACACTAAAATCTGCATCAGAACGTTTAAAATCATTACTATATTTTTCTTTTAGCAAATTTCTCGCAAGAGGAGGTAATTCATCAAATACTGTATTTGCCATCATTCTTAGGACATTTCCGCCTTTAAAAATTAAAAACATAGAGTCATTTTCAAGATTTTGTGCTTGACGATAATCAGCTAGTGCCTTATCAAGTTCTTCATACGCCAGTTTAAGAAAATTATATAAAGTATCTGGTGTGTTAAAAAAACTTTTTACCACAATATTGGTACCAAAATCTTTTATATCCCTGCTTTCATCAACAAAAACTTCTTGATCATTATCATTGCTTGGTTGTATGAGCGTTGACTTATCTTGTGCAAAATTAAGAACCGGACAAGAATTTTCAGCAAGAGCTCCTATAGAAATAAAAGCTATTAATCCAAATATATAATTAAATAATTTCATAATAAACCTCAAAAAAACTAAATTTTTATCAATTATTAGCTATTATTTATGTTTAATATGTGCACTAATTGTGATCAAAATAATTAAAATTATTGATTTTTATTATTTAAATAGTAACTAAACAATTAAAATAGGATGAATTATGATAAAATTATTTTTAAATATGATGATAATGTTATTTATTTCTTTGCCAATGTTAGCAAGTAAATCAGATAAGACAGATAAAAAAAGAAACACATTAAAAACAGCTCGTTATGTAAAAGTCCGACATGATGCACTAAACCCAGAAGAAGATGAAGTAAAAGAATCTTGTCCACCATGCACATGTATTTGCAGTAAAAATAGTAATAATTAGATCATTTAAGCTGCATACTACAATGCTTGTCAGTAGATAATATTTATTAATACTATTGATTAGTATTATTGAATATGGAGTATATACAATGAAATTTATAGTAAAATTAGCGTTACCATTATCCGTAGTAGTGGGTAGTAATTTAGCGGCAGCTGATATGAATTCTGTGAAAGCAGATATAGCAAAAGATGTAGTAAATAGCATATTATCTGATAAAGAATTACTTGAAGCTTATGAAAATGGCAGCTTAAATTTAGATGACCAGTTTGTTGCTGATCATTTTGGTGAAAAAATCAAAAAAGCAACTAAAAAAGTTACTTCAACAGTAAAAAAAGGAACTAAAAAAGTAGTTTCTAAATTACCTGTTGTAAAGGAAATAGCTGGTGATGTGGCTGCATTAGCGAATAAAGCTTTAAGCAAAATAACTAATAATGACCAATTGATGAAAGCTTTGAAAACAACTGCAGGGGTTATCAATAAAGTTCTTCCCATAGGAACAGAGGCCTTAGGTTTAGGCCTTGGGTATGTGCCAGTTGTTGGTCCTGTATTGAGTAAAGCTGTAGATAAGGTTGCTCCTTATTTAGAAAAAGCTGTTACCCCAGATAATATGGAAAAAGCTTTAATGATGGCAGCTAAAGTGGCAGAAGTAGCTGATGCTTTATTAAACCCTGTGAAAGATATGACACCTGCACAAATAGATAAATTAGTAGAAGTTGCAGTGGCAGAAGCTGAAAAACCAGTGGTAATGGAAAATACTTCCATAAAACCTGATTACAAAAATGAAATGGATGCAAAAAATAACGACCTAAAAGGTAAAGCTGTTGAACTTACACTAGAAGGTGCAAGGGCTATACTAAAATTTGTAGATACCCTTCCTCCTGGTTCAAAAGTACCAACACAATTATTAGATACTATTGATAAGGCGAGCAGGGTAGTTTCATTGCTTAAATAATAGCTAATAATATTTTAAAAATTTATAGCAACTATTATTAGTTGCTATTTTTACAATATATTGAAAAATATTTCTTTTGGGTATTTTTTTGCGTAATTAAAAATATAAAATACTAAATAAGTAGCCATTATTAATCCTGCCATCATTTTTGCAGGTAATGATAAAAAATAAGCATTTATTTGTGGTGATATTCTATTTAATAACCCAAAAGATACATCTATTAAAAAGCAAAGTGCCAATACTGGTAAGCTAAACTTAAAAGCTAGCTTAAAAAAGCTTATGATAGTTTTTAGAAAAAATAACCATGACTGATCAATATCTTGTAACTCTAAATTACTAACAGGAAATGTCTCAAAGCTTTCATAAAGAAAAATAATCAAATAGCGATGCCAGCCCAAGGTAATAAATAAAACTAAAAATAACTGAAAGAACAAGCTGCCCAAAGCAGAAGACTGATGCTTTGATTGAGGAACTAATATTTGTGACATACTTGCTCCTCTAAAAATATCTATTAATTGTCCTACATATTCATATAAAAAAAATAGTAAGCTCACTAAAAATCCTAAAATAAACCCTATTAAGAGCTCTTTTATAAATAGTAAAAATATAATTATGATTGATAAGTTGTTTATTTCAACAGCATGCTCAATAGTCATTAAAAAACTAAATAGACTAAGGCACAGAGATAAAGCAATTTTTATGGTTGGTGATAGTAATAAAGAACCTAAAAACGGTATAAAGTGTGTGAATAAAAGCCATCTGGTTAAATGCATAAAAAAATATAAAATATTTGTTTCTAAAAATTCTTGCATAGTAGTTAAAACGCATTAAAACATTTTTTGGCAAAATTTAATAAAATAGCACCTAAACTTGCTCCTGATATAATTAACGATAAATAAACAAAGATAATTTTAGGTGCAAAGCTTAGGGTTTGTTCTTGAATTTGAGTAGTGGCTGAAAAAATAGCCACTATCACTCCAACTATTAAGCTTACTATAACAGCTGGAGCAGAAATCATAATAGTCACTAATAGCGCTTCTTTGGTTAATAATAAGATCATAGAAGTATTCATACTAAATTTTCACCAAGTTTTGAGCCAGTAAACGCCAGCCATCCATCAAAACAAAAAGCATTAATTTAAAGGGTATACTTATGGTAGTGGGAGAAAGCATTTGCATGCCTAGGGCCATTAATAAGTTAGCTATGGTCATGTCTATGACCACAAAGGGTAAATAAATTAAAAAACCAATTTTAAAGGCCAAGGCTAACTGAGAAATTAAAAATGCTGGAGCTACAATAATAAGATCAGATTCCAGTATTTCTTTTGTATATGTATTAGCCTGTTTTTTTTTAAGTAAGTCTAGAAATAACTGCTTATCTTCTTTTTGGCTTTGTGAATAAAGAAAATTTTTTATGGGCTCTTTAGCTGCGTCGACAAAGATTTCTAATGCTTCTTTAGGCTTTTGCGTGCTTAAGCTATTGATATTTAAGTTATCAGCAATGTTTTGCCACACAGGATACATGCTAAAACAAGTTAATATTAATGCTAAACTTACAATCACCATGTTGGGAGGGGCTTGAGGGGTGCCTAGGGCTTGCCTTAAGATGGATAAAACAATGACTATTTTGCTAAAACTAGTAGTCAGTATAGCGAGCACTGGCAATAGAGAAATGCCCGCAAGAACAAATATGAAATAAAAAGGATCAAGCATGATCTTTTAACGGCTGAATAACTAAATTAGTTCCACTTTTTAAAACTAAAAATTTTTGTTGATTAATTTCTATTAAATGAATGCAGTTTTTATTATCTAAATAACTAGTTTCTAGTACTTTTATTAAGTTATTTTTATTTAAAATCTTTTTATGATTTAACTTTATAAATAAAAAGCTTATTAAGATTAATAATACTATAAAAAACAAAACTTTTATAAAATCTGTAAGCAAATTAATTTCCATGATTCAACATCTGCACTATTTTGATGCCTAAACGACCGTCAATTTGTACAGCTACACAAGTTCCGATTTTTTTGTTGTTTATTACTAAATCCAAGGGCTCATCAACAGTTTTATTGAGCTCAATAATAAAATCTTCTTTAAGTTCACAAATTTCTTTTAAGCTCATTTTTATTCGAGATAATTCAACAGTTATGTCTATGGATATGTCTTCTATTATATTTTTGTTAGTATCTATATCTATAATTTCTTCCATACTATCTCCCGTTTTTTTGTTTATATTTTTAATTTTAAATATGTATTTATTGTTATTATTAATTAAATCTCCAGTGTAATTAATATTTTTCCAATGAGCAGAAGCTTTTGTAGTAATATTAGTGTTATCAAATAATACTACGTCACCAAATTTTAATTTTTTAATAGTGTTTAAGTTAGTTTTTAATGTGATTAATTTTATAATTAAATAATCTGTTATAAAAAATAAATTATTTATGTTTGTTGGTTTATTTTTAGCTTGATCAATGTTTTTGAAAGCTTCGAATGGTGCTAATATATTTAAGTTAAATTTATCTTGTGAAATAAAATAATCTAGATTAATACAGCAATAATTTATTAATTCTAGTGTTTTATAGTATTCTTCGTTGTTATTATAAATTCCTATAATTTTAATAGTATTAAGATTATTTTCAAATAATATTTTTGCTAAAAAATAGCTAAATAATCCTTTTTCTGTATCTGATAAAAATATACTTTTTTTGTTATTAAATAAGTTATCAAAAAGCAGCGATGATAAAATTTTATAAATAATATTTAAATTTATAATTAAAAATAGATCTTTATTTAAATTTTGTGCATAAAGTCTTACTAGCACTTCGCTTTTACAGCAATTATTTTGGATATAATTTTTATTAATAGGAACACAGCTTAAAAATTTACTATCTAAGTTTTTATCAAAATAACTAGCTAGTTTTTGAGGAGTAATAAAAAGATTATTAAATGCCACCTCATCAGGATTTATCTTTTGGCAGTTATGACTTAGATTATATTCGTGATGGGATGTTGTATTCATACCTTATGTAAACTCAAAATCATTGAAATTTATTTCTAACTTTTTTAGTCTTTTTTTAAGAAGAGCGGAATTCTTTTGCAAAATATTTTTATTATTGTTTTTATAATTAGTTACTTGTATATTTAATAAATTATTTGAATTATAAATAGTAAAAGCCACATTGTCGAATATATTATTTTTTATAACAAAATTACAGTTATTGCTATTTATACTAAAATTTAAGCACATTTTTTCAATT
Organism: uncultured Myxococcales bacterium; assembly: GCA_964493205.1. Taxonomy (GTDB): domain Bacteria; phylum Myxococcota; class UBA727; order UBA727; family JABDBI01; genus CAZBMJ01. The sequence goes on from CAZBMJ010000022.1 coordinate 30,430, forward strand.
GTTTTATTTATTTCTTCATGTCTATTTAAATCTGTATTAGATTTATTTAATATGTTATTATTATCATAATTATTTTGATTAAAATAAATATAATTAAAATCTTTTTGTGTGTTATCTAAAATTTTACTAAACTTAAGCTTATTTATTTTTTTATTTTTTACGTAAAAAATATCTGGAATTATTTTGGTCGTCGTTTTCATAATCACTCGCTAAATCTTTAATTTTTCTGCAGTTTTTTTGCCAATTACTATAATGATTTTCAATGATTTTTAATTTTTTTGATTCTATTATGTTGTTATTAACCACTTTTTCGTGTTCATTAATTATGCTTTTTAAATATTTTTTTTGTTCTTTTAAATTATTTTTTAATAAATTTTGATTATTTGATTTTTGAATAAAAAAATTTGATAGAAATAAGTAATCAGCACTGTTTTGAATTTTGTTTAAATTATTAGATAAAATAGATTTTTTATAGTTTATAAGTTCATTTTTATTTTGAATTATTTTATTTTTTAAAAGTAAAACTTTTTCTTCTTCAGATTGGCATTTCAGTAGGCTTAGATTTAAAAGTTTTTGGGAAGCTAATTTGTTGTAATGACGTATTTTAAGCACTGTATCTAATTTATATTTCATTCCATAAGCTCCATTAAGTATTTTTTGGTTTCTTTATAACTACTTTTTTCAAAGCTTTTTTGTTGCAAAAATTTGTTTATTTGCGGAATTTTTTTGATGGCTAAATCCAGCTGTTCGTCCATACCTTCTTTGTATGCTCCCAGTAAAATCAAATCACGATTTTTTTCATATAGTGCCATTAAGTTTCTTAAGTAGTTGGAAACATCTAGATGATCTTTGCCTGCTATTTTGTTCATTACTCGACTAAGAGAAGGCAAAACATCAATGGCTGGCCAATGATTTTTTTGAGCTAAATCACGATTTAAAATAATATGACCATCAAGAATACCTCTCATTTCATCGGCAATGGGTTCTTCAAAATCTCCACCTTGCACTAAAACATTATAAATGGCCGTTATAGAACCTAAATGATTACAGCCCGTGCGTTCCATTAGTTTTGGCAATTCTGCAAAGACACTTGGAGGGTAGCCTTGTCGTGCGGCAGGTTCGCCTAAAGCCAAACCTATTTCTCGTTGAGCGCGAGCAAATCTTGTTGCACTATCCATTAAAAACAACACATCCTCACCTTGGTCTCTAAACCATTCAGCAATAGATGTGGCAACATAAGCGCTTAAATATCTTACTAAGCTTGGAGTATCAGATGTGGCAACTATGATAACAGATTTTTTTAAGCCTTCTGGCCCTAAGGTGTCTTTGACAAAGTCCATCACTTCTCGCCCCCTCTCACCAACAAGACAAACTATGACGATTTTGCTTTCACTATTTCTCACCATTTGGCCCATAAGTGATGATTTGCCGACACCAGAGCCGGCAAATAAACCAATTCTTTGCCCTTTGGCAATGCTTAAAAAACCATCGATGGCTCTGATTCCCAAAGATAATTCTTCGTTAACTGCTTTTCTTAAGTATGGATCAGGAGCAGGTCTATGAAGGGGCCAGTCTATTAAGCTTGCAATAGATTCTAGTGGTGGTAAGCTATCCATAGCCTGCCCAAGGCCGTTAAGCATTCTGCCTAATAGTTCATATCCTACTTTCAGATTAAAAGGTTTATTAGTGGGGATCACTTCTGAGTTGGGGCTTAAACCAGTACTATCTCCAAGAGGCATTAAAAATACATCTTTTTCTCTAAACCCTACCACTTGGGCGAGTAAGTGCTCTTTTTTATTGCTAAGTGTTATATAACAAAGCTCACCTATGGAAACTAAAGGTACGCTTGCTCGAATTAGCAAAGAAGTTGATTCTAGTACCCGTCCTCTTAATTTAATAGTTGCTTCTTTTTTAATAAGGTTTATAAGACTGCTTTTATTATCAAAGATAAAGCTATGAATATTTTTATTGTAGAGACTGTTTCTATACATTGGTTTCTCATAAATTTTTTTAAAAAAATAAAAGCAACCAGGCTGCTTATTTGCTTCCTTTTTTTATTAAATCTTGCTAGGATCTGTACCCTATGAAAAAAAAATTAAATGAGTTAGTGCAACAGTATCTTTATGATGAGCCCAATGAAGTTTTGCGCCAAGAAATAAATAAATTATTAAATACTCATGATGAAACAAACTTTATTGAGTTAGCCCATCGGCTAGAAAAAAATCTTGAATTTGGCACAGCAGGTTTAAGAGGAGTAATGCAGGCTGGGTATAGTTGCATGAATCATGTAACGGTATTTATGTTTGCCATAGCTGTATATGAATATTTTTGTTCGCAAAATAAACCAAAATTAAAAGTAGTAGTTGGTTTTGATGCTCGTCTAAACAGCAACGATTTCGCCACAGAAATAGCGCGTATTTTAACGCTAAAAGGCTGTTTGGTTTATATATTTGATAGGCCGATACCTACGCCATTATGTGCATTTGCTACTAAATATTATGAAGCAGATATCGGTTTGATGGTAACTGCTTCTCATAATCCTAAGATAGACAATGGAATTAAAGTTTTTGATAAAAATGCCATGCAAATGGATAAAAATATTTTGAATACTATCGCTAAGTTTATGAATTCCGATATATCGCGAGCGGATTTTTGGAAAAAAAATCAAAAAATTGAGCATAATTTTAATGTTTCTCAAGAAGTTTTTGATGCTTATTTTGCTCATATTAAATCCAGCCAACTTTTGCCTAAAGAACCAAAAAATAAAAATATTGCTATTGTATATACAGCACTGCATGGTGTTGGAGAAGATTTTTTTGTTAAAGCTTTAGCTCAAGAAGGCTATTATAATATTGTAAGTGTGCCAGAGCAAGCTCTACCTGACGGCAATTTTCCAACTGTAGTTTTCCCTAACCCAGAAGAAGAGCATACCCTTGATTATGCTTACGATTTAGCACTGAAAAAAAATATTAATTTAGTTTTTGCCAATGACCCTGATGCTGATAGACTGCAAGTTTCTTTTCTAAATAGCCAAAATAAATTTGAAAAACTTAGTGGAAACCAAATGGGTGTTATTTTGGGCTATTTTGCCATTAAAAATGCTTTAGAAAATGGTATTGAGCCTATAGTTGCCACATCTATTGCCTCTTCAAGAATGCTTAAGAAAATAGCTGATACTATGGGTGCGGTTTATAAAGAAGCATTGACCGGTTTTGGTAATATTGCTCAAGTAGCTTTTAAGGCTGTTAATAATAATAATCAAAAAATAGTTTTCACCTACGAAGAAGCCATTGGCTTTTTAGTAGGTGATATGGTTCTTGATAAAGATGGCATTATTAGTGGCGTAAGATTTATGGAAGTATTGGCTTACTTAGATTATAAACAGCAAAATATTGAGGATTTTTTGTTTGAATTAAAAAAACAATTTGGAGTCTTTAAAACATTGCAGTGGCATATAAGATTTCATGGTTTTGATGCTGATGAAAAAATGTGTAAATTAATGAAAAAAATACGTTTAATTAGCAGTAATGAATTGGCTGATAATCTTAAAATTAATAATATTAAAAAATATGATTTACAAAATAGCACAGGGCCTTATGAAGATATGCATGGTGATGTAGTTATTTTTGAAAACGAAGATGATTTTAGATTAATCATCAGACCTAGTGGCACGGAACCAAAAATAAAATTTTATTTAGAAACTATTAATAATAACACTGATGGTGATATCAAAATTTTAAAACAAGATTTATGCATAAAAAATCAACACTATAAAGAATCTATCGAAAAATTATTTTTAGATTAAAGGGACCTAATGAGAATTTATATATTTATTTTATTAAGTTTTATTAATTTTTCTTTTGCCCAGAGCGATGAAAAATTAAAATTTGCTGGTGTTCCAGCAATAAGCTTTGATCCTGATTCTGGAATGGGTTATGGCTTAATTGGGTCAATGTTTGTAGAAAAACCAGGGTTTTCTCCTTATAAAAATTCACTAGATGCTCAAATACTTTTCAGCACAAAAAATGCTCATTCACATTACTTAAAATTCGATCAACAAAAGCCTTTTTTATTGCCCTTAAGACTTATTTCTAAAGTTGGCTTTTTTTCCACTGACTCAAATAATTATTGTGGTAAAGCTTCTGATGCTGATTGTAGCCAAAAAAACCAGGTAAAACATTTTTATCATAATCGTTTTATGTCCATTAACGGCTTACTATTCGCACAATGGCTGCTTTATGAATCTGATTTTAAGCTGAGTTTAGCAACTAATTATTTAGGTAATTATTATTTTAACAAAAATAATGAGGAATCTTTATATACAAAAGATTTTCCTGATCCTAATAAAAATCAAGGTTATTTGAGTACTTTTGAACTTGGTTTGATACTTGATAAGAGAGACTTTGAACCTTCAGCCACCAGCGGTTATTTAGTAGAAACCAGTGTGCGAGGTGGGCATAAAGTTATCTTATCTAATTGGGATTATGTAGGCGTAAATTTATCAGGTAGATATTTTTTAGCCTTTGATGAGCAAAAAAGAGTTGTGTTAGCTACTCAAAGTGTTGCTGATAGTATTTTTGGTGAACTTCCCTTTGATGCCTTAAGTAAAGTAGGTGGAATGCATTCATTAAATAACTATAGTGCCATTGGAGGAAAATACTTAGGGAGAGGGATTAGTGATCAAAAGTTTGTAGGCCGATTAAAGCTCATGGAGCAGTTAGAGCTACGATATAGATTTGTGTCCTTTAACTTATTAAAGCAAGATTTTGATCTATCCACTGCGGCCTTTGGTGATGTTGGTATGACTGCCTGGGACTATGATCGCCTTAAAAAGGATATGCGGCGAGTTTATACAGGCTTTGGTTCAGGCTTACGCATTCACTGGAATAAAAGCTTTATTATCAGAGCTGATTTGGGCTTTAGTCCACAAGAGCATTATTCACCAAAGTTTTACTTAGCTGTCGGTCAAGTTTTTTAATAACCTGAGTTTTGGATAAACGATAGATTAGGTGTTTGTTCTTTCATCCTAGGGTTCTCTCACACCTTTGGTGCTCGGTTACCCTAGG
>CAZBMJ010000023.1:0-35463 GCA_964493205.1 uncultured Myxococcales bacterium
TGTGCTTATCCAAAACTCAGATTAACTAATCAATACTTATGGGTAATCATATGGTTACGGTACGTAGAAAATGAGGTAAAGAGCCGTATATTATCTGTTCAAAATCCAATATAATACTAATGTTTTGGTTATTATTAAAGGTAATTTTCATGTATTTTTGGTTATTTTTAAAGGTTAAGCTTTCTAATTTAGTGAATGCTATGAAATAAATCACATGATGTGTTTACTGCTATACAACATTTAATCGGTATCCACGAAGCGCAAAGAGCAGGATCGAGAACTCATAAGAGAGAGTTTTTGTGGTCATTGATGTACTGTGTTCCTGTACGCGGGAACAAAGGACAAATAAAAAACTGAAGATCCTATTACATTTTGGCAGGCAAAACAAAGTATACATATATGCCAAGAGCGTTATTGCTCATTTTGTTTATTCTACTAAGTAATTAAAAAAGCTTTAAGGATTAATTATGCCAGAAGGACCAGAAGTAAAAAAAATTGCTCACACGCTTAATTTAAGCTTAAAAAACAACTGTTTAGGCGAACTATGGCTGAGTGGTCTTAAATTGCGTAAAGAAATAAATACTACCATGTTAAAAAGTCGCCAGAATATGACAGTTACTAGCGTAGACTGTTACGGCAAAGTTTTATTTATACATACCAATAAACAACCTATTTTAATGGCTCAAATGGGTATGACTGGTCAACTTATTATAGAAGATCAAAGCGCGTTACTTAAGCCCCATACCCATGTGAGATGGCAAATAAAAAATACTTCTAAAGAACTTAGATATATAGATATAAGAAGATTTGGTTTAATAGATAGTTGCGATGAAGCTAAAAAAACACAAATTTTATCAAAGCTTGGGCCTGACCCCTTTGAACTAGACAAAGCTGGTTTTACTAAAATAACTAATTCTTTTAAAAAATCAGCTAAAAGTATTAAAGAAGTGTTGCTCGATCAAAAAGTTTTGGTTGGAGTAGGTAATATTTATGCCTCTGAGGCTCTTTTTAACTCTCATATTAACCCTTTTGCTAAAGCTTGTGATTTGAGCGCTGTGCAAGCAAAAAAGCTTATTGATTCAGTGATTAGTATATTAAAAAAAGCTTTCTTAAACGGTGGAACCACTTTTTCTGATTATGTTGATGGAGATAATAAGAAGGGCAAAAATCAACAATTTTTACAAGTTTTTAAACGTGAACAAGAGCCCTGTTTTATATGTCACACAAATATATTACGTATTAAGCAATCCGGCCGTTCCACCTTTTTTTGTCCAAGTTGTCAAGAGTTATGAGCAAAGATTTTACCCATTTACATCTGCACACCCAGTACTCTTTTCTTGATGGTGCTATTCGTATTAAAGATTTGATTAAAAAAATCAGTGAACTGGGCATGAAGCAAGTGGCCGTAACTGATCATGGTAATATGTTTGGTGCTCTAGATTTTTATAAGCAAGCTCGTGCAGGCGGCATAAAGCCAATTTTGGGAATTGAAGCTTATATTACAGGTAGCGCTAATTATACTGATAAAGTACGAGAAAATTTTCACTTAATACTGCTTGCTCAAAATAATATTGGGTATGATAATCTACGTAAACTCACTTCTGAATCTTTTATTAACGGCAAATATTTTTTTCCAAGAATTGATAAAAAACTTTTATATAAGCATAGAGAAGGCATTATTGCTACTACCGCTTGTTTGGGCGGTGAAGTTGGTAAGAAAATTGCTCAAAACGATATGGATGGAGCGCGGGCAGCGGCTCGTGAATTTAAGCAAATATTTGGTAAAGATAATTTTTTTCTAGAAGTGCAACCAAACGGCATCCCCTTGCAAGATAGGGTAAATGCTCAGTTAGCCATGATGGCTAAAGAAGAAGATTTAAGAATAATAGCAACTAACGATTGTCATTATGTTAATCAAGATCAGCATGATGCTCAAAATATGTTGATGGCTATTAGGCAACAAAAAGCTTGGGATGATCCTACACTGCATAAACACGAAACAGATGCCTTTTATATTCGCTCTCATGAAGAAATGTATGATTTATTAATGCCCACATATCCAGAAGCTTTTGCTAATGCTTGCGAAATTGGCAATCGCTGCAATGTTACTATGGATTTGGGACAAGTTTATTTGCCTGAATTTCCCTTTCCTGATACTTACAAAGATGAAGAAGATTATATACGTTATTTAACGCAGGAAGGTTTTAAGCGCAGACTTAAAGAGATTAGCTACAAAATAGATTATGACCACTATAAAGCACGACTAGAAGAAGAGCTGGGCATTATTATAAAAATGGGCTTTTCTGGTTATTTTTTAATAGTGCAAGACTTTATTAACTGGGCTAAAAATAATGAAATAAAAGTTGGGCCAGGAAGAGGCTCTGGTGCAGGTTCTTTAGTTGCTTATGTTTTACGCATAACCGATATTGATCCTATCCCTTATAATTTACTTTTTGAGCGCTTTTTAAATCCAGAACGTGTATCTATGCCCGACTTTGACGTGGATTTTATGCAGGAGCGTAGAGGCGAAGTAATAGATTATGTGGCGCAGCGTTATGGTCGTTCACGAGTTGGTCAAATTGCTACCTATTCTGCGTTAAATCCTAAAAGCGCAGTGAAAGATGTAGCTCGTACTCTTGGTGTCCCTTTTGCCGAAATTAACGAACTTACTAAACCCATGCCCTTATTAGTAGACGGCAAAAAACCTGATTTAAAACAAGCATTAACTTTTGCTCCAAAGCTTGTACAAAAAGCCAAAGCCGAGCCACTTTACAAAAGAATACTTGATAACGCGGCTATTCTAGAAGGTCTTTATCGCCAGGCTGGTATGCATGCTGGTGGTGTGGTAATTTCTAAGACTGATTTAGTTGATTATGTACCAGTGTTTAGTGGCCAAAATGGCGAACTCATAACTCAGTTTGATAAGGATAAAGTAGAAGATGCAGGGCTTATAAAATTTGACTTTTTAGGACTAAAAACTCTTGATGTTATAGCCATTGCAGAAAAGCTAGTTAACAAAAGAATCGCTCGTGAAAATAAGTTAAGCAAAGAAGAGAAAGATTTACTTAAAAGTTTTCATCCTCATACTAATAAACAAAATGAGCATATTGATTATTTAGTAATAGAAAGGCTCTATCCAGATAAAAAAGAAGTATATGATTTAATAGCCACCGGCGATACCTTGGGTATTTTTCAAGTGGAATCAACAGGATTTCAAGATTTATGCCGTAAACTAAAACCTGATTGTTTTGAAGATATTGTAGCAGCAGTTGCTCTTTATCGCCCAGGTCCTATGCAATCAGGCATGGTTGAGGACTTTATTGATCGTAAACATGGACGAAAAAAAGTAGTTTATCCTCATGCATTATTAGAATCAGTTTTAAAACCAACTTATGGCACTATTGTTTATCAAGAACAAGTTATGCAATCAGCACAAGTGTTGGCAGGCTATACGCTTGGTTCAGCGGATATTTTACGTAGAGCCATGGGTAAGAAAAAATTCGAAGAGATGAATAAGCAAAGAGAAGTATTTGTGGATGGCGCTCAAAAAAATGGTGTTGATACTGCTACTGCAGGATTGGTTTTTGATACCATTGAAAAATTTGCTGGCTATGGTTTTAATAAAAGCCATTCTGCTGCCTATGCTATGATCACTTATCAAACAGCTTATCTAAAAAAGTTTTATCCTGTGGAATTTATGGCAGCGTTATTAACTACTTCTAGTAACTCTACCGACGATGTTGTTAAATATATTAAAGAAGCTCGTAATTGTGGCATTAAAGTTTTGCCACCAGACATTAATATTTCTGATAAAAGTTTTACACTAGATTATATAAATAAAGAGCTCGATCCTAAATCTTTATATGCACAAATTAGATTTGGTTTAAGTGCGGTAAAAGGTCTTGGTGAAGCGGCCTTAGAAAGCATTATTAATGAACGAGAAAAAAGTGGCCATTATGAAAATTTCTTTTCTTTTTGCCAGCGCTTAGTAAGCGGTAAGGTAAATAAAAGAGTTATTGAGGCTTTGATTAAATCAGGTGGCTTAGATACTTTTAATAGACCACGCAGGCAATTATTTGAAAGCATCGATAAAGCAATGTCGAGAGCGCAAAAAAGCAAAAAAGACTTAAATAATGGCCAAACCAGCATGTTTTCTTTGTTTGTTACTACCGCTACCCAAACTACGGTTGAAGAATATGTGGACATTAAAGAGTATTCATTAAAAGAAAAATTAAACTTTGAAAAAGAATGCTTAGGTTTTTTTCTATCAGCTCACCCGCTAGACCCCTACGAAAAAGAAGTAAAAAATTTTGGTACTACCTCTGTTATTGATTTAGCTAATGCTAATCATTTAGAAGAAGTGAGCATCATGGCCGTAGTATCAGAGCTAAGAGAACGTCCTTTAAAAAGCGGTAAGGGCAGATGGGCTGTGGCCATTGTAGAAGATAGTTATGCCCAAACAGAGGTTTTATGTTTTTCTAAATCCTATGATGAATGCGAACTGTTATTAAAATCCAAAGAACCACTTATTATCACAGGCAGAATTTTAGTTGAAGACAGTGATGACGATACCATAATAGCCAAACCAAAATTAAGGTTAATCTCAGCCAAATTGCTTTCTGAAGTGTGTTTGGGACGCTTAAGTTTGGTGAAATTAATTTTGCCCAAAACTATTACTTCACAAGATTTAGCAAAAATTCGTGATGTAACTCATAATTATATTGGCCAAAAGTCATTAGTTTTAGAGTTTTGTTTAGAAGAAGAACTCAAGGTTGAACTAAAATTATCAGATGAGCAAAAAGTAAATCCCACAGAAGAGTTTTTAGAACAGATAACTACTATTAATAAAGATATAAAATATTTTTTGGTTTAACGTTAAAGGTTATAAAGTTTTATAAGCTCTTTATAAAGCTCGCTATTCATTGACTCTAATTTTTCTTTCATGAGAGCAGGAAAGGGATCAATAGTGGCACCAAAAAGAGCTAATAAATTTTTCCACACTCTATCTTTAAAATAGGGAGTGTAAAAATCTATTATCCATTCTTGAAATTTGGAGTCGTTTTCATCATCAAACTTTATATTGAAAGCTACTAACTCTTCGTTATTTTTGGAAAAATAAGGTAGGTATTTATCGGCTATCGATTTATAGAATGTGCTATCTAATTTGGAACAATTTCTTAAAAAACGTTCTTTCAATTCATCAAGCTTATTAAAATAAAATGACCACTGGATTTCATCTCTTTTTAGTAGGTGAGGATAAGGTTGTGGAAGAAAAGAGCTTATTTTTTGAGGGCAATTGGTTTTATCAAATAGTTGTATAAAATCTTCTTGAGTTAAATTTGCATAAAGCTCTTCAAAGTTAGTGATCAAAGAACAATCTATGCCAAGTGATAATTCTTTACATACCATTTGTAACCAGTGTCTTATAGTGCCTTCGCATAGAGAAATTCCTTTTTTAGAAAAAAAATCCATTTGACAATCTTTTTTAAAATATTCTTCTAAAAGATGTTTAACAAATACAAAATATTGTCCTTTATAGCTTTCTACTAATACTTTAACCATTCTTTGAGGAGGCGATCCTTTATAGGAGACGTCTGTGTAGGAATTGTATGGATCGATGATTTTTATCCTTCCATTCACCAAGATCATATTACCTGGTTTGATATCATTATTAATTATATTAAAATCTTTAAAAGTTTTATGTAAAAGCTGTATTTTTTTTGTTGAAGCTAGTATTATATTTTCATCAATCTTTTCGTTGTTCTCGATAATTTTATCAAGGCTTTTGCCCTTTTCCATAATATAATAAAATTCATTATTATAAATAAATGAAGCATATAGTTTCACTGCTGCATTAGTAAATTGCACAAGCTCCAATTGATACCATTGGTCAACAGCTTCACTCTGTTTATGTCGTTTTAAAGCATATTCTTTATGATTAAAAGCAAGCAAAAAGACCAATCCTTGTCCTCCTTCTCCCAATTGATTAGTAAAAGCAGTTTTAAAACTTTTCTCAAGCTTTAAAATTTCTCTTACTGTTGGCGGTTCTATGAGTTCAAGTTTTTTATACAGTATAGCATCAGATGATTCTTCTACTTTTTGCATTTCAAACCCAGCTATGCTAGGGCGCGGTAATGTAAAACCATCTATTCCCACAAAAGGATTATCTTCATAATGTTTAACAAACCAATCCTCTTTAGGAAGTAAAAGATACGAAGTGGTTATCATCTGTTCTTTAGTAAGACTATCTATATCACCATTAGGTATGGTATTGCCCTTATCATCAATAAAGAGTGGAATAGGACTAGATTTTTTAATTTCATAAATAATATTCTCATCAATAATACTTTTAACAATTCTTTTTATGGAAATATGATCATTTTTAAGAATAATAGTTTTAGGATCGTCTTCCTTAACATCATCTTGTTGTACGTGCTTATTTTCTAAAGGCTTTGCAACTTCTTTGGGTAAGCTTTCAGTAACGGCTTTGTTAAGAATTTCAACCTTTGGTGAAGTTTCAGCAGGTTTATTATTAGATGTTTTACTAGACAGAGGCTTATTATTCTCGCCTTCTTTATCATCATCTTGTTGTACATGCTTACATTCTAAAGGTTTTGGAACTTCTACCTCTTTAGGTAAGCTTTCAGTAACGGCTTTGTTAAGAATTTCAACCTTTGGTGAAGACTCAGCAAGTTTATTATCAGATATTTTACTAGATAAAGGCTTATTATTCTCGCCTTCTTTTTTAACTTCTACTTTTGCAGTCTTAGTTGCTACGGGTTTTTTTGGAACTTCTACTTTTATAGACGTATTTTTATCAACATTTTTTTTAGCTACTTCAACCTTTGCTTCAGTATTAGCAGTATTATTTTTAGAGATAGGAGGGGTTTCGTCCTTCGTTAAAGCAGACTTTTTATTCTCTTTTTCTTTTTCAGACTTTTTTGGAGGAGAACTTTGAATATCATTTTTGTATTGACTATTATTGGAAGAACCATCTTCCTCAACCACTCTACATCCTGAAAAATATAAGAAGCAACTAATAAAATACAGAAAATGTAGAGTAGTTTTTTTCATTTAAATGATCCTTAATATATGAAAATTTAAAATATCGTACAGCCGGAAACTGAAGCAATAGCTGCAACAGGAGAGGAGATAACAGAAGAAACAGCATGATTAACAACAGTAGAAAGAATATCGCTATTACTATTACTATTAGAAGCCGGCTGATAATGATGGACTTCCCTCACAGATGCAGTCTGCATTGTTGCGAGTAATCTAATTTGCTCAACAGCTCTGTCAGATTTTTCTTGTTGTTCTTTTAAAAGTTTTTTATGTTTTTCCTTCTTACGCTTTAATTCTGCTTTGTGTTTTTCTTCATTTTCTTCATTTTTTTTGTTTTGTGCAGCTTCTTTCTCTGCAAACTCTTTTTTTAGTTTTTCTTGAGCCTCTTTATTTTTTCCCTCCATTTCTTTTTTAAAATTATCCAGACGTTCTTTTGATTTTTTAGCTTCTTCTTCTTGTTCTCGTTTTAAAGAAGCTTTCATTTCTTCTTTTTCTATTTCAGATTTTTTGTTTATTTCATCAATCTTGGCTTGAGCTTTTGCCTCACTCTCTTTAAGCTTTTTCTCATAATTTTCTGCTGTTTTAGACATTTCTTCGGCAACTTTTTTCAAATTTTCAGATAATTCTTTTTGCTTTTTTTCACTATTTTTTAGCTCTTCATGAAGCTTGTTAACGTTTTCACTATATTCTTCCTGCAGTTCTTCAAATGTATTAGTGTTTATCGGTTTTATCTCATTTTCTGGATCTACAATGGAAATTTCATAACTACTATCATTAATAAAAGCATAAAAACCCGCATCAATAGTTAGCAAATTCTTATTTTCTCTTCGATAGTGTTTATCATAATCCAGAAAATAAACTCGATCAGTTTTATATTTACCACTATTTAACTCTTCTAATGCAAGAGCAGGTGATAAAACATTTTTTGCAAAATCTATTTTATCTTCTTTTGTAACTTGATTAATAATAATATTAAACTGTTTATTCTCAATATCAATGGCATCCATTACTGTAGTAATAGTAGCAACATCATCTGACCTTACTCTACCCCCGTCTAATTTGACCACAAAAAAAATTCTATAATCTCCTCCTTGTTTTAAAGCTTTTCCTATTTCCTCGCCAGCTTCTTGTCGTTTACGTGTATCAGCTAACCCAGGGGTATCCATAAAAACTTTGTCGTCTTTAGGATAAGGTTTAAAAAAAGTTGTGAGGCCCTTGCCTGCACTAAATCCAGCTACTGCAATTTTTTCGCCTACTAACGCGTTAATTATACTGCTTTTACCTACTCCTGGATTTCCTACTAATAGGATATTAGTTAGCTTTACAGCAAAACTATTTAAGCTTAAAAAAAATATTACCAAAACTATACTTCTTGAAAAATTAAACATGATTATCTCCTCAATAAATATAAAAATTTACTTGTTCATCTTTAAGGAAAATTTGTATATTACTAATAAAAAAATAAAAGAGGTATTCCGCAATATTTTGAAATAAAATATCAGTGAAAAGTATTTATTTATTTGCAATTACTGAAATACAAATTTTTTGCCTATAGCAGGGCGATGTGATTCTAAATAGAATAATCTTTTGGTGTATAAGGTTTCAAGCTAAAACAACGTGAGTTCGACGTAAAAAAACCTGATATACAAGTTTTGAATAGGCCAAGATGTTCGAGTTATGTTTTCAGCCCGTTTCTACGTGCCACGCCTTGTGCGAGGCATCCAGACAATTAATCTTTACAATTGTAGAAATTAATTTTCTGGATACCGTGAACTAGTCACGGTACGTAGGAATCAGCATGTCGAACTCACGCTAAAACGTGAGCTTGAGGATATATGAAATTGGCAATTATTGGTTTGTTATTCTTTTTTATATTGTTTAGTGCTTATGGCCTCTATGGAACTTATATTCGTAAGAAATTTTCTTTAGATGATAATTGCCCAACACCATCCCATGAATATAATGACGGTATTGATTTTATACCCACTTCTAAATTTTATTTATTTTCTCAGCATTTTTCTGCTATTTCAGCTGCAGGGCCCATCGCTGGTCCTATTATTGCCTGCCTTTTATGGGGCTGGCTACCTTGTTTGGTGTGGATAGCCTTAGGTGTTGTTTTAATAGGAGCAGTACATGATTTTTCAAGTTTGGTACTATCAATGAAGCATGGCGGTGTATCCATAGCGCAAGTGACTAAACAGCGCTTAGGTACTCATGCAGGCATCGCTATGATGATTTTTATGTGGTTGGCGCTTATCTATGTAATTGTAGCATTTACTGAGATTACGGCCTCAAGCTTTGTGGGTATTAGTGAAGAATTATCAGCCAGCCACCTTTGGTTTAATCCAGGAGGTGCAGTGGCGGCTGCTGCAATAATGTATCTTTTGTTATCTTTGCTCATGGGTTTATTGAATTATTTTATTAAACCACCTTTATGGCTAAGCACTATTATTTTTGTGCCTTTAACTTTTTTGGCAGTATATTTGGGCACTGAATTATCTAATTTTCTAATTTTTGATGTGAAATCTTGGTGCTTATTTATTTTATTTTATTGTTTTTTAGCTTCACTTATGCCCGTATGGCTTTTATTGCAGCCTCGGGGTTATTTGGGTGGATTTTTTCTTTATGCTGTACTTATTATTGGTGTAATCGGTTTATTTTTTGGTAATTTTGAAATTAAACAAGAAGCATTCAAAGGTTTTGAAACGGGTAATTTTAGCGGTTCCATGTTTCCCTTTTTATTTGTGAGTATTGCCTGTGGTGCATGTTCTGGTTTTCACGGCCTTGTTTGTTCTGGAACCACTGTCAAACAAATAGATCGAGAAACTCACACACAAGCTGTTGGTTATGGAGCCATGTTATGTGAGGCTTTTGTTGCGGTTATTGCTTTGAGCACAGTGATGATTTGGGCACCTCAAGAAATAAATGGTCTGAAACCAGCAGCTATATATGGCAAAGGTATAGGTGAATTTTTAAGCTTATTAATAGGCAAAGAATATATTCATTTAGCAATAACTTTTGGCGCCATGGCATTTTCTACTTTTGTTTTTGATACTCTTGATGTGGCCACTCGCCTTGGTCGTTACTTATTACAAGAGCTTTTTCATTGGAAACATAAAACAAGTGCTTTAGTTACAACCATAATAACCTTACTCCCTCCTCTTATTTTTATTGTATTAGCAAAAGAGGGAAGTTACCTAGAGTTTTGGACCTTATTTGGTGCTTCAAATCAATTATTAGCTGCCCTTACTTTGCTTTGTATAACTATTTGGCTGTATCAGTCTAAAAAATCTATTGCTTTTACTCTTATGCCGATGCTTTTTGTGTTAATCATTACTCTTTGGGCTTTATGCGAAATAGCTTTTGAAAATCTTTATAGGCATAATGACTTCTCTATGGGTGCTCTGAACGGTATAATAGCTATTTTTTTGATTGGCTTGGCTATGTATATTGTACTATGTGCATTTTTTAAGTTTAAAAATAAAAATTTTTAAGGATACCAGCTAAAGCTTGTTTGGCACTTAAAACACACCATTTTACTACACCCTTCATTTTTTTGTATTGCTACATTGCAGCCAGGGCAATTTCTAATGCCATTTTTTTTCAAAGAATTCAAAAAAATAGTGTTATCTTCATCAATTATTTGTTCACATTGGCCTGCATGATGAGCATTTTGACATCGAATACAGCCATCAAAGTCACAATATTTGCAATCATACCCCAAATAATTTTTTGTATTTTGTGTTAAGCTTTGTGATTCTTTTACTCCCCCAATGCAGTCTGGTGTAGGGCAAGGCAGCGTATATTGAGATAATCTTAGATGCATATGAAGGGCATATTGTTGCAGTTGCTCTTCGCTAACACCATTTTTTTGCAGATAGTCAATTTTAACTTTATGATTGCATTGGCTATTAGGGCATATAAAATCTTTTGTTCTAGCATTTTGTAGTCCGCTATTTATAAATCTTATGGTGCAATCAGGGCAAATAAAGCACTGACAAAGAGCAGGGCCACTTATGTAAGATACATTGCATGTTTCCTCACAAATAAGGCATTTTACCAGAAACTCTTCCTTTGTTTGTTCTTGCGCAAAAGCCAATAAATCTTTCTTTTTTTTAATTTTTTGAAGATGCTTAATAAACATATTTTTAAGATTAAGGCTCATCCAGGTTTGGTCATTATCAACAGACCACGGTATATTATTCAAAAACATAATAATATTATTCATTTCTTCATCTGTGCCATTGAAACTTGATACTTGTTCTAACAGTTCTATAAATTGCTGAGAGTTATAATTTACAATACTAGCAGTTTTTATATCTCTTCCATATTTATCCTTTTTTTTAAAGGAAGCACCATGGGAAAAAAGCAAGAAAGCAATTTGATATTTTTTTTCTATAACTGCTCTAAAAAATGCAGTTCTTCCTTGGCGGTCACGTTCTTCATCTGGTAATACTTTTATATCTTCAAGTATGTATTTTATTATATTAATTTTATTATATATTGTTGCTTTATGAAGTAGTGGTAAAGAATTTATTTTAATATTTTCAAAATGTTCTTCAAAAATTTTTTTATAAATTTTTAGCATTTTAACTGAGTCATTTTTTATAATAAAATAAAGTATATTTAAAAACTGATTATTTGAATTTTTATAATTTTTCTTGTTAATAAAAAATAATGCTTGAATTTTTGCTTGCCAAGCAGCTTTAATATCTTTAGTTTCTTTTGAATTATTTTTTAAGGCATCTAAATATATTGAGTCAATTTTTGTATTAATAATATTGCTATCACAAGCTTTATAAAATTTATTATTTTCATTAAAATAACATAAATAAAGATGGCATAATGGTAACCATTTTTTAGTGTTAGTGAGATATTGAAATACAGAGACACCAAAATAGTCTTTAGTTGAAATATCAAAATTTTTGTTATTTAAAAGCATATTTGCTATTTCATAATATTCATATTCTAAGGCCAAAGAAAGAGGCAAAATATTTGGATTAAAATTGGGATTAGCATTTGCATTAAGCAAAGCCTTTACTATTTCAGGATTATTATTTTCAATGGCTAAAATTAAGGGTGTTTTTTTTTGTTTATTAAAAAAATCAAAATTTTTAATTTCTGTAGTATAAATTTTTTTAGCAATAATCAAAGCTTGCGCTTGCAGTGAGTCATTATTTTTTATTGCTTCAAGTAAAGTATTTTGAGCTAAGTTTAGTCCTGCATACGTTGTTTGGGCTATAAAAAAAATAGTAATAATTAAATAAAGAAATTTCACACAAAGGCTCCTTTACACTAGGGTGAAAAAGAACTTTTTTTTTGAATTATTTATTCTTTTTCTTGAGTATAGCGAAGGAATAATAAGCAGAATCAAAAGGCTGTTTGAACATATTGCTTAATTTAAGGAGCACATGCTGTGAAATTAGCTAAAAAAAGCCTCTTATGCTTATTGTTTTTTTGTTCAGGAATTATATGGGCCAATCCGCTTCCCAAAGCAGGTCTTTCAAGTCTTGTAATGCCAAATAAGCCTTTTATTATTACAAACCTTGATATGGATCCTTTGCTCAAAGGAATTAATATTAAAAAATTCAAAGGACAAGTTAATATAGAATCATCAGTGGACGAAAAAATTCACATTAGCTTTGAAACACATGGCAATCATTGTATTAAGGTATGGGTAGAGCCACATCCAAAGCGCAGGAATCGTTGGGTTATTCACTCTAAGAACCTATTAAAAAGTAGCAAAGTAAAAATAACCTGCAAGCAGGTATTAGTAGCTAATATTAACGGTCAAACATTTATTAATGGCCAAGCACAAAATTCTATAACAATGACCATACGTATTCCAGATCAATACAAGCATCTTATTTATACAAAGCCAGCGTCCTAGTTTTTATTCATTCTGTAGTAATTGAACAAGATCTCCATGTATTTCAGCATTAAAATTTCCATCGCAGAGTAATTCAATGGGAAGTCTGCCTTTTTTGTCACGTTTATAAATATCTGCTTTATTCTCTATGAGAAGTTTTATAATATCTCTTTTCTTATGACAGCATGCCAAATGAAGAGGACTGTAGCCTTCATTCGTTAGGGTGGCTTCTATATTGGCATTATTAGCTAACAGTTCTTTTGCTGCCTCTGTATGTCCATTGCGACAGGTCCACAAAAGTGCAGTAAATCCATTATCTTTTTTAGCAGACCAATTGGGATCTGCTTTGAAGTTCAAGAGACGTTTTACGGCATGAGTTGTCTGAACTTGAAATTCTTCCCTTGAAAGATTTTTTGTAACCGCTTCTTCATAATCATAAGTTTTTTCACAAATAGTATATAACTGTTTATTTATATCTGCAGCAAAAAGATTATGCTGAATACAGCTAAGCAAGGCAAAAAAAATAATATTTTTAAACATTTTTATCTCCTAGAAAAATTTTAATATTTTTTAATTTTTTAAAAAAAATAGTCAAGCAGGGGTATAGATTAATAGTGATCGAATTTTTTCGTTAATTAATCGTGTAAGTATCTTAAAATGTTATGCTAATTTTAATCTATTTTATATTATTTAAAAAAATTTATCATGCCTACTTGCGCACTTATTTTTCAATCTCTATATAATAATATATATATATAGCTATAAATACTTGATAATTGGTGAATAAACCCATGAAAAATATAAAATTATTAACTTTACTCTCTTTATTGGCTTTTACTCTAGCTTGTGGCAATAAACCGGCTGCAAATAACACGGATCCAGCTGAACAAAATAATAATAACAATAATAATGATGATTTAGCTGCTATCAAAGCTGTGGCACAAACTAATCTTGATTTGGCACAAAAAAAAGTTTTGGATCGCTTTTCTGCTGACTTATTAGACGTTTTTAGAGACAAAAGAAACGATGATGTAAAAAATATAACTAAATTAGCTAATCAACTTGATGGCTTATTAAGAAATACAGCTTCCACTAAAACTAAGATCAAAACTAAATCTGATGAACTAGGTAATGCTTTACGTGACGCAGAATCCCTAAATAGTATCATAGCCTCTTATCTTACTTTCTCCAGGGAAGTCGTAATTTATAGAAATAAAACTGATCAAAATTGCTCAAACTATGTTGAAATAAATAATGCACAAAAAAAAGCTAAAGATTTAGATTTATTGGTAGATGTTGCCACCATTGCTCTTGCTGATTTTATAACTAAAAGAGATGAACTAGAGAAAGCTATTATTGCAGTGCCAGCATGTATAGCACCTGCAACTGCTGCAGGTGGAGAGCTTGCCGCTGCAACTTTAAAACTAAATAAAGATCAGGTAAGATTATTTATAGAAACAACGAATAAGGCATACTTTGATGAGCAAATGACAGCAGCTAATGAAAAAATAGTAGATTTAAAAAAGAGAAACCAACTAAATGACGCTAAAGATGCTAAAACTCTTAAAGAGCTTGTTGAAAAAGCTATAGAAACAAAACAAGATATTCTTGATAATTTATTAGAAAAAGCAACAGATGTAGCTGCTGTAGAAAATTTGAGAAAATTATATACTGACAGCATTGTTGCTGTGACCAATAAATTTTGATTAAACCATTAAAAAGCCATCTTTTTAATAATTTCTTCATAGTTCATAAATTCTTGATGTATTGTATGTTCTTTTAAGTCAGCTAGATTATAAATATTTTTGCTTAAGTTTTTAATTAAATTAGTTTGTATATTTTTAATAGCTAAAACTTTTTTATATTCAGTGTGATTAAAGCAAATTAAATTATGAAAACTTAAATATTTTTGTGGATATTTTTTCATTAAATAAATATCCAATTGCTTTTCTAAAATACACTTTTTAATATCAGCATCAACTAATAACTCTGGATAATTTTCTAGAGATAATGTATTGATAGCTTGTATATTTTTTAACCTTTTTTCTTCATATAAATTTATAGCTTTTGGCCACTCATGCTCACACTTATCAAGACATTCTAGTAATACGCTACAATCTTCAAATGAGCAGTTTACTCCTTGTCCTAAAAAAGGAACCATAGCATGAGCTGCATCACCAATAAGTAATATATTATTAGATATAATTTTATCGCAGTTTACTATATTAAATTCGCTGATTTTATTATTAGTAAATTCTTGTATTAAATTTGGCATAGATTGGTAAATATCAAAAAAATATTCTTTGAAAAAATTTTGAATATTACTTATAGTCATATTTTTTTCTGTAATTAAAGCTGAAGTAAAAGTCCCATCAAAATTTGGTTGAGCTACTAACATAAAACCGTTTCTAGGCCAAATATGCATGGCGTTTATATGAAGATTATTAGGGACGCTAATACTAAGTTCTTTATAGCATTTTGAAAAAGAAGTTTTTTGGCTGGTATTTTTAAAAATTAATTCTCTAACTTGGGAATTAACACCATCAGCTCCTATAATAATATTATTTTCTAACCTGTTTATAGTAGTTAATTTAGATAAAAAATTAATTTTAATATTGTTATATAAAACAGCTTTTTTATATAAAATTTCAAATAATTGGTTGCGTGAGACAGTTAAAATATGCTCATTATGATTTTTGCCATAAGGGACTATATCTACTGAACTATCTTGATGATGAAAGATTTTGTTTTTCATCATTACAGATACAGGAAGAAGTTTTTCTAAAAGATTAAGATCTTTTAGCGCAAGAAGGCCCCGGGCAGATAAATCCATGCTCATGGATCGACCAGATTTTTTATGTGTTGCTTTTTGGTAATTTAAAATATCTTCTAAGCTTTTTTGCTCATAAATACTTACTAAATAACCTTTGTTAGCTAATTTAATAGCGCAAAGCAAGCCGCACAGACCGGCTCCAATAATACGAATTTCTTTCATAAAATAAACAGTAGGTTATTAAGCCAATCCTGTTCTAATTTTACTATTTAGTATTAGTGTACTCTTTGAAATAGCAGGAAAATTATTATGAAAGTTATTTTTATGGCTTTGCTTGCTTCAATAAATTTATATTGTAATCATGATGAAATCAAAGGCGTTTATTGCCCAAATTACGATGAAATAGAATTTTCATATGCAGAGGAATTATCTATTTTAGATAAAGTAGATATTTGTTTAAATTGGCAAAAAATAATTTTTAACTATTTAATTAATCCAGCCATTAGGCAAGATTATATTTTAGCAGCTTTTATTATTTATGCTGCAGACCAAGAACAAAGCTTAGAAACAGCATTCTTAAAATTTTCTAATAGATTAAAAACATTAAATTTTTATCATACAGAATTATTGTTAAGTAGTGCTGACAAAATTATAAAAGAAATTAAATTTAAAAAAATATTTTTATCATTAAAAAAACTAACAAATAAAGAACTAAAACAATTTATTAATTGCCTAGAGCTTTATGATGAACAAAGCAAAAAATTTTATTGGGATTTTTTGTCAGAATCAGAAAAAAATCACATATTTTATTTTTTACAGTTTTTACTTATGCCTCATAATCTAGAAAAACTTGCTCATTATGAGGTGTTAGAATAAAAGTGGGATTGATATAAAAAAAGCCAGGTAAATATAGCCTGGCGTTTTTAGTTTTAGCATCTAGCTATTAATATCTAGAAGGCTTTTTAAAACTATTGGGTTTTTTATCACTGTTAAAGCTTGGTCTTTTAGATTCACTTCTGGGTGCATAAGAACCTGGTCTATCAGATGATCTAGTATTTGGTGAGGCAGAAGCCCTGTTGTAATCGCCATCTCTTTTAAAGCTTGGTGCTGGTTTTGTGTTGCCCATATCAGCGCCACCAAAGCCTCGCCCAAATCTTCTATCACCACCACGGCTATCGCCTCTGGAGTCACTTCTATTTCTATCCCTGTCGCCGCCTCTGTTGAAGTAGCCTCTATCGCCACCTCTATCTCGATCACCGCCACGCTCGCCACCACGTCGATCAGAAAAACCCCCTCTGGAGTCAGATCTTGAGTAGCCTCTTTTATTTGCAGAAAAAGCTTTATCAAAGTCATTAGCGCAAGAATCTATTTCTTTATTATTAGACAAAGTTTTTTCTAGGCTTAAATGGACCATACCTGCTGCAAAATCTTTAAGGTCCATATCGTTATTTTTTATGTAGTCTTGATATTGGCTGATTTTATTATCATCAATAGCTTTTTTTACTTTAGCGAACAAATTACTTATTTTTGCAAGCTTAATATCGTTTAAGCTTGGAGGAGCTTGTTCTTTTATTTCTACTTTAACCACTGACATAATTTTTCTTAGACGAGAGTTATCTCTTGGTTCAACCAAAGAAATAGCTTGTCCAAATCTTCCAGCTCTACCTGTTCTACCAATACGGTGAACATAATCTTCAGGATCTTGAGGCAAGTGGTAGTTTATAACCAGTTCTACTCCATCAACGTCTATTCCTCTGGAAGCAATATCGGTAGCTACTAAAACTCTTATGGATTCAGAGCGAAATTTATCCATAACTTTATCACGTGCATTTTGGCTTAAGTCACCATGTAATACGCCAGCATCAAAACCACGATATTTTATTTCTTCTACGATTTCATCAGCAGTACTTTTGGCATTACAAAATACCACAGCAAGTTTAGGATCTTTATGATCAAGAATACGACACAAAAGCTCAGTTTTGTCTCTTGGTCTGATTTTCAAATAGGTTTGCTCTATTTTAGTAGCAGTTAAGCTTTTGCTTTCAGCTTTTACCAAAATAGGATTTCTTAAATAAGTACATGCCAAGTCTTTTATGGCCTTAGGCATAGTTGCTGAGAAGAATATTCTTTGATTTTCTTGAGGCAAAAGAGTAAAAATTTCTTCTATTTCAGGTCTAAAACCCATATCAAGCATTTTGTCAGCTTCATCAAGAATAATCATAGAAACTTTGCTTAACTCAATACTTTTACGACGCAAGTGATCAAAAAGTCTGCCAGGAGTAGCTACAATTATTTGTGGCTTATTAACACGTAAATCTCTTAGTTGTTTTTCTATGCCTTGCCCACCATAAATGGCTACTAGGTTTAAATTATGTTTGTGAGCAGAAAGCTTTACCAGTTCAGCAGTTACTTGCAAACAAAGCTCTCTGGTGGGGCATACAAGCAATGCTTGAGGATGATTTGCTGCATCATCCACCATTTCTATTACAGGGATACCAAAAGCAGCAGTTTTACCGGTTCCTGTTTGTGCTTGTCCAATGAAATCTCTACCAGATAATAAATGAGGAATTGATTCAGTTTGAATAGCTGTGGCATCGGTATAGCCAACGTTTGCAATAGTTGTTTTCATGCCATCAGATATGAGCATTGAGGAAAAAGCATTTTTTTGATTCATTAGTGACCTACACTACACCAGATTATTTATATACTAGTGCGAAAAAGTTATTTCAGATTTGTTATTTAAAAATAAAGAATAAATAAAAAGTGCTTTCATAACTTTTTTTAGGGTTAAAGTGTAAGCACTGTGCAAATCCAAACGCTATTATAAAGCAATAAATGAAACATGCAAGCCAAAATAGAGCTATTAAAAAATAGTTGTTTTATAGCTAGTTATATTAAAAAATCTCGATCCATGACAGTTTTTCTGCCATCTTGCCTAGCTTTGTTGATGGCGTTATCACAGTGCCTGCGCACTATATCAGATAGCCTATCCATAACATTGGCTGAAGTATTCATGTCAGCTTTATTTTTAATATAGTCTTTTAATTTAGAGGCAATTATTAAGACATCATTATTTTTGCTTGAAGTAGTTGTTAAAGAGCTGCTTTTATTGCTTAAAGGTTCTAAAGTTTTGGGTGAAAATCGCTCTTCTGCCCAAGCGTCTTTATGTCTAAAAACAGGTACATGCATATCAAAGCAAGGCATGCTACAATAAACAGTTTTGTTGCAGGTAGAGATAGTGCAAGCTAAGTATTTGCTATTTAAAGTGATGGGTTTTTTACAAGATCCGCAATGACGCCACGTATTTGTCGTTTCCAAAATAACACCTCAAGGTTGTGTGTTCTTATAGCTGTATGAATAATTATTTGAAGAGAGCTTATGAAAAATTTCTGTAACATATTGGTTTTATTATTCTTTAATAGGAAGTTTTATGATTAATTTTTTTATTGTTTATTTTTTTTAATTTTCGTATAAATAAAATATTATTATTAATTTTAATAGGAGTTTTAAATGAATAAAGTAAATTTAGTTATGTTTTTTCTAATGTTAAATAGTTTTTCAGTATTTGCGTATATCCCAGAAAATTATGTTCAAAAAGAAGAAGACTGTTACGATGATGACTACGAAAGTGAAAAAGATGAAGATGATTGTGAAATCTCTTTTACTATTAGTTATAGAGCAGTGAATGTTGTAGATAATAACCTAGATAACCCTAATCTTCCTCGACCTAATGTTAATGTTTTTGCCAATCAATCCCAAGGTTCTCGCCCTGAAGAGCTTGCAGATATAGCAAATATGGAAGAACTATCTTTATAAAAAATTATAGCTAGAGCTAAAGTTTTTAAACTATTTTAATTGGATTATTATATTTATTAAACTTTCAAAAATAGTCTTTTTATCGCCACTTGAAAGTTCTTTATAAATTGACCACTCTGAAATAGTGCTGGGGTCGTTAATAAATTTGCTTATTAATTTATATAAAAGATCTCTAAATTCTTTTGGTTGGCCCATAATAAGTTCAATTAGTTTAATTTTTTCATCTTTTATACCGTTAATATTGTGAATTTTTTCTATAATTTTTCTCTCTAAAATAGTTACGTTGTCATCTAATAAATCAGCTAATAATCTTATATAATCATCAGTAACTGGTTTTTTTACTTTTTCAATTAATTTTATGTCGCTCGTAGCGAAATCATCATCGCTTAGCTCCTTGCTATCTCTTAAGGCAACAAAATTTTTTGTATCAAGATTAGCTATATATTTAGGGAGAATATTCGTTTTAATATATCCAATTCTAACATTACTAAAGCCAGATAAGTTAAGTTCAAGTGTAACTTCTTTTTTATCTTTATCTAGTGTTATTACGCTTATAGCATTGCTGAAATTACAACAAAAAAAACTGATTAATAATGTATTTTTCATAGTAATTTATATGTAATAATTTATTTATTAAAAGCAGTATATAAATTAATAAAATCTTGTGTTGATAAATTTTCTGGTCTACTACTTGGGTTTACGTAAGTTTTTAAAGTAGCCAGATCTATTTTTTTGCCTAAAATAGTAGATATTTTTTTTCTTCTTTGTTGGAAAATCACTTTTACAAAGTCAATAAAGCCTTCTAAGTCTTTAATATTATTGTTAAAATTGGCTTTGCGGCTAAGAGTAAGCACGCAAGACTCTACTTTTGGCACTGGCCAAAAACAGTTTTTAGATACATCAAAGGCTACGTCCACCTGAAAGCCTAACTGTAAAACTACGCTTAAAAAGCCATAATCTTTGTTATTAGCTGATGCACTTAAGCGAGTGCCCACTTCTTTTTGTATTAAAAACACTGCGCCCTTGATAATCTCATTATTTTTAATGGCCATGAGCATAAAAGAGCTGGTCAGGTGGTAGGGCAGATTGCCTACTAAAATACCAGGGTTTTCTGTTGCAAAAATTGCGTGCAAATCAAACTGCTTAGCATCTTCTTCTAGTAATTTTAAATTATTATTCTTTATAGCATCTTCAAAAGTATTTTTTAATACAGGAACTAAATCTCTGTCACGCTCCACAGCATAAAGCGTATGAGTGGTAGTTAGTAAGTGCTTGGTTAAAGACCCTGTACCTGCTCCAAATTCAACAACAGTAAGCTTTTTTTGGGGATTTAAGTTTAAAACTTCTTGAGCAATTTTAGCGTTAATATTTTGATCCATCATAAAATTTTGCCCAAAAGACTTTTTAGGCTTTAGATTATTTAGTTCTAATACTTTTTGAGGTGATAGTTTATCCATAGGTAATCATTAAGCCTACCTTAGTTTTGCTTAAGCGCAAGTAATGCTAAAGAAAGTTTTAAGCTTATTGCAAGTTTGTTCTAGATAGATCAATGAGTTAAGCCGGTAACCAATAGCTTATGGAACCATATTGAGCAATGCTATTAACTTTTTTATTGCTCATTATTGCTCATTATGGTACAATCGGCTCTATGATATCATTTAATATAAATAAAAACCTTTCTAGATCCATTCTTGATCTTGAAAATGCGTTTATCAATGCTTATGCAGAAGTGAGCCAATATGATAGTAACGAACTTTTTTCTATACAAAGGTACGCTCGTATAAGCTCAATAGGCGCCTCCACTAGAATAGAAAATGCTCTTCTTACGGATTCAGAAGTTGATTGGCTGGATACGGTGTTATCTGAAGATAGCAAAATTAGTTCTTTTATTGAAAATAAGCAGCTTATTGAAAACAAACTTTCTAAAGATCGTGAGCGAAGTATAGAAGAAGTAGCTGGCTGCCGTAATATGATGCTGTTGATACTAAATTGTCACGAAGAGATGATACCCCTTAAGGAAGCAGATATCAGAGGTTTACATTATGAATTAATGTCACCTTATCAAGGAGCACATGTTATTGGTCAATATAAAGAGCAGCCAAATTTTGTGGTTGAAACCAACCATATTACTAAATCTAGCAGAGTTGTTTTTAAAACAGCGCAAGCTGGTCCTATAACATCAGCAGCTATGAATGATTTAGTAAGTTGGTATAATCAGTCTATTACCGATAATGACCAAACTTTTTTAAGGGTTTGTGAATTCGTATTTAGGTTTTTAGCTATTCATCCGTTTCAAGATGGTAATGGCCGATTAGGGCGAGGATTATTTTTACTTGGTTTGCTTCAATCGTCTAATATAGCTATCAAAACTGTGGCTTCTCTTCTTGCTATAGATAGGTACATCGAAAAAAGAAAAGAAGAATACTACTTTACTCTTAATCGCTGTTCTAAGGGGGTTTATGTTGAGGATGCTAAAGAATATCATATTGAATATTTTTGCAGCTTTATGTTAAAGGTTTTAAGGGATTCATTGGCTGATATTGGACATTATCGAAAAAAATATCAAGCCAAAAAAAATCTTTCAGAAAGTGCCAACAAAGTTTTAAACTGTTTTAATGAACATCCGGAAATCAAACTTACCAATCGTCAAATAGTAGAAATGACTAATCTACCACGTCGAACAATTGCGAATGTTTTAAAACAGCTCAAGGAAAATGATTTCATACAATCTTATGGTGAGGGAGCAGGTTGCAGATATCAGTTAACATTTTAAACTTACTCTTTTTTGTTAATTTTTTTCATTATTCTTCTTTGCTGACGATTAAGTTTTGGTTCATCGCTTGGTAAAGATGTTGAAGAATTAGAATTATTTAGCTGAGCCTTTTGTAATTTTTGAGTTTTTGCTAATAATAAAGCCGCTTGTTTTTGCCTTAGTTCCAACTCGCCTAAATCATCTTCAAGTTCTTGTGGGGAATTTTGTTTGATTTCAACTTTGAAAACTTTTTCTAAAACTTCATCTCTGATAAAGGACATCATATTTTGAAATAAATATAAACCTTCTTTTTTGTATTCTTGTTTAGGATCTTTTTGAGCATATCCCCTAAAGTGTATGCCTTCTCGTAGGTGATCCATTGCTTGTAAATGGTCTTTCCATCTTTTATCAATGGTTTGCAAATAAATAAAATGCTCAATTTTTCTTAAGGTTTCGCTGCCTACTCTTTGTTCTTTATCGTTATAATAAGAGCTAATTTTTTCAAAAATAAAATCCATGAGCTCGCGATTAGTGCCGTTAAAATTTTCTAGGCTAATTTTGATACCTAAAAGATTTTCGATATCTTTTTCTAGCTGCTCAATCTTCCATTCGTTGATGTTTGATTTATCAGGAGCAGCAATGATAACCATATTAACTATGGCCCGCTCAAGTAAATCAAAAATTAATTCTTTTATGCCGTCTTTGGCTAAGACTTTTTTTCTAAGCTTATAAATGCTGCTTCGTTGCTGATTCATTACGTCATCATACTCAATGAGTTGCTTTCTTGAATCAAAATGAAAGCCTTCCACGCGTTTTTGAGCATTAGCAATAGATTTACTCACCCAGGGATGCTCAATGGGCTCTCCATCTTTCATTCCTAGTTTTTCCATCATGCTAATCATGCGATCAGAACCAAATATGCGCATTAAATCATCTTGCAGCGATAAATAAAATAAGCTTGAACCTTTATCACCTTGTCTTCCAGCTCTACCGCGCAGCTGATTATCTATTCGCCTTGACTCATGACGTTCTGTGCCGATAATTCTTAAGCCGCCAGCCTCAAAAACTTGAACTTTTTCTTTTTGACAAATAGCTTGCGCTTTAGGAAGTTCTTGCGCATACATTTCCACAGCTGCATCATAAAAAGCTTTGCGCTGATTAAATATTAACGCCCTTGCTTCTTCTAGTGAGCTTGGTAGCCCTTCAGCTTTTGGATCTTTGCCTTCTTTTAAAAGATTTTCTACTTGTTCATTGAGCTCAGCATAATACACAGCTTCGTTTTGGTCCCGTTCAGCCAGTTTAGTAGTATTTATTAAATCAGGTCTGCCTGTTAAGAAACCAAATTGAGCTATTTGTTCGCTAGTTTGTTGCATTTTTTGTGCCACCGCACTGCGAGCCATAAATTCGGCGTCTCCACCTAGAATAATATCAGTACCACGACCAGCCATGTTGGTAGCAATAGTAATAGCTCCCAAACGTCCAGCTTGTGCAATAATGGCCGCTTCGTCTCTATGTTTTTTAGCATTTAAAACATTAAATGGTACGTTAAGTTTTTTTAGCCATCTGGATAAAAGTTCAGATTTTTCCACAGAAACTGTACCAACTAATACGGGTTGATGATTATCGTAGGAGTCTTTAATATCTTGCGCTACCGCTTCAAATTTTTCTTGTTCGGTTTTATAAATTAAATCTTGCTCATCTTTTCGTATAATAGGTTTATTAGTAGGAATTACTAAAACATCTAAATCATAAATTTTTGCAAATTCTTCGGCTTCTGTATCAGCAGTACCTGTCATCCCTGATAATTTTTTATACATTCTAAAATAATTTTGAAATGTAATAGTGGCCAAAGTTTGATTTTCTTCTTCTACTCTAACATTTTCTTTGGCTTCAATAGCTTGGTGTAAGCCATCAGACCAGCGTCTACCATGCATTAAGCGCCCAGTATGTTCATCAACAATAATTACTTCGCCTTTTTCTATTACATAATCCACATCTCTTTTAAATAAAGCATGGGCTCGTAAACATTGGTTTATATGGTGCAGATATTCTATGTTTGCTGGTTCATAAAGATTTTTAATACTTAATGCCTGCTCAATTTTTTCAATGCCAGATTCAGTGAGCATGGCTGCGCGAGATTTTTCATCAATGCTATAGTCTACATCTTTTATTAATGAGGGAACTATTTGATTAGTTACTTTGTAAGTATCTGTACTTTGCTCTGAGGGCCCACTTATTATCAGGGGTGTTCTGGCTTCATCAATTAAAATAGAGTCTACTTCGTCTACTACTGCAAAAAAATGGTCTCTTTGCACGTAGTCATTAAGGTCAAACTTCATGTTATCGCGCAAATAATCAAAACCAAATTCATTATTTTGACCATAGGTAATATCTGCTAAGTAGGCTTCTTTTTTTACTCGTTGGCTGCCATTTGGTAAAATTACCCCTACTTTTAGACCTAAAAACCGATAGATTCTGCCCATCCATTCAGCATCTCTTGAGGCTAAATAATCATTGACAGTAACTAAGTGAGCACCTTTTGATGCCAATGAGTTAAGAATTAACGCTAATGTTGCCATAAGGGTTTTACCCTCACCAGTTTTCATTTCCGCTATGCGGCCACTATGCAAAGCTAGGCCCCCAATAAGCTGAACATCGTAATGTCTCATGCCTAAAACTCTCACAGAGGCTTCTCTTACAATAGCAAACACTTCTGGGAGCAGGGGGTCAAAAATTTTATTATAATCTTCTTTTTTAGCGTTAAAATTTTTATTTTCTAATTCAATAACGCTTTTGGTAATATTTGTTTTATAAGTCTGAATTTTTTCTAATAACTGCTGGTCGCTTAAGCTTTTAGTAAAGCTTTCTAAGCTATTAATAGCCTGGATAGTAGGATACATCCCTTTGATTTCGCGGTCATTTTTGGTACCAAAAATTTTTGAAAAAAATCCCATGATTTAATTTCCTTAAAAAGACTTTAATCTAATTACAAAAAAGTCTATACGTACATATGTAAGCAAGGTCAAGTCTGTCTTTATAGGCAGCTATTAAAGGATACGCATGTTTGAACAAAAAGTAAAAGACATTTATTTTATGGGAATTGGCGGTACAGCCATGGGATCTTTGGCTGGGCTTTTAAAAAGTGCGGGTTTTAATGTTCGTGGTTCAGACAATAATGTTTATTCACCCATGAAAGAAAAGCTGGCTAGTTTGAATATTGATTACCAAACTCCTTATGACCAAAAAAATCTTCATCCTAAGCCTGATTTAGTAATAGTTGGTAATGTTATCAGAAGAGATAATCCAGAAAGTTTAGAAATGCAGCGTTTAGAGCTTAATTATGAATCTTTTCCAAGCTTTTTAAATAAATATTTTTTGTCAAATCGTAAGTCTTTAGTTATAAGCGGCACCCACGGTAAAACTACCAGCTCTTCTTTGTTGGCTCATACGTTATTTAGTGCTAAAAAAAAACCAGGCTTTTTAATAGGCGGCATTTTAAAAAACTTTAATGGCGGTTTCTTGGCACCGCTAGATAATGGTCCTTTCGTCATAGAAGGCGATGAATATGATACAGCCTATTTTGATAAACAGCCTAAGTTTATGCACTATAAACCAAATATTTTATTATTAACTTCTATAGAGTTTGATCACGCAGATATTTATAAAGATTTGGATGCTGTAATTAATGCTTTTTCTAATCTATTAAAAACTATGACAAATAATGATATTATTATTGCTAATAGTGAATGTAAAAATATTAAAACAGCAATAAGTTTATCTCATACAAAAGCTAAAATTTATACTTATGGAGAAACAGGTGATTTTAGGGCAAAAAGTACTATTTTTGATAATAATGGCCTAAAATTTAACGTATTTTTTAAAGAAGAAAATTTAGGTGAAGTTTTTATACCACTTTATGGTAAGCATAATCTCATGAACGCTTTGGGCGTTTATGCCATGGCTCATAGCTTTTTATTAACTCACCAAGAGATTTGTGAGGGCTTTAAAACTTTTTTGGGCGTAAAACGGCGCTTAGAAGAAATTTACAATAAAAATTCTTTAGTGGCCATAGACGACTTTGCTCATCACCCAACCGCTGTAAGAGAAACTATACTAGCTGCCAAACAAAAGTACCCAGATAAAAAACTGATTGCTATTTTTGAACCCCGTTCAGCTACTAGTTGCATGAAAATCTTTGAAGACGATTATGCGAGTGCCTTTTTAAATGCTGACAGAGTGATGATAGCGCCCGTTGGAAGAAATTTAGCTCAAGACCAAATAATCAATACTCATAAAATAGCTCAGTTATTAAATGACCAAAATATTGAAGCACAAGCTTTTACCAATTATGAAGACTTTAAATTAGAGTTAAGCAAGATCAAAGACAATAATTGCTTGCTTTTTATGTCTAATGGAGATTTTGGTGGATTATTATCAAACATTTATCAAATATTTGACTACTAAAAATCAATGAATAAGCTTGTAATTGCTTTTTTCGCGTTTGCCTAAAAATATTGGGGGGTTTTTGTGAAATTTATTAGTTATAAAAAGTGTTTGCTCTTGAGTTTGTTGGTAAGTTTAAACTATGTTGGTTGTACTAAAAATGGCCAAAGTGGTGAAACTGTTATTAAGTTTACCTATCCTAAGGGAGAAACATTAGCTGAAGTTGGCGGGACTTCCTTAAGTTTAGAAGGCTTTAGAGAAGACTTTTTAGCTCGCCAGGGTACTTTTAAAGGTGCTCCTCATTTAAATACTGATGAAAAAAAGAAAGAATTTGTTAACAATGAAGTGCTCAAAGAAGCAATGTTTCAAGAAGCAGTAAAGCTTGGTTATTTTGATGATCCAGCCCTTCAAAGAGATATTAAAAAGATTGTTGTACAAAAATTAATTCAAAAAACACTAGAAACTTCACAAAATGAATACAAACCTGCAGAAGCAGAAATGAAGGCTTATTATGACTCTAATCAAAATTTGTTTTCTAGAAAAGAAGCTTTAAAAGTAAGTTATATGTATGTGCCATATGGCGATAATAAAGCTCAAGCAAAAAAAGTTGCTGATGAGTTATATCAAGATGCTACGAAAAAAGGTTTGAACGGCAATACTAACGAATTTGTGAAGTTGGCCTTGAAATATATGATGCCCACTGCTGGTAGCAATGTAAAAGTAGAATCTGGGCATACAGATTTTCAAGAACAAGCAGCATTTGATACCAAATTTGGTACTGGCACTTTTGAAAAACTTAAAGCAACAGACCAGCTTGGTACAATAAGCGGTGTTATACCAGCAGATCAAGGCTATGCTGTAATAATGAAAAATGGTTATCGTAAAGATATCAATGAAACTTTTGACGAAGCAAAAGAAAAAATAGCTAAAAAACTAGCCTTTGATAATCGTGGCAAAATCTATGAAAAATATACTGAAGAACTAAAAACTAGATATGGCATAAAAATCCATGAAGATAAAATAGCTAAGTTATCTGAAGGAGTAGAAATGAAGGCTCAAGCTAACAATCAAGCAGCGCCTGCAGGAATGCCTCCTGTGCTAAATAATCAAGGTGGTGGTGCTGCTGCTGGTACGATGCCGCCTGCTGGTGCTAATCAAGCAGCTAGGCCTACAATGGGCGCTAATGCTGGTGAAAAAACTCAAGAATAGTAATTAAGTTATTAATTATTTTTTGTTATAATCCCTGATAAATTTCAGGGATTTTTAATTTAAATAAGCCAAGAGCCCACTTTTGTAAAATCTTTAATGAGCCATATTCAGGTTCTATTTAATAAAGGATTTTTTTAATGAGTACTAGTTTAAGCATAGAACAAGAGCAGGCAGCTTTTATTTTTGATAGACCTGTTTGTATTTTAGCCGGCGCTGGAAGCGGTAAGACCAGGGTTATTACTCATAGAATTGCTCATTTGATCAATAATAAAATGGCACTTCCTTATGAAATCTTGGGGGTAACTTTTACCAATAAAGCCGCTAAAGAAATGAAAGAAAGGGTGGCGTTATTATTGGGCGATCAAGCTTTTGACGTTAATTTAGGTACTTTTCATGGCTTGGCTGCTAAATTCTTACGTTATTATGGCGAATTTATTGGTATTGAGAGGAATTTTTTAATTTATGATGAAGATGATGCCACTCGCTTAATCAAAAAAATTATCCGTGAAAGCTATGTTTTAGGCAAAGAAGAATTGGCTGATTTAGTAGCCCAAGTTTTATCATTAAAAAATAGCGAAAAAGTTAATAACAGTTTTAACTCACATAAAGCTCGTGCTGTGCTTGATATTTATTTAGCGCAAACTAAACAAATTAACGCATTAGATTTTAATCAATTACTTAAATCTTTTCTTGACTTATTGCAAAATAAGGAAGCTTATGAGCGTATATCTTATAAAATAAAGCATTTATTAGTAGATGAATATCAGGATATAAATTTAGTTCAATCTCAAATAATTAATTTACTAGCTAAAAATGCTAAGAGTGTAGCTATTGTTGGAGATGATGATCAGTCTATTTATTCTTGGCGTGGTGCTAGTTCTAAGTTTATGTCTGATTTTATAAGTGATTTTTCTAATACTAAACTTGTGCGTTTGGAAGAAAACTATCGATCCACAGCGCCTATACTTAAAGCAGCCAATGCTGTGATATCTAATAATGAAGAAAGATTAGGTAAAGAACTTGTATCCATACGAGGCCATGGCCCGCTTATACGTGTTCGTAAACATTATCGAGATAGTCATGAAGCTTTAATGCTCACAGAGCAAGTTTTGCGAGAATTTGAACAACACGGCAAAGATTTTGAAATAGCAGTATTAATGCGTACTAATGCTTTATCACGGGCTTTAGAAGAAGCTTTTCATAAAGCAAAAATCCCTTATAGAATTATTGGCGGCATGAAGTTTTATGATCGAAAAGAAATAAAAGATATTTTAGCCGCCCTTAAAAGCTGTTTATTTCATAATAGTGACGTAGATTTATTAAGGCTTTTGGATTGTCTCCCGCTAGGTATAGGTAAAAAAACTATTGAACAATTAATTACTTATTCCACCGCTAATAAGCTAAGCCTTTTTGAAACCATGTCAAATAGCCAGCACTTAGAGCAGTCTTTGGATAACGCGCGAGCTAAAAAGAAAATTGATGACTTAGTCAAAGTTTTAATCAAAGCTAAATCTTATTTAAATTCTAAAGATATTACCGCTAGCCAAGCTATTATGTTTGTTATTGAGCAATTTGATTTTATTGCTCGGCTTGAACATAAAAACGATGAAGAATCTCAAGGGCGAATAGCCAATATTGAGCAGCTAGTAGAAGCGTCCATAAGTTTTGTGACTGATAGCGCTGATAAAAGTATTATTTCTTTTTTAGAAAATGTGGCTTTGATCAGCAAAGATGAGCTATCTAATGAAAAGCATCAATCAAATATTGGCAGCATAACCTTAATGACCCTACATGCAGCTAAAGGTTTGGAATTTGATGCCGTATTTTTGATCGGTTTAGAAGAAGGCATCTTGCCTCATTCAAGAAGTACCAAACAAGGTGCAGATGCTTTAGAAGAGGAAAGGCGCTTGCTTTATGTAGGCATGACTCGGGCAAAAACCAAGTTATTTGTTAGCTTTTGTCAGGAAAGATTTATCCATGGAAAAGTTTGCCCCTCTTTGCCTTCACGCTTTTTAAAAGAAGTACCCCTAGACTGTATCGATGAGCGAGACAGATGGTTTTTAGAAGAACCTACTTCTCATAAACACGATCCCGAGACAG
Source organism: uncultured Myxococcales bacterium (assembly GCA_964493205.1). Taxonomy (GTDB): domain Bacteria; phylum Myxococcota; class UBA727; order UBA727; family JABDBI01; genus CAZBMJ01. The sequence continues at coordinate 30,025 of CAZBMJ010000023.1, forward strand.
TTTACTCGTACGCATATGAAATTAAAAAGCCTGTTATTACTAGTATTACTAATGATTTTAGTGTAGGTAATCAAGTGTATCATAAAATATTTTCTAAAGGTAAAATATTGGGTATTAATTTAGGTTTAAAGCCAAGCGCAAAAGTGCATTTTTATTCTGATAATCAAATAAGAATCATTATGCTTAATTTTTTAAGCAAATGCTAATAAATTGATTTTATTTTGTAAAATCAACCAATAAATTATAGCATTTATTATCAACATTTAGCATGAGGTAATAAATGATTTTATTATTGCGTTTTTTTGCTTTTTTACTGTATTCTTTTTTTTCTTTTTATTCTTTTGCCGCTTTATTTACACCACTTAGCGTTTCTGAGTTGATTTCTAATATGAATACTGCTCAAAGCAATGGGCAAAATGATAGTATTGATCTTGGTGGTAATATTTTTACCCTAACAGCAGTAGATAATAGCAATGGCGGTCTTGGGGCCAATGGATTGCCCTATGTAAACGAAGTTGGCTTTAGTTTAACTATTAAAAATGGTGAAATAAGACGAGCACCTTCTGCTCCTAGGTTTAGATTTATTTTAAATAGCTCTACGCTTAATCTGGATGGAGTTATTTTTAGAAATGGTTTTGCTGAGAGGGGAACTTCTGGCGCTACACGAGGCGGGGCTATTTTTAATTTAAAAGATATTCCACTTATAAATAATTGTCAGTTTATTGCTAACCAAGTAGAAGGCAATTCTTTGGGAAGCGTTTGGAAAGAAGCTCTTGGTGGGGCTATAGCTGTTTATAAGGGTAGTATAGGTAAGATTACTAACTCTTTATTCGATAATAATTTTGTAATTGCCGGTATATCTAATTCTAGAGTTTCAGCTGTTGCTTTAGGTGGAGCTATTTCCATAGAATACTCTGGAGGTATTGATACTATATCTAATACAACTTTTTCTAATAATAAAGCCATAGGTGGTGCAGCAAATGCAGCCGATTCAGGGATCGGAGGTAGGGCTATAGGAGGAGCTATTGGTATTTATTTCGCTTCAAAAATAAATGTAATATCATTAGTTAAAGAAAATAGTTTTATTAATAATCAAGCTATAGGTGGTGAAGCAGATTTTTATGAAAGTATATCTAGGTTGGCTGGATCTGCTTATGGTGGAGCTATTGGTGCTTATAATAGCAAATCCTCTATAAATAATATTACTCAAAATAAGTTTGATTCTAATAAAGCTTTAGGTGGAAGTCCTGATTTTGCTTATTCAGCATTTGCAGGCGATGCTTTTGGAGGAGCGATCTATTCTTGTCCTAATTTTAGATTAAATAGAATATCATTTACTAATTTCATTGCAAATCAAGCTCAAGGGCCATCTGGTGTCTTATCTCAAAAATCAGGCAATGCTTTTGGGGGCGCCATAGCTCTAGATGGTTCGGAAATTGGTACAATACTATCAAGCACTTTTGATGCTAATAGTGCAATTGGCGGTGATAATTTATCGCTATCCAGCAATGATAGCATAGCTAAAGGTGGGGCTGTTTATATCTCTGCTAGCAGTGCAAGTCCTGGAGTTTTATATAATATGTATGACAGTACTTATTCCAATAATAAAGTGCGAGCAAATGATAGCGCTTTGGGTGGAGCTATTTTTATAGAAGGAAATGGAGTTACGGAATCCTTTATTAGTTATATTAATAATGTCACATTTTCATCAAATACTGCTGGAAATTTTGGTGGCGCTATAGCTTTGGGTTCAGCTGCTGCTATATATGATTTTGGTAGTAGTACTATAGCTAATAATCAAGCTTTAGAAAATAGTGGTGGAGGTGGTATTTATCTAAATACTAATTCTCGTATTGATAATTTTATTAGTAATATAGTTGCTACTAATAAAGATGGTGGTGATGATGCTTATGAAGATATCAATATGGCTATTGGAAGCTTTATTCGCAATGCTTCCCATAATTTGGTTGGTGTAGATGCTGGTCATGATATAATTAATGGTCATAATAATAACCAAGTTGGTAGTGCTAGCTTCAATCTAGATCCTTTATTGGGTGAACTTCAAAATAATGGTGGATTTAGTGGGACTCATGCTCTTTTACCTGGCAGTCCAGCTATAAATACAGGTTTAAATTTTTATTATAGTAATAATGATCAAAGGGGCTTAGGTTTTATAAGAACTGTAGGTGAAGGTACAGATATAGGAGCATTTGAAATACAGTAATATTATTTAACCACAGCAATTAAAGCATTAAATAATTTTTTTAATTACTGTGGTTTTTATTCTTTAAATATTTGTTTTTAAATATAAAAAAATCATTAGTATATTTTTTTGTTATTATTTTATGCTTATTGTTAATAAGTGTTAAGATTTATTATCTCTTTTTTGGGGTAATAAAGTGATTTTTAAATATTCATGTTTATTGTTGTTTTTGGGGTTTTTTTGTAATAATTTATTATCTACATTGTTTACTCCAATTACAGTTCCTGGCTTGATTGCCGATATGAATACTGCACAAACAAATGGTCAAGATGATATTATTGATTTGGGTGGTGGAACATTTACTTTAACCGCAATAGATAATACATATGCTGGTTTGGGCCCTAATGCTTTACCAGCTATTACTGAAGTTGGCTTTAGCTTAACTATTAGAAATGGTGTATTACAAAGAGATCCTACAGCTGCAAAATTTCGTATGTTAGTAAATGATTCTATATTAGCATTAGAAGATTTAGTCATGCAAAATGGTTTTGCAGAAAGAGGTTTGGCTGGCGCTACTAGGGGTGGTGCTATAATCAACCTTGATACTATAACTTTGATTGATAATTGTACTTTTTTTAATAATCAAGTAGAGGGCAATTCTTTAGCAAGTATTTGGAAAGAAGCAGTTGGTGGTGCTATTGCTAATATTAGCGGTAGTGTAACCCAAATATCTAATAGTGTTTTTGATAGCAATAAAGTTATTGCTGGTATATCCAGTGCCTCTACTCCTGGTAGGGCATCTGGTGGTGCTATAGGTATTGAACAAAATTCTGTTATTAGTTTGATCAGCAATACAACTTTTATTAATAATCAATCTATAGGTGGAGCAGCTTTAGCTGGTGTGAGAGCGGGGGGGCCTGGTTACGGAGGTGCCATTGGCTTATATAGTTCCACAAATGCCATGGCAATTATTTCTATTGATTCTTGTGCGTTTACTAATAATCAAACTTTTGGTGGCAGATCTGATGTAGTTGGTTTAAATGCGGCAGCAGCAGGTAATGGTTATGGTGGTGCTATAAGTGGCTACGCGCCTCTTCTTGTTTCTTCATTTGGTAGTATTAGTCAGACTACTTTTAATGGAAATCTTGCCTCAGGTGGTAGTTCTGGTGCTAATGCTCTTGCCTTAGCAGGAAATGGTTATGGCGGTGCTATACATTTCGAGCAAAATAAAAATTTTTCAAATATTAATCTTTGTACTTTTTCAAATAATCAAGCTTTAGGGCCAAATGGACAATTAGCACAGGCATCAGGTAGCGCTTATGGTGGTGCTGTATCAGTAGTAGGCAGTGCTAATGGGAGTATATCTTACACAACTTTTAGTGGCAACAATGCTACAGGTGGTAATAATACTCTTATTGTAGCTGGTGATGGTAATGGTTATGGCGGTGCGATTTATATAGATGCAAATGGCACTAGCCCAGGAAGTATTACTAGTATTAATAATTCTACTTATAGTAATAATCAAGCATTAGGTGGTGCTTTAGCATTACTAGCTGATGGTAATGGAATAGGTGGATCTATTTATATTGAAGGAGGTGGTTTATCTTCATCATTTATTACAAGTATTGGTAATAGTACTTTTTCTACAAATACTGCAAAAAATTTTGGTGGTGCTTTAGCTCTTAATACAGGAAGCTTAATAACTAATTTTGCTAGTAATACAGTAACAAATAACACTGTATCTGAAAGTATTGGTGGTGCTATTTATATAAATTCTACTGATGTTATTACTAATTTTGTAAGCAATATCGTAGCATTAAACGATGATGGTGGGACAGATGATTATGAAGATATTAATATTATACTGGGAGGAGCAATAACTAATGCTTCGTTTAATTTAATTGGTGTTGATGTTGGTCATAATATTATTAATGCTGTTAACAATAATCAGGTAGGAACATCTTTAGTTAACCTAGATCCACTTTTGGGTACGTTGCAAAATAATGGTGGCCCTACTTTTACTCATGCAATTTTATTTGGTAGTTCTGCTATTAATACAGGCTCCAATTTTTATTCTTTTCTTACTGATCAAAGAGGAACAGGGTTTCCTAGAACTATTAGCATAGGTACAGATGTTGGTTCTTTTGAGACGTTAGCATGTGCTAATGATATGGACCTAGATGGCATTTGTGATGATGTAGATAATTGTATTGCTATATCTAATCCGCTCCAAAGTGATATAGATAGTGATGGCCTAGGCGATGCTTGTGATAACTGTATAGCTAAACCCAATGCTCTACAAACGGATAGTGACTCAGACGGTATGGGTGATGACTGTGACTCTTGCCCTAACGATCCTACTAATAGTTGTGCAGGAGATGTAGATAGTGATGGTGATGGAGTATTTGATAACATAGATGTATGTCCAGGCTATGATGATACTCTTGATGCTGATTTAGATTTGATCCCAGACGATTGTGATTTCTGCCCAGCCGATGCAACTAACACCTGCGCCACCGATACAGATGGGGATGGTATATTAAACGTACTAGATAATTGCATAGCTGTGGATAATCCACTTCAAACTGATACAGACTCAGATGGCATAGGTGATGCTTGTGATCCGTGTCCAGCAGATGCTACCAATACCTGTGCCACAGATACAGATGGTGATGGTGTATTAAACACAGCAGATAACTGTATAGCTAAAGCCAATACTCTTCAAACTGATACCGACTTAGACGGTATGGGTGATGCTTGTGACCCCTGCCCAACAGATGCTACGAATACTTGCGCCACTGATACAGACGGTGATGGCGTATTAAACACAGTGGATAACTGTATAGCCAAAGCTAACGCTCTTCAAACCGATACAGACTTAGACGGTATGGGTGATGCTTGTGATCCGTGTCCAGCAGATGCTACCAATACCTGTGCCACAGATACAGATGGTGATGGTGTATTAAACACAGCAGATAACTGTATAGCTAAAGCCAATACTCTTCAAACTGATACCGACTTAGACGGTATGGGTGATGCTTGTGACCCCTGCCCAACAGATGCTACGAATACTTGCGCCACTGATACAGACGGTGATGGTGTCTTGAACACAGCAGATAACTGTATAGCTAAAACCAATGCGCTTCAAACCGATACTGACTTAGACGGTATGGGTGATGCCTGTGATCCTTGTCCAGCAGATGCAACTAACACCTGTGCAACTGATACAGACGGTG
>CAZBMJ010000024.1:0-15728 GCA_964493205.1 uncultured Myxococcales bacterium
GATCAAATCTTTAACACACACTTAATATAACTATTTTATGAGATCTTAGCTATACCTATACTATTAGCAACAAATTTACCATCGATTTCTGATGAATCAAGAATAGACAATTATTTACAAAGCTATAAAAATTTTAGCGGCGCAGTTTTAATTACACAAAATGGCAATATTATTCTTAATAAAGGCTATGGCTATGCAAACTATGAGTTTTTGATACCTAATACGCCTAAAACTAAATTTCAAATAGCTTCAAATACCAAATCTTTTACTGCTTTTGCAATTATGCATTTGCAACAAAAAAATTTGCTCAATACACAAGATAAACTAAATAAGTATATTAACGATTACCAAAATGGCGATAAGGTTACTATTCACCATCTATTAACTCATACTTCAGGAATTCCCAATTATTATAAATATTGGAACGACGTTGTTCATAGTAAAAATCTAGAACAAATGGTTAGCAGTTTTAAATCATGGCCTTTGGATTTTGAGCCTGGAACTAATTATAGCTATTCAAACTCTGGGTATACTTTGCTGGCATATATTATAGAAAAAGTATCTGGATTAACTTACGAAGAGTTTTTAAAAGAAAATATTTTTAAACCCTTAGGTATGCATGACACCGGAAGTTATAATCTTAAGCTGGTAAATAATCGAGCGTCTGGCTATATCTATGAAGATAATATTATTTATAACGCCGAGACTCCTAATAACCCAGTTACACTCTTAGGCAATGGCGATTTATATTCCTCTTTAGAAGACTTATACAAATGGGATCGTGAATTGCAAAAAAATAAAGATCTAATTTTTACTCCACATATACCAATGGAAGATTCACCATCTCGTGCACACGGTTATGGCTGGTTTATAGATAAAAAGTTTGACAAGCGCATTGTAGAATACAGTGGATCTCTACGAGGTTTTTTATCTAGGATCATAAAATTTATCGACGATGACATCACAGTTATAATATTAAGCAACTTAGAAGATCGAGAAGAATTCAATATAATTTATGAAGGCTTGCTTACAACTATCTTTCTAGAACACAGCTAACTTAAACCCTTAATTTCATTATTTGACTTTACATTTAACACCAATATAGTTTAACTTTTTTACAATACACTTTAACCAAGGGGGGAATTGTGTACAAAAAAGCTATATACTTTGCTTTATTCTACTCGCTAAATATTTTAGCTATGCCAACTCATAATGAAACATTGCTAACATTGCCAGATAGTTTTGATCCTACTATTCTAGAAAATCAAGAAATAGCCAAGGCATTGGCTAGTTTGCAATTATTTAAAGACGACAAAGATGAAAATTTATATTACTATGTGCCACCATTTAGAATATTACCTTACAAAGAAGGCGCTGCTGGAGGATTACGCAATTACCAATTAATAGAAGACCTAGAAACTGCTAGAAAAATATTAGACGATGTTAAAAATAAGGTTTATGAACAAGAGCCTTGGTTTCTTGGACGATTAAAAGATTCTTTAAATCATATAGATTATTTAAAAGATAATTTAAAAAATACAGAAGAAAGAATATCTTTTTGGGAACTTAAACTAGCAGAAGCTTTATTGACAGATAAAAAATCTTTCATAGATACTTGCCGTCAGTTTATTGAAGATAAAACTAAACAATTAGCATTGGAAAAAGAAGCAATAAAAAATGCAACTAAAGAACTAGAAAATTATAAGCTCACTCTCGCCCAAGAACACATAACATCACAGATAGCTTTTGGTTCGGCATATTTGCGTATGGCAGGTGGTTTTTTTGAAGCAAAATTATATACTGATGCAGAAGAGTTAGTGGAAGCTTTTGGGGATGCTTTAGCTACGGCTGATAACGCTTATGCTGGCTTTTTTAGTATGACTATTTATGCTGGATTCACCAAAGCAGAACTTAATGCATTGCTGAAATATAAAAAACTTGTGCCACAAGCTCGTATTATCATCATGCCTGGAAGTAAATTTGCCTTTAGTTCTACCACTGATGTGGGCATAGAAAAAGATCAACCAAAAAGCATCAAAATATTTTCTAACTCTACAGGAGCTGGTAATTATACCGGCGCAAATATTGTTTTTGACTTAACTGCAGCTGGAGCAAGAGCATTAACACTATCCTTGGATCCATTTATTGTACCCCTTAAAGTTAGTGCTGAAACAACTTTTAGATTAGAACCTTTTCACGCTGAATTACGATGTAACTTTAGTAACGAATTTAGCAGCAGAGGCATAGCATCGTCGAAAAAAGGATTTTTGTTTTTTCCTGACGAAGTAACTAATAATATAAGCACTACATCAGTTAGCAATGGTGGCCCTTGTAGTTTGAGACATATTTCGGGAGATCCTAAATCTGCAGAATTTGAAGCTTTAAAAAAAACCAAAGCATTTTTTGATAGAATACAATTCCAAGAAGTAGAAATGAACGAGATGGATAAAAGATACCATGTTGAACATGTAAGTAGAGAACTAGAACGTCATCAGCGAAATAATGAAAGCCCATCTTTTAATCCTATTAGTAGCTACTTACGACTTGGGCTTGGTGGAGCTTTAATAGAAGGTTTATATAAACTAAGCACTAGAAAGCGCTATATGCATTACGAGGACACTCATCGTTTGTCCAGTCATAGCTTTAACGAAACTATTTATTTAACAAAAAGCGAAACTCAACGAACAGACTGGGGTGTTAGGCTTTGCTTAAAGTATGATGCCAGCGTGCTTGCCTATATGCGCTGCACTGAATTTGACGAAAAAAATGCTGTAAGTATTGTTGAGGCCACTGAAAATGCGCTAAATAAATCTGTTTGTGAACCCGGCGATAAAATTACAGATTGCCGCAACAAACGCATTGCTGAAATGGCAAAAATACCAAGTGAGACTAACTTATTTGAACAAGATAATTTGTTGTTTAAATAAAAGCATAAATTGAACGGCCACATCTCAATGTGGCTCTCTTTTTTGAACAATTTTGCAACATTTGATAGCCTATTCGGCATCTCGCTCTTATTTGACTCTAAGGATTGGAAGATGCAAAATATCTTTATAAAAATTACGACAAGCTGAGTTTTGGATAAGCCCCATGGAATGGGGGGTTGTAAAATCTGGATTAAATATTGACACAAGACTATGCACATGACACAATGCATGTCATAATGTTAGTTACTCAATAAAGGTGCGACAATGCAAAAAGCAAATGCTTTGCAGCTTAGACAAAATCTGGGACAAATAGTTAAACGATTGATAGATACTGGCGAACCTATTCTTTTAGAAAAAGATCGAAAACCAGTAGGTGTTATAATTTCGCTAGATGATTACAAAAAACGATTTGTTGATATTGATGCAGATATTTTACGTCGTGAGATGATCGAAGAAATAAAAAATGCAAAGTTAAAGCTACCTAAAAACATATCATCACTTGACCTGTTAAGAACTCTTAGAGCAGGTGAATAGATGTCTAATCTTAGGATCATAGATGCTTCTGTTGCTATCAAATGGTTTTTGATAGATGAAGTTAAACGTAAGGAAGCGATTTTACTTCTCGATGAAATTCAAAAATCTCCTCATTATTTTGCAGTACCTGAGCTGTTTTTTAATGAGATGCTTGCAGTATTATGTCGGCTTGTTAATGATGGTGCGATCATCAAAAAATATATAAACTTGCTTGAAAATCTTGGGCTTCATCGTCTTGGTAATGGAAGTGAACTTCTAAGTACAGCTGCACAAATTGCAGTAAAATATAAGCTAACTGGTTATGATGCCATTTATGCTGCTTCTGCACAAATAATGCAAGGCACGTGGGTAACTGCTGACATTAAGGCACATAAACGGATTGATAAACTTAAAATATCAATAGTGCTTTAATTTTTGCTTACCATATTTGACACTCATGCAATCATGAAAAAAACCAAGGCCAATATAAGTCATGCCACGGTGTTATGTCGTATTAATTATAATTTTTTCTTCATGCTTATGCACGGCAAGCTTACTCCCAGTGGCGATACATGCATGGAGTCTCTTACTTTTTGATATCCTTGCTTTTCATAAAAACCATATGCATTTAATGTTGAGTCTAAAAACAGCTCATCGAGGCCATGTGCACGAGCAATTGTTTCAAAATGAGAAATCATCATCTTCGCAAAACCTTTTCCTTGATAATCTGGAATTACAAAAATCGCTTCTATGCGCTTTTTAATAAGATCAATAAAACCAGTGGCAATAATTTGATTCTCAGAAACTGCAACCCACCATTCATTTTTTAGCATAGCTTCAGCAAAATCACTGGGCATTTGAACAGGTGTCCATTTTAGCAAATCATTTTTTGGATAATAAGTATTCTCAATACCACGAATAGCAGAAGTTCTTATATCCCAAACAGCATTGGCTTCTTTGATAGTTGCTTTTCTTATCATATTTTTTCCTTTAAACAGATGCACATGATATAAAATTTATAAAAGCAAAAGCGGTTGTTATGATTGATTTCGTTAATTTTTCCATGGCAACTTAAGCACGCATTTCTACGTACCGTAACTAGTTCACGGTATCCAGAAAACTAATCCCAGTTAATTGTCTGGATGCCTCGCACAAGGCGTGGCACGTAGGAAGTGACTGGAAATTTTAAAACTTATTTTTTATCTGCTGGTGCAGGTGCTGCTTCCGCTTCAGCAGCTGGAACTGCTGGTTTTTCAGAATTAGAATCTTTTACTTCTTCTGCAGGTTTTGCTTCATCTGTTTTTTGTTCAACAGGTAGATTTTTATTAAGTTCTTCAAGCTCTTTTAAAATAGCTTTGTTACCCTGCACAGAAGACATATAAGACAAAGCAAAATTGGTAACCATAAAGCATATAGCTGCTCCAAAAGTTATCTTTGATAAAAAAGTATTGGCGCCACGTGCTCCAAATACTGTATCACTGCCTGCTCCACCTAGTGCTGCGGAAGCTCCACCTTTATTACCAGGTTGAAGCAAAATTACCATTATTAAAAAAAGTGCCACTAAAACTTGCAAAATGATCACGAACGTTAACATATTTTATACTCCCAAAAGGCTCATCGTTTTAACCATATTAAAAAATGAAGCAACCTGCAATGATGCTCCCCCAACTAAAACACCATCAATATCACACTTTAGCATTAAATCCTTAATATTTTGGTTATTTACAGAGCCACCGTATAGTAAACGAATTTTTTTTGAAACTTCTTTTGTAAATATTTTGGATAAATTTTGACGAATTATAGCCATAGCATCTAGAATTTTGTCTTCACTAGCTACTTCACCACTACCAATAGCCCAAATTGGCTCATAGGCAATAATAATATTTGGGCTATTTACCTTTTTTAAGGCATTTGCGCATTGTTTGGATAGTATTTCAGAAGTTTTACCCAAATTTCTATCTTGAAAACTTTCTCCAATACAAATAACAGGAGTAATATTGTTGAATAAACAAGCTAACACCTTTTTATTAACATCTTCGTCGCTTTCATGAAATAACTGACGACGTTCAGAATGACCAATTAAACAATAAGTAACACCAAAATCTAATAAGTTTTTACAAGAATATTCACCAGTAAATGCCCCAAAATCTTCATAAAACACATTTTGGGCAGCTAAAAATAAATTTTTGCCTTGAATTTTACAAAAAGCAGCATCAAGGAGCGTAGCTACAGGTGCAATAGCTATATCAACATTGTTTATATTTTGGATTTGAGGCAAAAATTCGCTCAAAAAATCAAGCATATCTTTTTTAGTATGATTAAGTTTCCAATTGCCTATAATTATTTTCATAGTAACGCTTTTAACCCTGGCAGCTCTTTGCCTTCTAAAAACTCTAAACTTGCTCCACCACCTGTAGACACAAAACTTATTTTATCCATTAGATTTAGTGATTGTAGTGCCAAAATAGAGTCTCCTCCCCCTACTACACTTAATCCAGTAGAATCTGCCATTGCTTGTAATACAGCTTTCGTACCATTAGAAAACTCTGCCTCACTAAATATACCCACAGGCCCATTACAAAAAATAGTACTGGCTCTACTTATTTCATCAACAAACATAGAAATAGTTTTTGGCCCAATATCTACACCTATTTGCTTAGGAAGAATAGTGTTGGAAGGCATAACACAAACACCCGTTTTATTGGCCAAATTTTCACAAACAAGATTATCCACAGGCAACAAAACTTTCACACCAAGTTCTCTGGCTGTATTTAGTAAAGTTTTAGCAACACCAAGTTTGTCGTCTTCCACTAAACTTGCTCCAACACTATAACCTTGAGCTTTTAAAAAAGTATAAGCCATGGCCCCACCGATTAATAGGCAATCAACTTTTTTAATAAGTTGAGAAAGCACACCTATTTTATTGCTAACTTTAGCTCCACCAATAATAGCAATAAATGGTTTTTTGGATTTGTATAAAAAATTATCAAAAAATTGAACTTCTTTTTTAAGAAGTAGGCCACCAATCTTTTTATCAATAAATTTAGTTATACCAACAATAGATGCATGTTCACGATGAGAACAAGAAAAAGCTTCGTTAATATATACGTCTATTCCCCTAGAAAGAAGCTTTGAGAAAACTACGTCGTTATTCTCTTCACCGGGAGAAAATCTTAAATTTTCTAAAAATATTAAAGAGCCCAAATTAGCATTTTTAATAATTTTAACCACACCAGCACTGGCAGAATCATGCACAAAAATAAGTTCTATATCAAGTAAATCTCTTAAATAAGCAGCCACTTTTTCCATGCTTAAACTTTCTTTAAATTTGCCATTGGGTCTGCCTAAATGAGAGGCTAAGACTACTTTGCAATTGCATCGCAAAAGCTTTCTAATGGTTGGCAGCGCTTCTATAATTCTTGTATCATCAGCAATGCTACCATCGGTGTTCATAGGGACATTAAAATCAACTCTACAAAAAACTGTTTTTTGTTCTAACTCATCATCTTTTACTTCATCTAACCATTGAATATTCATTAAAATCACCTAATTTAAAGATACCATTTCTAATAAATCTACTGCTCTATTAGTAAATCCCCATTCATTATCGTACCAAGCAAGGACTTTAACTAAATTTTTATCAATTACCATGGTGTTTTTTGCATCCACAATAGAAGAATAACTACTGCCATTAAAATCTATAGAAACTAAAGGCTCATAACAAATATCCAAAATATTTTTAAAACTGCTTTTTGAATATTTTTCAAATAACCCATTTATTTGTTCTGCTGAAGCATCCTTTTGCACTTCTACCACCATATCCACTAAACTAACATTGGGGGTAGGCACTCTTATGGCTATGCCATCAAATTTATTTTTTAAATCTGGCAGTACCAGTGCTATAGCCCGAGCAGCACCCGTAGTTGTTGGTATCAAAGAAAGAGCAGCTGCTCGCGATCTGCGCTTATCTTTATGAGGCAAATCTAATAAATTTTGGTCATTGGTGTAGCTATGTATGGTGGTAACTAAAGCTTTTTTAATACCCAAATTATCATCTAATATTTTAGCTAGTGGCGCTATGCAGTTAGTAGTGCAAGAAGCAGTAGAAATAACCGTCATATTTGGCTTATAAGCTTCATTGTTTACACCATAACAAATTGTGGCATCAGCAGAGTCATTGGTTGAAGGAGCGCTAATAACTACTTTCTTAGCACCAGCAATCAAATGCTTAGATGCTTGTTCTTTACTTAAAAAATGCCCGCTTGATTCAAGCACTATATCAACGCCCAAATCTTTCCACGGCAAATTGGCTGGGTCTTTTTCATTAAAAATTTGTATTTTTTGGTCATTTATCCATAAATAATTATCTTTGGGATAAATACTATGAGCTAAGCGGCCATGAACCGAATCATATTTAAGCAAATAAGCTAACTCATCAGCTGACGCTAAATCATTAATTGCTATTACATTTAAATTTGATCTTTCTAAAAGAATTCTTAAGGCTACTCGCCCTATTCTACCAAAACCATTTATCGCCAATTTAGCCATTACTCAAACCTCTTTTTAAATTTGCAAATCTAGCAATACAAAATTAGGTGTCAAGCTAAAGAATATTTATAATAAAAACAAATAGGAGAAAAAAATGTCTCATCAAGTTCTTTCTCAAAGACAAATGATAAACCGAATATTTAAAGATTTATGCGGCTTTAGCATACCAAAAAATGAAGAACAAGTTATTAAAACCAGCAAAGGTTCGGCTGTTTATGGCGAAATAACGTTAGCTTCCATGGATAAACTTTTAAATAAACTTAACTTAGGCCCTAATGATTACTTTTATGATTTAGGTTCTGGCGTTGGCAAATTAGTACTTTATACAGCTATTAATACGCCGGTTAAAAAATCTATTGGAATAGAATTATCAGAGTCGCGACATCAAGAAGCAAGTATTGCCTATAAAAGATCTCTAGAATGGTTTCCCCAAGTAAAAAATAGGTCTATATTTGTAAATGACGATATTATGACAGCAAATATCAAGCAACCTTCAGTGATTTATACCTGTTCAACGGCATTTTCTATTAAATTTATGAAAGATCTAACACTTAGACTGGCTGCCATAAAAAATGATTTTCGCCTTGTAAGCTTGCAAGAACTTCCTAAAAATAAAAATTTTGAATTAGAAGAAATACTCAAGTTAGACATGACTTGGGTGAGAAAAACACCTGTTTATGTTTATCAAAAAATACTTTGAGGTTATTGTTATTTTAAAATATATTTTTATCTTTTATGCTTACTTGTGTAACAAAAGAGGTAATCATGACAACTCCCCAAACAATTTTTGATGAAATGAGTAAACGTTTAACCAAAGAAAAAGCTCAAAAAATCAATACCACTTACTTATTCGATATTGCCGGCGAGAAATGGTTTGTTGATTTAACCAAAGATCAAGATTGGGTTAAAAAATGTGATTCAGATGCCCAATGCACCATTATTGTTAAAGATTCTAACGATTGGGTCAAGCTTGCCAATGGTGATTTAAAACCAACCATGGCTTTCATGATGGGCAAGATTAAAGTAAAAGGCGATATGTCTTTAGCATTAAAACTACAATCTTTGCTTTCCTAAACCTACCCCGCTTGTAATATTTGTATATAAAAATAAGCATAAGCTTTGATTTATGCAAATATTTGGCGGTTTTGAATGCTAGAAATAAATATTTTAGAAATTATAAAAAAAATTACGCAAAAAGAGCATGCCAAGTTTTTAAATACACTGTCTTTTATGGAACTTTGTGGCGCTCAAAAAATCACGAAGGCTTTTGCATTTTTACCTAAAAGTAGTTTTATTTTAGAGCACATGGCAGAAGAATATAGGCATGCATTTTTTTTAAGAAAACTTGCTAATAAATTAGAAGTAATTAATGATTACGAAAATAATAATATTTTAAACAAAAAAAACAGTTTAAAATACATAAAAAATTTAGATTATAAAATATGTTTATTGTTTAAAAATAATAAAAATTTAGTTTATTATTCCTACTTACTAACAACTTATTGTATAGAAAAAAGAGCCATAGAATTTTATGATTTATATCAAAACATACTTGATAAAAATAATAATAATTTTAATATAAAATCTATCCTTAGTGAAGAAACAAAGCATTTAAACAACATAGAAGAGCTTATTGGTGCTACTAATTTTTTAGGTGCCTACAAGCAGAAAGCTTGTGAAATAGAAAATATATTATTTAGAAAATGGATTGAAAATTTTTAACAGGTGAACAACATGAAAAATATTTGGATTTCTTATTTACTGGCAATATTGGGTTTACTTACCCCTATTTCTGGTTTGCATAGATTTTATTTAGACAAAAAAATCTCTGGAATTATTTATTTATGCACCTATGGATTGTTTGGTATTGGAACAATCATTGATTTATTAAGAATGCCTTTTTTAGTTGATCGTTGCAATTTAAAGATACTTTTAAAAACTCACGAATTAAAATTGCTCGATCCACAAAAAGATATTTTGAAAATTGCTCAAAAAAACAATGGTGTAGTAACTGTGGCAATGGTCAGTCTTGACTCAAATCTAAGCTTAGCTGAAAGTAAGAATTATTTAGAAAAAATGCATAAAGAAGGCTTTTGTAAAAAAGATATAGACGAAGATGGCGTAGAAATTTTTATATTTTTAGGTTTAAAAGCTAAAAAGCCGTTATTTTAACCATTTATCGCAATTATCAGCCTCCTTAATTCATCAATCGCAAAAAAAAAGTAAAAAGCAAACATAACTTATTATTTTTAATACTGAATTCAGATAAATATTATTATCTGTTTACAAGAATAACATTTTACTTTATTGCTTACTGTATTTAATAAATTTTTAATATAAATGGTTAAATAAATATATGTTTTATGAATTATAAAAAAACTTAATGATCTATTGTTACGCTTTAATCGGAATGTTAGGTTTTAGTTAGATTTATTAGCAAAATATAAATGGATTTTTAAATATGAATAATTTTTTTATTTTTCTTACTATTATTAGTACTTTATTGACTTTAGGTGCTTGTGAAGGCGGTAGTCCGTCAATTAATAAATCAAAAACAGGTTCTGAAAGTCAATCACCGCCACCACCAGAACCAGCAGCAGAACCAGCAGCAGCACCAAAACCAGAAGCTGCAGCAGAACCAGAACCAGCAGCAGCACCAAAACCAGCAGCAGAACCAAAACCAGCAGCAGAACCAAAACCAGCAGCAGAGCACCAGAACCAGCAGCAGCACCAGAACCAGCAGCAGCCACCAGAACCAGCAGCAGCACCAGAACCAGCAGCAGCACCAAAACCAGCAGCAGCACCAAAACCAGCAGCACCAGCAGTGCCAGCAGAAATACCTGCACCAGAACCTAAAACTACAAAAGCAGGATCAACACTAGAAAAGCACGAACCAACTAAATTATCAAACTCAATGCTTATTGAAGAACTAAATAGTATTATAGAAAAAAAAGATATAACTAAAAAACAAAAATATGTAGCTCTATTTGTTAAAAACATAGCTCAAAAATACACCATTTATTATCAGATAAAAAAAGGTGAAAGAGAGTTTTATTTTTCTAAACCATTATGTACGAATGACTACGTGTATGCCATAGCTTTTACAAGACTTTTAGCTGATGATAATAGTAAATGCAATCTAAATCCTAAAACGTGGGTAGCTAGAATATTTTATCGTTCTAATAGCAATGGTGCCTGGCGTTTTACTAAAGGTTCTTATGATAGTATTTATGAAAAAGGGGTTCACTATACTCAATCTTCAAGACCGCAGAGATTTCTAAACGAATTTTTAGAATCCAAAGATATGGATAATTGTACTATTGTAGAAAAAGATCCAATTAAATCTGACTTTGCATTTACTTACATGCAAAGTGAAGATGATATTAGAACTATGAAAGATGATTTGATCGGTAATTCCTGCAGTGTTGTAGAAAATAAAGAACTAGCTAGTCCAGATATAGGGTGGTATTTTCAAATAAATTTAGAAAATGGATCAGGTTTACATAAACAAAACGATAGTTTTAAAACCGAAGCTAGTGCAAAAGATTTTCCTACAGGTTTTTTTCCTACCAACTTTTCTAACCCAAGCTATACCTACAGCACTTCTCACACATTATTATCACCTAAAAATGAACCCTCAAATCCATTAAATATCTCTTTTAAAAAGGATATTAATGTTAAAGTGTTCATGGGTAAATTAGATGAACGAGAGGTTGAATGGCATTTTGCTTATCAAGAAGGTACTAAAAATCCTTGGATTTATTTAGTGCGTTTTAAAGATAGCCAAACAAATTCTTACGGAGGTGATGATGAAATTATTGATACGGGCTCTATTACTATAAAGCCTGTAGAATATTCCACTCAACTTCAAAATATTCCTTGGACAGATACGAAACCAGAAACCATAAATACTTGGGGAGAATTTAAAGAAATTAGAACTAAAACGACTCTTTATATTGACATTCGCAACTGGTTAAGCAAATGGCCATTAATGCAACCATTTATAAAGGCTTCTGAGGGCTCGTAAGACAGAGCCGTACATCTAATTAAGGGCAATACATTATATAACACTATATCAAAATAAAATTTTTAGGTTTAAAAGCTAAAAAGCCGTTATTTTAACCATTTATCGCAATTATAGTCGCCATACATAGAATTTTTGTAATAAAATATAGCATTAGTAATATATTGAGCTGCTTGTCTAAAATAAGTTGTCTTTTTAGTAGTTAACTCTTTACAACCAGCAAGCTTAGTG
Source organism: uncultured Myxococcales bacterium (assembly GCA_964493205.1). Classification (GTDB taxonomy): domain Bacteria; phylum Myxococcota; class UBA727; order UBA727; family JABDBI01; genus CAZBMJ01. The sequence continues at coordinate 12,244 of CAZBMJ010000024.1, forward strand.
GGGTTTATAAACTCGCCATTTATAATTTTTGTCAAATAAGGCTTAATACCATTACTTAAATACTTTTTAAAAATAGTATCTAATTCATCTATACTAAAATTTTTAGATTGACCGTTATTTCTAGCTTCATCCAACATGTCTTTTATAACGTTATCTAATGAATATTTAAAATTAGAAGCTATTTTAATATCTTTATTTAGATTAATAGCCATCAGTTCACCTTGTTGATAAGGTAATTTTTCTAATTCTATGCTAGATGATTCTTTTTTATACATACGACTAACTAACCCACTAAGGCTCGTGTTTTTTTCACTAGATAAAGAATAATTTTCAAGTTCTCTATTTAAACTGTTAAAATAGTTATTTTCACTTATTAATCCAGCTCTATAAGCCATAACCCTACCGTAATAATCGCTAAAGCCTTCAGTAAACCATTTTCCATCTATTTTGCCACGCTCTTGGCCTACCATTATCTTTTTACCGATCCACATATGCATAAGCTCATGTGAAATTAGCTCATTCATTTCTGGTAGCAATGGACAATCTTGTGGAAAATATGCCCTAAAAGAATTTTGATGAGCAGTACCAGCATAACGAACACGGGAAGAACACTCTTTATCCAGCGATAAAAAGCTTACTAAAAAATAGGGAAAATTATTATCATTCCAAGTATTACGCTGAATGGTAATTAGTTTATTTACCATAGCAATCAAATCAGTATCATTAAACTTATTCCAGTAGCCGTTAAAAGCAATATGAATTGGATTATTATTTATGGCTATTTTTTTATATCTAATATCATCTCCACCAACAAATAGTCCATCCCATAATTTATTTAATGAAGATGAAAAGTTTTGTCTTTTGTCAAAAGCACCAAAACTATTTAAAATATAAAATTTCTCGTTTACGTTCCAGTTAATACTAATATTAAAATCACTATCAGCATCAAGAGCTATGGGCGTGATCAGAAGCATTGATCCAACAAATTGAAAATAATTATCTCTAATAATAGATGCAGAAAAATTTTCTTTTATAAGAGGCTTTACTAAATATCTTAAAGTAACTCTAGAGTCACCATCGGTTTTTATGAGCTTAATATAAGGCAATTTCTCATGGGAAAACAGCTCTCCATTAGTTACTTGCAAATCTTCTATTTGATCAAAAAGCCTATCTTGACGCATAAAATTATTTGGTAACTGTAACCCAAAGCGTTGCCTTGGAATGCTAAAAGATTCTTCAATTATTAAACGGGGTTCGTTATTTTTAAAGCCATAGGAGATATCTATATTAAAATTCATCATAGATATTTCTTCTTTGCTCAAAAAACTTTCTTCATATGGACCTATAGTGTTCTCTTGGCTGCAAGATAGAACTATTACCAATAATAGTACACTAAATACAGCACCATAGATCCATTTCATTATTGCACCACATTTTAACCAAAAAGATGTGGCTATATGTAGTAATTAATGCTACCTTGTGCAAGTTTAATAAATATATTTATAATTGTTTGATTTTATTTATATTTTTTAACATTAAAATCAAACGAGTTAGAAAATTTTTAAACTTGTATGACATTGTAATTTTTTATGTTCTCTAACACTTTTTTGCCATTTTCAGTATTAAAATATTCTTTAAATGTTTTATACGTGCTCAATGTTTCTATAAGATCGCATATAGAATTATATGGTTCTTCACTATTATATCCTACCTTTTTGTTTTCAAGATCAAATTTTGTGATTAGTTTTTTTAGGTCATCTAAATCTATCAACTTACTTAGATCTTTTTTAGTGTGTCTTATTTCTAATAACCATTTATCTAATTTTTCATTATCAAAATTGTAATTTATTGAATTTGTTATCAATTTTCTTAAACTTTCATCAGGCAATTTATCTATAAAACTTAATCTTGAAATAAGCTTATTTTTATATGGATGATCGATTAAATTACGATTAGATATCAATGCCTCAATAATTTCTGTATTTGTTTCTTGATTATCTTTATCTATGGAATCTTTTACATTTAACATCAACATTTTTTGAAAATAATCTGTATCATTTTTGGTAATAAATACATCTAATGACAAATTTATTATTTTTTTAATACGTTCTTTTGTATTCACTACATTATTAATATAATTATCAAAAAAGTCTTGTCTTTTTTGTTTTAAGTTGGTTTGAATGATATTTTTATTCTTTTCATCTATCCTGTAATTAGTGATTTTATTTGCATCATTAAGTTGTTTTAAATGATACCTTTTATCTGATTCTTTTTGTGCCTTATCATAAAGTTTTGATGCTTCATCACTTAGCTTGACAGATATTTTTTCTTTAAATTCCACTTCTTCATAAATGCTAAATTTACTATAATTACCATATTCTAAAACCATATCTAATTTAGAAATCATCTTATCTTCATCTGTACCTGAGGTTTTAGTATCAATCCAATCAAATTCTTTATCTAAAATATCACCTAAAACATTAGCTTCTTTTATAGATGTAATAATTTCTTGAGTAGATTTATTAGTATCTATCTGAGCATAAAGTGCTATAGCTTTACTTCGTTTGATGTCCCAAAGGGTTTTATCAAATTTAGTAATCAAATCTTGTATTTCTTTTTTAGCACTAGTAAGTTCATTGAAATTACTATACTCGTTATCAATTAGATTTTTAATACTTTCGATCTTATTTTTATCTTCTTTTAAGCTATTAGGTCTGTCTTTATTAGCATAAAGTTTTGATGCTTTATTTACTAAAGATTGCAATTCTTGTTTTATTTTTTTAATACTATTTTTATCTTGAACACTAAGTTTTTCGAATTCTTCTTTAGCCAATCTATCTGCTTCTTCTTTAGCTATTCTATCGGCTTCTTCTTTAGCCAATCTGTCAGCTTCTTCTTTAGCTATTCTATCGGCTTCTTCTTTAGCTATTCTATCTGCTTCTTCTTTAAAATCTTTGTTAGCTCCAGCTAATGCTGTAAGTGCAGTAATAACTTCATCTTCCTTTTTTGCATCACTAACAGCTGTTGCAGCTTTATCTATGGCAGCTTTGAATATAGCTTTTATATTATTATATAAAGCATCATATTTTTTATCATCATACAAGTTTTGAGCTTGTTTAATTTCATTATTCAATGCTTCATATTTATTATTTTCAAGACTTTGTCTTCTAGCTTGCTCCTTTTTAATAATTTCAATAACATTATTAACTCCACCATCGTTTTCAGCTTTTTGAGCATCTGTAAGCTTATCAATGGCATTTAAAGCAGTTTCTAGTTTTTCTTTTGTTACTTCTGTATCATCATCAATATTATCTTTAAATAGATTGTATAAAGCTAGAGCATTTAATTTTTTAGTATTTTCATCAGCAACTCTTTTTTCTTCAGCCAATCTGTCTGCTTCTTCTTTAGCTATTCTATCGGCTTCTTCTTTAGCCAATCTGTCTGCTTCTTCTTTAGCTATTCTATCGGCTTCTTCTTTAGCCAAT
>CAZBMJ010000024.1:15828-34605 GCA_964493205.1 uncultured Myxococcales bacterium
TTCTTTAAAATCTTTGTTAGCTCCAGCTAATGCTGTAAGTGCAGTAATAACTTCATCTTCCTTTTTTGCATCACTAACAGCTGTTGCAGCTTTATCTATGGCAGCTTTGAATATAGCTTTTATATTATTATATAAAGCATCATATTTTTTATCATCATACAAGTTTTGAGCTTGTTTAATTTCATTATTCAATGCTTCATATTTATTATTTTCAAGACTTTGTCTTCTAGCTTGCTCCTTTTTAATAATTTCAATAACATTATTAACTCCACCATCGTTTTCAGCTTTTTGAGCATCTGTAAGCTTATCAATGGCATTTAAAGCAGTTTCTAGTTTTTCTTTTGTTACTTCTGTATCATCATCAATATTATCTTTAAATAGATTGTATAAAGCTAGAGCATTTAATTTTTTAGTATTTTCATCAGCAACTCTTTTTTCTTCAGCCAATCTGTCTGCTTCTTCTTTAGCTATTCTATCGGCTTCTTCTTTAGCCAATCTGTCTGCTTCTTCTTTAGCCAATCTATCCGCTTCTTCTTTAAAATCTTTGTTAGCTCCAGCTAATGCTGTAAGTGCAGTAATAACTTCATCTTCCTTTTTTGCATCACTAACAGCTGTTGCAGCTTTATCTATGGCAGCTTTGAATATAGCTTTTATATTATTATATAAAGCATCATATTTTTTATCATCATACAAGTTTTGAGCTTGTTTAATTTCATTATTCAATGCTTCATATTTATTATTTTCAAGACTTTGTCTTCTAGCTTGCTCCTTTTTAATAATTTCAATAACATTATTAACTCCACCATCGTTTTCAGCTTTTTGAGCATCTGTAAGCTTATCAATGGCATTTAAAGCAGTTTCTAGTTTTTCTTTTGTTACTTCTGTATCATCATCAATATTATCTTTAAATAGATTGTATAAAGCTAGAGCATTTAATTTTTTAGTATTTTCATCAGCAACTCTTTTTTCTTCAGCCAATCTATCGGCTTCTTCTTTAGCTTTTCTGTCAGACCCTTCTTTGGCTAATCTATCAGCTTTTTCAGATGCCTCTTCTATTTTATCTTGACAGCCAATATTTATTTTCCATTCGCAAGGTTTTCCACCAATTTTGCCTTTACAATCAGACATTTCTAACACTTCAGAACACTTAGTTGGTAATGGTATTGCTGGCACTGGTGTTTGGCTTTTAGAATTTCCTTCTGATTTATTAACGGCCAGTCTGCCGTCACAACCACCAAAAGTTAATAATGCACTAATAACAGTAATAAAAATAAAAAAATTATTCATGTTTAAAAATCCATTTATATTTTGCTAACAACTATAGTCTAAAGCCTAAACTTTCTATTAAAGATTAGCAACAGGTTATTAAGCTTTTTTATAATTTATAAAACATATAATTATTCAACCATTTATACTGAAAATTCATTAAATATAGTAAAAAAATAAAACAAACCGTTATCAATATAAGTCAAAAACGGCAAAATATTTGTCGTTGCGGCAGGAAACCATGGAGTTAGTAAATTGAATAAACCTGATTACAATGTAGATGATTCAGTTATTGGTTCGCTAGCGGCTGATGAAGAGATAAAGCCCGGTTTTGTTGTTGTGGGCGCCTTAGCCACCTCTTTGCCGATTCAGAATAAGCTTCTTTCCTACGGGCGTGGCAGTTAGGGATGGATAAAATATAATTTATATTCGCTATTAATAATATTAAAAATCAAGCCTATTGCCACCAGTTCCACTACTTCCACCATTTTTTACGTAATTACCATTTATTATTCCATTTATTAAATGAATACTATTACCTTCTATAGAAACCATGCCAGAACCATTTATAAACTTAATGAAGCCATTAATAGTCACTCCATTTTTTAATACTATTTTTTTTGATTCTACTTCAACATCACCATCAACAGTTGTATTTGTAAAAGTAGCCACCCCTTTGACGATAAATGATTTTTTAAAATGAGAATTTCCGTCCACATTGGCATCGCCTTGAATTTTTGTCTTTCCATTTACAGTTAAATTACTGGCCTCTAGCTCTCCTTGAACTAGCAAATCACCATCAACCATATTGCTCCTGTTACCTAATATTTTAGCAGAGCCTTGAACAGTTAGTTTTTTAACTTTTAATTCATTAACTTCTAATGATCCTTGAATTGTTAATGGCTCTTTTGATTCTAATTTATCTTTTTTGTATGAACCTTTTATAACTCTTTCATTAGAATCATTACAAGCAGCAAATAAAATAGATAAACAAGTAGTAATAAATAAAATTTTAACTAATTTTTTCATAAAAATTCCTTTTAATAAATTAATTTTATATTATTATTCAACCCTATCAACCAGATAAGTATATCCTGATAAAGCGTCTTCATAACGTTTCATAAGCTGAGCAGACTGTTCAAAGGTCAAATTGCCTCTTCTTACGGCTGTTTCGGCTGATTCTCTAACACTGCGAATAAGTTCTAGGCGGTCATATTCTACGTAACTTAGCACTTCACTGACAGTATCACCCACTACCACGTGCTCTAGCCGATATTTACCATCTTCGTCAATAGAAACATGCACAGCATTGGTATCGCCAAACAAATTATGCAAATCACCTAAAGTTTCTTGATAAGCTCCTACTAAAAATGCACCTAAATAATAGGGCTTATTTTCTTCTAACTTATGTAATTTTAAGGTTTTTTTAACGTCGCGTAAATCAATAAATTGATCGATTTTACCGTCTGAATCACAGGTTAAATCAGCTAAGATAGCTTCTTGGGTGGGTGCTTCATCTAATCGGTGAATGGGCATAATAGGAAATAAATGCCCTACCGCCCAAGCATCAGGAATAGACTGAAATACACTAAAATTACAATAATATGTATCACTTAAAAGCTTATTTAAACTTCTTAAATCTTCGGGCACATAAGGCAAGCGCTCGATTATCTTTAATATTTTTTTAGCAGTAGCCCAAAATAGTTCGTCTATACGGGCTCTAGTTTCAATATCGATAATACCGTGACTAAATAAATCCACACTTTCTTCTTTAGCTGCAACAGCGTCGTTAAAACATTCTTGAGCATTTTTAGTACTCACCGAGGTATAAGCTTCATACATGGCATGAAGAACTAAATGGTCTTCTTCACTAATACTTGGCACATTGGCGTCTTTGTTTAAACCAAGTTCATTAGCACCTAACACATCAAATATTAGCACTGCATGTTGAGCAACCAATGCTCTGCCTGACTCTGAAACAATATGAGGATGTGGCTGATTATTAGTATCACAAATATCTTGCAGCACACTTACTACGTCGTTAGCGTATTCTTGCATAGAATAATTCATAGAAGAGTGAAAGTCCGTTTGTGAACCATCATAATCCACAGCTAAGCCTCCACCTACGTCAATATGATCCAGCCACTCACAGCCTATGGATCGTAGGCCACAATAAAGATGTGCGGCTTCTCTGACTGCATTTTTAATAGACCTAATAGTAGTTATTTGAGAACCTATATGAAAGTGCATAAGATTTAAGCAATCTAATAAGCCTTCTTCACGTAATATTTCTACGGTTTGCATAATTTCGCGAATGGACAAACCAAACTTGCTTCGATCACCAGAAGATTCGACCCAACGGCCCTTACCTTTAGTAGCAAGCTTAGCCCTAAGACCGATTCTTGGTTTAATGCCCACTCTTTTAGAGGTTTCAATGATTTTTTTAAGTTCAGCGAATCTATCCAAAACCAATACGGTTTTAATACCTAATCTTTCAGAATGAAGAGCGGTTTCAATATAATCTTCGTCTTTGTAACCGTTACAAATAAGTAAGCCTTCGTCGCGTTTTAATAAGGCCATAGCTACTAATAATTCTGGTTTTGAGCCTGCTTCTAAGCCTAGGCTAAATGCACTACCGTGTTTAACTAGTTGCTCCACTACATGGCGTTGTTGGTTAACTTTAATGGGCATAACTGAACAATAGCTGGCTTTATATTGGTATTCTTCAATGCACTTTTTAAAACTTAATGATAAAGCCTCTACTTGGCATGCCAAAATATCATTGAAACGAATCAAAAGTGGAGGCTGAATACCCCTCTTTTTTAAGTCATCAATAAGTTTTTTTAAGTCTATACTTCCCAAAAAATCTTTTTTAGGAGAGCATACCAAGTGACCCTTTTTATTAATAGAAAAGTAGGGATTTCCCCATCTTGATACTAAATAATGTTCTGTGCTATCTTGAATTGTCCAATTATTATTCATACATGGGCCTTTAATTCGGTATAACCACCAATAAATACGTCATCAATAAAAATTTGCGGAAAAGTACGATGAGCAGTTTTTTTGAGTAAATTCATCTTGCCTTCTTCATCGCCAGTAAGATTAAACTCTGTAACATCAAAATTTTTGCTTTTTAATAAAGCCTTAGCTGCATCACAATATGGACAATTGTTTATTGTATATAATTTTACTTTCTTCATACTACCACCGTAAAAAAACCAACTTATAGCTTGACTAGTTTTTGCAATTTTAATAGGGGGAATAAATAAAAAAGGGGAAGTTTTATGAAAGCCATGGGGCTTATTAAAGATATCAACGAGTTAGAAAATAGAGTAGCTTTAACACCGCAAACTATTTTAAACTTGACTCAAAAAAATGGTTTTACCTGCTTGGTAGAGCATAATGCTGGACTTAAAAGTGGTTTTAGCAATGAGGCTTACCAAGAAGCGGGCGCAAAAATAGTAAGCAATACTCAAGAACTTATACAAAATTCTGACATAATAATTGGTATTAATCCACAATTTACAGCTAATTATGACATAGATTTTTCTAAAAAAATTATTATTGGTTTATTAAACCCTTATGAAGCTGAAAAGCAAATAAAAATATTTTATGAAAAAAAAGCTACCTTGCTAGCACTTGAGCTCATTCCCAGAATCTCTAGAGCACAAGCCATGGATGTCTTAAGCTCTCAAGCAAATATTGCAGGCTATGCGGCCGTAATTATGGCTGCCAATAAGCTTAATAAAATGCTGCCTATGGTAATGAGCGCTGCAGGTAATATTAAACCAGCAAAAGTTTTAATATTAGGAGCGGGTGTTGCAGGATTATCAGCTATTTCTACTGCCAAGCGACTTGGTGCAGTGGTATATGCTTACGACGTAAGAAATAGTGTTAAAGAACAAATAGAAAGCCTTGGAGGCAAATTTTTAGATATTGGTCTGGATTCGCAAAAAGATTCTTCAGATGGCTATGCAAAAAGTTTGGAACAAGATGCACAAGCCTATGCAAGAGAGCTTTTAAGTAAAAAAGCGCAAGATATGGATATTATTATAACTACTGCTCAAATTCCAGGCAAAAAAGCCCCCTTATTACTAGATGCTTCTTTGTGTTCTTTTATGAAAAATAACTCCGTAATCATCGATATGGCTGCTAAAACTGGTGGCAATATAGCAAATTCAGTACTAAATGAATGGAAAAAAATAGATACTACTTGGGTTTTTGGAGCTGATGCTTTAGCAAATAACCTACCCTATGACGCAAGCTTTACCTTTAGTAATAATATTAAGGCACTGCTGGAAATATTATTTGATAGCGATGGAAAAATTAACATGTCAGATGAGATTATTTCTCAAACTATACTTTCTTTGGAAAAAATATGGAAATAAACTTTTTATACATCTTGGTATTAGCTTGCTTTATTGGTTTTGAAATTATTTCTAAAGTACCAGTAATGCTTCATACTCCGTTAATGTCTGGCTCAAATGCTATTTCAGGAATTATTTTATTAGGTTCTATTGTAATACTAGCCAACGAAAATCATATTTTAATTGAATGGATGGCTTATTTTGCCATATTTTTATCAACTATCAACGTTGTAGGCGGTTTTGTAGTAACAGACCGCATGCTTTCAATGTTTAAAAATTCATCTAGAAGGTAAATTTTATGATTTTAGAAATTGGTTATTTAATTTGTGCCTGCGGTTTCTTTTTAGGACTAAAATTTTTATCTTCACCCAAATTAGCTAAATCAGGAAATTTATTAAGCGGGTTAGCGATGCTTTTAGCGACGATTTTATGCTTAATTCAAAATAAACCAACTAAAATTTTGGGATTATTTATTGCTTTGCTGCTAGGGAGCATTGTGGGTATTTGGGCTGCCAAAAAAGTTAAGATGACTGCTATGCCCCAATTAGTCGCCGTATTTAATGGCCTTGGCGGTATGGCATCTGTCTTGGTGGCACTCGCTGAAGCTGCTCGATTTTTTTATGATAATAATCATCCAGACACTCTTTTTATTATCACTTCTTGGTTATCAATAGTTATTGGAGCCATAACTTTTAGTGGGAGCATTATTGCCTTTGTTAAGCTACAAGAACTAATATCGAGTAAACCAATAATCCTGCCTACTCAAAAATTAATAACCATAGGAATAACTTTTAGTTGTTTAGCTACGTTATTTTTTTTAAATAACCCACAAGATACATTTACTATATTTTTAATACTAAGCGTTATAGCCACTATTTTAGGTGTTTTATTAGTTATACCCATTGGTGGCGCTGATATGCCAGTAGTTATTTCACTTTTAAATTCTTATTCTGGTATTGCGGCTTTAACCGCAGGATTTGTAGTCAAAAGCAATTTATTAATTATTGCAGGTTCTTTAGTGGGTGCTTCGGGAATTATTTTAACTCGCTTAATGTGCCAAGCTATGAATAGGTCTTTAACCAATGTGATTTTTGGGGCTTTTTCAGCTAAAATTACTAATTCTTCCCATGAAGAACAAAAACCTTATAAAGAATTTTCGCCACTAGATGCTGCTATTGCTTTAAATAATGCTTCAAAAGTTATGGTAATACCTGGTTATGGCCTAGCGGTTTCTCAAGCACAAAAAATTCTCAAAGACTTAAGCGATAACCTTTCGCAAAATGGCGTAATAGTAAAATATGCCATTCACCCAGTAGCTGGGCGTATGCCTGGACACATGAATGTTTTATTGGCAGAAGCTGATATTCCCTATGATGATTTATTAGATCTCGACGAAGCCAACAGCGAGTTTGACAGCACTGATGTAGTAGTATTAATTGGCGCTAACGATGTAGTAAACCCAGCTGCAAAAAATGATAAAAATAGCCCCTTGTTCGGCATGCCTATACTAGAAGCCTATAAAGCCAAATCTATATTAGTTTTTAAACGCGGAAAAGGACATGGTTTTGCAGGCGTAGAAAATCCGCTATTTACCTATGATAATGCTAATGTTATTTTTGGAGATGCCAAAGCTTCTTTATTAAAAGTAAACACTAGCTTAAAAGATTTATAAAAGAGGCTCTTGATGTCTTATGCAATTAAGACCCAAAGAATATCGAATAGGCTTTTGAGTTTGACTAATTAAGTTTTTAGCCCGTTTCTACATGCCACGCCTTGTGCGAGGCATCCAGATAATTAATCTTTACGATGGTAGAAATTAGTTTTCTGGATACCGTGAACAAGTCACGGTACGTAGGAATCAGTTGAAATGCCCTGAGAGTACCATGAACAAAAACTTTTTATATATTATAGACCCCCTAACAAGCTTAAATTTAAACACAGATACTTCTGTAGCGATTATGGAAGAGGCACAAAGTAGAAATATTACTAATTATGCTTGTGAAATTAGCGAATTATTTATTAAAGATGGCAAATGTCATATGCTTTGCGCACCAGTATATTTTGATAAACAAAATCAAACTATTGATTATACTCAAAACAAATCTGTTAGGTCTATTGACGATTTTAACGTGGTCTTTATGCGCAAAGATCCACCAGTAGATGAAACTTTTATTTCAGCGTTATGGCTTTTACGAGCCTATGATCACAAAAAAACTTTTATGGTCAATGAACCAAATGGCATTTTAGTAGCCAATGAAAAGCTTTTTGGTTTAAATATTGCTCATGCCTATTTTAGTGATACGTTAATTGCCAATAATATAAGCATAATAAAAGACTTTATTAAAAAGCATAAAAAAATTGTTTTAAAACCTATTAATAAATCTTCTGGTGCAGGTGTTTTAATATTTGAAAATACTGATAAAAATTTAAATTCAGCTATTGAATTATTAACACTTAACAATAATTTTATCGTTGTTCAAAAATACATAGAAAATGCTCAAAATGGTGATAAAAGAATACTCTTATTAGACGGCCAAATATTGGGAGCAATACTAAGAACGCCCCATACTAGTGATTATCGAGCTAATTTGCACGCCGGCGGTTCTTTTTCTAAAGCTTTAATAGCCCCTAAAGATAGAGAAATTATTAACCACTTAAAGCCTTATTTAAAAAATTTAGGCCTACATTTTGTAGGCCTAGATATTATTGAAGGTTATTTAACCGAAATCAACGTAACAAGCCCTACTACTATAAGACAAATAGAATTGCTAGAAAACATTAATTTAAAAGCTAAAATAGTTGATTATGTTTTTAAAAAATAGCGCGAATTAAAGAAGATTGCACCAACTAAATATATTTCTGGTTGCTTGTGCTTCAAAGCCAGGCTCTAAAAACACATAGCTTTTAATAGTCTTCATACGCTCATCATTATTAACTATTTCTTCGAGTTCATCAGCTGAAATATTGGCCAAAGAAGCAATAAATTTAACGCTGTGAGTTTCATCTATTTCAAATATTTTAAAAGATAAAAATCCAGCTTGATTAAGAAGATTAATAATTACTTCTTTTTCTGAAGAAATCTGCATATTTGCAATAAATATTCCATTTTCAGATAAACTTTTAGAAATATTATTTAAAGCAGTGCTGATTGAGTTACTATCACAAGGAACTGCTCTGGCAAAAGCTATTTTAAATTTGCTTGCAAAATTTTGCATATGATCTTCAATAGTCATATCAGCGAGATAATTTGGCTTGCAAGATGGCAGTACGTTAATACTACAAAAACTATTTTTCTCAAACCCATGAAACTCTAACATTTCTATTTCTTTTTGAGTGCCACCTATAGCCAATATTCTATTTTCTAGATTATCTATAGCATTAAGTGCTTGAAATTTAACTTGAAAGTCTTTTGGAAAACATTCTCTAAAACGATAAGGAACTTCTAACACCAAATTTTCATTAATAATTTGATTATATAATCCATTTAATTCGTTTAAGTATCTTTCATACCAATAAATTAATTGTGGGTTTTGTGCATACTGTTGTCGTACAATCAGTAATTTTTCGTTGGACGAAAAACGTTGGAAGTTCTCTGCATTTTCCTGTTGTGAAATAACTTGTTCAGCAACATTAATCATTTGACAAAATAATCTTATAGGTTCAGGTGTATCTTTATCAAAAGCATTTAATGTATTAGTAAAAATAGACAAAATAAGTAAGTATTTAAGTAGTTTTTTCATTATATTTCCTTCATTTATTAATAATATTTATTATGTTAAAATAATTAAATTGGCAAGCCCTCGCATTCCTAAACTTCTCTTATTGCATAGTTTAGAAAATAACCTTACGTTAATAAACCATTTAGCAAATTTGAGGTTTTATGAGCAAAGAAAATAATAAACAAACAAGGCATTTAAGAGCGCCTATAGAGATTAGAATAGAAATTACTATTGGGGCACAATCTTTTACTACTACTTCTCTTAATATTGCCATTGGTGGGGTAAGTTTTGAAACAGTTGAGCAGTTAGCTATTGGCGAGCCCGTAAATGTGCTTCTTTATATTCCTGTGAATAAAGAAATAGATTTGCTAAAAATATCTTCAGAAGTGGTTTGGGTACAAGACCAAAGCGGCTCTTTTTGCGTGGGAGCTAAATTTAAAAAATTTGCACCAGGCGATCAAAAACGATTGAGAGAATGGCTACTTGAAAGTGTAAGAGCCATGAAAGCAGGAAAGACGAGTTTTTAATTGTTTTTTCGCTTAAGACCCCACTCTCCAAGCTTTCTTCTAATAGTATGTTCAGACAAACCTGTTGCAGATGCTATTTGCTTATTGCTCATCATCATAAAGTTTTGTTTTATATAACCATTAGGATCTCTTACAGGGTCTGTTGTAGATCCTTTTGGTAAAAATTGAGCGAAAGCAAAATCATCTTCTTTTTCTTTAATTTTAGATTTTTTATTAATAGGCTTTGGCTCTGCTTTTACTTTAGGAAGCTTAATTAGAGAAATATTCACTTCTTCGCTATCTATTTGGTTAAGCAAATCAACCACTTCTGTTTCAGATAATTGTAAGCTTTTAGCTATTTCAGGCAAAATCATTTCATGGCGATTTTGTCTCACAAAATCTAGTTTATTAAGATCTTCCCTAACTAATTTACCGCCAGACACTAAAGAAAGGCATAAAAATCCAGGTTTAGATTCTATCACACGGCCAAATTTGCTGGTTTGTTCATCATAAACCAATGAATTTTTTGGATGTTCTATACTAAAGTCTAGTTTCTTATTTTGAGTTTTTCTAACATTATCAAGGGCTTTTTCGATTATTAATTTGCGCCATGCCATAGGGCTTGGAGCTACTTCCTCGGTCTCACTTTCAAATGTATCATAGCATAATTTGTCATCAAAATCATTAAAATCGTCTATTTCTTCCATACGATTACGATTAAAGTCCATATTTCACCCATATTATCTATATACTTAATGCTTTTAATAAGTTTTTTATTTTACACAGTAATTATTTAACACTCATAAAAATAGCCGTCAATACAGGCTTAGAAGCGGGAATAATTTTTAGCCTTAATTAGTTAAACTTTTTGTTAAAGCTTTTTAGGTGAATTTATGAATATAAGAAGAGTAGCCGTAATAGGCGCTGGAGTTATGGGACAGGCTATTTGTTCTCATATGCTCAATGCTGGCCTAGACTGTTTATTGCTAGACTTAGCAGATAAAAGTAGTGATAAAAATACAATAGTTAAAAATGCTGTTAAAAAAATACAGGCATCCAAACCTGCTTTGTTATTTGATCAATCATTATTATCCTATTTATCAATTGGAAACTTAGATGATGATATACAAAAGCTAAAAAGCTGTGATCTAGTAATTGAAGCAGTGCTGGAAAATAATGACATCAAAAGAAACCTTTTTAACCAAATAAAACCTTATTTATCAAGCTCTTGTATTATCGCCTCTAATACTTCTGGCTTATCACTGCAAAAAATGCTTGCTGGCTTTGAACAAAGTTTTTGTGAACGTTTTTTAGTCATGCATTTTTTTAATCCTGTACGTTATTTGCATTTATTAGAATTAGTACCAAGCCCACAAACTAAAAATAGCGTTTTAGAAAAAATGAAAAATTTTGGTACAAAAATTTTAGGTAAAGGCGTAATTATTGGCAAAGATACCCCTAATTTTATTGCTAACCGAATTGGGGTCTATGGCATGATGGAAACAATAGCGGCAGCCTTAAAAGAAAATTATACTATAGAAGAAATAGATACAGTATTTGGGCCAAGCTTAGGCAGACCAAAAAGTGCTATTTTTAGAACTGCCGATGTAGTTGGCTTAGATACGTTTATTCATGTGGCTCAAAACTGCTATGATAATTTACGCAGCGATGAATGTAATACTATATTTCAAATTCCAGAATTTTTGCAAAAAATGGTTAAAAATGGTTGGCTTGGACAAAAATCTGGACAAGGCTTTTATAAAAAATCTGGGGCCGACATCTTAGCTCTTGATCTTAAAACTCTAGAATATAGACCTGTTAATAAAGTAAGATTTGAAAGTTTAGGTGGGACCAGAAATTTACCTAGTTTATCAGATAAAATTCATCATGTGGCTTATAGCAACGATAAAGCTCAAAAAATATTTTTTGAACTTACTGCAAAAGTTTGCATTTATGCAGCCAATAGGCTTTATGAAATTTCAGATAGCATAGCAGATATAGACAATGCTCTTGTTTATGGCTTTGGATGGCAATACGGCCCCTTTAAAACATGGGATGCCTTAGGTGTTAGAAAAAGCTTAGATAAAATAAAAGAACTGGACTTGCGTATACCTGCTTGGGTGCAAGATATGCTTAGCTTAGGGCATGAAAGCTTTTATAAAGATGAAAAAGTTTATAATCCTAAAACAAAAACTTATGAAAATATAATTTTAGAAAAAGAAGAAATTTCCATAAATTCATTACGCAAAACTAACATAGTAAAAGAAACTGAAGCCTATTCGCTAATAAGCACTAAAAATGATTGCCTAATAGTAGAGTTTCATACGAAAATGAATGCCATAGATAAGGATATTCTTGACGGCATCAATCATGGCATAGATTTATGTGAAGAAGGAAAATTTAAATCACTTATTCTCTATAACGAGGGAACTAATTTTAGCGTAGGTGCTAATCTCTTGCTTTTATACATGGCAGCAAGTGAAAAAATGTGGACTGATATTGAAAATATCGTTAAGCATTTTCAACAAACTTCTCGCAGGCTAAAATATTCCTCTATTCCAACCCTATCTGCTCCTTTTGGCTTAACCTTTGGTGGTGGCTGTGAGCTATCTATGTGGTGTGATAGCATGTGTGCTCAGGCAGAGACTTATATGGGTCTTGTGGAAGTTGGTGTTGGCTTAGTGCCAGGCGGTGGCGGTAATATAGAATTACTAGCAAGAACCCTTGATAATTCTATCGACTCACCTACTGCTATTACAGAGCATCTTATTCAGCGAGCTCTAGAAACCGTCGCCATGGGCAAAGTCGCAACTTCAGCCTTAGAAGCTAGAAAACTTTTATATATGAGTAAACAAGATACTATTTCTATGAATAGACGCTATTTGCTCAATGATGCTGATAGTAAAGCCTCAGCCATGGCTAATGGTTATACTCCACCACGACCTCGCTCTTTTAGACTGCCTGGAGAAAATGCTTATGCTACTTTCCTAGCAGGCTTAAGGCCAATGCTTGAAGGTGGATTTATCTCTGAGCATGATTATAAAATAGCCTGCAAAGTTGCCTATATTATGACTGGCGGCAAAACCAACTCTAATAAAAAAGTTTCCGAAGACTATTTACTTGATCTAGAACGAGAAGCATTTTTGTCCTTAATATCTGAAGAAAAAACTATGGCAAGAATAGCTTATATGCTCGAACATAATAAACCTCTTAGAAATTAATAAACGGAAAGATTTAACATGATGATAGAAAATGTGGCCATAATTTCAGCTTTAAGAACTCCCATTACAAAAGGCTTTAAAGGGGCTTTTGCCACTATAAGACCTGATGATTTAGGGGCACTGGTATTAAAAGAAGCTATCAAGCAATCAAAAGTTGATCCAGAACTAATAGAAGATGTCATCACTGGCTGTGCAATGCCTGAGGCTGAACAAGGAATGAACTTAAGCCGTATTATCAGTTTAAGAGCACAACTGCCTCATAAAGTATCAGCCGCTACTGTTAATAGGTTTTGTGCAAGTGGTCTTCATGCTGTCGCCGATATTGCCAAATCAATCGCTGTTGGCCAAATAAAAGCTGGTGTGGGTATGGGAGTAGAATCCATGTCGTTGGTTCCCATGGGTGGACATAAACCATCGGCTAATCCCTATTTGATGACTAACTATCCACAAGCTTATACAACCATGGGAATTACCGCTGAAAATGTCGCTCAAAAATTTGGCATTGATCGCAAAAGACAAGATGAGTTTGCACTGGCTAGTCATCAAAAAGCTTTAAGTGCTATTAAAAATGCTCACTTTGCTCAAGAAATTGTTGAAGTAAATAGTGTTAAAACGGATGAAGGACCAAGAGCTGATACCACTTTGGAAGCATTAATGTCTTTAAAACCTGCATTTAAGATAAACGGCAGCGTGACTGCAGGTAATTCTTCACAAATTAGTGACGGTGCAGCAGCAGTAATGCTTACTCATAGCAAATTTGCTAAAGAAAATAATTTAGCTATTAAAGGCTATTTTAAAGCCTTTGTAAGTGTTGGCACTGACCCAAGTATTATGGGTGTTGGACCCATTGAGGCCATTAAAAAATTATTACAAATAAGCAACCTAAATTTAAGCGACATTGGCGTTATAGAACTTAACGAAGCCTTTGCTGCTCAAGCTATTTATTGCATGGACACTCTAAAGCTTGATCCTAAAAAAGTTAATCCTAATGGCGGTGCTATTGCTTTAGGCCATCCTTTAGGTTGCACTGGTGCTAGACAAATAGCCACCATACTAAACCATATGCAAAGAAATTCTTTGCGCTATGGCATTTGCAGCATGTGTGTAGGTGGCGGCATGGGAGCCGCCGGATTAATAGAACTGGCTTAGTTTTAGAAAGGTGTTTCTTCTCCACACGGACCTTGAGAAGGATTAAATAACTCTGGGCAGTTATCACAAACATTTCCAAAGCCGTCTAAATCCACATCAATTTGGTTTGAATTTGAATTTAGAGGGCAATTGTCGCATGCATTACCTACTCCATCGAGATCACTATCTGCTTGTGAAATATTGCTAGTGTCTATACAATTATCACAAGGATCACCTATGCCATCACCATCCTGATCTGCTTGATCTAGATTAGTCAGAAGTGGACAATTATCGCAAGCGGAAGACAATAAGTCATTATCTGGATCTACTGGTGGTCCGCTATTACAATCATCACAACCATTACCTAGACCATCGTTATCGCTATCAAGTTGATTAGCATTAGAAACGGCTGGACAATTATCACAAGCATCGCCGACAAAATCACCGTCTGCATCTGCTTGAGTTGTGTTAAATACTGCAGGACAATTGTCGCATTCATTTGCCACAGAATCCACGTCACTATCAAAACCATTATCAAACACCAATTCACAGGTATCACAAACGTCACCTATACCATCGCCATCTGTATCTTGTTGATTCGTATTGCTAACATTTGGACAGTTATCACACGCAGAAGGAATTCCATCGCCATCCATATCCATGTTCATGCCTTTATCACAGGCGTCACAAGCATTACCAAGCCCATCATTATCAGAGTCCATTTGATTAGCATTACTATTAGCAGGACAATTATCACAAGCATCACCTACGCCATCACCATCGCTATCTGACTGCAATGCATTAGGTGTTGTGGGACAACTATCACAAGCATTACCAAATCCATCGGCGTCACTATCATTGGCACCCTTATCAGCATTTAATGGACAACTATCACAAGCATCGCCTACCCCATCTCCATCGCCATCTAGTTGTGATGCATTTGCAACCATCGGACAATTATCACAACTGCTAAAAATACCATCGCCATCAAAGTCTACGGGGTCTTCAGTACAATCATCACAAGCATTACCTATACCATCGCTATCACTATCTAATTGATTAGCATTACTGGTCATAGAACAATTGTCACAAGCATCACCAAGACCATCACTATCCATATCTAATTGGTCTGGATTTGAAAAACCAAGACAATTATCACAAGCATCTCCTAACCCATCCAAATCAGTATCAACTTCTGAACCATCAAAGCTTGATGGACAATTATCGCAGACATCGCCTATTCCATCGCCATCTAAATCAAGCTGATTGGTATTATCCACAAGAGGACAATTATCACAAGCATCTGGAATAGTATCAACGTCTGTATCTACTTCACTTCCGTTGCAAGTATCACAGGCATTACCTATACCATCGCCATCTGTATCAGTTTGTGCGGGGTTAAGATTAAGTGGGCAGTTATCACAAGCTGTTCCAACACCATCACCATCAGTGTCGAGCTGATTAGCATTAATTGCCATAGGACAGTTATCACAGGCATCTCCAAAAATATCTCCATCAGCATTTTCCTGCAATGGATTTACATTTGCTGGGCAATTATCGCATGCGTTTGGAACAGCATCGCCATCTGAATCAGTGGCATCTCCAAAATTACAAGTATCACTGGCATCACCTATACCATCGCCATCTGTATCTAACTGATCAGCATTTGCAACAGTGGGGCTATTATCACAAAGATCTCCAAAACCATCGCCATCTGTATCCACTTGATCAGGATTATTTATAAAAGGACAGTTATCGCAAGCATCGCCAGCCCCATCCATATCAGTATCTTTAACACCGTTATCAAAGCCAGTTGGACAAATGTCGCAAGCATCACCCACACCATCACCATCAATATCTTCTTGTAAAGGATTACTTACTGCAGGACAGTTATCACAAGCAGTAGGATCACCATCCAAATCTGCATCTGATAAGCCCCCTCCTTCACAAACATCACAAACATTTCCTACCTGGTCTCCATCAGAGTCAAGTTGATTGATATTTGCAATTAATGGACAATTATCACAAGCATCGCCAATACCATCGCCATCAGTGTCTACTTGACTAATATTGTTAACATCTGGACAGTTATCACAAGCGCTCCCTAAGCCATCCATATCCATATCAGTGCATCCGCTATCAGCTGTCGTTGGGCATGTATCGCAAGCATTCCCTGTACCATCTCCATCGGCATCTTCCTGCAAAGGATTATCTACCAAAGGACAATTATCACAACTATTTGCAAGACCATCCATATCAGTATCAGTTGGGTCTTCACTGCAAGCATCGCAAACATTACCAATACCATCTTCATCGCTGTCTACTTGATTGCCATTTGATTTATTTATACAATTATCGCAAACATCACCAAGACCATCACAATCTTGGTCATTTTGATTTGCATTTGGTAAGGATTGGCAATTATCACAAGCATCACCTACACCATCCATATCACTATCTTTTAGACCATTATCAAAACCTGCTGGGCAAATATCACAAGCATCGCCAATACCATCTCCATCGGCATCAACTTGCGTTGCATTAACAACTTCTGGACAGTTATCGCACGCATTAGGTATACCATCGCGATCAACATCGCTAACACTACCTCCTGCACAACCATCGCAAGCTTCACAGGTATCACAAACATTACCTACGCCATCATGATCAGTATCTAGTTGATTTGCATTGGCTCTTATGGGGCAATTATCACAAGCATCGCCAACGCCATCACCATCTGCATCAATTTGAGGAATATTTGGCAAGCTTGGACAATTATCGCAGGCATCCCCAAAACCATCCCTATCAGTATCTTTTACACCGTCGTCAAAAGCATCAGGACAGATATCACAAACATCCCCTACGCTATCACCATCTGCATCTACTTGATTAGTATTGGCATTATAAGGACAATTGTCGCAAGCATCAGCACGATTATCAAAATCGCTATCTGCTGGATCCCCAAAGCAGGTATCACAGGCATTACCTATACCATCATGGTCACTATCCAACTGGTTAGGATTATTCGTATCTGGACAATTATCACAGACTTGCCCTATACCATCACCATTATCACCTTGGTCATGGTTAGGCATGGTTTGACAATTATCACAAGCATCACCAGCACCATCTCCATCGGTATCTTTTACCCCATCATCAAAGTCAATAGGACAAATATCACAAGCCGTACCTACACCATCACCATCGGTGTCGATTTGCGTTGCATTAGGAACTTCTGGGCAATTATCACAAGCATCAGCAATACCATCGGCATCTTTATCGGCAGGGCTTCCAAAGCAAACATCACAGACATTACCTAAGCCATCATGATCACTATCTAATTGGTTAGGATTAGCCGTAGTTGGACAATTATCACAAGCATCACCTATTCCATCAGCATCGGTATTAAGTTGATTAATATTGGGCAAGCTTGGACAATTATCGCAAGCATCACCAATACCATCCATATCGCTATCTTTTATACCGTTATCAAAAGCGGCAGGACAAACATCGCAGGCATCGCCTGTGCCATCTCTATCGCCATCTGTTTGGGTACTATTGGTGCGGTGAGGACAATTATCACAACTATCAGAAAGGCCGTCACCATCGCTATCTAATGGATCGCCAAAACAAGTATCACAAACATTACCCAAACCATCGCCATCGCTATCTAATTGGTTAGGATTGCCATTAGCTGGGCAGTTATCACAAGCATCACCTATTCCATCACCATCTGTATTAAGTTGAGTAATATTAGGCAAGCTTGGACAATTATCGCAAGCATCACCGATGCCATCCATATCGCTATCTTTTATACCATTATCAAAAGCGGCAGGACAAACATCGCAAGCATCACCTGTACCATCTCTATCACCATCTGTTTGGGTACTATTGGTATGGTGAGGACAATTATCACAACTATCAGAAAGGCCATCACCATCGCTATCTAATGGATCACCAAAACAGGTATCACAAACATTACCCAAACCATCGCCATCACTGTCTAATTGGTTAGGATTGCCATTAGCTGGGCAGTTATCACAAGCATCACCTACGCCGTCAGTGTCCGTATCAGTTTGGGCTATATTATGAACGCTTACACAATTATCGCTAGTATCAGCAATACTGTCAGAGTCACTATCTACTAATATTATTTCTTCAACATCACAAACATTACCCAAACCATCACCATCGCTATCTAATTGGTTAGGATTAGCATTGGCTGGGCAATTATCACAGGCGTCACCTACACCGTCAGTATCGGTGTCTACTTGGGTAGCATTAGCGTTAGCTGGACAATTATCACAAGCATCGCCTATGCCATCCATATCACTATCTTTTATGCCGTTATCAAAGTCCGCAGGGCAAATATCGCAAACACTACCAACGCCATCGCCATCGCTATCGGTTTGGGTAGCATTAACTACGCTTGGGCAGTTATCACAGCTATCAGCAATACCATCTCCATCACTGTCTAATGGATCACCAAAACAGGTATCGCAAATATTGCCTAAGCCATCACCATCGCTATCTAATTGGTTAGGATTAGCATTGGCTGGGCAATTATCAC
>CAZBMJ010000025.1:0-33831 GCA_964493205.1 uncultured Myxococcales bacterium
CACCCTATAAATATGCACCATGCCTGGCACACGATGGCCACGCTGCCGCTCGCCACGACGATTTTGCTGAATATTTCTGCCCAATCCTTAGGTTGATGGCTATGGGCCCCCCTGCCGGCCCGAATAATTTTTTCTCACTAAATCAAGCACTTACATGCTGTTTTTGGAACAAGGTACTTTGACGTTTCCTATGGAAATAACAATATTAATTTGTTAGTAACCACGTTGCAGGACCTTGCTTGAGTTTGTATACTAGAATAATAATTTTTTGGAATTTTATGAATGATCAATTAAATAAAGCAGTGCTAGATATAGCTCAAAAACAAAATAGTCGAATCTTAGGCCAATGCCCCTTATTTTTAGAAATGTTTACTAAGCTTTTAGCTGATAAAAAGCCGGTTATTTTAGTAACACAAGACCCTAAAATATTGGAAGAAACCATAGAAAACTTAGGCTTTTTTACTGAAAATTATACTGATTTAGTTAAAAATTATTTTGCTAATTTATTTAGAATTAGTATTAACGAGCTTCCTAGTATTTCAGTGATCACCCCACAAATGCTTATTACAAAAATATTTTGTATAAAAAAAGCGCAAAAATATAGCGATATAATAATCAAAAACAGCAAAATAAATCGCAATAATTTAATAAGCAATTTAATAACCTTGGGCTACAGCAAAGTCTCAAGCGTACTAGACAAAGCTACATTTGCCGTACGTGGCAGTGTCATAGATATTTTTAATACTACCGATAATTTGCCCATTAGAATTGATCTTTTTGGAGATGATATTGAAAGCATTAAGCACTTTGAGCCTACTACCCAAAGAAGCTTACATGAAGTTGAATCAGTGATCATCGCTCCAGCACGGGAAATAATTTTTGATGAGGAAAGCATTAGTTTTGCCCAAAAAACACTTATAGATTTAGCTGATAGTGTTGATTATCCAACTCTTAAGCTCAAAGAAAAAATTAGCAGTATCAAAAATTCTCATTATTTTTTTGGCATAGAAAAGCTAACTCCAGCTTTTGATAAACAAGCTCAAAGCTTACTAGAATTAGTAGATAAAAATAAAGCTCATATTATTTTTGATGATAAACAAAAAATTTTTAAATACTTAGAAAATTTTCTAGATTTAGCTCAAGAAACGTATGAAAAAAATATAATAAAAAATGAGCTCTGTTTTGCTCCAAATCAATCTTTTTTAAGTATAGAAAAACTAAATAATTTATTAACTAATTTTTCTTTATTAGATATAATTGCCAATAATATCGACAATTTAAGCATCGATTTTACTTTTAAAGGCCAAGAAACTGCTTACTTGCGTCAAGAAATTTTAAAAGAAAGTATTTCTACTTCTAGCAAAGAAGAAGCTCATTTATTTAGACCTGCCATAGAGAAAATTAAAAACTTACACAATAATTTATATACAGTAATAATTATATGCTCTTCCTTAGAACAAGAACAAAGTTTAAGAAGCTTATTGCCTTCTATAAATTTACAAAAAATAAAAAAGTTTGAAGTAAATTATCAAAAGCATGTGCATGCATATACGCTTATTAGTAAGCATCCACCAAGCTATGGCAGTGTTTTTGATTTTTTAAAAATGGCCATTATTGCTCCTAATGACTTATTTGGCAAAAAAACTAAAAAAGCTAACACTTCGGGTAAGCAATCTGGTTTTAAAACTACTATTAGTGATTTGCAAGCTAATGACTATATTGTGCATGTTGATCATGGTATTGGGCAATTTAAGGGAATCACCAGGCTTAATATGCATGGAGTAGATAGCGATTATGTTTTAATTGCCTACCAAAAAGATGAAAAGCTTTACTTACCTATTCATCGAATAAACTTAATCAAACCCTATCAAGCATCTAGTGAAATAGCTGTTAAACTTGATAAACTTGGCAGCAATCTTTGGTCAGCAAAGAAACAAAAAGTTAAAGAAGCTGTAATCAGCATGGCACAAGAGTTATTAAATCTTTATGCTAAAAGAAAGCTGGTAAGCAGGCCTAAATGCCAAGAACCTGATGCTCATTTCTTAGAATTTGAATCAGACTTTGCCTTTGAAACTACTATAGATCAACAAAAAGCCATCGAAGATGTAATTAGCGATATGCAAAAAGATGAACCCATGGACAGATTAGTTTGTGGGGATGTGGGCTATGGTAAAACCGAAGTAGCAATGCGTGCAAGTATGCTGGCTATACTCAATAATAAAACCGTAGCCATACTGGCTCCAACCACAGTTCTTGCTCAACAACATGGCATTACTTTTAAGGAACGCTTTAGTAACACTAGTGCTACTATTAGAGTTTTAAGTCGCTTTCAAAAACCTAAAGAAATAAAAGATACCATAAAAGATTTAGCTAGTAATAAAGTTGATATTATTATTGGAACACATAGATTATTATCTCCAGATGTGAGCATACCAAACTTAGGTTTATTAGTTATTGATGAAGAACAACGATTTGGGATTAAATCTAAAGAACATATTAAAAAACTTAAAAGTAAAATAGATGTGCTAGCCATGTCCGCAACTCCCATACCTAGAACCATGCAAATGAGTTATTTGGGTATTAGAGATTTAAGTATTATTGAAACTCCTCCCATAGATCGCCTAGCCATTCAAACATCTATTTGTCAATTTGACGATGAACTAATCAAAGAAGCCATACAAAGAGAACTCAGTAGAGGGGGACAAGTATATTTTGTTCACAATAGAGTTCAAAATATTAACGCTATGGCTGATTACTTAAAAACATTGGTGCCACAAGCGAGAATAAATGTTGCTCACGGACAAATGAATGAAGATGAACTAGAACATAAAATGATCGCTTTTATGGAACATGAAATCGATATTTTGGTGTGCACTACTATTATTGAAACAGGTATCGATGTATCCAAAGCCAATACCATGTTTATTAATAATGCCGATGCTTTTGGACTATCACAGCTTTATCAATTAAGAGGGCGTATTGGTAGGAGTAACGAGAGAGCTTTTGCTTATTTACTCATAGAATCTAAAACGGAGCATTTAAGTGATGTAGCAAGAGCCAGGCTTGAAATATTACATAGATTTTCTGATTTAGGTTCAGGATTTCGTATAGCTCAACACGATTTAGAGCTTAGAGGAGCAGGTGATTTATTAGGTAAAAGCCAACATGGCCATATGACTGCTATTGGCTATGATTTATACGCTGAATTATTGCAAGAAGCTGTCAAAGAACTGCAAGGGCAAAATTTACAAGATGATATTGAACCAGAAGTAAGCTTACCTATACATACTTTTATTCCTGAAAAATACTGTCCTGATTTGCAAGAAAAAATGACTTTTTATCAAAAAATTGCTACTGCTTCTAATTCTGACAAACTTGAGCAAATTTTTTATGAAATGGAAGATATTTATGGTGATTTACCCCTAGAAGTCATTGCTATTAAAACTAGTTCTTTGATAAAATTTGAGCTAAAAAAAATCAAAGCTCTTTCATTAAAAGCTGAGCATGCTGAAAATAAAAAAAGTTTTAATATAATTATAGCCTTATCTAATAATAGCCCTATAAATACATTAAAAATTGTTGATGAAATTAAAAAAAGTACAGAATTTAAAATTACCCCGCAACATAAAATTATTCAAAATATTGGAGCGGTTGACGCCGATATTAATAATGCATTATTTAACGCATGTAATAAAGCTATACAAAATATTATTGAAAAAATTTTAAATTAATCATAAATATATACATATTTTGACTTATGCTACTTTTTGACTGTACTATTATACAAAAAGACACAATATAAGCTTTAAACCCACCCTTAAAGTTTATGTCAAGAGGTAATTATGACAACCACTGATAAAAGAAAACGCTCTCTCTATTTTCCTGATACTATTCTTAAAGAAATGCAAATAGAAGCTAAAAGACAAGAGAGAAGTCTTTCTTGGATCGTGCAATATGCTTGGCGTATAGCAAGAAATGAACTTATGAGACTGCCTTCTGTGGGAGAATCTGGCTATCACGAAAATGATGAAGCTAATGAAGATAATCAAGATACACCACACAGCGCAGAAGCACTAAAAGATAAAAATTTTAGTATCGATAGCCATTTTTAGGATTAATCAACTTATAATTCAACCACTTAGTAAGCTTATACTATAACTTTTAAGTGGTTTATTGCACTAACTTAAATTATAATACCTATGATTTTGAGATTTTTTTTAAAATTTATAAAATTAAAATTTTATAGCTGAATAGATGAAGACGATTCGAACTTCTGTACTATTAAAGAGCACCGACTAATTTGTTCTTGCTCAGTTTGCTTTTCAAGATTACTAATTGCTATTACTTTACATTTCTCAAAAACTTCTTTATTGGCGACAAACAACCTTTGCAGATCACCTTGCTGATAGATAGAAGAATCTTCATAGTCGCTTCTTCCCAAAACAAACTCTGTTGGCTTTACCAAGAAGCAGTCTGATATTTGGTGAGCAGCAAGGGTGACGTAGAGTCTTTGATGTTTATTTTCTGGAAATCGAAACGCAAAGGGCATGGCATTTGGATCGTAGAAGTTCACGCCATAGTTATCTTTCATCCAATCTATATCCTCATATAGCGCTTTTTTGGCGTTGTCCATCGCAATAATTTGTTCCTTTGATAGGGACAAAAGCGGCTTAACAAATTCGAGAAGTCGGTTACCTTGATATGCATCATTGCCCACTTCCACTGTCGCCACATGGAGACCATGCAATGATATTGAAAAAAAATTGCTGCCATTTACGTCTTGGTTTTCGGTACAAAGTCTATAACTATCATGTTTACAAAAAAATGAAGACACTTTTTCCGCTTGAGATAGGTATACTTCTCCTGTCCCATTGTGTTTGGATGTGTCTGGCAATGTCTTTGCTTCAGAAGAATGTTTAATTTCCATCAAAGATAATTCCTCAAGGATTATATTATTTGCCTCTTTGATGTTCATGGGTCTTGTAAAATTATGCGGCGGCAAAACGTACTCCTCACAACACCTGCCCGCGTAACTATCGAAACTAATAAAAATGAGTATTATTTGGAGCAAAGAGATAAATTGCATATTTTTCATGAATGTCCTCGTTGTAACCCATAGGCTACAGGGTAAGGATTAGAATATAGAATAGATAACATATGCTTATTTTACCTCATTCCCTGACAGCAATAAAAATTCCACAAGACTGCTTGTTTTAGTGATTTATCATAAATAGCTAATAAATATGATAAATTTATAAACTGTTGACATCTGATACATAATGTATAATTTTTAATTATTATTTAAATTTAATAGGATATCTAAATGATTAAAAATAAAATTATTTTCAGTATTTTTTCAGCCATATTTTTCGCAAACTTTTCTTTTGGTATGGATGATTTGGCAAATGAATTTAATGGTATGGCTCTAAATGAATATGAAAATGAATATGAAATGGATGAAACAACAGCAACATACCAAGCAGAATTAATAGATGCTTATGTCGGTATAGCGCAGTTGGAAGCAGCAGGCTTACCAGTTATGACACCTGAACAAGAACAAAGATTCAATAATGCTAATACTGTAAAAAGAAGATTAAATTTTAATTTTTAATATTAAAAAAAGAGCAGGCTAAAAACCTGCTTTTTTTATTTATTATTTAATTTGTTTAAAGACTAGTTATATCATAAAAATCTAAGTTTTCTTCCCAATTAATAAAGCGTTCATAACCATTTTCATCTAAAAAGTGTAAGATTCCTATTTTATTCATACCTTCTGGATAAAAAGTTATACGTTCTTCTACAAAACCGTCTTCAATATC
The DNA here is from genome assembly GCA_964493205.1 of uncultured Myxococcales bacterium. GTDB lineage: Bacteria > Myxococcota > UBA727 > UBA727 > JABDBI01 > CAZBMJ01. The sequence continues at coordinate 5,820 of CAZBMJ010000025.1, forward strand.
CACATGAATGTTACATTGATTAGCTACGCAATAACCTTCACCAAAAAATGTTTCTCCTACATCTTTAATATTATTAGTAACTACATGATCATGCATAATTAATCTTACTTCAAATTTATCATTATCTATAAGAGTAAAATACCATTCAAAACTTTGATCTCTATGAAGCATGCTAGCACCGCTAACCCAATAAAATGGTTGCACTTCTACAAATGCTGGGTATTCTTCATAAAAGCCTTCACTAGTCATATAACGACCTTCACCTTCAAAATAACCAGGTGCAAAGCCTAATATTGGATCTAAAACAAAGGCAAAAACATTAGTAGTAAGTAAAAAAGCTATTAAGTACGCGATTTTTTTCATATATCCCCCTAAGTAATTTAAATAAATTATAACCTATTTAATAAAATAACTAAAATTATTGCATGCATCTCACTTAAATAATTACTAGTAATAAATATGGTAAAAAATAAAGATAAGGACTAATTATGAATAAAATTAAAATGTTAAGTTTGTTAATAATGTTTGCTTTTTTAAAAATAAATGCTGCACCAGTTAGTAATGAAATGAAGAAAGGAACAGAAAATATTATCAAGGATTGTGAGATAAAATATCAATCAGTAAAAAATTCTAGAAATAAAATAGTAGACTTAAAAAAGCCTGCTCTTTGGGCTTCGAGCAAGCTAAAAGATGCTTATAAAAATAAAGATTTACATCTAAAAACTTTTGATAGACAAATGGTTGATTTTAATAGGTTAGTCAATGAAAAAATAGCCTTAAGAACAGCTATTTCTGCAGAAAAATTACAAGATTTATCACAACCTTATTCAAGCAATTGTTCTAGATTTGCCACTGGTATAGCTGGCTTTGCACAATGGGCTAGTACAGGAATAGCTCCTGCTGGTTATGAAAGCATTTATAAAGATTGGGTTAAGGATGTCTTGAAGAAATAAAAAATTTAGCTCTAGATATTTTAAAAAAAACTTTTAAAATATTTTTATGAGTAAAATTTTTAATTGCGAATTAATAAGTACGCAACTTGGAGATATGATGAGTATTGCAAGTGATGAGTGCTTATATTTTCTAGATTTTTTAGAAAGATGTAAATTTGAGAGTAAGCTTACTAAATTCAAAAAATTTCATAACTGCATTCTTAAGCAAGAAAGCAATAAAATTATACAAAACACTAAAAAAGAACTTAAAGCTTATTTTAATGGTGATTTAAAAAAATTTAATATTCCATTGCATACTACTGGTAGCATATTTCAAAAAAATGCGTGGGATAAATTATTGTTAATTCCCTACGCAGAAACCAAAAGCTATTATGAGCAAGCAATGGCTGTAGGTAACGAAAAAGCTTATCGAGCCGTAGCTAATGCAAATGCGGCTAACACATTGGCTATTGTTGTGCCATGTCATAGGGTTATTAACAAAAACTATAACCTAGGTGGTTACGCTTCAGGCTTAGATCGTAAAAAATGGCTCTTAGAGCATGAACTTAGGAATAAATAATATGAAATTGGGTATTTATCAGCATTATAAAGGCAATTTTTATAACTTATTAGCTATTGCTCGCAATACTGAAGATTTAGCAGAAATGGCTGTTTATCAATCTTTGTACGGCGATTATGGCCTATGGGTCAGGCCCTTAAGTATGTTTCAAGAAAATTTGATTATTGATGGCAAAAATATAAAGCGCTTTAGCTTTGTGAAAGAATGCTTAACTAAAGCGCCTGCTTTAAGAATATAAAAAAGTGCTTATTTCAAAATACTTTTTATAGTCTTATTTATTTCATTTTTAAAGGGTAAAAATCCAGTTTGCAGATCTAATGGAGAAACAATATATTCAATATGAGGAGCTATTCCTAAATTTTCTAAAGGATAGCCATCGGCTTTAAAAGCTAGGGAAGACGTATAACTATAACCAATCACACCTGCTCTGTTTCGTTCTACTTTTGACAAAACATAACCACCTGCACCAGCAGTATTTGTGCCCATAAGGGTTACTTTTTTATTTTGTTGAGCAATTTCTGGAAAAAAATCTCCTCCAGAAAAATCTAATTCATTAATAAGTAGCAATATAGGTTTGCTATAGCCATAATTAGGATTTGGACGAATATAATCTACTCCATATAAAAAATGTGGATCGGTGAGTGTTTTACCTTCTTCCCACTGCTGAATAATAAATTGAAAATAACTTTTCATGTGGAAAAAAAACTGTATATCAGCAGGATAACCATACATGCTGCCAAGCTCTTTAACCCCTAACAATTCAAAAATTTTAATCAATAAGTCAAGTTTTTTAAGAGAATCATGAGCATCCCAAACATCTTTTGAATCTATAGTGAATCTATGATGAGGAGTTTTTAAAGGCTCTTTTGTTATAATGGAAGCTAAAGCATACAGATACAGTATATTACCTCCAGGATTATTAAGTTGGTCAATTACAAGCATATCTGTCATTTCATTCATTTTATTAAGAGTTTCACCAAATTTCTCTACAAAAAAATTAGTATCGCCCAATTTTTCATCGGGTGAATAGCTAGGTATTCTAATAAAACCAATGAGCTTTTTATCTTCATTTAAATAAACATATGCATCCCAAGGATTTTCTTCTTGTGCTTGCCAAACTATGACATCACCAAGCTTAGGCAGATAACTTTCTCTTTCTCCTAAGGACATAGGGTTATTAGCTTGTTGGGTAGAATCTTGTTGCAAAAAATCAAAAAGTTTAAGTTGGTAAGAAAGACCAGATAAATTTGTTGTCATAGCTTGCAGTAATTTTTTGGTCTTTTTAGGTATTTTAGACTCTATTTGTTGATTATATTTAAAACTACTATTTAAGCTGCCTTGTTCAGAAGAAACCTGATTTTCATCATAATTCCATACTAATTGAGCAAAAATATTTTCATTTTTACGCTTTGCTTGCACTATTACTGAACCTTTTTCAAGACAATCACCAAACACACCTAGACGAAGAGTTAATTTTTTAGAAGCTAAAGCCCAATCTGTTAAAGAAGGATTTTCTATATTGCCTATAAGTGCAAGAGCAATGCTTTCCACATCTTTATCCCCAATTTTTATTATTTGATCTCCTGGCTGTAACATAGAACTAGCATAAGATTGGGCTACATAACTTACATAAAATTTTCCTTGAATATACTTAATTGAAATAGGTAAAGAAGACATACCATTATGGGCAAATAAAATACTTGTATGATAGTCTCTGCTAGATTGAAAAAAATCTTTTAAGCTTGCATGAAAAGATTGAATATTATTAGCTAAACTGCAAGAAGATTCCAATTTACTAAGTTCTACATCTAAATCCCAAGAAAAATGCTTTAGTTTCCATTCCCTAGGAGCATAATAATTTCTAAACATAGATGAAATATCTTGAATTATTTCTTCACCCTCCATCTTAATATTAGTTCCATAGGTGCCAGTAGAAAATTTAAACATTACTAAAAAAAGAAGATTCTTATAGACTACATTCATAACTATCCTTTAGTGCTTTATTGCAAAAAATTTATTTCTTTTAACACCATAAATTGGCCAAAAATATTTCTTCATGATTATTTGTTTGAGCTGCTGCACATTTATTCATTAACTTTATAAGGATAAAAAATGTTCAAAAAAAATTGTTGTTTAGTGTTTTTTTGTATAGTTATTTTTCACAATAATCTACTTTCTATGAACTTATTAAAAAAAATATTTTCAGATTTATTACCTATCATAGAAGAAAGTGAAAGCAGTGATAGTGAAGAAGAAAAAGAAGAAATAAAAATAGAAGAAAAAGAAAATATAGCAGAAGATATGCCCACAGATACATTAAGTATTTCTACTATTGAATTAGGTGAAAGCTTTGCACTATCTTTTGATGAGTCAGTAAAAAAAGCTTCCCACTATTCTAATAAAACTCTTATAGAGCAACTATTGCAAGATAATCCTACAAAAAATATGTGGAAAAGTTTAATTAACCACGGCTTTAAAAAAAATGCCTTTACGCCTAGTGATCTAAAATGGGTTTTGGAAAAAAATGAAAAATGTTTATTAGAAATAATGCTTAATAATCCTCAAAGCAAAACATTGCTTAGTGATATAGCTATTGAAAAAGAGGTTTATTTAAGTGCATCGTTTTCCTCTAGTATAGGAGCAGATAGCCATAGTGAATATCAAAATATCTTGGTTTATACCGTAGAGCAAGGTTATATTTCAATATTTGAAATGATACTAAATCATTTTCCAAATATGATTGAAGAGTTCAATTCTATTACATCCGTTAAAAGACAAGAACTAAGTCCTGAAGGATACACAGAAAAAATATATAATTTTACTGAATGGTTAATGCGTAAAAATAATATCTATATAGATAGAAATTTCTATGCTAGCTCAAAAAATTATTATTATATACAAGCAGCTAAAGTTATTATAAACAAACTATTAGCCAGCGAAGATAAACAAGAAAAAGTTAAAAATATAGATAAAAATTGGGCTATAATTACTGCTTTGTTATTTAAACAAAGTGATATAGACCAAGAAACAGTTCGTCTAGCTGCCGTAAGGTTTCAAGACTAATTTATGGCTTTTTTTGTGCACTGGCCGTATACATTTCCAAATTAAAATCTGGATATCTTAAGCTGCCAGTAACACTAAAGCCTACTTTATTATCAGTCATTCTAGAGGCTTTTAGCTGAGGCAAAATATCATAAAGAGTTTTTAGAGTTTCATTGGAATCTATTAAAGACTGCTTTAAGCTAAACCAACCTCTAGCATTTAGCTTAGAAGAACCTAAATTATTATCAAGTAAAATCGTAAGAGTGATGTCTGCTTGCAAATCGCCCCCTGATATCTTAAAAGTTTTTGATACAACTTCTTTTTTAGCAATTTCTAAATCAGCCGTCAGCTCCCCTAAGGCCAAGGTAGGTAAATCAATACTCCCACCCATTCCACCTAATAAAGCTGAAAGGTTATTAATTAATAAACTGGCATTTTTAATACTAAATACTACTTGGCCATTGGCATCTTCTATTTTATTAGAATTATTATCAACACTAATATTAGTTTTTAATTCACCGCCAAAACTTAAACCTAAAGCATCTGTGATCATAGTTATTTTTGCTAAATTAATTTTGTCACTATCTATATATAAACTTTTTAAAGAATTATTTTTATCTAATTTAAAACCAGCATTAAAATAACCATCATACATATTTATTTGTGAGCTAATACTTTTATTACCGAATAAATATGAAAAAATACCTATTCTTGCTTTAAAAGAATTAAATAAAAGATTGGTTGCGGGCTTGTTATCAAAAGCTGGCCAAGAAATATCTAGATTTTTAATACTAATACCAGATAATCGCCACAGACCGATATCATCTATGCGTACAATTGGAAATGAATTTTTACTTGGAGGAAGACTCAAAGCAGCTTGAGTAATAAAAGTATCAGCTATTTGTTTTAAGTCTCTTTTAGGAAATGAACAAAAAGTTCCAAAGAAAAAAATAAATAAAAAAACGGCTACATATAAAAACCATCTAAATTTTCGTAGTAATTCCACTAAAAAGCTCCCTTATGCCGATTTCCAAGTGGAAACTGTCATTTGCACATCTAAAAGATCTGGCTCATCAAAACTTTTTTTAATACTTAGTTTTGTAATTTTAATTTGATTATCTTCATCTGCTTCTTCTATAGCTTCTATTAAAGCTATTAGTTTATCTATTGATAGTTTACGTAAGTTTAAGTTTACATACATCTCAATTATCTGAGTTTTGGGGATAGGTTTACTTTTTTCACTTAAATCACTTAAAGTTAAATTTAGACGAGAAGCGACGGCTGGGATCACCGAAAATAATGAAACATCATTTTGATTAATGCTGGCAATGGCTTCTTCATGCTTTTTTTTAGCTTCTAAATAGCTCGACTCTAAGTTGACAATTTCTTCAAGAGCAACTTTATTTTTAGCAAGGCTAGAAGTTTTATAATCAAGCTTAGACTTAGCCATAAATAATGACCCAAAAATAGCTATCAAAAATAACACTATAAGCATTATATTTAAAAGCTTTCGCTCACGTTCACTTAAACTGTCATACCAAAAAGATAGTGTGTCAGTAAATTTTTCAAAAATTGCAGACATAATCAGTCCTATTTAGTCTTGTTTTCATTACAGTCTATATCACTAGCTAGCTGAAATTTTATATTTTTACCAACTTGTCTAGCATTAGTTTTTTCTATTTTTTTTAAACAATCAACTTTACTTAAAGCTAATACTATTTTTTCAACATTTTCATAACTTCCAGTCTCACCAGTAACTCTTAAGCGCTTTTCAGCAATGTCTATTTCATCAAGATTAATTTCTAAGTTTTTACCAAGCTCCAAAGATATTTTTAAATACAAATCAGTAGAGCTCATAGTTGGTATACCTAGGCTTACATTTTTATTTATTTGTTCTTTAATTTGTGAGAGACATTTTTGAGGAGTTAGATTCTTTTTGCCTAAAATAGAAAAACAAGCAGTTTCAAGCTTTTTGTTGGTAAGCTCCAACTCTTTACCTAGTATCAAAGAATTAGTAAAATAAAAAATTATCATGGTACAAACAATAGTAAGGCTCCATAAAATCAATGGTGTTGATTGGTTTTTTAAAAAATCAAAATTACCACGCCACACAAACTCATTTTTTCTAAAGTTAAATCGACCTTCTTTAGCATGCAAATGCAAACAAGAAAAAGCATGAGCAAGTGCTAATGCCTTAGAAGATGAGCAATTAACTGGTAGCATACTTTTAAAATCAACCATATGACAATTAGATAATGACAATTTTTCTGTAAAAATTGCAGTAATAAATTCTGACTGGCAAGCACCACCAATGAGTGCGAATGACCTAACTTCACCTAGATCCTTAGACTTACAAGTAATAAAGGTACGCACTATTTCTGCTAATACATCGTTATAATACTCTGTAGTAAAACTTTTTATGGCTAAACTTTTTTCTGATTCGTCTTCTTCACTATCTAGCAGCTGATGTTTTAAATCTTGCGCTTCTGTAAAATCTATACCTAACTCTTTAGCTATTTTTTCGCTAAGCCTTAGTCCACCTTTCAAAATAGATTTTGAAATTACAAAGCCATTACTATCAAATAAACAGATATTGGTACTCGTATGGCCCAAGTCAATAATAGCAGATAAAACATTTTGTTTAGTTTCTTCATTAGATAGCGATGCTTCATAAAAAAAGGCATCTTTTCCTAATTCTCTTAACAACTCATAAGGAGCAGCAGAAGATAAGTTCATAATACGAGGATCTATGGAAAAACCTTGCAATAGTTGAAGCATGCTTGAAATAGCTTGTTTTTTCCCAAAAGCAAGGTTAATAGCGCTTAAAGGCTGGTTTGTCTCTTTTTCTTCTACAACACTTTTTAGATACCAAGGTATAATCATATCTTGTATTTCAAAAGGAACTTCTGATTCAAGCATGCCAGGCAAAATAGATTGTATCTTTTTTAAGTCGGTAAATGGAACGACCATGCTACGCATATGAGAATCAATGGCATTTAGACCGCAAGCAAAAGTTTCCGCATCAAGTAAACCTAAGCTTTGAAAATTTTTTAAAGCTTGTATTTGCTTACCCATCACATCTGATTCATCTTCTTCTTGTAAAGATATAGGCAAAATTTCTTCCACACTATCCATTACGTCGAATTTATAATTCTGCTTACTGGCTTCAAGGCGCACAAGCTTTACACTATAAGCACCAAAGTCCAGCCCGATGACACGCCTTGCCATTTTTACTCCTTTGATAAAACACTATTATATATACAACAAAAATATTACTCTACAAACCCTGAAATTGATATAAAGTATTAACTCCCCCGGAGCTTCTTAAGCACATTATTAGGGTTTTGGTTACATTGCCAACTGTTCCAGAGGCCTTAACACTAAAAACTTTAGATTTAGTATCTATTGATTTAGTACAAGATTCTTTATCGGGTGTAATTTTATTTTCTTGTAAAAAATTTTGTATACCTTCAACGCTAATATTTAGACCGCCCTCTTTCTTTTTAGTATTCCATTTACTGATTAATTCGGCCTCAAATCCTGGTCTTTGAAATATGCCACTATCTCTATCTTTGGCACACAGATAAAAAACACTGCCTAAAACATCATCGCTTACTGATAAAATATTTATTTTTTCTGACTCAGAGTAAACCGATATATGCTTAGATAAAACCGAATAAACCCCATCGCTAACACCTGGAACCAAACGAAGCTCAGCCATGGAATCAAAAGGTCCATTTTTAGGCTTTATATTATTGGGCATATTGGCATAATTAACTCTTTTATCACCAATCTTATCTCTACCAAAACTAGCAGCTGGAGCATCTACATTAATAGCTAAATCTTCGCTAGAAGTATAATCATAAATATTACCAATAATACTTTTAGCATTAAATGGATTATTATCGTTTAAGCTACCATCAAATAAGCTCTGATTTTGCGGCTTCTGCAAAATATTTAATAACTGATCAAAAATTGCTTTTCGCTTAGGTAAATCTTCAAGTTTTGCCCATCTTCTAATAGATATCTTGCTTTCTTCATCAACTATTTCACTTGTAAAACTACCTCTAAATCCTCCATACCCACCTTCTGGAGCTTTATAAGGGCCAAAAAGAGTTTGACTTTCATTATTCTTTTTTTCTAAGTCTTTATTAGAAAAATCAAATAAAGAACTCCCTGAAGCAAACTCCTTGATTAAATCGCTGGTTATGGGCAATAATTTCCAAACGGTATAATCTGGCAGAGGCACTCCCATTTGGGCAAAATTAGTTAAAAAATTTTGAAGTGGTTCTTGAAGCATTAAAATAATTTGTGCAAAGTTAAGGGCACTTTGAGCTAAAGCTTCTGCCTGCAAAGCATCTCTTTCGTTAAGAGCTATTTTATACTTTAGGGTTTCTTTCGTACTCAAATCTGTAACAATAGCCATCATTAAAGCTATAGAAACCATTACGGTAAGTATCGCTACTCCCCTTATGCTCCATATTTTTTTAGTATGTTTTTTCATAGCCTAATTAAGATCCAAAGGTTCACTCATAAATATTTCTGTTTCGCTCACAAAAACCACTTCATTTCCTTCACTAATTTGAGCCGCCATGGTGATTTTTACTTTAGTAGGCAAAACTAACATCTTAGAATCTGACCTATTATTCTTATCACCACTCAAAATAGATTTTGGGTCGCTTAACCAGCTATCTTCCCATTTTTGCGTTCGATTATCAAAATAAGCAAATTCTATTTTTTTAACATTGGGGCATAAAATTTGTGACGATGGGGTTTTTTCCACATCAAGATTTAGGTTAGCCTGATGAGCTCTAAATAAAACCTGTTCACCTTTTTTATTATTTCCTATATAATAACCAACAACTTGCTGGTCACTTTCCTTCGCATCTTTTTGTCTCACCACATTACCAAAAGCACTAAAATAAAGACGATCTTTATACCCCTTAAATTGCGTCAAATAAGATGGGTCAACATTATTAACATTTTTGCTTAAATAAGCCATGGAAATTTCTCTAGACATTCTTAAGACTGCTTGCCTTGCAAGATGAAAATTAGTGGAAATATTTTCTACATTGTCTTTGGCAGTAATAGACGAATTTAAGCTAGTCATTAAAATAACTCCCATCATGGCCATTAAAAAACTGGCCACCATGATTTCTATTAATGAAAAAGCTTTAATCTTTTTATTATAAAACCTCATCATCGTCTTTCCACATTTTCCTTATTGTCTTTATCTTTCTTTGGTTCTTTACTATTACCCAAATTGCCCATTTGTGCGCCAATCATCCTTGATAATCCTGCCGCAACACTTAGATCAACCACATGAGTAGTAACTCTCACCTCATCACTATTATTACCATCTTTAAAACGAACTATAACCGTCAATTCTCTTACTGATTCATTGAGTGCATTGGTTATCATGGGGATAATTGAACCTGCAGAATTGGCATCAAATGAGGGTTTTTTTGAATCTTCACCAGCTTTTTTTACTTCATTTTTAGCAAACTGATCAATTTTGGCAGCTGAGGGAGGTTGTAAATTAAACTTTGGTGCATGGCACTCCCAAGAAAAATTTTCATAGCCATACTCAGCAAAATCACCTTCTAAGCTAAAATCAGAAACAGCGGTTATTTTTTCAACAGTTTTTTTCTTACATTCAATCAATTGCAGCTTGGCAAATTGAGTAGCCAAAGAAATATTTCTCGCTTCTATAGCCATTTTAGTGGTACGGCTTTGAACTATCATTAAAGAAGTAAGAGACAAAGCTAATAACAACATGGCGATCATTACTTCTAATAAAGAAAACCCTAAAATATTTTTTATTTTTTTATGGTTCATTTGATAATTCGCTAGTTTGTGGCTCGCCCATTTGAATAGATACCGTACCGGTTAATGGCTGCAAAATTAAAGAAATACTATTACTTTCATTATTTTCTTCGCTAATAGACACCAAAGCCAACTGTGAATAACCATCAGAAAAAAAGTAAATATAGGCTTGATTTGCTCTTACTATTTCAGGCATTTTTTCTACCCACAAGCCGGCAAATTTAGCGCCTGATTTTAGCTTATTAGTTTCACCCAAAAGCCCACTGACTTTAGTAAAGGCTGGCCTAAACTTTTTGAGCTTCTCATCAAGCTTACTTTCTTCTTCATATCCAAGTTCTGGCATAATATTTTCTGAATCACCAGTTTTTTCTTCCACAAAAAAAGAATTGGTGTCTAGATTAAAAACTATTCTATGGGTTTTGCCCGAAATTATAGCCAAAGAATAAGTTTCACTGATTAAGCCTGCTATTCTAGAAATTTCGTGTTTAATATCCACACCCATAATAGAACGAAGACCAATAATTGATACGCTCATCATGCCTGCGACTAAAGCTACCACAACCATTAGTTCAATAAGGGTAAAGGCTTTAATTTTTGTTACGGGCCTGCGCATATATGTTAGCCCTTCTAGGGCCGGCACAGGGACTGGCCCCTACATTTTACAACAAACAATTGAAATAAAATTATAAGCATATTTTTACTCACCATGTAGGGGCCGGTCCCTGTGCCGGCCCTAATTAATCAAAATTTTGTATTATTCTTTTGCAGGAGCCCAGTTACCAATATCAGCCTCTACACCACCATCGCCGTTAGGACCATTAGACCAAACATCAATACCGTTAGGGTTTTTATTGCCTGGATTAGCATACTCATATTCATGTTTCCAAGGATCTAGTGGAATTTCATTCATAATACCAGCACCACCTCTGGCAGGTTTAGCTAAAACTTCTAAGCCTTCACTAGTAGTTGGATAAGACCCGTTTTGCAGTTTGTACATATCGAGCGCTTTTGATAATTCATACGCTTGCTGTCTTGCTGTATCAATTTTTCCTCTTTCCAAAATACCTGCAAAATACACAGTGGCCACACCACCTAGTATGGCTATTAAGGTTACTACCACCATAATTTCTACTAAAGAAAATCCACGCATAACCATTTTATTATTCATTTTAAAACTCCTTATTTTACTAACTGAGACATTTGCATAATTGGAACCATAACTGCAAAAACAATGCCGCCAATAATCACACCCATAAACAAAATCATAAATGGCTCTAACAAACTCGTAAGCATTCCCACTCGAGTTTCTACACGAGCTTCATAAGCACTAGCTATTCGGCCAAGCATAGCTTCTAGCTGACCAGATTTTTCACCCACAGCGATCATATGGGTTACCATGGGGGGAAATTGTCCGCTGCGTTTTAGGGGACTGGCAATATCTTCACCTTCGCGCACCGCTTCACGAACGTCATCTATGGCTTTTTCCAAGGTATCATTAGAAACCACGTTTCTAACAATCTGTAAAGTACTTAATAATGGCACACCACCTGATAATAGCGTTGCCAAAGTTCTTGCAAATCTTGCAATGGAAATCATTTGTAAAATAGGACCAAAAACCGGTAAATTAAGTTTAATATTATCCCAACGAGCGCGGCCTTTAGGTGTTTTTACATAGCGAGTCACTCCCCAAGCGATTAATCCCGTTACGATAATTAACAACCACCAATAGGATCTCATAGCGCCACTAACAAAAATTAATGCTCGCGTCATAAGGGGCAATTGCACTTTTGCGCCATCAAACATCACGGTTATTTTAGGAATAACCGTAGTCATTAATATGATCAAAATTAAAACTGCTATAACCATCATGACCATTGGATAGGCCAATGCTGCTTTTACTTTAGAGCTTAGCTTTGATTGACCTTCAGTAAAGTCTGCCAATCTTTCTAAAACTATTTCTAAAGCACCAGATGTTTCGCCTGCTCTTACCATATTCACATATACGTTAGAAAAACATTTATGTTTAGCCATGGCATCAGCCAAAGATGAACCTTCATTTACTTCCATTCGTACGGCAGACAAAACTTTTTTTAAAGCTTGTGAATCAACTTGTTCAACTAAGGCTTTTAGTGACTCAAGCATAGGAACACCAGATTGCAGCAAAGTAGCCAGTTGTCTGGTAGCAAGCGCAATATTTTCCACGCTGACTTTTTCAAATAATTGCGAAAAATTTATTTCGGTTTTTAAACCTTTAGAAAAATCAAAACCCTTATTAGTTTCTTTAATGCTGGTAGCAAAAATACCTTCGTTGCGTAAATTAACTCTTAAAGCTTTGGTACTATCGGCTTCTTTACTGCCTTTGACCTGCTTACCTTTTTTGTCTATGCCAATATATTCATAAATAGCCATTTAGTTAAACCTTACGCTTCATCCAAAGCTTTTAAGGAAATTTCATCTTCTCTGGTTACTCTAGTAACTTCTGCAACTGTAGTAATTCCTCGTTTAACTTTTAGTGAACCATCTTCTCTTAAAGTCCTCATCCCATGATTTCTAGCAATAGTTTTAAGAGTAGAAGCATCAGAATTAGCCATAATAGAGGCCCTGACTTCATCGTTAATAGTCATTAACTCAAATATACCTATTCTGCCTCTATATCCTGTTTGCTGGCAAGAGTCACAGCCCTTTCCTCGGTAAAGAACGCGCACTTCCCTAGAATCTAGGCCAATTTCAGATAATTCATCTTGTGTTGGAGTGTAGGATTCTTTGCACAAAGGGCAAATAGTTCGCACAAGTCTTTGAGCAAGCACTGCCAATAAAGAACTGGCTACTAAAAATGGTTCTACTTGCATATCTACTAATCTTGTTACCGCACCTGGTGCATCGTTAGTGTGAATAGTTGAAAACACTAAGTGGCCTGTTAATGAGGCCTGAATTGCTATTTCTGCAGTTTCACGATCACGAATTTCACCAACCATGATAACATCTGGATCTTGCCTTAAAAATGCCCGCAAACCACCCGCAAAAGTTAAGCCTATTTTTGCATTAGCTTGCACTTGTCCAATACCTTTTAGCTGGTATTCCACTGGATCTTCGATGGTCAAAATATTTAAATCTGGTCTGTTAATTTTTGCCAAGCACGCATACAACGTAGAAGTTTTTCCAGAACCTGTGGGCCCTGTTACTAAAATAATACCATGTGGAGACTGAATTAATTGGTCTATAATCTCTAAGTTATAATCAGAAAAACCAATATCTGTTAAGTTGCGCATTACTGATGATCTATCTAATAATCGCATAACAATACGTTCGCCATAAGTAGTAGGAACGCTTGATACCCGAATATCAAAATCTTTACCAGCAACTTTTAGTCTAATACGACCATCTTGAGGTAAGCGTTTTTCAGCAATATTTAAACCACCCATAATTTTAACACGGCTGATAATAGAGTTTTGAAAGCGCTTTGGTGGCCTAATAATTTCATGCAAAATGCCATCTACTCTAAATCTAACTAACAGCTCTCTTTCATAAGGTTCTACGTGAATATCACTGGCACCATCTTTTACAGCTTGACTCATCAAAGAATTTACGAGCCTAATAATAGGTGCTTCATCATCACTTTCTAAATCAAGCAAATCTACTACTTCATCTTCTAATACACCCTTTAAATTATTTGACTCATTATCTTCAAGTTCAGCAACAGCAGTTTCAGCCTGTCGCATAGAACGATCGTATGCTGAATTAATAGCCGTAAGTATGGATTCAAAAGAGGTGACAACCAGTTTAATATCTTTATTAAAAACTAATCTAAGCTCTTCTTCATAATCTAGCAAAAACGGGTTAGAACAAGCCACCACAATAGTTGAGTTATCGTCATCTAGGATAGGCAATAACCTATTAGCTTTTGCAAAAGAAATAGGAATAGCATTTAATAAGTCATCGGAAATATTTTCTACATTAATATTTTCTAGGTAGTCTAGACCTAAATGAGCGGCAAAAAGTTGGGCTATTTGGGCAGAGCTCAACACTTTTTTTTCTATTAAATATTCTGCTAAAACTTTTTCTTTTTCACGAGCTTCTTGCATGGCATTTTCTAATATAACCTGCTCAAGTGCAAATAACTCATTGGCAATAAATGGTAATGGGTGGCCTTTTAAATCCTGCCGTATTTTTGTAGATTCTATCATAATTATGCCTTAATCCTGCAATATACTGGGATCAAGATCGCTATCAAGAATAGCTTGCTTATCCATAGGAATATCTTTGGTTTCAACACCTATATTTTCTTGAACTTCTGGTAACATCTCAATACTATTTTGCTCTTTTATTTCAGGAACAGGTTTAATAATGTCTTCATCTTTCACTGGCGGTGGAGATTCACTAGCAGGACTAATAAGAGTTTCATTGCCACTACCTGGACCGCCATTTTCTACTTTTTGCATTTGTATATCAAGGGATTTTAACAAACTGACTAAAGGACCAGACTTTTTACTGTAGTCAACATATTTATCATAGACTTTAATTTTTTCGCCAAAATAAAGTCTGCCAAACTCTTCACGCTCTTTCGTCTTGCGATCTAATATTTTGCGATAATCATCATCACTACGAATAATATAAGGTGTAAGCACTAACAATAAACTCTTTTTCTCAGTTCTATTGTCTCTGGTTTTAAATAGCCATCCCAAAAGCGGAATATCACCTAAAAAAGGAATTTTACTGCCACTTTTAGCGTCTGATTGGCTAATCAAGCCCCCAATAACCCCTGTTTGTTGATCGCGTAAAACAATAGTAGTTTCAAGTTTCTTTTCATTAATTTTATATTGACTAATAGTAGAAGAAACTTGTTCTTTATTACCAAGTGCACTAACTTCCTGCTTAACATCAAGCCTAATATTATCATCTGCGCCCACATGTGGAGTTACTTTAAAAGATAACTTTACTTCTTCATAGGTAATATTCATACCGATACCTAAAGCTGTGCTGGCTGTGCCTCCACCGGTGGTAGCACCTTTAATAACTGGTACTTTTTCTCCCACCGACATACTGGCTTCTTTATTATCAGAAGTAAGCAAATAAGGAGTAGATAAAACATCAACATTGGAATTAGCAGCCATGGCTTGCAATACAGCACCAAAACTTGGAATACCGTTGCTTCCAGGCACTGCTGGCCCAACTAAGCCTGCCACACCACCTGTTACAAAGTTACCTAAAACAGCCAAAGCACCAATATTTTGCCCTGCAGCCCCTGATGTCCCTGTAGCTGAGGCCGTTAAACCAGTACTAATATTTTGAACAATACCTGCGCCACCGGGGTTAGCAAACATGCCTAAAGACCCACCTATGCCTGGTATATTTTGTTGTAACCCAGAAAATAAGTTAACACCAAACTGGCTGTTAGCACTCAGTTCAAGGGACAAAATAGCCCCTTCTATATAGACTTGTTCTATGGGTATATCGAGCTCTTCAATGGTACGAAGAACAGATTTGTAATCGTTGGAATTGGCCACTACCACCAAAGCATTGTTATCTTTGTGAGAAGTTACTTTTACGTCTCCCTCAAACAGGCTATTAGACCCTTCTGCAGGCCTGCCAAATCTTCGTGAATTGGAAGAAACCAGCTTATTTAGGGTTTCAGCAACTTTTTCTGCATCAGCAAATTTAAGTTTAAAAACGTGGATTTTACCCTTGGTATTTTCTCCCGTATCGGCTTTATCTAGTAATTCAATAACGTTTTGTACTTCTTTAATGGAATCTTTGTCTGTTACAATCAATAAGCTGTTAGTTCGTTCATCAGCAATAATCTTATCAATATTTATTAAACTTTTATTACCAGCTTCAGCGCCTCTTGGCTTAGGTCGTCCGGCAGGAGATACATCAAAGAGTTCTCTTAACTGCTTATCCACAACTTTAGCATCGGCGTTAATAAGTGGAATAATATGGATTTTATTATTGGCATCTTCCACGTCTACTTGCTCAAAAATATACCCTATTCTTCGTAAGTTGGCACTGCTATCAATAATAACAATAAATTGGTCACTCACATTGGCAACCTTACCGTCTTTAGAAATAAAAGTAGAAGCGACATTTTTTAGAGTGTCTTGAGTGGCATGCTTAGCCTTATAAAATAGTGTAGCAACACCATCGTTGGCAGCTGCTTTTAATGGATCAGTAATAATTTTACTTGGTGCTAATAAAGCATCAGGCTTACGTATAAGTGTCCAGCTATTTTTGCTGAGCTCGCTTAACGCTAAGCCATTAGCCGATAAAGCTGATAATAAGACAGTCCAAGCTTCATCAGGAGTGATGGGAGTCATGCCAATAATAGTCAGTTTCATGTTAGTTTTTATGGACTCATTAACCATAATATTTATGCAGCGCATATCACTCATTTGCTGCAGAATAACCCCAAGCTCTTCATCTTTAAAGTTCCAAACAAATCTGCCACCCACAGGTTTACAAACCTGAGGAACTACTTTTAAAATATTTTCTTCATTATTAAGTGGTGCAGCATTTCTTTGTTCAGGCCTTCTGGCAGCAGGAGGCATACTAGGCCTTTGCATAGGGGCGACAGGAAATTTTTGATTAGGAACCTCAAGCATAGATGGCTTTGGCTTGCCAGGAATAGAATCGTCAAACAAAATAGGATTTGCCGAAGGTAAACCTTGAACTTCTGGTGACGGTGTTTCTATTTTAGCAAAACAAAAAACAGAAAATAACGACACTAAAAAAGCTTGTAACAAAATTTTTTTATACATAAAAACGCTCATGGTGACCTTTCACTCTTACAAATTATTATTTACGGAACCACTGAGTAGTCCAAAGTTACTGCACGAGAATCTCTTTTAACATCAATAGTAAACTGACTAGAAAGCCTTAGCTTACCAAATAACTCAAAAGCTTTTTGAGGATTATCTAACTCATAGCCATTAATCCTATTTAATAAATCGCCTGTTTTTAACCCTATTTTTTCAAACAAAGAATTTTCTTTAATATAAGAAAGTTTAAACCCAATAATAGCTCCACTAGCATCTGTTTCAGGTATTGCCCTAGCCTCAAGTAAAATTTTTCCAATATTCCCTAAGGTTTGATCTAATTTCTGCTGCTCTATTTGGTAAGAATAAGGACCTACTTTTCTTATACCATCAGATTGGTCTTTATCCTCAAAAATTTGTTGTATAGGTTTAGCACGTTTATTGGGAGAATTTATCTCTAAATACTCATATCTTCTATCTCTAATATTAAATATATAAACTTTATACTCTTCAATTCTTTTGACTATTGCTAAATTACCTACCTGATTGCAATGCCTTTGTGGTTCCCAAGCGTTAGGTGGTAGAGCAGTTTCAATACGAGGATTATTAACTTTTATATATTCCTCACACTCACCAACAGAGGTCACCATACTTGTAGAATTAGAAATATTTAGTATTACCGCTCTAGAATCAAAGGGATCACTAAACACCATAGTACTAACTAACTTTAGTGGCAAATTACTAGGAGTAGCATCTTGCCAATTTCCCGGGTCACTATTGTTTTCGTCTACTTCAGAAAAGTCATCAAATACAATAGTTTCTCTGCGAGAATGAAATAAATTTGCCGCAAGTATTGGATCGTAATCATTTGATTCAATAATCTGTTTATTTAATTTTTTAATTTGCATAATTGGTTTGGGTGGCATGGATTTAATAAGCCAATAACCAAATAAACAACTAAATACTTTAGCTAAAATAAAGGATGAGATGCTTAAAAAAAGCAAATTTAGTACCCAAAAATGTCGGCGAAAAAGCCAATTCACCCTCTCACTCCTAAACTTTTAACAAATTATCCAAATAAACCCAAACAAAAAAATTCTTTATTCCTAATTAGTAACGCATTATAACTAGTAAGTAAAAATAACTAACTATCAAAACTTTTCAATCAACCTTATATACATTAATCAATTAAAACCAATAACTATTCTAAAAACCTAAATTTTTATTTTATTACTGTTTTTTGATAAATTTTAAATTCAAATAAAAATCTCTATGAGTGGCTTATACCACAAATAAAAAATAAAACTTATAGTTTGTTAATATTTTTTTTTAACCAAGCTTTTGCAGAAATTTCATCATCAAACTCGCCATTTAGTTGGGCTTCAAATGCGTCACGCAAAATTTTAGAAAATAACGGCCCAGGTTTGTATCCAATTTCAATTAGATTTCGACCTAAAATTAAAGCTTTTGGTTTTTCATTAATAACACTAAGTTTAAAAGCTTCTTCTTTTAGCCATTCATAAGAAGGGTCATGGCGACTTAAGGCTTCTTGAGTAGTACGCCCTAAAAAATCTGCTTTAGAGACATACAAAAGGCGCTCAATATTAACTCTATTGCTTAAGCGTTTTATAGCAGAATCAGATATTTTATCTCTTTCTCGATAAAGCTGATGAGGTTTTAAATGCTCTACCACCAAAGATATTACGTCATCATAATATTTTTTAGGAAAAGCTATTTTTGATAAAAAATTAACGGTCACATCTTGACCAGCTGGCTCATGAGCTGGGCTTCTAATGCGACCATCTTTTATAACAGTAGTCTTTGGTTTACCTAAGTCATGACAAAGAGCAGCAGTAGCAATAATTAATTTTTCATCTTCACTAAAATTACTGGTTTTGAGCAACAAGGCGGCTTCATCAGTAACCATTAATGAATGCACCCAAACATCTCCTTCAGGATGCCAAAGAGCATCTTGTGGGCAGCCTACTAAAGCAAATAACTCTGGAAACAATACCAAAGCATGGGTTTCATGTAAAACACTAAGACCAATAGAAGGCTTTTCTGATAATAATAGTTTTTTCATCTCAACAAAAATACGCTCTTTGCTTAAGCTAAATAATTCTTTACTAAGACTTCTACAAAGCAATAAGGTATCAGGATGAAGAGTTAGATTAAAACGAGCGCAAAATTGAGCTGCTCGCAAAACTCTTAAAGGGTCTTCTGCAAAGGCAACGCTTACATGTTTTAAAAGCCCTTTTTTTAAATCTTCTTCACCATTATGCGGATCTAGCAATAAATTATTTTTTATATCAATGCCCATGGCATTAATAGTAAAGTCTCTGCGTAAAGAAGCTTTTTCAAAAGGCAAAAATGGATCAGTTCCTATAACAAAGCCTCTATGACCAGATCCAGCTTTGTTTTCTGTACGAGGAAGTGCCACATCAAAAGTTTTTTTATCCCCTGCAATATCTACAATAACTTTATATACCCCAAAACTTTTACCTGCACTTATAACACTAAATTTTTTAGATAATTCTAGCTCTAAATTTTCAGAAGTTATACCATAAACTTCAATATCAATATCAATGCACGGTTTATCAAGTAAGTAGTCTCTGACAAAGCCGCCCACCAAAATAGGTGTAGCATTTAAGCTCTCAATAGCATTTATTAACATCTTTAAATGAGGATTAATTACTAATTTTTTTGTTAATTTTTTATTCATACTTACGTTTTTTTTAAATTTTTTTCCTGCCTAAGTTTTTTAATGAGCATTTGTAAAGCTATTCTATGAGCGATATCTTCATTTTTAAACTCTTCATAAGCAGCATCATAAAAAGCTTCTATTACTGCCCCAATAGTAGTCTTAATAATATGAGGTTTAGCAGTTTTTTTTAGCTGTGTCATGTTTGCCCCCAAAAATCTTTTGAAGACAATCATAACTATTAATTATAGTACAAGCTGTAATTTATTAATTGTGATCTCTAAAATTTTCAAGCAACTGAGCTAAATCATCAGCATGCTCTTCTTCTTGAGCCAAAATATCTTCTAGCATTCTTCTGGTAGTGGGGTCATCTTCACCTACATAGTCAATAATCTCTCTGTAGGTATCTATGGCTATCCTTTCGGCTACTAGGTTTTCTTCTATCATTTGCTTTAAGTTTTCACCAGCAACATATTCTGCATGAGATTTAGTAGCTAAGCCTGCAGGATTAAAATCTGGCTTACCTTTTAGTTGAACTATGCGTTCGGCAATAGCATCTGCGTGCTCTTGTTCTTCATTGGCATGCTCTAAAAATTCTTCTGCAACTGCTTCTGAGTGTATTCCTGCAGCTAGAAAATAATGATTTTTATAGCGCAAAACACACACTATTTCAGTAGCCAAGGCCTCATTTAATATAGAAACTATTTTTTCTCTATCAGCTTTATACCCTTGAGTCACGGCTCCATCTTTTATGTGCTTACGAGCTCTTTCACGAATAATTTTTAGATCAGTAAAAAAAGGTTGATCAGCCATATAAAATCCTATTTTTTAGTAGTATCAGACTTATTATTATCTTTTTTAGGGGATGAATACAAATCTTTGTACCAGCCTCCTCCCTTTAGATGAAAGGCGCTATTGCTTACCAGCTTGCTTAAGGTATTACTTTTTTGGCACTTAGGGCATGATTTAGGAGCACTTTCCTCAACTTTTTGCAAAATCTCTTGTATTTCTTCGCATTCACTACAAATATATTCGTATATAGGCATACTTAAATCTCCAATTCTTAATGCCGCGCACAAGGCGTGGCATGTAAAAATGGGCTGAAATTTAGATAATAGTATTGGGCTGTTCGTCTGATACTCTAGTAACTTTCACTTCATTTGGATGATTTTGATTCACAGCTAAAAAGCGATCAGATACTCTAATGGCTAATGCTCCATCAGCAGCATTATAAGTTTCTACAAATCCTTTAGCCAAGAGTTTATCAAGCACACTTCTTCTATTATCAGGAGTAGTATCAAGATGAGTAGAACGCCATCTGGTTAAAAAATAACCCAAACCAACATATCCACCACTAAATTTATTTTGAGCCTGTTGAAGTTCCGCTAAAAAAGCATCCATAGTAGGATCACCGGTAACGGTGAAAATTTCTAAATTAAGATCCGCTTCGTTAGTATAAGGAGAATAGTTTTCTTCATCTGGTCCAACTTCTCTTTCAAATTCTGACAAACCTTCAAGCATATCAATATGACCATATACTACTGAGCGAATTTTTTTACTAACACCAGTGCCACCCCAGCTAGCAATAAACGCCTGTTTGCCTAGTTGTCTTACAGCCTTAATCGCTGGAGCATAATCCGCGTCACCAGATAATAAAATTAAAACATCATAACAATTTTGAGCAGCCATTTGTATCATATGAGATACCATGGTGGTATCCACTTCTTTTTCTAATACATAGCGATTATCAATTCCGCATTCAGTACAATTAAGAGAACTTACTTTTCTTTTAAAAGTATTCACAAAAAATCCTGGTTGAGTTTCTAACATATCTAGAAAACCAGCCAATTTTTGCTGAGGTTCAGTAGGATTTTGCGGCATTTCATCGACACCAGTATAGTAAAAAGCTCCCCACAAACTATTACCGTAGGCTTTTTTTACTAACCAATCAGCCAGGCGTGTGAAGTCAATTCTTCTGCCTTTTGCAGCCTCACGCCAACCTGAATAAAAATTCTTACCATCAAAAAATATAGCCACTCGCATTATTATATCCCCATATGAAGAAAAATTCTTCTAAAAAAATTATCTTACAAAAGCTTACTCATAAGTTACAATTATTTAATATTAAAGCCTGATTCAGTGTTTCATCTGCTATTATTGCAATTTTCTGTTCCACTAAATCATTTTTTAATTTTTCAACTATATCATCTATCACTGACTGCGCTAAAGGCAAATGCCTATTGCTAAAAGAATTGCATTTAATAATCATATTTATAAAATCACCCTCTTTAAACATTTCAGTAACCAATGAATTCTTCATATTATTAATATATTTATCATACTTTTTATCTAAAGAGCCCGCTTCATATTTTGCAAAACTTACCTGATGTTCTTTTTCATAGATTTTTTGGAGCTCTTTAAAATTATTAGCCGTAAGCTTATTTCCTATGTTTCGCGCTAACACTTCGTTTTTATTAACAATTGGAATGGAAACAAAAATAAGTTCGAGTTTATTAGATAACTTATCCACATAAGCAGATTTTGCTTTTTCTATAGTTTCTTTAGTAATTTCAGATTGAGCTAGAAAATGACTTTTTATTTGCTGATAAAGCATTAAGTAAGCAGTTTCTTGCACATAATCAGCATAGGTAGTGTTATAAGGTGACGAATGGAGGATTTTTTCAAACTGGGTAAGAGAAAATTTATTATCAGTCATAACTTTTTGCGCATGTTCTAGAGCTGCTTTTTTGAAATCCATACTAAATTTTAATTCATTTTTAGCATATAAAAATAAAGCTTGTTTGCGCAACAGAATATCTTTTGCCTGTATATTTGTAACATTTTTTTCATGAGCAACTTTTAGAATATCGCTTAGTAAAATCGGTCTATTGCTACCCTCAACAGCTACACAAAGACGATTTTCAAGTTTGTAATCATCATCAGCGTACAAAAAATTGGCCAAGCAAAAAAATAAACAAAATATACACTTAATAATTATCATTTAAAAAACCTCAATAATTTAATAACTATTGAGGCTCTTTTATCACATAATATTATAAAAGCTATAGGCCCATTATTTTTTTCCTGAGGGGGTTCCTTTTGGAGGAAAATCTAATTTTCTTTTTACGCTTAATTTTACTTGTGACACAGGTTCTTCATTCTCTTTATTTTCGTTCTCTTTATATGCATTTTCAATATTAATACTATTAAAGTAGTTATTCATATAGTTTATATAACCTTCAAGTTTAGCTATATCTTCTTCTTTGACATATTTTTTTCTTTCATCAGAAATTTTATATCTAACAATAAAATTCCACGCATTTTCATCAGCAATTACAGCAGAAGCATAAAATATGTGAACAGGAAAAACTGTGCTTACCAGAGCTTCAAAGATTTTATGATAGTCTTTAGGAATATTGTTAATCAAATAACTCATTTCAATATTTGATTGTTTTAGTGTTTGATTATGGCATTTAACTTTTTTATTTTGGATTTTTTTTAGGTTATTGCAAAGATCAGAACGATGACCACGAAACCGATGCTCCATACCTTCAGCCAAACCTACATACTTAACATTTTTTAACAAATTAAGATTTTCAAAAACAATCTTCATCATTTTCTTTTCAATTATTCCCATAATTTGAAATAATTCTTCCTCTGATATTTTTCTGTTCCAATGAAATGGCTTTCTTATCAACTGGTTATATACTACTCTAAAATCAATCCTCTTTTCAACAGGTACATTAAATTTTTGGTTATCTATTTGAGCAGTATGCGTATAAATACAGTCTTCTTTATTTTTTGAATTAGGGGTTAAAACAAAATCGTTTTGTTGTTGAAGAGAAGTTTCTGCTACTTCAATAGGTACAGGCAAAGGCAAAACACCGTTTTCTGCTATGTAATGCTCTGATTTATAAGAATCAACTTTTTGCAATGTATTCTCAAGAACTATTTTTACTTGCTTGATTTGCTCATCATTAAGGATATTTTTCTCAAAAAAATCACTCGCTTCTTTTAGCTTATTGAGCGCAATTTGGTAATCATTATTACAAAAAGATAAATAAGAAAAATTAGTTAAAAAAATAAAAATCAAAATTCTAATCATAAAAACTTCCTAATTAATAAAAAATCAAATAAAAATAAATAGTTACAAAAAATACAGTATTGACTTTATAAAAAAAATAATCATATATATTATTGTAATAATAATATAAGAGGTTTTCAATATGGGTATTTTAAAAAAAATAAGCTTATATGTATGTTTTTCTTTAATTTCTTTTAATATTTCAGCTGTTATCATTGATAATGAACAAAAAATTAAGAAAGATTTAACAGACTTTAAGTTTGAAGATGAAGATTTTAATATATTTAAATGGGAACATAGGCTATGCGTTATAAATATAACCCAATTTGGTTCTTATAAACATAAGCAAGAAAGTCTGGATTATTTGATAGAAGCTCTTGAAGCTATAATTTTTAATACTTTAAGCAATGAGAACAAGGAAAGATATAATAAATTTGCCACCTTAATTAATAACTACTTAGAAGACTAAACCCTTGTACTTTTTGATAATTGCCTTACATAAGAACTTATGACTAACCTACAAGCATTAATTCTTGGCATAGTTCAAGGACTTACAGAATATCTACCTGTTTCATCAAGCGCACATTTGGTTTTACTGCCTCCTCTATTTGGTTGGCAAATAAATCATGATAAAGCATTTATTTTTGATATTTTAGTGCAGCTTGGAACACTGGTAGGCGTAATAGTTTATTTTTTTGTTCCATTAAAAAATATTGGTCTAGCTTTTTTAAAGCATTTTTTTAAATCTTCGCGATTTAGTAACCAACAATCCTTTCTGGCCTGGTTGGTATTTTTCGCAACTCTCCCTGCCGCTTTTTTAGGATTAATTTTTAAAGATATCTTAAAAGCTTATTTTTCTTCGCCACTGGCTGCCGGCTATTGTTTAGTTATTACAGCTGCTTTGCTTTATTTAGCAGAAAAAATTAATCATAAAAAATATACTTCTATAAATTTAAAAAAATCTATAATTATTGGTTTTGCTCAAGCATTTGCTTTACTGCCAGGTATTAGTAGATCTGGTTCTACTATCTCTGCCGCAATGTTTTGTGGTTTAACGCGCAAAGATGCTGCTCAATTTTCTTTTTTTATGTCCATACCCGTGATGCTTGGTGCAGCATTAGTAGCATTTGGGGACTTAATCAAAAATCAAGAGCTTATTAAACATATGCTCACCCCCATTTTAATAGGCTTTATTGCTGCAGCCATCAGCGGATACTTAGTAATAAAATGGTTTATGAAGTTTATTTCTAATAAGCCCTTAAGTATTTTTGCTTATTATTGTTTGATTTTGGGTCTAGTCAGCGTAGTTTATTTTTCCTAATATTTTACTATGAATAAAAAATCCTTATGTCCAGTGAGTTTTTTATGGAGCAAGAATAGTATTTTATGGCCCTTAAAAATACTTAGCTTGCTAATTATAATAACCTTTTTTCTATGGAGGCTTGCGGGTAAGCTTGTTACTTTACAAATGCCTCATAAACACCTATTAAGCATAACTGTTGTAATTTGGCTCATAAGCCATTTTTTAGGTTTGCTGCTTAATAGAAAAAAAGAGGTTACTTAATGCTAAAAAAAACTTTGTGTTTAGGGTTTGTTTTTATGGCGTTTGTGCCCTCATGTACCACTCAGCCAGGACAAGAAAGAATACCTAATTTAGCCATGCCTTTTGTGATGGCCTTAGAAATTTATAAAGATGGACTTTTTGTGGCTGCCACCAATTATGATGGCAAGTATGGATCAGGAAAATTAGCAAGTGTAACTGCTAGTTCTGGTACTATTAGAAACGAATATGAAATTTATTCAGATAGCCAAAGCGTAAAAGTATTTAATGATACTTTGCTTATTACCAGCAAGGAAAATAATACTCTTAGTGCTATAAACATGGCAGGTGGAAATATCAATTGTGGCAACGCTACTGCCAAACTAACGGATTGTGCCAATGCTTCAACCTATAAACTTCGCCACTCAGACCCCTTCGCTCTAGCTTTGCTCGAGGGTAATGCTGCAAATACCTATGTGTTGTCAGCGTATTTATCAAGCGAAAAAATAGATTTATTTAAGATAAGTAAAACCCCAAGCATAAGTTTTGTAAATAGTATTGATGCCAAAAGCTTTATTACAGGTCTAGATTCAAATTATAGCGTAAGTACTGCCCAAATAAAAAATTCTAATAATAAAATTTTTATATTGCTCAATGCCCATGAGGAAAAGACTAAAGAGCTAGATAGAGAACTAAGTCTTAAATCTTATTTAGTAGAAATATCTTCAGCAGATTTATTACTAGGCAATAGGCAAAATGCTAAAGTGAGAGATTTATCAGCATTTGGTATAAAGCAAGCCAATGATTTTTATGTTAGTAATACCCATCTCTGGCTTTTAAGTAAAAACCCTTCAGGGTTATACAAAATAAACTTAAGCAATGATTTCTTAGAAAATCAAGTAAGCGTTTGTTCTTCAGCAAAAATGATGGCTGCCAATGAAACTAAAGATATCTTAATTTTGCCGTGTTTTGAACAAAATATTGTCCAATCTTTTTTTATGAATACCTTACAAGTTAAAAAACTGGCCAACATAAAAAAGAAGTCACCGGCCTATGCAGCAATTGATGAGAGCAATAACTTAATTTTTGTTAGTTATTTTGAAGAACATCAAGTGGGCGTTTTTGATATGAATTTAAACTTCTTAAAAATGCTCTTTAAAAAAACCCTTAATTAAAGCTTATATTATGAAAAAACTCTTATTTTTATCGCTCTTCATCTATGGCAGTTTAGCCTGCGACAAAGAAAAGCTGTTTTTAAATGGCTATATAAAGCATGCCCAAGACATTATTTTTACCGATTGTGACCCTTATGATAAGCAAAGAAATCATAGCTGCGCAGTTTTTGCTACTGATTCTGGTTTAAGAATATATGATGCCAGTGATGAAGAATTAGTGCTTGGTCCAACTGGCTATTTCCCCCTAAAAATAAACAGTGGCAATTTTAATAAGCTAAGCACTATTATTAGCCCCTATGAAACAAGTAAGTCTTTTATTGCTTTTGATGAAGTAGATTTAAACTTATTTATCATAGACACCAAAGGAACTGATAGTTTTAAGTTAAAAAAACCTCTAAAGCTTTTAAATATACCCTCTAGCGTGGCAGCATTTAGTCTAGATCAAGACTTTATAAAAATTTTAATAACCTATAAAAATAATAACTTAGATATTATTACTGTTGATAAAAGAACTGGCCAAGAAAGCACAAGCAACCCCAAAAGAACTATACCTATAGTAGGGGCAACATTATCTCATATAAAAATAGATGAAAAAGCGAGTATGGCTATTATCAGCGACGAAGGACAGGATTCAATTCAGATTTTATCGCTGCCAAGTTTTATTGTTCAGCCCAGCATAAACATTGGGTTTCGCAGTAAAAAAATATACGTAGCTACTCAAGATAATCAGCTCTATGCCTTAGCTTTTAATGCTTTAGATAAAGAAGTTGCTTTAATACATTTACAAAGCAGAAGAGTCACTACCAAAAAGATGAGCAATTTTTTACAAGCTGCTTATTTTCCTTCTGGTAATTTTACTAGCTGTGATGGGCATAAAAATTGGTTTTTGGTAACTGACGTAAACTCTAAGTTAAGCTATTTTTCTTTCGATACCACAGGCACTATTAATAGTATAAAAGAATTAGATCTGGCCGATAAAAATAATATGGCAACTAAAAGCTTGGTAATAAGTGAAATAGCTGGTGGTTATGTAAAAAATAGTGTTGGTAAAACATGTAAAAGACAGGTTTTTATTGCCACAAGCTCAGCCCATGATTATTATAGCAACCGCGCAATTGAGGCCCAAGGAAACATGTGTGAAGCAGATACTTCTTTAGTGCTTAGACTTGGGCCAGATAGTCTAGCTGATAAAAAATAATAGTATAATTTTTCTTCGCATTTCTGACCATTTTGCAGTATTGATTATTTTACTAATCCTCCCTGGGAGAATATCTAATGTATCTGTGCAGACCTCATTTGGATGTCAGAATTAACTAACCTAAGGTTTGGATAAGCACAGGTGTTCAAATTCTGTTTTCAGCGCGTTTCTACGCATAGGCGGCA
>CAZBMJ010000026.1:0-33422 GCA_964493205.1 uncultured Myxococcales bacterium
AGATCAAATCTTTAACACACACTTAATATAACTATTTTATGAGATCTTAGCTATAATAGCTCATTTACAAGCACAGCGAGAAGTAGTGAGACGTAAGACTGTTGAGCTAAATGACGTTTATTCGTTGCTTTGTGAAATTTTATCACAAGTGGGGCCTTCTTCATTTCCCAGTTCACAAGATCTAAAATCTAAAAATTAGTCTAAAAATCAAAACTAAAGAGTGTAAAAATTCTTTGTTTTTTTACTTCAGAGATAGCTTTGAGCCGAATTTGCTGAAAATAGAATTCGAACACCTTGGCTTATTCGAACCTCAGGTTACATTAGAACTTGATTGGCCTGGGCAAGTAAATGAAACGGATAGAAATTTATGTATGAAAATAAAAATTTTAATAATATTTGTAATTATTTAGTTAAATATTTTAATAAATCACTTAAAAATATTGTTTATGAAAAAGAAAATAGTGATTATAATAGTGTGCAATTTAATCTTGACGATCTTTTTTTGAAATATCGTGAAGCTAAGATTACCCCTACTAAATTAGGTATGTTTGTAACATTTTATAAAAGAGATAAATCAAATATAACTATTCCTTATGATGCTAGTGATACTCTTGATTTTTTAGTTATTGGTATTAAAAATAGTGCTCATTTTGGCTGTTTTATTTTTACTAAAAAAATCCTCTTAGAAAAAGATATTATGAGTGAAAATAATCTTTCAGGAAAAAGAGGCTTTAGAGTATATCCACCTTTTGAAAAAGTGACTTCAGTGCAAGCTCTTAAAACTCAAAGCTGGCAAGTGAAATATTATAAAGATTTAAATAATGAAAAATAAAATTATTATTACTGCTTGAGCCAGTAGGAGCTTGCGCTATTAGTTCACGATATACTTATGCAGCTTTAGAACTAAAAAAAATACTAATTTACCAAATAATTGGATTGAACAATATTATAGTGAAGTAACAAAAGATATTATTAAAAAACTTTATCAAAAAATTTGAAATTATTTTTAGATATTTTCATGAACTGCTGATGTATCCCGACTTAAGTACAAAAAGTGATTATAATTAGTAGATATGGGGCTATTGTGAGAATGTTGGGCACAACAGTGAATATTTAAGTTAATACTATAAGGACTAAATGTAAGAACTAATTTGTTTTTATCTTCTTTTTTGCGTCATATTATTTGGAAGAAGATATTTTATGTGTAAAAAATTTAAAAATTTTCATCTTTTTTTAAATATTTTTTTATTTACATCCATTGTGCATGGGGTAAATAATAAAGACTTATTAAAAGCTGTTAAAAAAGGAGATAGTTGTCAAGTTAAAGAACTACTCAAAAACGGCGCTGATATAAATACACAAGATGAAGATGGCGATACAGCTTTACATTTAATTGCCATGAGTAAGGCAAGTGCTCAAAACAGTTTTACTGATAATTACGATATTTTGCATTTATTGATGGAGCATCAACCCAAGAGCAATCTTAAAAATAATAAAGGAAATACTGCTTTACATTATGCTGCAAGTTTTGGTGATATGGAAATAGTGGACTATTTACTTTATTATGATTTTTCTGTTGCTACGATTAAAAATAAAGAAAACCATACGGCACTCTATTATGCTTTGATGCATAATCATGAAACAATAGTTGATTTATTTTTGGAAAAAATCGCCAATCAAGAATGGTCCAAGTACCATATGGCCTGGATTATTGAGCTATTATTTTGGCAACCTAGCAAAGCTCATGCCTTTTTAGCAAAATATAAAGACAAAACCGATTCTTATGGACGTACTCTGTTGTTTTTTGTAAAAGATGACTCAATAGAAATAGCAAAAATTTTACTTCAGCTAAAAGCAAACGTTAATCATGAAAACCATAATGGTAGTACTCCTTTATTTTTTGCAGGAGGGATAAGTATAGCTAAGCTTTTTCTTAATGCAAAAGCTTCTATAGGCCAAAAAAATCTATCTGGACATAATGCTTTATTTAATGCAGTCTCTTCTAAAAAAGCTGATGTTGTTTTAGCCTTGATTAAGGCGGGAATAGCAGTGAGCCAACAAAATATCAATGATGGAGATACTCCACTGCATCACGCTCTCTTTATGCCTGATGAAGAAGTTGCCACATGCTTAATTAAAGCCGGTGCAAAGACTGACATTAAAAATAGAGCAGGCCAAACACCAATTGATGTTTTATGGTATGCACTAATACCGAGAGATGAACCATTAGACGAAAATGGTGATGGTAAAAGAGAACGATTGTTAAAATTGATTGATGAAAATTGTTGAGCATTATATTATATGCCTATCTCCTTCATTGTGAGGCACTGCTTAATCTCACAATGCCACAGAATCGAGCTTATCAGGCTTACTTTCGGGCTGATTTGACAGGTATTTTAGGCTTTTGCGGATTAGCATCTAGCAAGAGTTGAACGATTTCTTCATAGCCAAGATCGGTGGCAATAGCTAGAGCGTGTTTTCCTGTAATGTCTTTCGATAAAGCTAATTGAGGGCCTATTTCCTGAGAAAGAACGTATTTAACCTCGATGATATTGTTGTCACTAATGGCTTGAAGAAGTTGATTTTTTAATTGTAAGATTGTGCCGAAATTTTTGTCCTCTTTGAGATCACCCGCAACGTGGGCATTATTAGCCACAAGCAGAGCA
The DNA here is from genome assembly GCA_964493205.1 of uncultured Myxococcales bacterium. Taxonomy (GTDB): domain Bacteria; phylum Myxococcota; class UBA727; order UBA727; family JABDBI01; genus CAZBMJ01. Next base: position 2,667 of record CAZBMJ010000026.1, read on the forward strand.
ATGATTTGTTTATCATAACCATTTGAGCGACAGCCTTTTGGGGTAGGCCCAGCATAATGCAATGCTGAAAATTTTTGTGATTTTTGGGTAAGGTCTAAGTCTGCGCCGGCTTTAATGAGCCACTCAACAACATTTATATTGCGGTTGTAGCAAGCATTCATCAGCGCGCTTGATCCACCTTTATCTTGATGATTTACACTTTCGCCACTTAGCTCCAACAGCGCTTGAAAAGTTTGTTCATCCTTTACCCAGCCCTGTTGGATTGCAAATTGAAAAAGGGTTTTATTGGAGCTATTTTTAAAGTGATAGCCATAGCCTTTCCAAAACTGCAAAACCTTCAAGTCGCTCTTTTGGCAAGGCCATTTAAGCATCTTAAATTTTGAGTCTTTTTTAACGAATGGGGCCTTCTTGGTTTTTAGAAATTCTAAAATTGCTAAATCTGTTGTTAACATAATTGGGGTAAAACCACAATCAATTATATTAGGATTTGCATGATTGGCGATAAGTGTTTTAACCGAATCGAAATTGTTGGCTTGACATGCGATATGCAGAGGGGTTTTTCCTCCATTTGCACGCGAGTTTACATCAAAATTATTTTTGGCTAAAAATTCCACCCACCAAAAATAGTTATTTTCCATAGCAAAATGAAGCAAAGTTTTATGCAAATACCAATGTATTTTAATTTTTTGAAAATTTAACAAGACTTCTAGATCTGAGGATGGAAATCCAAGATTACTATCTATTATGACACCGCTGTCTATTAACAGCTGAGCCATATCAAAATTTTTTAAGCACAAGGCTGCCAAAAAAATTTTGAAAGCATCATCAGGAAAATTTTTGCAAATAAATTTAGTTACATCAGCTGTTTGAGGAAAATTGTCAAAGGTAGGAGCATACCAAAGGAGAGCAGAATAAAAGTTCAACCAACCAAATGAACTGTAAAAAGCAGGGTCTAACAGGGTTTTGACTCTATCGAAGATTCTGGTAAATTCTTCAGGATTGTCTTGAGGTTTGTCTTTGTTACATGCCTTAATCAAAGCCAAAGTCTCAACTTCTAAAATTGTTGTATTTTCAATGAGTTTTGAAAGGTAATTTAAGGATTGAATTTTGTAATTTGATGTGGATTCCCATCCCGGAATATTGTGAGTTATTTCATTTATAACTTTATTAACTTTATCTTGATATTTTTGGTTGTTTGTTGCTGCACCATAATATCTAGACAATAAGAAAATAATTTGTTTTTTTGTTAGGTTAGAATGTCTATACCGCCCACAGTAGCTGTCTTCTGGTAGGGACATGGCTGTCTCTATATCTTTTGGGTTTGCTCCCAGTTCCAGCATTAATACTACGGCATAGAGATTTTGAGAGTTATCGCCTGTAACGTAAAATTGAAGCAGTTTGTCTAGTTCTTCTTGATATGGTAAGTCATATTTTTTTAAGAATAAGATTATACAACGTATAACACCTACAACGCCCTTTTCTATTTTACCTTCAATAAATGCTGTGAGACGTTCGGGTATCAGGTAATCACAAATAGACCTAGGTAAATTTAAATCTTTCCAAGGATTTTTACTTTCAGCTACTTCTGCGAGCATCTTTTTTAGTTCGAACTCGATTTCTGGTGGAAAGCGGCTCTCTATATCATTCACGATCAAAAGAAGAGCAATTAGTGAAAAATCTCTTATTTTAGCTTTCTTAGTTGTCTCATCTTGCTCCCACCCACTCAGAAAATTACGCAAACCTCTATTTAGGCTATCCACAATAGTTAAAGCCTGTTCATGGATGAAGTTTTCTTTATTTCCCTCGATGGAGAGAATTTTTAGCCACGACTTTACTCCTTCTAAATTACCGTCGAAACAATATTGATCCAGAGATTTAACAGGCTTTTTTGCATTCGGTTGGTCGGGATTGCTCTCACGTACCCGTTTTTGTCCCACCTTGTCTGGTTCAAGATCACCTGCCCATGGAGAAAAACTATAAGCAGTTATTAAAACAAAAATAAACATTTTTAATATTCTCATTATTGTATCCAATTATTAAATTAATATCGTATTATATAAAATATACAATATTTAAAGTTTTTAGGTTGTCAATATGTTGTGCTTTATTAAAATCATTTTTTGATTCATTGATTGTGCAATTAAAAATAAGCGCTGAGCTACTAGCAATGTGTCATATATTTAATGCAGTAAAAAATGAGCAACAGAAATTTTACAATAAGCCCAAAAAAATACTTATGAAACTGATAACTTGTTGCTTCACAACTAAAAATTAAAGTTATAATAAGATTTCATAATTGATTGGGTTTTTTTTGTGATTATAATCCCAATAGCATAACCAGAGTGATCTTCATTACAGTGAGATGGATTCGAATGACGGTGACAATGAGAGGTAATCTCAACGTCCGAAGCAAAAGAACTAGAACCCATGGATATTGCTGGAGAGCGAGGGGTAAAATTATCTGGAGGACAGCGTCAACGAATTGCCATTGCTAGAGCTATTTTAAAAAATGCTCCTATTTTAATTTTGGATGAAGCTACTTCTCAACTTGATTCAGTTACAGAGAGCTATATTCAAGAAAGTTTATGGCAACTAATGCAAAAAAAAACACCATTGTTATAGCCCATCGCTTATCTACTCTTCTTCATAAGGTAGCATAGTAGAAGATGGTACTCACGGAGAGCTTTTGGCAAAAAATGGATTATATAAAATGCCAGATAAGCCAACTAATTAACCTATGCTCAATTTTGCGAATAAAAAAAATCAGCCGCTGTTTTAGAAGTATGGTTTACTTAAGTGGAGCTTAAAATGAAAAAAGCTATTGTTTTTACCGCAAGCCTTATTTCCTGCATCGCTTTTGCAACTGACCAGCTTGATGGCGCATCCTATTGCCGTGAGGTCAAAGGTACTTTAGGGAACCCTGACGCAATAATACAACATTGCATCTCCTTTGATGGAGGCTATGCAACCGATTCAGCAAACACGTTCTTTGGAAACCCACCAGGACCGGCTGTTGAATATCAAATGAATGGCAAACGAGTCATGTTTGGAACTAAGGAATATGAACTATCACAGGATGGAACTCTCCTTACAAGCATACAGGGTTCAACGATTGCCGGTACCATTTTTACTCGCCAATAGTTGGTATTTTCTAAATTTAAAGCCTTCTATTATACATAAAACCTGTTAAAATAGATTTTGTAGGCAGTAAAATTTAGTAGAAGTTACTATGAAAAGAAAGCCATTGATTCTTATAATTAGTTTTATAATTGTATGCTTAGGTACGTCTTGCATTATTGTTTCAACAAAACCATTAACAAAAACCTGTTCTGAAATAGTAAATTTCCCATTAACTGGTGTTAAAGTAATGGTAGTGGGGACCTATCATTTCGCTAATCCTGGTATGGATCTTAATACTATAGAAGCTGATGATGTGTTAATGCCACATAGACAAAAAGAAATTCAAGCTGTTGTGGATAAGCTCGCTACTTTTAATCCAACAAAAATTGCCGTCGAAGTAGAAACTGATAATGAGCAAAGTAGAAATTTGTCCTATTACCACGATTATTTGCAAGGTATAGGAACTGATCGTCATAATGAGATTGTTCAAATAGGTTTTCGGTTAGCTGCTAAGCTAAATCATAAAGAAGTTTTAGGTATTGATACAATTGGTGAGTTTCCCTATGACAAAGTTGTCGATTTTGCTAAATCAAAAAATTGTATGGATAAAATAGAAGTATTAGCGAAGAAAAGTGAAGAAGAAACCAAAAACTTTGAGAAAATACAATCACAGCTGAGTATTGGACAATTGCTGAAAAAATTCAATGAACCAAATGAAATCAATAAAATGCATAGTTGGTATATGAATATGCTCTATTTTGGAGTAGGTAAAAGCCAACCAGGGAGCGATTTAGTTGCTCATTGGCTTAATAGAAATATTGGTATTTGTGCACGGCTAGCTCAAAATATAGAATCAAATGACCGGGTGCTTGTATTATATGGTGCTGGTCATAGCCATCTTTTGCGTCGATGTGTACAAGAAATGCCTGGATGGGAATTAGTAGAAGCAAATTCATACCTTCCAAATTAGAGGTTAAAAAGTAGCTATGAAAATCAAAATTGGAATTATTCAAATGGCTTTTGGCCAAAATATGAATGAAAATAGTAAGAAATTAATTTCCTATACTGAAAGTGCAGCGCTTAAAGGTGCTCAAATTATTGTATTACCAGAGCTTCATCAGGCTCATTATTTTTGCAAAAATCAAGACGCAAAATATTTTGCCAGTGCTTATGAAGTAGCTAAGCATCCACAAATTTTGTTATTACAAGAAATTGCCAAAAAATATCAAATAGTAATTCCTTGTTCATTTTTTGAAAAAGATGGGCCTCATTTTTATAACTCTCTCGCAATGATCGATGCCGATGGCAGTATATTGGGTGTTTATAGAAAAAGTCATATTCCAGATGGTGAAGGTTATCAAGAAAAATTTTATTTTCGTCCAGGTAATACAGGCTTTCAAGTTTTTAATACAAAATATGCAAAAATTGGTGCAGGAATTTGTTGGGATCAGTGGTTTTGCGAACCTGCACGCATTATGGCGCTAAAAGGCGCAGAGCTTCTTTTATACCCAACCGCCATTGGGTCTGAACCTAATAACCCCCAGTTATGCACTACAGAACCTTGGGTACGAGTTATGAAAGGCCATGCAGTTTGCAATATGATTCCTGTTTTAGCTGCAAATCGTGTGGGCAGCGAAGATGGCCAAAATTTTTACGGCAATTCCTTTGCTTGTGATGAATTTGGTGAAGAACTAGCACGCATGAATGAACATGAAGAAGGTGTAAAGCTAGTAGAGATTGATTTAGGAAAAGCTCAAAATAATCAGGCATCTTTTGGCTTTTTTAGAGACCGCCGTATTGAACTATATGGAGAGATTGTAAAATAATGAGTTTTACCTAAAAGGCATTAAATTTCTTTTAATAGGATAAGGCCAAATTCATACAATTTTTTACCTGAATCTAGCTTAACTTGACCTCTTCCAATTTTAGGCAAAAATTCGGATAATGAATCACTCGGTGTTTCTGGTTTAACTGTACACCCCATCTTAATTCCGGCTTTAATCAAATTTTCTCCAATTATTGCCATTACAACTTTTTTCATAATATCAAGATGTTTCAGCTCACTTATTTTAGAATCACGACCCAAATATTCCTTAAGAAGCTTCTTTTCTATCTCTGGTACCATTATATACCACATGGCAATTGTCGCAAGATCGTAATAAGGATCATTTAATCCTGCTGCATCCCAATCTATGGCTATAACTTTATCATTCGAAAACAAAAGGTTATTAGGATTGAGATCGTTGTGACAAATTGTACCGTTATTATTTGCGTATTTTTTTAGGGATAAAACCTTAACAAACTTATTAAGGATTTCTTGAGGCAGATTTTTGCTCTGTAAAAATTGTAAAGCATCTTGCACTTTTTCAAAAGGGTCCAAGGGCAACATATCGTTTGTAGGTGTTACTTGATGAAGTGTCTTAAGAAAATTTGCAAGATTTTTTATGGTATGTTGATCTCGTGGCACAGAAGATTTGCCCGCAAATTCCATCAGCACAAAACGCTCTTTAGAATTTTCATAAAGTATATTTGGAGCAATAGCTAATAATGCCGCTTGTTTTTGTATTTCTACAGCTTTGGTATTATAGATATTAAATTTTTTTAGCACAAATTTATCATTAATGAGATACACTTCATCTCCAGAAAGCCCTCCACTTAACGGTATAGATTTCATGATGGAGCCCACAATAGTTTGTGCCCTTGGATCGCTATTAAGCAAAAAGTGAACTTTCATATTAGTTTCAATTTGATTTTTTATAATCATATTTTGTGAACCTTGTTTTCTAGCAATAAACATACATGAAGACATTATTAATGAAAAAAAGAATATCATTATTTTTGGCAATATTTTCATAAAAATCCATTGCTGCCTAAGTGCGGCAGCTTAAAATAACTTTATTTAAGAAGCACCAAAATTTCGGTCAAAAGTTCGGGTTCAGCCACTTCATGAGCAAAATTGTGATAACAAAATATGCAAGGAAGATCACCTAATTTTTCGCCAGACTGCGGCAACCAATTTTTGTAGAGGTTATAAATAGTATCACCTACATTATCAAGAGAACCATTATGCATAACAACAGCATATCTGCCAGCTGGTATAATTCGTTCTATAACTTCATCATTCAGCTTAAAATCTTTTGGCACGCTAAGAGCTAAATCAAAACGAAAATCTTTTGCTTCCACTTCCTTTGGATCATGATAGCCAAAACCAAAAGCTTCTTTGCTCTTTGGCTTTAGATTGATTGACTGCTTATTTGCCCATGTAATAAGCTTATCAAGCGTGCAAGATAATTTCATGGGATCTCCACGATGTTCTATCACGGCCACTCTTTTGGTTGGTAATTCTTTTATTGCTATCGTCATATTTTTTTCACCTTTTATATTTAGTAGTTTTGGAGGATTTTCAAAGCTTGCCCAGTTAGCATTATGCCTAAATTTGCTAGGACTTTGCCCACAAATTTGTTTAAAAGCACGGCTAAATGATTCATGCGACTCAAATCCAGCATCAAAAGCAATGTTAATAATGGTTTTCCTCTTATGCATAATCAATTGATGAGCGGCTCTTTTAATTCTTAACCACTTGATATAATTCATTAGAGGTAAACCTGTATAAACTGTAAACAACCGATGAAAATGGTATTTTGAGAAACAAGCGATACGACAAAGCTCATCTAGTTCAAGCTCTTCATCAATATGCTTGCCTATAAAATCAATTACTTTGTCTATTTGTTGTTCGTAACTCATAATATCTCATAATTCAGTTGTAAACGTTTATATAGATAAAAATACGACATTTATATCTTAGATGCTTGACCATCCTTGCTAATTTTAACAATAACTTAATTTATTTCTAAAAAATCGTAAAAATCATTAATAATCAAGGTTTTATAGATAATTAAAGTATTGGTTAATAAAAAAAATAAAGAAATTGGGTCAATCCAATTCAATCAAGATGTTTTAGGATTTTTAGAGAGGCATATGAAAAAATGTTATAAGACTATTCTGTTTTTTCACGATCTGACTTTTGAGAAACACCACGATAACCAATGTAGTACACACCAAATAAACCTGAACACAAGTGCACCAAACTGCTCGCCGTGAGGAAAGACCCACGCCCTATCATTGCGACCGCACTACATGCGGAAAGACTATCCGGAATATTAGAGCTAAAATAAAAAGTTTCACTCGGTGCAAAATGCGCTTCGCAGGTTTCTCGATGAAGGTTACGTAAGTTTGCTAAATTTTCAACGCCATATATACGGGCATCTGCTAAAAACTTATTAAGAGTCTCTTCTAATCTCGTGTTACAAGCTTCAAGGGAACTCGAATCGTCTGCAAAAATCAATGATAAAGGATTATATGAGCCTGTAATAGCTTCCAAAGTAACCGCTCCGCACCACAAGATAGGCACGCCAGCAAAAGCACATTTTTTAGCTTTTTCAAAACGACGGACCACCTGTTGTTTGTAGTGCTCCTCGTTATATTCCGCGCTAATTTTGCCGTAAGCATCATCGCCAAAACCCAGATAAGAACAGACTTCATCAACTATGGAGCAAGCTCTTTTATTTTCATCAGCTCCATGAAGCCATCCGCTTTCCAAAAAAGCCAAAAACACCATAATAAGGACGAGTTTTGATTTCATCTTTTACATCCATCAAAGTGAACAAAGCAATCTTTGATTTATATCTATTCCACAAAAGTCAAAATAAATTATTTTTTATGCGTAGGCCCTTATGGCCAGTGCCTGGCAGATTAGAACTCTATTGAGTTAAACTTGTTATTGTGTTAATAGTTTTCTATGTTAAATTTTTGAATAATATAATTAATTGCCTATGATAATATTATTCTAAACTAATATAATATTGTGGATAAAATAATGATTCATTTTCGTATAGTTATGGTGTTTTTATTTTTAATAATGACTGCATGCAATTTGCCAGATGCATCATCGGGCATTAAGGGCGTTTCTGAAATAAATCAGGAAAATTTATTACCTAATGTAACTATAGTAGTAGCAAGTTATGATAAACGTCATGACTACCATGAATTTCTTTATGAGTCTTTTAAAAAACAAGATTATAAGGGGAAAGTTAATCTATTAATTTATGATAATGGCGAAAAGCCGTCTCCATTTTTTAGTTCTTTAGTGGACAATAATGTTCGGTATGAGCATACAACAAAAAAACCAATAGAGCTTAGTTTGGGAGCCAAAAGAAATTGGCTAGCGGATAATGCTGACGGTGATGTTATTGTAGTGTGGGATGATGATGATTTTTATGGCGAAAATTATGTCTCATTTATGGTCAAAACGCTTGTGGATAATAAGGCGCATTTAGTAAAGCCCATCAAATGGCTTATGGGCCATTTTAATCAAAGTGGCGATGCTCTTGAATACCATATGGTTAAACCTAACCATACCAAATTCGGTTGGGGCTTTGGTTTTTGCTATAAAAAGCTAGTGATGAATAAATGCCGCTATGGGGATGTAAACCGCGTAGAAGAAGATCCTTTTGCTGAATGTATTGATAAAAATAAAGAGTATAAAATAATTTGGCAAGAATGGGAGCCATTAAACCAACAACCAATACAACTAAAGTTTGAAAGCAGTACCCCTAATAATACTAAGGGCCTTTGGATTACTAGATTTCAAGAGCTCTATAAGGCGAATGGTTCTAGACATCCAGAAAGTAATGCTATTACTATTAATGAAATAGAAAGCCAGTTTTCTCAAAAAAAGCTGTTAAACAAATATATCGAAAAATATTTTGATGCCGGAAAGAAATAAAACCAGTTATTTTTGATCAATCATGTACGCACACCCTGTTTTTTTGGATTAAACAGGGGAAAAAATATGTAAAAATAAGTTAAAATTTTTTAGCGAGATGAAAAAATGAAAATCATTACCTATGAAGAATTTAGTAAGGTTGAATTGCGCTGTGGGACTATTATTAAAGTAGAGGAGTTTGCCCGGGCAAAAAAGCCAGCCTTTAAAATATGGGCAGATTTTGGTGCTGAAATTGGTGTGTTGCAAACTTCTGCACAAGTGACAGTGCATTATACACCGACAACTTTACTGGGCAAAAAAATTGTTGGTTGTGTGAATTTAGGCGAAAAGAATATTGCAGGATTTTTATCGCAGTTTTTGCTTTTGGGCTTTTCAGATAATAATGAAGATATTTGTTTAGTTACTGCTGAAGCAAGTGTGCCCAATGGCAAAAAAATGCATTAAGTTCTTAATAACCTCTTTGCTCACGTGCAAAAGGTCGCTAGTTAGATGATTATATGGATCCTAGACAGAGTATTGACAAAAATAATAGCTTGTCTAATCTAGCCATAACCAACTGAAATAGGTGCTTCATGCGTAACTTAAAACTAAATATAAACAATAAAAATCTAGCTATAAACGCTAACGTATTGTTTTTCTTTAGCTATTTTGAGGGTGCTGAGGTTATCTAGATCATATCTAATGCCTCAGCAAAAAGCTGAGGACTTTTTTCTTGGCTTTTTGTGTAGTGGCAGAGCTTAGGAAAAAGAATGAAAACAAAAAATCTAATTATATTAATTATTATCTTAACTTTATCAGTATTAGCGTATTACTATCTTTTGCCTACAAATAATAATAAAGATACTATAGCCATTTTTACTACAATACATCATCCAGCACTTGATGATGTGAGAGATGGCTTTATTAAAGAGATTAAAATAAATTATCCTGAAGTTAAATTAGTAGATTACAATGCTGAAGGCAATGTTCAGCAAGCTAATATAATCGCTTCTCAAATAGCTAATAACAAAAATATTATTGGAATTTTGAGCATTGGTACGTTGGCTGCTCAAAGTATGGCAAAAAAAGAGCTTGTGAAACCTATTGTTGTCGCTGCAGTTTCTGATGTTAAGCTTATTAAGAGCCAAGGAAATAATGTTTGTGGTATGACTGACACTATTGATGCAAATTATCAAATGGATACTATTATAGATATATTGCCTAATATTAAGAGCATTTCACTGCTTTACTCGCCCCACGAGGCTAATTCAATTTCTATGGTGGAAAATTTAAAAAAAGCAGCTTCGCAAAAAAATATTACCATAAATTTAGTGGGAGCTTTTGACGCTCAACAAATAAGCAGTGCTAGTTTATTGGCATGCAAAAAAAGTGATGCTGTTCTTATACCACTGGATAACCAGCTTGTAGCAGCTATGCCAGCAGTAATTAAATCAACAAAAAATTTAAGTTGTCCTATTATTACTAGCAATGAATCACCCATACACCAAGGAGCAAGTATGGCTTTTGGGGTTAATTATAAAAAAAGTGGTGTAGACGCAGCTTTAATAATGTCTAAAATAATAGATACATCAAAGACGCCTCAAGATATTGGTTTTATTAAACCAGATGCTATAAATTTATATATAAATAAAAAAGTAATTGAGCAAAAAAATATTACTCTTAATAGGGATACAAAATCTAAGATAATCATGATTAATAGCGAGGAAAATTAATGAATATAATGCTTAGTATAATTAACCAAGGTTTAATATTTTCTTTAGTAGCTATAGCTGTTTATATTACATCTCGTATGATTAAAAAAGATGATTTAACCACAGAAGGGGCATTTGGCTTAGGTGGAGCTGTTACAGCTATTTTATTACAGCATCAAGTATCAGCAATTTTAGTAATGTTCTTAGCCTTGTTTGCTGGAGCAGGTATAGGCTTAGTAACTGCCTTTTTATATGCCAGACTAAAAATGAATCATTTGATGGCTGGATTAGTAAGTAGTACTGCCTGTTTTTCTTTAAGCTTAGCTTTATCCTCTGCTAGTAAAAGTATTATTAGGCAAAATACTATTTTTAATTATTTAAATATTATATCAGAAGAAATCTCAGAAAATATTATTCTTATATTTTTAGTATTACTTATATTAAGCGGAATTTTATTGTTTTTAAAGTCTGAAATTGGTTTAATTATCAGAGCAGTTGGAGATAATGAAGAGTTATTAATAAACTTTGGTAAATCTAAAAATTTATATCAAAGTATCGGTTTTGCCATAGCTAACGCGTTAACCGCATTATCTGGTTGTCTATTTGTGCAATGGTCAGGTTTTTTTTCCATAACTGGAAATATTGGTACGTTAGTGACGGGGCTGACGAGCTTAATGATAGCCGAGCTTTTTTATAAAAAATTGTCTGTTATTATCATAGGTGCGGCAATTTTTTACCAAAGTATTTTTGCTGCTAGCTTATCTTTAGGGGTAGAGCCTTTATGGAACAATTTAGTAAAAGCTCTGATTATTATAGGTATCGTAATAGTAACCAAAAAAGTAAAAAAGGATTTGTATGCTTAATGTAATAAATTTAACCAAATCCTTTGGTAAACAGATAGTTTTAAAAAATATAAATTTTAATGCACAAAAATCTAAGTTAACTATTTTAGAAGGAAAAAATGGGGCAGGTAAGTCAACCTTGTTTAATATTCTTATGGGTTCTATTAAATTAGATACTGGAAATATTATATTAAATAATATCAATATAACAAATATGCCACAAGATCAAAGAGCTTTAATCATGGCTATTTTAAAGCAAGATCCCAAAGCATCTTCTGCGCCAAGTTTAAGCGTAATAGAAAATTTAGTCTTGTTTAATTTAAAAAATCATAATGCTAGCTTAAAAACTGTTATTAGGCCGTTAATAAAAGAGCATATAATTGCACATCTGGATTATTTAAATATTTCATTTGCTAGTTCATATTTAGATGAACCTGTAGGAAATCTTTCAGGAGGTCAACGACAAATTTTGGCTTTTGCTATGGCGACTTTGATTAAGCCACAACTTTTATTGCTTGATGAACCTACTGCTGCACTTGATGAAAGTAGCACTTATTTACTGATGGATTTAATAAAAAAACTAATAGTTTTATGGGACATACCGGCAATAATGATATCTCATGATCATGATCTTAATAAATCATATGCCGATAGTATTATCAAGCTGAAGGATGGGCTGATTTGTTAATGATCGCTTTAATAATAACTGAATACGCTGATGTACCTGTGCCAAAACCCCAATTTTTTAAACGAGCAATACTAACCTGTTCAATGTTAAATCCAGTAATTTCCAATAAGTGAGTCTGCATTTGAATATTGTATAATACGTTAGTTGGCGAAGGTGTATCAGTATAATTCTTTATTGCAAGATTATAATCTATATAAAAGAATTTATTAATCGAGTCTAACTTCTTTTTAATGCCTAAGAAGGTGGAGTGAGCTAAATTATTTGTGAAAATGTAATCATCTTTGTCTTCGTTGGAAGATCTTAAAGAAAGTAGTGTACGGTTAAAATCAAGATTAGCATTTTTTATATCAAAGTAAGATTTGGATAACAACATTCCTAAGCGAGATAAACCAGCTGATTTAACGATAAACATTCCATCATTTGTAAGGAGATTTAAATAGCAACTATAAAGATTATGATTGCTGTTTTGTTCATTTTTTAAATATTGAATATATTTATACAAGTTCTCTTCCATATCACGTTCAGAAACGGCCATTCCACCAGAGGATAAAAATTCTTTTTGAGAATCTTTCACGTTCTTATTCTTATATTGATCCGCAAGAGGGAGGATGGGGAGAACATTGTTTATATAGACCTTTTTAAAGGTATGTTCAATTTTTTTACAGAATGTAGAAAGATTTTGTAAAAATTCTATATCAAAACCACTTCCCATAATGCTTACTATTGAAGGCTCATTGGTATGAGCTTGTGGATCCGGATTTACAATCAATATTTTAGGGTCAAGTTTTCCTTTATTCTTCTCTGTCTTAATAATAGTTTTATTGCCATAGGTGTGAGTTCCTCCAATCTGAAGTTCTGTAGTCGCAAGAAAAAGTTCTTTATGTATCATTAGAGATTCATGGTTTTCTTCCTTAAAATCATCGCTATAAATAATGACTGCAAAGACAGAGGGGGTAAAAAATAAGCTCATAAGAGCTGCCAAAAATTTTGCTTTTATAGTATTCATAGGGGGAAAAAATATTCTTATATGGGAATTTGTCAAGAACCTCACTTTTATCATTTTGGAATAATTTAATGCAAGAAATAGTTGAGCTATTATGCTTTATCCAAGATTTAAAAAAATGAAAAATTTGAATAAAATATTTTTAGCAATGATTTGCATGTTGCCGGGGGCTTTTGGAACAGAAATTTCAGAAGCTTGTATTATGTGTTCTGAACAATCTTTTAGTCTTAAACAATTTGCTTGTGATGAGAAATGCGATGCAGACGCCGACTCTCCTTGTGGATTTTGTGAGCAGAAACTTGATATTGGCCAACGCATATGCAAAATAGAGCTTTCTGAACCAATTTATTTTCATAATAATTGCTTAACTATAGATGCGCCCCTTTGTTCTTCTTGCTTAAAAATTATTGAAAATAAGCTTATGTGGAAAGAAAGAATTAAAAAAATAAAAAATTGCAGTCTTGATTGTTTTAGTAATTCTGCAAAATGTTTAACTTGGACTGTTGTAGGAGTAGGTTCTATTTATATATTATATTATTTTACTATGGGTCCAGGTAATGACCATTATTGTCCTTGTCTTATGAATATGAGTTTTTCAGAAAAATCGAGCTGTGATTTTTCTAAATACCCAGGATGCAATATAAGAATACAATGAAAATAGTCGTAAAACGCAACCGAGGGCTACATGAGGCCTTGCATTTAGTAATGCCAGAGCTATACTCTACAGCTAAGAGCGGGCTTTTCGTTCAAGAATCTTTCGGGATTCTGCTGAATCAAATATTTTTCAGTGCAAAAACTTATTAAGTTCCCTATTTATATTATAATTCGCCTTATTGAGGAAATAATGAAAACAGTTGCTAATAGATTAAATTTATTTATATTATTTATGATTTCGAGCCTAACACAGGCAAATGCTATGGGTATATTTGAATACTTAGGAGAGATAGCAAAAAAAGAAAATAGTGAAATACAACGATTGTTTTGGAGTCTAGAAGACTATAATGAAACAGAAAAATCTCTCAATAAAGAGAGTATTTTTCAAAAGATCTTGTTAAGCAGCGTATTAGCAAGAGAAAAGCAGCTTAATAGATTTTTAAAGAGTTATTTAGACTCTTTAAAGAGAAGCATCGGCAAGGATTCTACCATAAGCATTCTTAATGAATTTATAGAAAAATTAGAGTCTGAATATAAACCTTTTTCAAACGCGATCTTGGGCGATATGCTTGAACACAATAAAGCGCATACTTTTATAAATAATCAACTAGTTAAAGTAGGTAGTAACATAAAATATTTAGAAGCTGTTTCTTGTGTAATAAAATCATTTCTGGTCTTTATAGAGCTTCCCTCTGAAGCGGAACTAATATCCAAACATGGACGAAAAAAGTTTGTAATAGAATTATTTGAAGATGAACTAGAATTATTTTAGTAGCTAAGCCAATCCTATAAGCAGAATTATGTGAACTATTCCAAAAAACAGATATGTTATTTTACCATGGACCCAGGAAATGAACATTATTGTCCTTGTGTTATGAATATGAGTTTTTCAGAAAAATCGAGTTGTGATTTTTCTCAATATTCGGGATGTAATATAAGAATACAATGAAAATAAGATTACTAACTATTGATGATCTTTCATCATATAAATCTCTAAGACTTGAGGCTTTGAAGCAGGTGCCAGAAGCTTTTGTATCTTCTTATGAGGAAGAAGTAAATTATTCTCAAAAAGATTGGGAAGTAGGGTTTGCTAAAAGTAGTATTTTTGGTGCTTTTATTGAAGGGCTATTAGTTGGATCTGCAGGTTTTTACAGATTAAATACGCAAAAAACTAAACACCGTGGAGTTTTGTTTGCTGTGTATGTTAAACCCACAGCTCGAGGACAAGGTATGGCAAGTGCTTTGGTTGATGTAATTATTGCCCATGCTCAATTGTACGTATCACAAATTCATTTAGCTTGTGTGACAACTAATTTGACGGCAGTTAAGCTTTATGAAAAACATGGGTTTAAAATTTATGGCACTGAACCTCGTGCTCTGAAAATTGGTGATGCATTTTTTGATGAGTATTTGATGGTATTAAACTTAGAAAGCTAAGAGGCCTTTATGAAAGCTATTTTGTTATTTTTATTAAGTTTTTGTTTATCTGCATGTGTGAGCATTAGCACATCAACATCTCTTAAAAAATTTGAAGATCAAATTTCTATTGCGCAAAAACCTTGGTTGCAGTCTGGTTTACTCATGAGCGAGCGCATTGAAAAAAAGTTTGGTTCCTTTGGAATAGAAGTTTTATCTCAAGATGAGCATAAGGGTATTAGATTGGCAAACCTTTATAGCAAAGAGGATAAAAATAAAGTAACTCGAGTCATTGCTTTGACCAAGTATGAAAATCCTATAGACAAAAAGCTTATGCAGGCTCACAAAGAAATTTTAGCTGGTGGTTCTATAGGGGCTACTTTAGCTAAAAATGGATTTTCTATAAAAAAGCAAGTATTTTTTAAAGGCAAATTAGACCATACACCAGTTCGTCTAGATAGTTTGATGGGCAGCAAAAATTCTACCTATACTACGGTTATGTATGAATTGATTGCACAAAAAGGAAAAGATTCTTTGCCATATTGCAGTATCACAGAAGTATATTCACCCCAATTTTTGACTATGCCTGAGTTAGACTTGATTTATAGCGATTCAGGATTACACAAAATACAGGGTAACGTGAGGGAAAGCTTTACTGCTAACACTTCATCAGCAGCAAAAATCCAAGAAAATATAAGCTTTTTAAAAGAAGCTTTGCTAATTAAATAACGAATTTAATTTTTTAAGCATTTCTGTGTTTTTAAAAATCAAAGATTTGTTTAGCTCTGCTAAGAAATCGTTAAAAGTAACACTTTTATGTTCATATGGCTTGGTTATTCTTTCTAGCTCTGTTTGTTCAGCTTCTGACCATTTTAAAATCCAATGAAGAGTCGCCACTGCTTTGATATTTTGTGGTGAATTATTGCTATCAATAACGAGTGACCAAAAAGATTGAGAGTTGTCATTATAGCCAACTTTAAGCATATTGGTGCCATCACTAGGTCTTGGTGAAAACAGACCGTCATGAGTATGCACCGGACTTGAAGTCATTTTTTCTAGAGGAAAATTAGCAGTTGAAATATCATTTTCAGCGTCAAATATTCCCATTAAAAAGTCTCTATTTACTCGAGTTCCACTATATTGGGTTAAAGCGTTTGGATCTGCCCAGGCATGAGGTTTGAGGCGAGTAGTTGTTGGGACATTATTATGATCTTCTTCTTCTCCTAAATTAGCAGAATTTTGGGCTACCCAAAAAATATCAAGCTTATGCTGTCCCAATTCTGCTTGGAGTTTAGCAGGTAATTTTGTTCGCAGGGCAGGGTCAAGTTTAGCAACTACTAAAAAGTCAGGGATACTAAACATCCTACTTTTTGGGTCATCTGTTAAATGAGGGGCTTTAGGAATGACTTTACCGAAATTATTTGCATAATAATTAGAAAGAGTAGTGTTAAATAATAAACAGCCATTTGTAAATGTTCCATTAGGATCAGCAATAGTTGCGTCTTCTGTGCTCAATAGCCCATCTGTTTGTTGTTGGTGTGAAGTTTGTTTTTCAGGGTTTTGTTTATTATTATTTCTTTCTAAACATGAAATTTGCGTTATTAATAATACAGTAAAAAATAGTTTAAATATATTCATGATGTTAGCCTATTTAAGTAATAAATTTAATTTTTTAAGCATTTCGGTGTTGTTAAAAATAGTAGAATTATTTAATTTTGTTATTAAATCCTTAAAACTAACGGTATTCTTAACTATATTTTGAATCTCATCTTCATATTCTTTTTCGCCTCCAGGGACTTCTATAAGCCAATGTAGCGTAGCTACAGCATTAGGGCCATCAATGACTAATGACCAAAAAGATTGAGAATCACTCGCCATAGAAATATTAAGCATATTAGTGCCATTTGGTGGTCTTGGGGAAAAAATGCCATCATGGGTATGTACCTCGTTTTTTATCATAGATTCTGCAGGAAAATTGAGCGTTGAAATATTTTGTTCTGTTTCAAATACGCCCATTAAAACATCTCTTTGTATTCCAGTTCCTGGTTTATTTCCTAAAGCTAAAGGATCAACCCAGGCGTGAGGGAGTAAACGAGTAGTTTGATATTTGCCAGCGTGATCAGTTGGTTCACCTAAGCCTTTAGTGCTTTGAACTACCCAAAAAATATCTAGTTTCTTATTCCTTAATTCATCTTTAATTTTACTTGGTAAGTTAGTTTTTAAAGATTGGTCAAGCTTAGCCACTATAAAAAATCTACTTGAGTCTCCTTGTCTGTTTACTTGGTCATCACCTAGATAGGGGGCTTTTGGTACTTTAGCATCATAATAATCAGAAAAATTTGTATTAAAAACTAAACATCCAATAGGGTTCATAGGGAGAGTATTTTTCTCTGGGTCTTGTGTGTTATTATTATTATTTCTTTCTAAGCATGCGATTTGCGTTATTAATAATATAATAAAAAATATTTTAAATACATTCATAATTTATTTTTGTCTGCCAATAAGGCTTAGTAATGGGTTTAGCCCAGCTTTTTCTAATAATTGCATTTCAGCTTGCATTTGTAAATCTGCTTCTTCATGGCTTCTTTCGTGATCAAGGCCTAACAAATGAAATAATCCATGGGCTACTAAAACACCTAATTCTTCAATAAATTCGTGACCTAGCTCAAGAGCTTGTTTTTGAGTTTGTTCCACACAAATAACAATATCACCTAAAATATTTTTTGTATGCTCAAACTTTTGCTCCATTTCTGGCAAGGGAAAAGACAAAACATCAGTAACGCTATTTTTGTTTTTAAACATTTTTTGTAGTTCAATCATTTGTTCTGAATCGATTAGGGAAATAGTAATTATTTTATCTAAATTTGAACTTTGCAGAACTTTTTTTATGATATTTTTAGTTTTCACACGCAAATCTTTTTCTAATAATTCTAATCCTACAATATTAATTTTCATTATTATTCTCGTATGCTTTTACTATAGCTTTTACTATTGGGTGGCGCAAAACATCTTTTTCTGTGAGTCGGCATATTTTTATAGTATCAACTTTTTTAAGAATGTTTAAAGCGTCTATTAAACCAGATTTTTGTTTTGGTGGAAGGTCAATTTGAGTAATATCACCAGTCACTACCATTTTAGAGCTAAAGCCTAAGCGAGTAAGGGCCATCTTCATTTGTTCAACAGTAGTATTTTGAGCTTCGTCTAAGATAATAAAAGCATTATTGAGGGTTCTTCCTCGCATAAAAGCCAAAGGAGCAACTTCTATAACATTATGGCTAATAAGTTCTTCGGCTTCTTTTGCTCCAACTAAGTCAAACAAAGCATCATATAACGGTCTTAAATAAGGAGAGACTTTTTCTTCCATATTGCCCGGCAAAAAACCTAGTTTTTCTCCAGCTTCTACGGCAGGTCTGGTTAATATTATTCGTGAAACTGTTTTTGCTTTTAATAAAACTACAGCAAGGGTCATGGCTAAATAGGTTTTACCTGTGCCTGCAGGGCCTACACCAAATACCAAATCATATTCTTTAATGGCATCGACGTAAGCTTGTTGAGCAGGGCCTTTAGGAATAACATCTTTATAGTTTTTTGTTTTTAATAAACTTTCACCTAAAAAATCTTTTGCTTTTAATGAAGGTTCCTCATGCATACGTAAAGCTGCATTTCGTATGTCTTCTAAATTAAAATTTTTATTATTTTTTAACATACTAGCTAAATGATGAAGAAGCTTTGATGCTAAATTAATAGAATTTTTATTACCTTCAAGATTTATTATTTGGCCTCTTGAGCCAATTTTAATCTTAAAGGTTTTAGCTATAAGCTTTAGGGCCTCATGCTCATTAAAATTTAATTTTTTGACGATTTCATAGTCATTAAACTCAATTTGCTGCTTAACCATTCTTTATTCTTTACCGGATCTTTTTTCTTCTCTTTCAAGCTCTTCTTTGTAGGTAACACTATAACGAGTCCAAGGTCTAAGCTTTAATCGCGCATAGCCAATAGGTTCATCAGTCCCTTCGCAAAGACCATAACTTTCATCGCTGACCTTTTCTAATGCTCTTTCTACTTCTCGCAAAAGTTTAGCGTCTCGATCTAGTAACCTTGTTTCTAGAGAAACTTCAGCATCTTCAGAAGCCTGATCAGCTTCATCTCCAGGACTTTGTTCAAGGGCCGCAGAGGGCCTTCGTACTTTAAGTTTATCTACTAATTCAGATCTTTTGGTCTGCAACAATTTTATTAGCTCTTCTTCCTGAGTTGGGGTTAAAGCTTTTTCACCAGAACGTAAAGCCATTGTTAAATCTCCATATAATTAAAATCTGTTTATTTTTATATAAAGTTATATCTAGCGTCTTATTACCAAATATACCACTTATTCGTTAGATCTAATGATCTCAATTAACCCTTGGGGGTTGTCTGAGTGCAAAAAATGGCCAGCATTTTCAAGCTCATACAAGTTTGACCGACCCTCTAAGTATAGCTCAATTTTTTTTATTTCACCATGATCTATTCTTAAACTTTTTTGAGCTTTCACAAAGTTAATTGTGCATCTTTTGCTCAAATTTTTTGCAGTTTGCCATAGATCAAGTTCGAGGAAGGATTTTAACATCTCTTTGATCTCTTGCAAGTCAAAAATTAGATAAAAACCATTTTGTCTTGCTTCTAAATTGGTGGTCATCCATAAAGCTAGCGATAATTCTACATTTTTTGCGCATAAGCATTTTATTAAATCATTTTTATTTTCTAAGGGGAACTTTATTTCTTGCATTATTTCAATAATTTGCATGACTGTTGGATTATCTTTTATCAAAGGCTGGCTCTCATAAGAACTTAAGGGGGCATCTAGTAGCCAAATAGACTTAGTTTCTAAGAGTTTATGAGCGCTTAATAATGCTACTTTTGCCCCAAAAGAATGTCCTATAATAGATATTGGTTTTACATGTAATTTATGAGAAATTTCAACAATATCCTCGGCGCAGGCCTCTACACTAAATGGTGAGTTGTGTTTTGAACTTTCTCCATGATTTCTTAAATCTATTAAAAAGCCATTGGTGTTAGGTATTTCTTTGAGTAGTTTTGAAGCGAAACTTATTAAATTTCGCCCTTTACCCATAATTCCATGAATGAAAAAAAAGCTTTTTGTAGCTTTTTCATCACCGATTAGTTGATAACTAATTTGGTGCTTATTATTAAGAGTAATTAAGGGCATATTTTAATTTATTCCTATATCAAACCAAGCTCACGAGCTCTTTTAATAATAGATTTTTCAATATCTAAGATTTTCTTTAACGTTTCTTGATTGGTGGTTTTTTTTTCTAAAATCTCTAAACTATTGTTATCTTGATTTTTTTGTTTTTCAAAGGGAATTTTTTTTGATGTAGTCAAAATAAACCTCATCTTTATTGATCATAACTAGACATTATCTAGTTTTTATTGCTTTTAGGCTTATTGCAATTTATTTATTAAATACCAATCAAACCAATGTTTAGCGAAGTTTTTAATTTAATTTTCATATTTCCAAGTAGCATAGACTACAGCTACTTCTTGCTTGCTTTGATCACATAAGCTGGCTTTTAGGGTAATTTCACCAAATTTTTTAATTTCTTCCATGTTTATTTGCGCTTTAGAGCTAATAACCCCCCGAGCTTTCTTTAAAAAAGTTACTTTTAGTTCTGTAAGTATGGCTCTAGCATGATTATTTAGAGAAAAATGCAAAGCGATTCCCGTGGTAACTTCACCTAAATTAGTTAACGCAATTGCATGGATAGAGTTTAAGTGATTTCGTACACATTTTTTGTCATAAAGAAGTACTTCAGCAAAACCTTCTTTAGCTTGCAGAATATATGGCTTAATAGAGCCCGTATACGGTATTAAATATCCTACCAAATAACTAAATATTGCCTTTCCAAATGGTTTATTTTCTAAAATGTGCCAATATTTTTTTAATAGAGCTACCATTTGACAATCCTTAATCTAAAATGTTTTTATTGTTTGGTTTATTCAATAGATTTTCTAGAAAATATATTTCTTTAAGTGTGGTTTAAT
This sequence comes from uncultured Myxococcales bacterium, assembly GCA_964493205.1. Lineage (GTDB taxonomy): Bacteria > Myxococcota > UBA727 > UBA727 > JABDBI01 > CAZBMJ01. The sequence continues at coordinate 23,908 of CAZBMJ010000026.1, forward strand.
GTGGTAGAACAATTTTTTCATATATCGGTTATGTACAATGAAGTTATGTCTTTTTTTAAAGATATGGAAAACAAGATTTTAGCCGATGTAACTGCTGGTAGAGGCGGGCATTTTGCAGGATTAATACAGAGTGTGGGTCCAAAAGGCCTAGTGCTCGGCTTTGATAGAGATGAACGTGCTCATGAAGAAGACGCGGCTTTAGGTGTTCACCTCAAAAATCCTCAAAATACTAAGCTTTATAAACAAGCATTTTCTAGTATGCCCCTTGTGCTAGCTCAAGAAAACTTAAAACTTGATGGACTGATTTGTGATTTAGGTGTCTCAAGTCAGCAATTAAACGATCCAATGCGAGGGTTTTCTCTTAAAAACGACGGCCCCATAGATATGCGAATGGATCAAAGTAGCGGTATTAGTGCTTACGAATGGCTTAAGCAAACTGATGAGAAAACTATTGCTGATACTTTGTATAAATATGCTCAAGAGAAGAAAAGTCGACAAATAGCTTCTTTAATAAAAAAATCTTGGCCTATTAAAGATTCGACTCTTGCTTTAGCTAATTTGATTACCAAAGCTATTCATCCAAAAAAATATAGTAAAATTCATCCAGCCACTAGATCTTTTCAAGCCATAAGAATAGCCGTTAATAACGAGATGTCTGAGCTTGAAAGTTTGCTTAAAAACTTGCCTGAAATACTTAATCCTAAGGCTATTGCTGTTTTCATATCGTTTCATAGTTTAGAAGATGGTATGATTAAGCGTGCTTTTAAAGAGTTAGCAAAAGATAATTTCAAAATACTAACCAAAAAACCACTTTGTCCAACAATGGAAGAAATTTCTGTTAATAAAAGAGCCAGAAGTGCCAAACTAAGAGCCATACAATGTATTTAAATAAAATTTTAAGTAGCCATGAGTATTTAAGCTCTTTAGAAAAACCTCATAGTAATCCTTTTATTACTGGCATAAGTGCTGATTCTAACCATATTGAAGAAGGTTTTATTTTTGTGGCTCTCAAAGGAGCTAGTAAAAATTCTTTGGATGGTCATAATTTTATTCAAGACGCTATTAATAAAAAAGCAGCTCTAATAGTGGCACAGCAAGGGTTTAGTATAACTACAGAAATCCCTATATTGTATGTAGAAGATACTGCAAAAGCTTTTAGTTTTTTATCTGAAGCTTTTTATGATTGGCCATCCAAAAAATTATCTGTCATAGGTATTACTGGTACCAACGGGAAAACTTCTACATCTTTTATGCTGTATGAAATTCTTAAGAAAGCTGGCAAAAACCCAAAAATAATGGGTAGTTTAGGTATGGGTGATATTAATAATTTAACGCCATTAACTCACACCACGATGCCTGCTGCATTTATTAGTGAACAGCTAAGTAATTTTTATAAAAATGGCGTAGATTTTGTGATTATGGAAGTCTCTTCCCATGCTTTAAGCCTAAAAAGAGTGGAAGCTATAAATTTTTCTTTAGTAGCCTTAACTAATATTACTCAAGACCATTTAGATTTTCACGGGGATATGCAGGCGTATAAAAATGCTAAAAAAAGGCTTTTTACCCAAATAGCCCAAAATGCTATAAAAATTCTTCCTTGTGATAATCCATTAGCCCTAGATAGCCATAAGTTTTATTCTTATGCGCCTATTTTGCCCATAGTAAATAAAAATAATCAAACTTGTTTTTCTGTAAAAATTAAAGAAGAATTATTGGTTATAAATTTAAATTTAACTGGTATTTTTCAGGCTTATAATGCTGCCTTAGCTGCCAGTATGGCTTTTTATTTGGGTATAAATAAAACAGATATAATAATGGGCTTAAGCCACGTGACTAACATAAGCGGCCGCTTTCAAATTGTTAAAGAAGCTTATGAAAAAAACTTTATGGTAGTGGTTGACTTTGCTCATACACCTGATGCTTTAATTAATTTATTAAAATCTGCTCGATTATTAAAACCTAAAAAGATTATTTTAGTGTTTGGCTGTGGTGGAAATCGAGATCAAACAAAAAGAAAAATTATGGGTGAAATAGCTAATCATAACGCAGATATTATTATAGTTACCGATGATAATCCTAGATTTGAAGAGCCCCATAGTATAAGACAAGAAATATTAAATGGCATAACTGATAATAAACAAGTTTTTGAAATTGCAGATCGAGAAGAAGCTATTAAAAAAGCAATTCTTATGGCTCAGCCTGGATATTTGGTGCTACTAGCAGGTAAAGGCCACGAACATTATCAAATTTATGGTGAAGAAAAGTCTTACTTTAATGATTATGAAAAAGTAATAGAGATTATAGGCAATTTATGAGTATACGATTTATTAGCAAAAAAATATTTGATCAAGTTTTTTTAATAAATACAAACTATGGCGAAACTATTAAGCTTAGTTATGATTCGAGAACTGATGTAGTAAATAGTATTTTTTTTGCTTTTGAGGGAGAAAATTTTGATGGCCATGATTTTATAAAACAAGTATTAGATAAAGGCTGTTTACTCGTGGTTGCGAGTAAATCTAAGCAAAATCTATTAAAAAATATTACTACAGAAAAAATTTTATTTGTGAATAATCCTTTGGATTTTTATTCAAGATTAGCAAAAGCTCATTTAGCTCAATTTAGTATCCCTAAAATAGCTATTACGGGCTCAAACGGCAAAACTACCACAAAAGAAATGCTTTATGCGGCCTTGGTGGCTATTTTATCTAAAGATGCAGTTTATAAAAATGCTGGTAATCACAATAATCATATAGGTGTCCCTATTAGCGCTTTAGAGGTTAATAAACATCATCAAGTAGCCATTTTCGAGATGGGGATGAATCATGAGGGTGAAATAACTAATTTATGCAATATAGTTATGCCTACTTATGGTTTGATTACTAATATAGGGGTGGCTCACGAAGGTAACTTTAAACTTGGGCAAGATGGAATACAAATGGCTAAGGGTGAGCTTTTTGCTCATTTAGAAAAAAATTTAGGTCATGCTATTATTAATTTAGATGACGAAAGAATAATTAAAGAAGCTCATAAAAGAAAATTTTTGCAACAGACTACTTACTCTATTTTGGAAAATAATATTGCTGAGCTTACTAACATACCATTACCTGGTAAACATCATAGACATAATGCACTAGCTGCTTTGGCTGTGATAAAAGCCTTAGGAATGCCCTTAAAGCAAGCAAGCTTAGGTATTAAAAATATGAGCCCAATTAAGGGCCGCATGCATATTATAAAACATAAAAATATTACACTAATCGATGATGCTTATAATGCTAATCCTGATTCTTTTAAAGCAGGGCTGCAAGCAAGTTTGTCTTTTGAGGCTAATCGTAGAATTGGTGTGATTGGTTCAATGGCAGAATTAGGTAATAAATCAGAATATTATCATCAAGAATTAGGCAAAATTTTGCCCAATTATTTTGATTATCTTTTTCTATGTGGTGAAATGGCGCAAGTGGTAGCTCAATGGGCCATAAATAATGGCATGAGTGAGGAGAAAGTAATAATAAAAAAAACTAGTCAAGATTTAATTGACCCCTTAAAAGATTTTATTAGACAAGAAGACTTATTGTTTATTAAAGGCTCTAATTCTAATAATATGTATATTATTGTTGAAAATATTTTTAAAGAAAAACTTTAGGATTTTAGAATGCTCTATTATTTTTTATACCCTTTTTCTCACTCTATTCATATTTTTAATGTATTACGCTATCCTTCGTTTCGTATTGGAATGGCAGCCCTTACTGCTGGCCTCATAACACTTATTTTTTATCCATTATTTATTAAAAAACTTACCCAGCTAAGCTTTGGTCAGTCCGTTAGAGAGGATGGTCCCAAAAGCCATATACTCAGTAAAACAGGTACGCCAACAATGGGTGGTGGCTTAGTTATTTTGGCAGTATTTTTATCTTGTATGCTATGGGGAGATTTAAGCTACAAAGGCCTATGGCTTATGCTTTTTGTTTGCGTTGGTTATGGGGCTATTGGTTTAATAGACGATTTGAAAAAAATTTTTTACAAAAATAGCAAAGGTATATCAGCAAAGACAAAAATGTTTTGGCAAGTTTTATTGGGCTTAATAGCGTTAATAATTTATAGTCTAGATTCTTCAAGCTTATCTTTTAGTTCTAATATCGCTATACCTTTTGTTTCCATTGATAAATTTTATTTTTCACTGCCTGTTTGGCTTTATATTGCTTTTGCTTTATTTATTATAGTTGGCACTTCTAACGCCGTTAATCTAACTGATGGGCTTGATGGTCTTGCTATTATGCCCATTATTACTTCTTCAATGGTTTTTTTAATATTGGCCTATGTGGCAGGATCCAGCATAGGTGATTTAAATATTGCCGATTATTTAAAAATACCTAAAGTTTTACATGCTTATGAATTATCAGTTTTTTGTGCAGCACTTGCTGGAGCTGGAGTAGGTTTTTTATGGTACAATACTTATCCTGCAGCTATTTTTATGGGCGATGTTGGCTCGTTATCTTTTGGTGCATCTTTGGGAATGTTGGCTATTTTAACTAAAAACGAACTGATTTCTGCTTTACTTCATGGTGTATTTTTAATAGAAACCATATCTGTTTTATTGCAAGTAATATCTTTTAAATTAACTAAAAAACGCATTTTTAAAATGGCGCCTATACATCATCATTTTGAACTTTTAGGCTTAGCTGAACCTAAAGTTATTGTACGATTTTGGATTGTAGCAGCACTTTTGGGCTTATTAACTCTTTTGTCATTGAAGGTTCGCTAATATGTCAAAAGCCTTAGTTATCGGTGCGGGTATTTCTGGTGTGTATGCAGCCAAGCTTTTGTTAAAAAATAACACAGAAGTAGTGTTATACGATGATAAACCTATTAATTTATTGCCTCATGTTTTATCTGCTAATCTGGACTCTTGTTTATTAAAAACTTATTTTAATGCCAATTTTTTATTAGATAAAAGCTTTGACTTGGTAATAATTTCGCCAGGAGTTCCTAAAGAGCATTATTTAGTTAAAAAAGCTTTAGAATTAAATATTAAAATAGTTTCTGAAATAGATTTTGCGAGTAGCTTTTTAAAAAATAATCTTGTTATTGGAGTAACAGGAACCAACGGCAAATCTACTACTACGAGCATGATTGCTGATATTTTTAAAGAAGCTAGTTTTGAAGTGTTTGCTGGAGGCAATTTAGGAATTCCTTTAAGCAAGTTTGTTTTGGAACAAAATAATCCCACTACAATAATCATATTGGAGCTTTCAAGTTTTCAGTTAGAAAGCACTTTTGATATTAAGCTTGATGCAGCTATTTTTTTGAATTTAAGCTGTAATCACATAGATCGTCACTTTGACATGGAAAACTATTTTTTAGCTAAAGCAAAAATATTAAGCTTATTAAAACCAACTGGTGTATTATTTGCCAATGAATTACTAAAACCTTATTTTAAAAATCTAGAAAACCAACAAATAAAATGGTTTAGAACTTCGGGCAAGCCTAATGAACAAAATGCTTTCGTAGCATCTTTATTGACTCATAATTTTGGTATTACAGAGAATATTATAACAAAAGCTTTAAAAAACTTTAAGGCTTTGCCACATAGAAATGAGTATATTGGTGAAAAAAATGGGCTGATTTTTATCAATGATTCCAAAGCAACTACGGTGGAAGCCGCTAAGCAAGCCTTAGCTTTAAGCGATAAAAAAATTCATTTATTGCTTGGTGGCGTTGATAAACAAGAAGATTTTGCTCAAATTTCTAGTAAATATTTTAATAATATTATTGCTTATTATATTTTTGGAAAAAGTAAAAATAAGATAGCTAATGATTTATTGGGTGAAAATATTTATATAGTAAATAATCTGGAACAAGCTTTTGAAAAAGCTGTATCAAATGCTCTAAGTGATGAAGTGATTTTACTAAGTCCCGCCTGTGCAAGTTATGATCAATATGATAATTTTGAGCAGCGTGGGGAGCATTTTAGAGCTCTTACAAGGATATTTTTATGCATGTAGTAGTAACGGGTGGTGGAACAGGTGGGCATATATTTCCTGCTTTAGAAATTGCCAAAGAGTTTCAAAATCAAAATATAAAAGTAACATTTGTAGGTAATAAAAATTCTTTAGAACAAACTATGGCTAAGTCTCATAATTTAGACTTTTTTGGCTTAAGCACCTTAAGTTTTGTAGGGAAATCTTTATTTGGCAAATTTAAGGCGTTATTTTACTTAAAAATAGCTGTAATTAGGTCTATATATTTTATATTAAAAAATGACATTAAAATTATTGTTGGAGTAGGTGGCTACGTTTCTTTTCCTATGATTATTGCTGGCTTTTTATGCCGTAAAAAATGTTTTATTTGTGAACAAAATGTTTCCCCTGGTCTTGCCAATAAAGTGCTTAGTAAGTTGGTATCGCGTATATTTATAAGTTTTATGGCCAGCAAAAAATATTTTACAAATAAAAATACGGTATTTGTGGGAAATCCAGTGCGCGAAAGTTTTTTTGGTATAAAAAAAGAGTTTTTAAACCAAGATATTTCTATTTTGGTAACTGGCGGAAGCCTTGGAGCTAAAATCTTTAACGAAGAAATACCAAAGGCAATAAATATAGTTAAAAAAGATATGCCTTTATTGTCTATTAGTATAACTCATCAAACAGGTAAAAGTAATAATATAACTAAGAGTTTGTATGATAAATATAATATAAAATCTGAAGTAGTTGAGTTTATTAGTAATATGTCTGCTGAATTTGCTCAACATGATTTAATAATTTCCCGCGCTGGAGCAACGGTTTGTGCGGAAATTTGCGCAGCTGGCATGCCTGCTATTTTGGTGCCTTATAAATATGCTAATGCTCACCAAAAAGATAATGCTAAAAGTTTAGTAGAAGAAAATGCTGCTCTTATGCTTGAAGAAGGTCCTGAATTTCATAATTCACTTGCTTTAATGATTATAAATCTTTACAAAGAGCCTGCTCAATTAAAAGAAATATCATTAAATGCTAAAAAGTTAGCCATGCCAAAAGCTGCGCTGGCCATTGTAACAAATATTTTATCTTAGGTTTTTATGTTCATTAATAAAATTTTAAAAGGTCGCATTAAACAGGTTCATCTTGTTGGTATTGGTGGCATTGGCATGAGTGGCATTGCCAGAGTTCTTATGGCTGAAGGTTTTTTAGTAAGTGGCTCAGACCTTTATGAAAATAATGAAATTAATATTCTTAAAAATTTAGGTGCTCGCATTTTTATTGGCCATAGGGCAGAAAATATTAATAATGCGGATGTTTTAGTTTATTCATCGGCTATTAATCTTGATAATATTGAAATCTTAGAAGCTAAAAAAGCTAATATTCCTGTTATTCAAAGAGCGGTAATGCTTGCAGAACTTATGCGATTACGATGTGGCATTGCCATATCAGGTGCCCACGGTAAAACTACTACTACAAGTATGATTGGTTATTTGATGTATAAAGCTAATCTTGATCCTACTGTTGTGATCGGTGGTGTGGTTAATAAGTTTGACAGCAATGCTATTGTTGGCAAAAGTCAGTTTATGATAGCTGAAGCAGACGAATCAGACGGAAGTTTTTTGCATTTATCGCCCAGTATTGCTGTGATCACTAATATTGATAGAGAACACCTTGATTATTACCAAGGTGGCATAGAAGAAGTTTTAGAAAAATTTAGATTATTTCTCAAATTAGTGCCTTTTTATGGCCTTATTGTTGCATGTATTGACGACGAAAATATCAAGAAAATATTAGCTAACATAAACCGTAGAGTTATTACTTATGGTTTTGATATAAGTGCCAATTATTCTGCCCGTAATTTAATCTATGAAGGTTTTTCTACCTCTTTTGATTTGTATATTAATCAAGAATTTATTCGTACTATTACTATTTCTATGGCAGGCAAGCATAATGTTCTTAATGCTTTAGCTGCTATTATAGTTTTGGAAGAAGTGGGTATTAAAACCCTTAATTTATTAGAAAGTTTAAAAAGCTTTGATGGTGTCAAAAGAAGATTTAGTTTGGTGAGCTCTAATAATAATTTTACTATTATCGATGATTACGCTCATCATCCAACAGAGATTAAAGCTATTTTACAAACTGCTAAAAATTGCTTTTTAAATAGAAAAATTCATGTTTTATTTCAACCCCACAGATTTTCTCGCACAAGAGATTTACTGGATGACTTTGCTAATTGTTTTGCCGATTGTGATTCACTAATAATAAGTGATATTTATGCGGCTTCAGAAGAGCCTATTTTTGGCATTAATTCTCAAATGCTTGCTAAAAATGTCACAAAATTTTCTAATAAAAATGCTATGTATGGGGCAAGTTTAGATGAAAGCATACAAAAAATGGCTGATCTAGTACAAAAAAATGATGTGATACTTACTCTAGGTGCCGGCAATGTAACCAGTGCTGGTAGTAAAATTAATTATTTATTAAGTTCAAAATTTTAGGTTTTTTATGTTTGCTTTAAAACAATTATTATATAAATTAAATACGCAAGAAAACATTTCTCTTGCACCTTTTAGTAGTATGAAAGTTGGCGGTAAAGCTAGATTTTTTGTTGTTATTAATAATAGTATAAATTTATGTGAACTTGATAAGGCTTTAAAAGAGCATGATTATAAAAAACATATTTTAAGCGGTGGTTCTAATACGCTCTTTAGTGATCAAGAATTTTTAGGCGTGGTGATAAAGCTTGCTAATACTTTTGATTACATAAAACAAATTAATAACTTAGAATTTGAAGTAGGTGCTAGCACTTCCTATGCAAAGCTTACTAAGCTTTTTTTATCATTAGGGGACGCAAGTGCTCTAGGTTGGCTTGGTACACCAGGGCTTGTTGGCGGCGCGCTACGTATGAATGCTGGTAGTTCCCTAGGGGTTATAGGCGATGTGGTAGAATCTATCACTGGAATATTAGACGGCCAAGAAATTACTTTTTATAAAAAAGATTTAGTTTATTCTTATAGGTCTACTAATTTACCTCAAAATTTTATTATAACTAAAGCTCACCTAAAAGCTTCTCCAATAGCCAATAAAGAAAGCTTATTAGTAAAAGCCCTAGAGCTTAAACAAAAAAGATTACTTACTCAGCCAAGAAATAGCTCTTTAGGAAGTTTTTTTAAAAATCCTTTGCCATTATTTGCGGGTAAACTCATTGAAAATGCCGGTTTAAAAGGTTCTAGTATAGGGGATGCTCAGGTATCTCCTATACATGCTAATTTTATTATTAATACTAATAAAGCCACTGCAAGTGACGTAATTTTATTAGCCAATACTATAAAAACCAAAGTGTATAACGAATTTAATAGTATTCTTGAGCCTGAAATAAAGCTTATTGGGGAAGATTGGTAAAGAAAAAATCTTCTTTTTTTAAATAAGCCTAGATGTTCGAATTACCTTTTCAGCCCGTTTCTACGTGCCACGCCTTGTACGAGGCATCTAGGCAATTAATCTTTCTGTCCAGCCCCCTATATAATGTGGAGAGAATTAAGTCGTAGATTTAATTAA
>CAZBMJ010000027.1:0-31872 GCA_964493205.1 uncultured Myxococcales bacterium
TTTAATATTTTTAAATATTATCTTCTATAACTTTTTTATGAGAGCGTAGCTATAAAGGCTATTTCAACCCTTAAAAATAAACAAATTTTACCTATTATTACTCCTATAAATTTACGCATATCTCTTCAGAAAGATTTTTATAGCTGCTTATTTGCAACCGTACTATTTTTTGAGGCCATCATAAAAGATGAAATTGTTTCCATAAATGACTATGGCTATACAGAAGTATTTGGTGAATTTTACGAAATTAAAAAACTTCTGCCTTCAGAAGCTCTACCTGTTTACTACGCTATTAACTACCTCCCACTCTTAGCGGGGGTTCAATCTGATTTAGCCCTATTGCTCATGATTGATTGCCTTGATGAAAAATTATTTTCAGAATTAGCAAAAGCTAGATCTAATTGGAATAGATTGACCTCCAAAATAGTCCCCGAAAGAAAAAATATTTTTTGGCAAGCTGGTTATTTGTCTTTTCTCGCTTGGTTTGATTCTTGCTATAAGCAAAATAAAGCCATTCCCTTTCCAGACTTTGAAGTCCTAGCATTATCTGGTGATGAAAATCGTAATTTTAGTGATTTAGAAATAGTAGTAAGTGAATTATTAGAAGACGTTAAAAATTCAGAAAATATCCTAGAAAAAAGATTTTATAAATTTTACCGAATTTTTTATGATAAACTATTTCCAGTATATGACAATTTTTCAATTTTATATGACAAATATAATCAAGAAAAAAATAATTCCAACTTAGAAGATGACCTCTTAAAACAATACAATGAAATTAAGCACTTGGTCACTACCGTAAGCATTGAAAAATATTTAAGTTTTATTTTGCTAAAATACAAACAGCCTCTTGAATTAACGAGAATAAAATATCCAGGGACCGATCATATGATAGTATCTAGGCTCATAACCAAATGGTTTAGTTCTGAAAAAAATTCAGAAACCGACGATCTGATACAGAAATATTTGTTGCGAAGTATTAATAATTTATTCGGAGCTAAGGAAGATTGTTATCTTATAAGTAGTGAAGCTGATTCTCTAGTAAAGAACCTGCAGATTAAGATTGCTAAGAATAAAATATTTACAATGATTACTGATAAGTTGAATATTTGCGATATTTATCTGCGTAACTTTAGAGAAAATCCAACTATAGATACCTTAGTTGAGCTTGAAAAATCTGTAGAAAATAACCAATTATCAGCTGATATTTTGAGTCCAATTCTCAAAGAAATCTCTGATTTATTTCCGGATCAACCATTAAAAGATATTTTCCCATCCACAAGCGATTGTAATATTAAAAATAGAGAAATGTTATTGATTTTCAATAGCTTATATCCATCTTATATTAATTATGAAAATGAGGGGAAAAAAATTAATTATGAAATTCCTATAAATACTGGGGCAGTTAAGCGTTGGAAGATGGAGATAGGAGAACTGAAGAAAGCGCTTAATGTTTTAATTGAAGAAAACCCCTTCTCCAAAGAAAAGGAAAAAGCTCTTAATCTATTAAAAAAATTCGGCCAGTAAGCTTAGTTTTTTCATATTCTTGCAAAGAGATTATTAACTCTTCTAATGCATGCTTTGACTTATTAAGGCTTAGTAATTTCTCTTTTTTTTCTTCCTGTTCTTCTTTATTTTCTAAAATATCTGGGGAACTAGAAGCTTTTACTTCTTCTATTACTTCTTCTGTATGTTTTAGCTCCTGCTCCACAACACTATGCTGATTATCAATTATAGAAGAAGCTTCATACAACGTAGCATCAGCTTGATACTGAGCTATGGAACAGTCAGGGATACTAAGTGATTCGGTCGATACCATAGGATTTACAGTATTTATAGAAGAGATAGGCTTGCAAGCAGCAAATAAATCATCAGAATCAGCTAACACCCTTTTTGTGCCAGCAATAGTTAACTTTTTATCATGCAATAAATGCTTAATAGCTACGAGCATTAAAACTTCTTCACGCTCATAAATTTTTTGCCCTTGCTTATGGCGATTAGTTCGTATTTTGGGAAATTCGCTTTCCCAATAACTAATTTCATGAGGCTTAACTTTAAGCAAAGAAACCAGCTCATTACTTTTAAAAAAACGTTTTTGTGGAATATTTTCTTCAGTTATTAAGCTTTTAATGTTCACTTTGCATTTCCCTACTATATTTGCCAATTAATTTGTTAGTAACAAACTAATAGCACACAAAAAGCTCGCCAAACAGACAAGCATAAAGCTTATTTAAATTTAAATTAATCTATTAGTTTTTTACGAAGGATTTGACTGGCTTTAAAAGATAATACTTTTCTTGCACTAATTTGTATTTCTTCTCCAGTTTGAGGATTTCGTCCTCTGCGACTGCGTTTTTGTTTTACATCAAACTTTCCAAAGCCTGATAGTTTAACGGACTCACCTCTTTCTAAAGTTTTTTTGATAACTTCAAATACTTTTTCACAAATTTCGGCAGAATCTTTCTTAGAAAAGCCTATTTTACGATGAATATGTTCTACAATATCAGCTTTGGTTAACGTTTTATGGTCTATCACTAATTCTTCAAGCATTTTTGCCCCCTAATGAAGCAAGCTACAAACACCCAGCACTTTATAGTGAAACATTTTAAACCAGACAAGTCAAATTTTATATATATAATACTCAGATAGTTACGCTTATTTTTTATCTAATAACTGCGTCGACTTCTTTTTTTGCTAACTCAATAAACTCATCCATAACTTTTTGAGCATCTTCATCTGTGAGAGTTGAATCTTTTGCTTGTAGAATTAAAGAAAGCGCTACTGACTTTTTATTAGGCAATAAATTTTTACCACGATAAATATCAAATATTTTTATTGAGGTAATTAACTGACTATTTTTAATCTTTTTAGCCAAACTCATTATGCTCCCCACCGCCACTTCTTCATCAACTAATAAAGCAAGATCTCGTTCAATAAAAGGAAAGCGAGAAAAATTTTTATAAGTCTTTTTGCTTTCAGAAACTTGAGCAAGCTTGCCTAAATCGATTTCAAAGGCAAATACTTTTTTATCAATGGAAAATTTTTCTAAGATGCTAGGATGGATCTCACCTATATAACCTACACCACTAATATCAAGAACATTATGTGGGTGAAGATAAGCAATAGTATTTATTTGTGGTTGAAGTAGAGAATCATCAAAACCAATGCTTTTTAATAAATCAACAATAATACCTTTTAGGTGATAAAAATCTTGTTCTTTTTTAGAAATATCAAAGGCTACGTAAGGATCCAATCCAGCAATTACCCCGGCTATACTATTTCGCTCTTTGGCAAAGCTATCAGAATCTAGTTTATCTATTAATAAATCAGGTGAAGCGCTAAAAAATTTATCTTCACGACTTTCAAAAGTGACGCCTACTTCAAATAACCTAATACTTTTTTCCTGATTTCTAAAATTATAGTCAATATTTTTTAATAAACCACATAGCAAAGATGGCCTCATGGTTTCATAACGTTCTGATAAGGGGTTTTTTACTTTTATTAATAGCTCTTGTTTATCAACAAATAAACTAGCTATCTCATGTGATAAAAAAGCATAATTTATAGCTTCATTAAAACCTCTTGCTACTAAATAATTGCGCAATTTATCCGATAAGTTTTCGATTTTATTTTGATTAAAGCTAATATCTGCAGAATGAATAAAAGACTTAGAATGAATTTTATCCAAACCGATCATTCTTGCTGACTCTTCTATTAAATCTATTTCGCGAGTTAAATCTGGCCTAAAGGTTGGTATACGAAAATAAATAGCATCGCCACGTTTTGCAATAGTTTCTATGCCCAGTTTAATAAATCTTTTACGAATAAGCTCTTGATCAAAATCGCTTGCGCTGTAGCCCAATACTTTTAATGCCCTTTCTGGACGCATACTTATTTCTAGCGGGTCCGTTTTAGCTCTATAAGCATCAATCACTTCTCTACAAGACGTAGCACCAGTACTAATTTCTACCAGTAATCTTGCTGCATAATTTAAAGCGTCAACCACAGCATTAGGGTCACAGCCTCGCTCAAACCTAAAAGAACTCTCAGTGGAAATTCCATATTTTTTAGAAGTATTGCGAATACTTGTCTCACAAAAATAAGCGGATTCTAATAAGATAGCGTTGGTGGACTCATCAACTTTTTTATCATTTCCACCAATAACACCAGCCAAAGCTATGACACCATTTTGATCACAAACAACAATATCTTTACCACAAAGCTTGAGTTTCGAATTATCTAGCGCATGAAATTCTTCAGCATCTAGAGCTCTTCTTACTAAAATTTTAACTCTACCACTATCTTTGGCAAGCTTATTATAATCAAAAGCATGCATGGGCTGACCACGAGATAACATCACATAGTTAGTGACGTCTACTACGTTATTAATAGGTCTAATTCCACAAGACATTAATCTAAATTTTAGCCACCAAGGGCTTTCTTCTATTTTTATGTTTTCAATAACTCTGCAGGCATATCTTTTACAATCTTGGCTATTAGCTATTTCTACTGTGGCTTTTTCATGAGTTGGGCCGCCCATTTCTTTTAAAGTAAGCATGGGTGATTTTAAGCTTAAATCCATCAAAGCTGCCACTTCTCTACTAACACCTAAATGACTTAGAGCATCACAGCGATTTGGAGTAACACCTAAAGTAATAACAAAATCATTAAATTCAGAAATATCAGTTAAAGTTTTTATTTCTGGGCTTAAATCTGTTGATTTAAACCATATGGGTTCTTGTGAATCAAAATTAAAAAATGACCAAGTGCAAATTTCTGGTTTTTTTGTAATTTCATCGTATATAAAAGCCACATAATCATCTTGCTTAGCACTAGCACTAGGCAACGTATCAAAAATATTCCCTATTTTATCCACATGTACCAAAGAAGCTTTTTTTGATAAGTCATCAATATGTTCAACTTCTAAACCAGCCATATTTAAGGTCATAGAAAGTTGTTCAATATCAAGGGTATCTTTAATGTCTAAATAATCTTTTAGCCACTGCAGTTTAACGCGCATAAAAAATCTGCTCCTTAAAGCAAAATATTTAAAATTGTCTTAAAAAGCGTAAATCATTTTCATAAAATAAACGTATATCGGTCACGCCATAGCGAAGCATAGCAATACGTTCCACACCCAAACCAAATGCAAACCCCTGATAACGCTCACTATCATAGCCACAAGCCCTAAAGACTTCTGGATCAACCATCCCTGCCCCTAATATTTCAATCCAGCCAGTTGATTTACAAATACGGCAGGCTATTGATGATGAGTCACATAAAAAGCATGAAACATCAACTTCAATAGAGGGTTCAGTAAATGGAAAATAACTAGGACGCATACGAATTTTAGTATCTGATGAAAAGATATTTCTAGCCAAAGTCTCCAGGCTACCTTTTAAATCAGCCAAAGAAACATTTTCATCAATAAATAAACCTTCGATCTGATGAAACATGGGTGAATGGGTAATGTCATCATCTCGCCGATAAACCCGCCCAAAACTCATGATTTTTAAAGGTGGATTTTTTTTAAGTAACATAGTCCTTATTTGCACTGGACTCGTATGAGTTCTTAACATCACATCATTGTCTATGTAAAAGGTATCTTGCATGTCTCTTGATGGATGGGATTTTGGAATATTTAATGCTTCGAAATTATAAAAATCATGCTCTATTTCTGGACCAACAACTTTAACAAATCCTAATTTTTCCAAAACAGCTATAATCACATCGCGAGTTTCATTTAACGGATGAATGTTGCCCAAGGGAAAGCTTCTGCCAGGCACACTAATATCAACACTGGACTTAAGCTTACTATTAGTAGTACTAATTTTAAGACAGAGCTCTTGTTCATTAAATGCTAATAGCAAGCAATCTTGAACCTCATTAGCAAGTTTACCAACTCGAGATTTAAGCTCAGCAGGCATAGAGGCTAATGATGATAAGACTTTTTTTAATTCACCTTTTTTACCTAAATATTGAGCTTTTACAAAATGCAGCTGTTCAGTAGTTTGACAAGATTTTAAAGCATTTAAACCTTGTTCTTTTAAAAGTTCTAAATCACTTTCTAAATCAGTCTGCATATAAACAACTCACTCAATATTATGACAAATAAAAGACAAATAAACTAAGCGATAGATTCAACTATTTTTTTGAATCCTTGTGCATCGAAACAAGCAATTTCTGCAAGCACTCTACGATCTAGGCCTATATTTTTCTTTTTTAGACCATTCATTAGAACACTGTAGCTAACGCCATGCTCACGAGCTGCTGCATTAATACGGCAGATCCATAATTTTCTAAATTGTCTCTTCTTTTGCTTACGATCACGAAAAGCAAAAGCTAGCGCTCTTTGCACTGTTTGATTAGCTACTTTAAATAAGCGACTCTTTTTACCGTAATAACCAGAAGCTCTTTTCAATAGTCTTTTGTGACGACGTCTAGTTACAACGCCGCTCTTAACTCGGGCCATAATTTATCCTCTTAATAATTATTTAATATTTATACAGCTAAATGTCTGATAACTAAACCTGCGTCACCACTACTCATAAAGCCTGCTTTTCTAAGATTTCTCTTTCGTTTGCGATTTTTGTTACACATACCATGTCGCAAGCCTTTTTTCTTAAACTTTACTTTTCCAGAAGAGCTCAAAGAAAAGCGTTTTTTTGCCGCACGGCTACTTTTCATCTTTGGTTTATTTAAACCGCGAGATTTTTTACATCCTGCCATTGGATTTCGTTCCTTATAAAAATAACAACCTAAGGCAATACCTAAGTCTTAAAAATATTACAATACACAACCTAATTTTTCTTTACAGCACGCGCTGGCGCTACAATCATAACCATTTGTCTGCCTTCTAGGCGCGGTTGCTGCTCGATTATAGCATCTTCACCAAGTTCAGCAATGACCCTAGTTAGCATATCTCTACCAACATCAAGGTGAACTATTTCACGCCCCCTAAAACTAACCGAAACCTTACCTTTATTACCTTTTTCCAAAAATTTCTTTAAATTATTGACCTTTACTAAAAAGTCATGAGTATCGGTTTGAGGTCTAAATTTTACTTCTTTAAGCTCAATTTGTTGTTGTTTTTTACGTGATTCCGAGAGTTTACGGCTAAGCTCATATTTATATTTACCATGATCCATTATTTTACAAACAGGAGGCTTAGATCTTGGTTGAATTTCAACTAAATCTAGCCCAATAGACTCTGCCCTGCGCAAGGCCTGTAGAGTTGGCATAATACCTAGCTGCTCACCATCTTCAGAGATCACTCTTATTTCAGGAACTTTAATACGTCTATTAGTTCTCAGTTCTTCTACGCGAGCTTTATTTCCTCCTTTTTGCCCATCAGCAGAATTTTCAGCTTGACTACTATTGGATGTAACCATTCTTTCTCCATTAAAAACTTGATTTATACACTTTGCTTAAAGAAGCAAATACAACCAGCTGCTAGCAAAATCAATAGCTAAGGTTGCTTTGATAGCTCTTTTATTATTTCACAAAGCTCTTTAATCGGCAGAAAACCCTTATCTTCTTGTGATCTTAGACGCAAGGTTCCGCCATTTTCTGCTACTTCTTTATCGCCAACAATTACCATAAACGGTACTTTATCAAGCTGAGCTTGCCTTATTTTAGCACCTAACTTTTCGTTGCTTAAACTTTCAAAACAAACTCTTAAGCCCGCACTTTGTAAAGAATTAGCAATATTCTTGCCATGATCAGCATGTTTATCACTTACTGTTAGCACTCTGACTTGTTCAGGAGCAAACCAAGCAGGAAAAGCTCCAGCATAATGCTCTATTAAAATACCAATAAATCTTTCTATGGAACCAAACAGCGCTCTATGAAGCATAACAGGCTGTTCTTTTTCACCTTTTTGGTTAACAAACTCAAGCTCAAAGCGGTGAGGATTATTAAAATCTAGCTGCAAAGTGGAACATTGCCATAAGCGATCTAGGCAATCCTTAAGCTTAATGTCGATCTTAGGACCATAAAAAGCCCCTCCACCTTCATCAATGTTATATTCCAATCCATACTTTTTAACAGCTTTTTTAAGGCTTTCTTCAGCATTGTGCCAATCTGCTTCTTCACCCACAAATTTTTCAGGCCTAGTGGAAATATTTACTTCAAAATTTTCAAAACCAAAGGCTTTAAGCATGCTAACCACAAAGCTTAATACGGCATCAAGCTCATCATCTAGTTGATCCCATCTACAAAAAATATGAGCATCATCTTGAGTAAAGCCTCTAACTCTCATTAAACCATGCAAAACTCCAGCAAGTTCATAACGATAAACCGTGCCAAATTCAGCAAGCCTTACAGGTAAATCGCGATAACTTTTTGGTTTGTGTTTATACATTAAAGCATGAAAAGGGCAATTCATAGGCTTTAGCAAGTATTCTTGACCATCAACATCCATGGGCGCAAACATCGACTCTTTATAAAAGCTTAAATGCCCCGAAATTCGCCACAAATCGCTCTTAGCTATATGAGGCGAATACACCATGTCATAGCCAGCTGCAAAATGCCTATCTTTAGAAAATTGTTCAATAATAGATCTCAACTTGCCACCATGGGGCAACCACATAGCCAAGCCAGGACCAACCTCTTCTGGGGCATGAAAAAATAGATCATGTTTTGGTCCAAGCTTTCTATGATCTCTTTTTTTAGCTTCTTCTATTCTAAAAATATGATCTTCTAGTTGCTTTTTTTCAAAAAAAGCTATGCCATTAATACGTTGAAGCATTTTATTATTTGAATCAGCTCGCCAATAACTTCCCGAAACACCTACAATTTTAAATGCTTTAATAAAGCTGGTATTTGGCAGATGGGGCCCGCGACATAAATCAATAAAATGACCACTTTCATAAATACTTACTACTTCATCAGGGATCCAATCTAGAATTTCGTCTTTATAGGTTTGTTTAAGATCAGCAAATAATTTTCTAGCTTCTTGCTTACTTACTAGCCTCTTAGTAAAATTAAGAGGTTTTTTAGAAAGCCTTAACATCTCTTCTTCGATCTTAGCTAAATCCTCTTCACCAATTGGCCTACCAATATCAAAATCGTAATAAAAACCTGTTGAGTGATTTTTAGGGCCCATGGTTACTTGAGTATTTTCAAATAAAGAAATCACTGCTGCAGCTAGCAAGTGCTCACAACTATGATTAAGAATATCCAATCCATCAGGATGATTGGCATCGATCAGTAAAACTTTATCGTTATCATGCAATACATCTTGTAAATCTGTTATAACACCATTTACTTGTGCTGCTATAACTTTTTTAGCTAGACCTGCAGAAATACTGGTAGCTAGATCAAAACTAGTAGAACCTTCAGGTAATTTTTTAATAGAACCATCTGGCAACATAATATTTATAAAATTTTCCACTGCTTCACCGATACTGTTGGTAGGCACGGACGGTCTCGAACCGACGACCCCTTCCATGTCAAGGAAATGCTCTACCCCTGAGCTACGCGCCTAAAGTAAAACTTGTGTAACTAAATAAAGTACTCTAGTCAATACAGATTAGTTTGTGTTTATTTGCAAAAAATAAACTACTGCAGGAGGTAAGTTTAAATAAACACTTTCTTCCTCAAAACTATATTTTTTAATAAAATTCTCTATAACAGTACGAACTTCAGTATATTTTTTTGCATCTTGTGAATTCATAAAAAATTTTCTTATGCTCGGTAAAAATTTATATTCAAAAAAAGATACTATGCCACCAGGTTTAATTTGTTTAGCATACAAGTCAGTAATTTTAGTTATTAAAGCTGGTGGAAAAGAATTAAACGGCAATCCTGAAACAATATAATCATAAGAATAATCAGGAGACCAAGTAAGCACATCGCCACAAAATATAGTTACTTGAGGGTTACTACCAAATTTTTCTTGTAATATGCCACATAATTCTGGAATTAATTCTACGACGTCCACATGGTCATTACTACCTAGCTTTTGTACTATTTTTTCAGTAAATACGCCTGTTCCAGCGCCAACTTCCAGTATTTTTTTATGAGGCCCTTGTTTATTAATTTTTGAAGTTATTACCTTAGCTAATCTTTGTGAACTTTCTGCAATAGCCCCTATTTCATTAGGAGACTCTTTTCTTAAATTCCATAGTGTAGGCGAACAAGAAACTTGAATTATTACTATAAAAAATACTATAAAAAATTTCATAAACATCCCTAACTAAGTCATAAAAACCGGGTCTAGTAATAAATCTAACTGCCCTGTTTTTTCTTTTATTTTTACTAAAACCTTAGCCTGGTCACTGCTTAAACTAATAACGGCCTTGAAAATAACATTTTTTATTTGAAGCAATACTTCCAGATTTTCAATATAAAATAATTTTTCTAAAAGCACAGAAGCAGAATCAAATGGCACAAGTACTTTATTATGAGACATAACATCTATAATATTAGCCATATAACAAAAATCTAACCGCTCGTCCATAAACAATGTTAAGCAAGTTTGCTTTTTTAAAATTAAGTCTAAATTATTATTAGAAACATATAAGTTTAACAAAGCACACTCCTATTTAGTTGCAGCGATACGAGTTATAAAACTTTGGTAACCACCTGCTATAAACGCTTTATGTATATCTTCCTCATTGCCATCCGCAAGAGCAATAACAGCACCACCACTGCCTGCACCTGTAAGCTTAGCACCAAGAGCACCAGTATTTCTCGCAATAAAACATAAATTTTCTAAAATAGCACAAGAAACACCTAAGGCATTTAAATAACCTTGTGAAAAATTCATTAACTCTCCAACCACAGTTTTTTGGCCAAGCACTAAAGCCTTTTCCATATCTTTCGCTAGTTCGTTTATTTCTGCAAAAATTCTTTCATAACTTTTTTGGTTACTAGACATTCTACAAGCAAGTTTAGCAACAGCATTTTTAGTTCCTATATGGGGGCCCATGGTGCCTACTACTAAAGTTAAACCAAGCTCTAATTCAATGGGCCAACTGGTAAGTTCAGTATTAATTTTTTTAAAACCTATAGGCTTGTTTTTAATAATAACACTATGGTCTATTCCTGAAGGTCTTGAGTGAAAAAGTGTTTCTAAATAAGTAGTATGTTCAAATAATTTAGTTTGCGTCAAATCTAGTTCAAAATATTGATAAATAGCTTTAATCAATGCTACCGATAAGGCTGCGGAAGAACCTAAACCTCTTGAAGGCAAAATTTCCATTTCTAGTACAATGGCCAAATCCTTAATCTTTTCTCCAAAGCTACTTACTAAATAATCGAGCACTTCATAAAAAATAGCTGGCCCAAAGCTTTTATCCCCAAAAAATAAATCCCCAGAAAATAAGCCAAGGCCTCTTAGCATGGGCCCTTTTTTTTGTTCTAAAATAGTTTGTTCTAACTTATAAATAGCAACTCTTAAGCCTTGCTCTATGGGAAGTCCTATGGCCTGAGAGCCATAAACTACTGCGTGTTCACCAACCAAAATAACTTTTCCACAAGCATAACTAAACACTGCTTTATTTTGCATCACACGCCTTTTTGGGTTATTTTTTTTTCATGAAGCTTCATATGACCTTTTTGAATACCATCACTACACAGAGCAAATACTGCAGCTAGGCACTGAGCAAGACCTACACTTGCCATAACACTCGCCAAATTTTTATTGGTATTAGCAAACTCACCTAATATTTTATGAGCAAAATCAACAGCCTTATGAAACCCTCTATTCCCACCTACTACTCCCACAGCTATTGGCAACTCTATACTGGCTTCTAAATAGGTATTAGTGACATCAAGCCTAAAATCGCTAAGCGCTAAAGAATTTTGTTTAGTATAAGCATAAGCATGAGCAGCTGCTTCAAGAGCTCTAAAATCATTACCTGTTGCAATAGCAACTGCATCAATGCCATTCATAATGCCTTTATTATGAGTAGTTGCCCTATATATATCTATTTCAGCTAATGCGTGAGCAGCAAGCATTTTTTTAGCTATGGCATCTGATAAAAAACTAACAGGTATTTTACAATAACTTCTTGCCAATCGTTCATGGCAATAATTAGACAAAATAGCTAGACCAATTTGTCCCCCAAATACTTTATGAGCTTCTTTGGCTAATATTTCCATCAGGCTATTAACCATATTGGCGCCCATGGCATCTTTCACATCAACCAAGGGTTCTAATATCAGCATAGCTCCTGTTTTAGCGCTTGATAAAACCCTAAAGTTTATATCTTTTACTCCACCACCTCGCTTGCACATAGCTATACAGTTTTCATTAAGCATATTTATTAAGTAAGGTCGATGTTTTAAAAATATTTCTTGTGCTTTATCTAAATCTGGCAAATCTAGAATTTGTAACTGCCCTCTAAGCAATTGCTCATCTGCACTGGCAATAAACCCGCCAGTTTCAGCCACAATTTTAGCCATTTTACTGCAAGCAGCCACCACACTAGGCTCTTCTGTAACCATTGGAACTAATAAGGGCTTTTTATTAATGATAAAATTAGTAGCTAAAGATAGGGGCAATTCAAAAGTTGCAATCACATTTTCAGTCATTACATTAGCTTGACTTAGGCTTAAACCTGCATCAATACTTTTAAAATCTTTCGCACTTAGATTAAGGGGTAGGCTAAATAGGTGTTCGCGCCTATTCTCTATATTTAAAGCGTAAAAAGCTGGTAATCGTGACCAAAATGGAAATTCTTTCATAACTCATGTTTTTTAAGGTAACAACCAGAAAAAGCAATTGCCCAGATGCTATTTTATTTAGCGTTAAAATTAGACACGAAGTTTTTACAAATTTTTAAATATGTGGATTTTGCATGCAAAAGTCAAAAATATTATCCAAGATAACATCCCAATTTTATTAAGTTATCCTAAATACTTTGCTTGGAAGTGGCCGAACCTTATTGTTTTTACTGTGATAAATTATTATTGGCCTATTGTGATCACAAGGAATTATACCTTATTGTGATTACTAAAGAATTATTTAAATTATTTAATGAGTAAATTTTAATGAAATATATTTTAATTTTAGGCTTTTTAGCCTTTGCAAACTTAAATGCGACAGACAGTCATTCAATTATATTGCCGGAGTTTAACTACGATAAAAAAATAACAACTTTTCTCCAAGAATATATTAACCGTCAAGCTAAAAAAGCAGTGGAAGAGAAAACACATACGTTGAGTACCATCAATACATTTCGAAATGATCAACAAACAAAATATCTTCCCTACATCAAGAACAAAGTAAAGGTTAATCTTACATTTGATAATAAAAAAATCAATAAAAACTTGCAAAAACTCATTTCAGTTCTTGCAAGGGTATTAATTGCTGCTGGCGAGCTGTCATCAGAGAATGCACAAATATTTGCTTCAGCAGAAGAAGAAAGACTTTCAACTGCCAAAAAAAATTTTGAAAGTAAAAAGAGTGGAAAACGTAAAAAGCCAAAAGAGGACAATCCCGAGCAACGTGAAGAACATTTGGAAGGACAGAGAGAAAAACGTAAAAACCTGAAAGAGAAGAATCCTGAGGAACATAAAAAACGTTTGGAAGAACAGAGAGAAAAACGTAAAAACCTGAAAGAGAAGAATCCTGAGGAACATAAAAAACTTTTGAAAAAACAGAGGGAATATTATAAAAACCTGAAAGAAAAGAATCCTGAGGAACATAAAAAACTTTTGGAAAAACAGAGGGAAAAACGTAAAAACCTGAAAGAGAAGAATCCTGAGGAACATAAAAAACTTTTGAAAAAACAGAGGGAATATTATAAAAACCTGAAAGAAAAGAATCCTGAGGAACATAAAAAACTTTTGGAAAAACAGAGGGAAAAACAGAGAGAATACCGTAAAAATCTGAAGGATAATCCTGAGAAATATAAAGAATTTTTAGACAAACGGAGGGAAAAACGTGAACACCTAAAAAATAATAATCCCGCTGAATATGAAAAACGTTTGAAAAAAAAGAAAGAATATTATAAAACCCATCCTAAGGAATATGAAGAACATTTGAAAAAAAACAGGGAATACTATAAAAACCTGCAAGAGAACTATTCCGATAAATATACACAATATTTGGAAAAAAAGAGAGAATACCGTAGAAAACTAAATGATGCTCGCCATGCTATTTTGGCAGGGGAGGAAAATGCCCATAATGACGCACAACACCGTCTTCAATCCATGTTAACTTCTGACCACCCCCAATCCCCTATTCCACAGGATGTAGCGGCTATTTTGGCAAGTTTAAGCGCATCAGGAAACAGTCAAGACATCACACAACTTGCTCATGCTGAGCCTGGAACCCCTGCTTATCAACTATTTGATAGTTTGTATAACAGTGATGATACGGATGAAGAAACCGATACTGACATAGAGAGCTTAGATTTCTCTGAGGAAATAGAGATCTTGGATTCCTCTGAAGGAGAAGTAAACTCTTATGAGGAAACTACGGTTGCTGTTGGTAATAAGCGCACACAGAAGAAGGATGACAATCCGAAGCCTTCTAAATGCTCGAAAGTTTATGCCTCTGGTTCAATCTTTTAGATGCCTTTTGGTCTATCTTCTTCATAAGCCCTGGATTTGGGCTTATAATAAAGATTAGATCTTCCAAACCCTAAAAGCTCGGCTTTGTGTCTGACGATAAAAATTTTAAGCCATTATTCTTTATTACTAAAGTCACCTTCCAAGTATTCCATTAAAAGTTTAGAAATTTCTTTGTTCTCACGTTCAAGCGCTAAGAAGAACGGCGTTATTATAGATGGATTACCATTTTCAAGTCTCCTTTCGTGTAAACTATTTGGATTCGCCGCCAAATAGCTCAAAGCAAAAAAGGCAAATATAAAGTGATTTTGGTCCACAGCGAAATAGAGAATCTTATCTCCCAGTTGGTATTTTTTCAGGTCGGCGATGTTAAACTTGATAATCTGTGCAACTGTAAAACCATCATTAGTTGCAATGGCATCCTCAAGATTTTCATTTAATTCATCGTACGATGAGAACTTTAAAGGTAGAGTGGAATGAACTAAGCATTTACCACTTTTTACAACCACTTCCACATGAAAACGTAAAAAATCATCACCTACTTCATCCGCATATTCTAATAACTTTTCTATCAATTTATCATTACCTTTATATAAGTGCGGATAACGATCAAGGAAATGATATATTTTGGTTTTATTCTTATCCAATAAGGCAGCACTAAGTAACAAGGCAGCTTCTTCCTTGTCCGATAAAACGCTGCTATACAACCTAAATGGGACTGCCAGCTTAACACTTTTACATGTAAACGAAGACAATAATCTTGAGAGAGATACAGAGTATGCATTAGATGCTGATAGAGAAATTAAAACCGCCAACACCGAACCTATATTTTTCGTCATATTTTTCTCTTTTTAAATCAATAATTTTATTGCCACAAAAAGCAGCACAAGTATTTTCTTAATAAATTCGCATATATATATTTTAATATCCAAAGTGCAAGGGCAGTTTGAAGCAAAAGATTTTTTATTGCAAACCTCATAATATTTAGTTTTTTAACCATAATGAACACATATTTTATATAATAATAAATAAACACTAATTAGCTACAGCAAAACAAAATATTTACTTTGGCAAATGTTTTTTGTAACTATATTGAAAAATTATATCTGTGGAATTATATATTTATCTTTGAATTTTCACATAAAAACAAGCTTAAAAAGGCGCATATGATTAAAAAAATATTCATTTATCTACTTGCTATAATTTCTATGTTTATTTTAGTGGTTACTATTGCTATTAATATTATTTCCTCTCCTACTCTAAAATCGAACAATGTCATTACTCAAGATAACGACCAAAACAATATCGAGAAATTTTTTAATGATTTAGTTAAACAGTTTTATCTTTCAGGAACTGTTTTGGTTACTCAGCAAGGAACAAGAATATTAAACAAATCATATGGACTAGCTAATTATAAAAAATCGCAACCAATAATTTCAAATACACAATTCAATATTGGATCTATGGCTAAGCAATTTACTGGATTTATAATTTTAGATCTAATCAAAAAAAGAAAATTAAAATTATCTGATCGCCTTGTAACTATTCTACCTGATCTCTATGGCACAAACATGGCTTTTGTAACTATTGAGCAATTGTTACAAATGAGTTCAGGTGTTTACGATTTACCTAAGGCAATAACTTATCTTGGCTTACAATTTTCTCCTCATGAATGGCCATCTAAGGTTCTTCTTAATGAAATAAGACGCTATCAACTGCAAAGAGCACCAGGTACATATGCTTACAGCAATCTGTCATATGTACTACTTGGACTGATAGTTGAAGAAATTACAAAAGAAGATTTTATGCAAGTTTTAAAAAAGCAAATATTTACACCACTAGGCATGTTGTCCACAGCATCTGTTCAAAAACAATTAACAATTCCCGATTTAGCTACAGGTTATCTACCTATTAAACGATTTTTATTTTTTGGCGATATTATTCTTTTACCAATGCCCAGATGGAATTATTCATTCCTCAGAGGAGCTAGTGGTATTTTATCGACTGTAGAAGATATGGATAAATGGCAAATGTTCTTATGGCAACTGGAATTAGAACAACCACAGTTAACTAAACAATATTTTTCTAGTGATCGACTAAGGAATTACGCATATGGTTGGACTTCCCAATATGTGACTGTTGCAGACGAAAAAGTTTTAATCCAATGGCATAGTAGTAAAACAGCTGGATTTTGCGGTTTTGTTTTGCGCATACCAATTATCAATTGCCATATTATAGCTATTTTTAATGTCGATTTTTTTCTTTCCCAAACAAGGATTGAGGATTTAATTGAGCAAATCAGCAAAGTGATTTTGGAAGGTAAATAAATATAATAAACGATTATAAAAAAATTTTAAAGTTTGTTTTTAGTAAATAAAAATTTTCTTCTTATCAATATAAAATACATGAAAATCAAATATAAAAGCAGCTCTAAATTAGCTGAAGTAAAGCTACAACTAAAAAAGCCTCTTTGTTCTTCTTCTTTATCATTAGTTTTTGTTTGTTCTTCTGCTATAACTTCTTCTATTTTAGGGACATCTATCACTTCTATTTTAGGGCTAACATAAGGTAAATTAGGAATATAAGAAGCTTGTGCAGCTAAAGAATTATCACCATTGTCATCGTCATCAGATTGCCTGCAGCTATCTAAATATTTATAAACGCATTGCTGATTAATACATTGAGTCAAGACACAATCATCATCATAAGAACAATCATTCTCATCTACACAGCCTATACATGAGCCATTAACACATAATAAATTATTTGGGCAAGCATGTGTATCATCACATTGAAGACATTGTCCTTGCGGTATAGAATTGTCACAAAAAGTAGGAGCTACACAATAACTTTCAAACATACATTGTCCACTAAAAATATTACAACTACCAACAGAACAAGTATCTGGGGGCAAGCAATTTATTAGTTGTCCTTGGCAAGTGCCATTTATGCATGCATCTGCATGTGTACAAGGAAAATTATCATTACAAGGAATATTACTTAGCGCAGTTGTTATACAACCTTGGTCTAAATCACATGATGAAAGATTACACTGGTCACCACTTGGACAAATAACTTCAGTAGTACTGCATTCATTATTAGGAGTACATGAGTTTTGCATACATGCATTTAAATAGGGGCAATTATTATCTTGCAAACATTCTACACACATACCATTATGACAGACATTATCCATAGCACATGGTTCACCTTCATTGCTATTAAGAGGAAAATAGTTGCAAGTACCAGCTATACATTCAGTACTAAGACATTCTCTTGCTGGGCAATCTTCTTTAGTCATACATTCATTAACAAATAAACACATTCCTGTTTGACATATCATATTTCCTAAACAAGATGTACCATCTAAAGCTCTTTCATAGTTACATGTACCCGATAAGCACATTCCAGGTCCAACTTGACATATACCTGGATTGTTACAAGTTACTATATTTCCTGGCTGACAAGTGCCATTAGTACAAACATCATTAATAGTGCAAGCATCTGAATCATTACAAGGTGTATTATTTGATGCATTAGGATTACTGCATACACCACTAGATGGATTACATACACCTGCCACGTGACATTGATCTAAGGCTGCACACACTGTTGCATTACCCGCACATGTGCCATTAGTACAAATATCGTTGGTAGTACATAAATTTCCATCATTACAAGTTGTATTATTAGCAATAGTAGGATTATCGCACATACCAGTATTTGGATCACACATACCAGCCATATGGCATTGATCTAAAGCACTGCATACAATAGCCATACCCATGCATTGACCATTGCTGCAAATATCATTGTTAGTACACAAACTACCATCATTACAAGCTGTAGCTACAGCATTAGCATAAGCGCAAAAACCACTAAGACAACTATCTATTGTACATACATTATTATCATTACAGTCAGCATTTATACTGCAATTAGGAGATAATACACAAGAGTTATTATCACACATTTGACCCATAGGGCAATTGTCTGATCCTTGACAAGCTCCATTATTACAAACATCAAAGGATGTACAAGTTATAGCGTCATCGCAAGGCGTGTTATTTACAGCATTAGGATTACTACATATACCACTAGATGGGTTACATGTGCCTGCTACATGGCATTGATCTAAGGCAGTACACACTGTTGCATTACCTGCACATGTACCATTAGTACAAACATCGTTATTAGTGCATAAGTTGCTATCATTACAAGCTGTATTATTAGCAGCATTAGGATTATTACATATACCTGTATTTGTATCACATATACCTGCCACATGACATTGGTCCAATGCAGTACATACTATTGGGCTACCTGCACATATACCATTAGCACAAACATCGTTGGTTGTGCACAAATTACTATCATTACAAGATGTAGCTACAGCATTAGTATGAGAACAAAAACCACTAACACAACTATCTATTGTACACGTATTGCTATCATTACAATCAGCATTGATACTACAATTAGGAGATAATATACAGGAGTTATTATCACACATTTGACCCATAGGACAATTATCTAACCCCTGACAAGCTCCATTATTACAAGCATCAAATGATGTACAATTTATAGCGTCATCACAAGGTGTATTATTTACAGCGTTGGGATTACTACATATACCACTAGATGGGTTACATGTGCCTGCTATATGACATTGTTCTAAAGCGCTACATACTGTTGCATTACCTGCACATGTACCATTAGTACAAATATCGTTGGTAGTGCATAAATTACTATCATTACAAGCTGTATTATTTGCTGCATTAGGATTGCTACATATACCTGTATTTATATCACATACACCTGCCACATGACATTGATCTAAGGCATTGCATACTATTGCATTACCAGCACATGTACCATTAGTACAAATATCGTTGGTAGTGCACAAATTACTATCATTACAAGCTGTATTATTTGCAGCATTAGGATTACTGCACATACCTGTATTTGTATCACATACACCCGCTACATGACATTGATCTAAGGCTGCACACACTGTTGCATTACCAGCACATGTACCATTAGTACATATATCGTTGGTAGTGCACAAATTACTATCGTTACAAGTTGTATTATTAGCAGCATTAGGACTATCACAAATTCCAGTATTTGGATCACACATACCAGCAATATGGCATTGATCTAAGGCGCTACATACGATAGCAACACCCATACATTGTCCATTAGTACATATATCATTATTAGTACATAAATTATCATCATTGCAAAGCGTAGCTACAGTATTGCTATAAGCACAAAAACCGCTAACACAGCTATCTATTGTACATGTATTATTATCATTACAATCATCCTCAGTAACACAATTAGGAGATAATACACAAGAGTTATTATCACACATTTGACCCATAGGGCAATTGTCTGATCCTTGACAAGCTCCATTATTACAAACGTCAAAAGAAGTACAAGTAATAGCATCATCACAAGGTGTATTATTTACAGCATTAGGATTACTACACATACCATTATTTTGGTCACAAACACCTGCTACATGGCATTGATCTAAAGCATTGCATACTGTTGCATTACCAGCACATGTACCATTAGTACAAATATCGTTGGTTGTGCATAAATTACTATCATTACAAGCTGTATTATTTGCAGCATTAGGATTACTACACATACCTGTATTTGTATCACAGACACCTGCCACATGACATTGATCTAAGGCGCTACATACTATTGCACTACCAGCACATGTGCCATTAGTACATATATCGTTGGTAGTGCACAAATTACTATCATTACAAGCTGTATTATTTGCAGCATTAGGATTACTGCACATACCTGTATTTGTATCACATACACCCGCTACATGACATTGATCTAAGGCTGCACACACTGTTGCATTACCAGCACATATGCCATTAGTACAAATATCGCTGTTAGTACATAAATTACCATCGTTGCAAGCTGTAGCCACAGTATTAGTATAAGTACAAAAACCACTAACACAACTATCTATTGTACATGTATTGCTATCATTACAATCAGCATCGATACTACAATTAGGAGATAATACACAGGAGTTGTTATCACACATTTGGCCCATGGGGCAATTATCTAATCCCTGACAAATACCATTAGTACAAACATCAAAAGACGTACAAGTTATAGAATCATTACAAGGCGTATTATTTGCAGCATTGGGATTATCACAAATTCCAGTATTTGGATCACACATACCAGCAATATGGCATTGATCTAAGGGGCTACATACGATAGCCATACCCATGCATTGGCCATTAGTACACATGTCATTGCTAGTACATAAATTGCTATCACTGCAAGGCGTAGCTACAGCATTGGTATAAGCACAAAGACCAGCGACACAACTATCTATTGTACATACATTACTATCATTACAATCAGCATCAATAATACAATTAGTAGTTAATACACAAGAGTTATTGTCACACATTTGGCCCATGGGGCAATTATCTGTTCCTTGACAAGTTCCATTATTACAAACGTCAAAAGAAGTACAAGTAATAGCATCATCACAAGATATATTATTTACAGCATTAGGATTACTACACATACCAGTATTTGGATTACAAACACCTGCAGCATGACATTGATCCAATGGACTACATACAACAGCTGTTCCTTGACAAGCGGCATTAAGTACTCCTATGCAAACATCATTTATAGTACATAAATTTCCATCATTACAAGGCAAATTATTCATATCAGGTGCATTTAAACAAAAATTATTCATACAACTATCTGTAGTGCACTGGTTATTATCATTACAATCAGCATTAGTAGAACAACTTAAGAGCTGGCAAAGATTACCTATACAAACCAATGAAACGGGACAATTACTGACACCCATACATGCGCCATTAGTACAAGTATCAGAATCTGTACAAGATTGACCATCATCACAAGTAGTACCATTTGGTTTAATGGGATTACTACATACCCCTGTGTTAGTATCACATACTCCTGCTAAATGACATTGGTCTAAGGCACTACATACTATTGGACTACCTGCAGCACATGTGCCATTATTACAAGTATCGTTGATGGTACACAAATTTCCATCATTACAAGATGAACCTTGTGCTAATGATGTATTAGTACAAAACCCTAGTACACATGTATCGGCAGTACATGAGTTATTATCATTACAATCAGCATTGATACTGCAATTAGTAGCTAGTACACAAGAATTACCCTGACATATTTGCCCCAATGGACAGGTATCAACCCCCTGACAGCTGCCATTGGTGCAAACATCAGAAGCAGTACATGACATACTATCATTACATGAAGTGTTATTAGGTGCATTTGGATTACTACAAATACCAGTAGATGTATTACATACACCTGCCACATGACATTGATCTAAGGGAGCACAAGTAAGTGGTGTACCAATACATTGACCAACCAAACAAGTATCATTATTAGTACATAAGTTATTATCATTACAAGATGTTCCTGATGGCAATACTGTACTAGAACAAAATCCTGATATACAAGTATCAGTGGTACAAGAATTATTGTCATTACAAGCACTATTATTGCTACAAGGCATTGCTGCAACACATCTATCAAATAAGCATTGTCTTCCTAAAGGGCAAGTGTCTATAGTAGTACAAGCGCCATTAGTACAAGTATCAGGAGTGGTACAAGATTGACCATCATCACAAGCAGTACCATTTGGTTTAATGGGATTAGTACATAATCCTGTATTAAAATCACAGACACCTGCATTATGGCATTGGTCTAATGCACTACATACTACTGGGGTGCCCAAGCAAGTAGTATTATTAGTTCCACCACAAACATCATTAGTTGTACAAGGATTACTATCATTACAAGAAGTGCCAGCACCTATGGGTGTATTAGTGCATTTAAAATCAGTATTAGTATTACAAGTATCAGTGGTACAAGCATTATTATCATTACAGTCACTATTAGTTTGGCAAGTAGCTTTATAAACAATGTTTCCTATTTTTAAACGAGAACAGTTACATTTACTATTATTGCCAGGTATAGCCTGAGCTGCAGAAGAACAATTGTTAGAAGATTGATTATCCCAAGAGGTACAAATACCCACATCTGAAACTAAATCATTATTAAAATCTCTGCAAGGAACTGTTATAATAGCAGGAGGTCCTGGAGTTCCACTTGATACTGTAGTACCACCTATATTTCTAAAATTAGTGATATTTTGTTCAATATCACCACAAGTATCAGTATCTGCATTATAAAAAGGAGAAGTTCTGGTTAGACCAACCGTAGCAGTAGTATTTAGCGGTGCTGGTAAATAATCCCTATAACAAACACCTGTTTTTGCATCCCCACCATCAGTGGCTATAAAATAACCAATATCATAACGCAAATTAGCGCCCGCAATAGTTTGCGCCTGTAACTGCAAATAAATCTGTGTGCCATTTACACAAACAGTTGGACCAGAAATAAGATTAATCACTGCTGTAGAGACATCATTAGCAGTACAATTAGCGTTAGTACAAAGATCTGCAAATACACTTTTACAGATAAAAAATACTAATAAATATACTGTATAATTTCTCACGATTTACCCAAAATAAAATATTATGTTAATATATAATTATTTTATTATTTATGAGAAATTATTAGCTTTTTAAAATCATAAAAGTTAATTAATCGTTCATGCTTTATTCAGCTTTAAGCTTAAGCACTAGATTTTCATAAGAAGTTGCATGGACTAAAGTAGACATTTGGTTTTTATAACGTTCTATTAAGTCACTTCTTGAGCGCTCTTGAGCATCTTTTAGTGCAAAATGAAGTTTTTTAAATGCTTCTTCAGCATTGATAAAAAAGGCAATACAATGTTGGATCACAAAAACGCAAGACTTACTAACAGATAAAGAAGTGCAAGTAAAAGTGTATTCAAAATCATTGGCATTTTTTATTCGTAATAAAACTGTGACATGAGCATCAGATTTTCTTTTATTACCAGCTTCTAAATGAGCATTAATAACAAAGTTAGCAATAGAAATAGAATCAAGGGAATTATAATTTTCCTCATAAGCTTTTATTAAAGAATCAAAACAAGCATCGATAAATCCTACCCCTTGGCCTATAACAGTTCGTTTTTTAATTTTTTTGTTACAAAGCTCTAAAGCTTTTGCTTCAAATTTAGCTAAGGTAGTTTCAAAATTTTCGCTAAATTTAATTTCTTCAACTTTAATTTCTAAAATATTTTCACCCAAAATTTCTTTAGTAAGTTTTGAAACTTCTTGCACACGGCTATCACAAGAAGAGTTTATATATGCATTCATTATTTTTCCTCAAATAGTTCAAGTCACTAGCCAAACTATTTTATTTTTGTAATTTGAGATCACTTTTAAAGTATAAAGGAAATGCCTAATGAGTTCTAAAAAGATCGCTTTAATTGGTGCAGGACAAATAGGAGGCAGCTTAGCTCTGCTTGCTAGTCAAAGAAACTTAGGTGAAATAATTTTATTAGATGCTTTTGAAGGGATGGCCATAGGTAAGTCATTAGATTTAGCTCAAATGTCTAGTTTAAGCAACAACGACGCCTGTTTTAAGGGCACTAAAGATTACAAAGATATTAAAGATGCCGACGTGTGTATTATCACTGCTGGTTTTGCCCGAAAAGACGGTATGAGCAGAGAAGAGCTCTTATTAAAAAATATTGAAGTTATTAAACAAGTAGCCCTAGGCATTAAAACCTATGCTCCCAACGCATTTGTTATTATGGTCACTAACCCCTTAGACGTTATGGTCTATGTCTTTCATAAATTATCAGGCTTTAAAAGCAATAAAGTTGTAGGCATGGCTGGCGTGCTGGACTCTGCCAGATTTAGAACTTTTATTGCTGAAGAAGTAGGCGTGAGCAAAAAGGATGTTAATGCTTTAGTATTAGGTGGCCATGGCGACGATATGGTTCCTCTTACTAGATTTTGTACTGTAGCCGGCATCCACTTAGATGAATTAGTAGCGATGGGTTTACTTTCTAAAGATAGACTTGATTACATAATAGAGCGTACACGAAAGGGCGGTGGAGAAATAGTTAAGCATTTAGCCAATGGTTCTGCTTTTTATGCTCCTGCTTTATCATCCATAGAAATGTGTGAAAGCTATTTATTTAACCAAAAAAGATTATTGCCCTGTGCAGCCTATTTAGAAGGCCAGTATGGTATCAAAAATTTATTTATTGGCGTGCCAGTAATTATTGGCGAAAATGGAGTAGAAAAAATTATTGAACTTAGGCTTGATGAGCAAGAAAAAAAAGCTTTTGAACGTTCAGTAAACTCAGTAAAAAATGTCGTAGCACAAGCTGAATCAATGTTATAGCTTTTCAAAAGGATTATTATGCTGTTTAAAAATCTATTTAAGACTACTATAGTACAAAAAATTTTAGTGGCTTTAACTGGTCTCTTTATGATCTTTTTTTTAATTGCTCATTTATTGGGTAATTTAGAAATATTTTCTGGACCAGATGCTCTTAATCAATATGGAGTGTTATTAAGAACTTTTCCTAAAGTTTTGTGGGCTTTTCGTATTGCTCTGCTCATAGCCCTAGGCTTACATGTTTTTTTAACCATAAAACTACAAAAACAAAATAAAGACGCAAAAAAGCTCACGTATGAAAAACAGCACTTTAGAAAAACTACAAAAGCATCACGAATTATGCTTTTAAGCGGCTTAACAGTTTTATGCTTTATCATGTTTCATCTAGCACACTTTACTCTAGACCTTACCAACGATGGCTTTGATATGTTAATAGATTCTCAAGGCAGACATCACGTTTATAATATGGTGGTTTTAGGTTTTTCTAACCCTACTGTTAGCGGATTTTATATTCTTGCACAGATCTTACTAGCCTTTCACATCAGCCATGGATTTGCATCGTGCTTTAGAACCTTAGGTTTTTCAAATCCCGTGATCTTTAATAAAATAAAAGTGTTCAGTAATATGTTTGCTCTACTTATAGCTGCTCTTTATATTTCTATTCCGGTTTGTGTTTTATTGGGAATCCTCCCCTTATCAATTTAAGCATTATGAGGCTTTTATGCAGTTAGATGCCAAAATTCCTAACGGACCTTTGTCTGATAAATGGCAAAATTACAAAAGTAGTATGAAACCCATAAATCCTGCCAACAAAAGAAAATTTCACGTAATAGTGGTAGGTTCGGGCCTTGCTGGCTCATCAGCAGCTGCATCTTTAGCTGAACTGGGGTATAAAGTATCAGTATTCAGTTTTCATGACAGCCCAAGAAGAGCTCATAGTATAGCAGCTCAAGGTGGTATTAACGCTTCTAAAAATTATCAAAATGATGGCGATAGTACACAAAGATTATTTTACGACACTATCAAGGGCGGTGACTTTAGAGCCCGCGAAGCCAATGTATATAGACTTGCACAAGTAAGTGTCAATATTATCGATCAATGTGTTGCTCAAGGCGTACCCTTTGCTAGAGAATACGGTGGTTTACTAGATAATCGTTCTTTTGGTGGCTCATTAGTTTCCAGAACTTTTTATGCAAGAGGACAAACAGGTCAGCAATTATTATTGGGGGCTTATAGCGCCTTAAGCAGACAGATAGGCTTAGGAAAAATAAAGCTTTATCATCGTCATGAAATGATGGATGTAATAATTATTAATGGACACGCTAAAGGAATTGTCGTCAGAAATTTAGTCACTGGTGAAATAACTTCTCACTTAGCTGACGCTATAGTTATGGCTACTGGCGGTTATGGAGCAGTATTTTATTTATCAACCAATGCCATAAATTGTAACGTAAGCGCTACTTTTAAAGCCTATAAAAAAGGTGCTTTATTTGCTAATCCTTGCTACACACAAATCCATCCTACTTGTATACCAGTCTCTGGTGATCACCAATCAAAACTAACCCTTATGTCTGAATCTTTACGAAACGACGGTCGAGTATGGGTTTCTCATAAAGCTAATGACGAGCGAAAACCTAAAGATATACCTGAAACAGAACGAGATTATTTTTTGGAGAGAAAATATCCAAGCTACGGCAATCTTGCTCCCCGCGATATTTCCTCTCGGGCTGCAAAACAAGTTTGTGACGAACATAGAGGTGTGGGAGAGAGTAAACTTGGAGTCTACTTAGACTTCAGTGACTCCATAAAACGCCTAGGTTTGGAAACTATTAAATCAAAATATGCTAATTTGTTTGAAATGTATGAAAAGATTACCGGCGAAGACCCCTATAGTGTACCTATGAGAATTTATCCAGCCTCTCACTACACTATGGGTGGATTATGGGTAGATTACGAACTCATGAGCACTATTCCTGGTTTATTTGTCTTAGGTGAAGCTAATTTTAGCGATCATGGTGCTAATAGATTGGGAGCAAGTGCTTTAATGCAAGGATTAGCAGACGGCTATTTTGTTTTGCCTTATACTATTAATTCCTACTTTAATAGCGTCTCACCTTTGCAAATTAAAGATTCGAAAGAAGCACTAAGTGCGGTTTTAGAAACTAAAAATCTTATAAGCGAAATTACTTCAAATAATAAAAATAAATCAGCAGATTTTTATCATAAAGCCTTAGGCAAAATCACCTGGCAATATTGTGGCATGTCTAGAGACCAGGCTGGCCTTACAAAAGCCATAGGTCTTCTAAAAGATTTAAAAGAAGATTTTGATAAAAACATTACTGTTAAAGGCGATAGTAATTCTTTTAATCAGTCTTTAGAAAAAGCTTTAAGAGTAAAAGACTTTATCGATTTTGGTTTGCTCATGTGCAAAGATGCTTTAACTAGAGAAGAATCATGTGGTGGTCATTTTAGAGAAGAATATCAAACTCCTGATGGCGAAGCACAAAGAAATGACCAAGATTTTTGCCATGTATCAGCATGGAAATACGAAGGCGATAAACAAGAACCAACTTTAGTTAAAGAAGCTTTAATTTTTGAAAGTATTGCCTTGCAGCAAAGGAGCTATAAGTGAGCTTAAAAACTTTTAATCTAAAAATTTGGCGTCAAGAAAGCAGTAAAAAAGATGGTTATTTTTTTGATTTTGAAGCTAAAGATATTTCCGATGATATGTCTTTTTTAGAAATGCTTGATGTGGTTAATGAAAAGTTACTAATCACAGGCTTAGAACCCATAGCGTTTGAATCAGACTGCCGAGAAGGAATTTGCGGAGCTTGCTCATTAGTTATAAATGGCATAGCCCATGGCCCAAAAAAAGCTACAACAGCATGTCAGCTACATATGAGATCTTTCAAAGATGGTGATAGCATAACTATCGAACCTTTTAGAGCCTCTGCTTTTCCCATTATCAAAGACTTAGTTGTTGATAGAAGTGCCTTTGACAGGATTATCCAAAGTGGCGGATTTGTCTCAGTAAATACTGGTGGCAGCGTAGATGCTAATACTATTGCCATATCAAAGCTTACAGCTGAAGAAGCATTCGATGCCGCAGCTTGTATTGGTTGCGGGGCCTGTGTTGCTGCCTGTAAAAATTCTTCTGCATCACTGTTTGTAGGAGCAAAAATAGCTCATTTGTCAATGCTTCCTCAAGGTCAAGTAGAGCGAAATGAAAGAGTACAAAATATGGTTGTACAAATGGATAAAGAGCTTTTTGGCTCCTGTAGCAACACTTTGGAATGCGAAGCTGTGTGTCCAAAAGAAATTAGCACTAAAGTGATTGGTATAATGAATAGAGAATTTATCAAAAGTTTAGCGAACTAGGAGTGCTATGAGCAATCAAATTATTACCATGAGCAATAATAAACTTTGCGTCCCCAATAACCCCATTATTCCTTTTATTGAAGGCGATGGCATTGGTAGAGATATTTGGAAAGCAAGCAAATTAGTAATAGATGAGGCTGTTAAAAAGGCTTATAATAATCAAAAAAAAATAGAATGGCTTGAAGTCTATGCAGGTCAAAAAGCTTTTGTTAAAACTTCCTCTTGGTTACCTGAACAAACTTTGGATGCTTTTAAAAAATATTTAGTAGGTATAAAAGGCCCTCTTACAACCCCTATTGGCGGTGGTATTAGATCTCTTAACGTAGCCTTACGACAAGTATTAGATTTATATGTTTGCTTACGTCCTGTGCAATGGTTCAAAGGGGTCCCCTCCCCTGTTAAAAATCCTCAATTAGTAGACATGGTAATTTTTAGAGAAAATACCGAAGATATTTATGCAGGTATTGAATTTAAAGCTTTTAGTAGCGAGTCAGAAAAAATTATTAGTTTTTTAAAAAGTGAATTTGGTAGTAATAAAATTCGTTTTCCAAGTTCTAGCGCCATAGGTATTAAGCCTATTTCAAAAGAAGGAACTGAAAGATTAATAAGAGCAGCCATAGAGTTTGCTGTAAGCCAAAAACGCAAAAGCTTAAGTATTGTTCATAAAGGCAATATTATGAAATTTACTGAAGGCGCATTTTGTGAGTGGGGATATAGCTTAGCTAAAGCTGAATTTAGAGATAAAATAATCACTCAAAAAGAAGTTTATATACTACAAAATAAAGATGAAAATAAAAATATTACTGATGAAGAAAATGCAAGATTACTAGAAAGTGATTTTGACTTTATGAGCAAAGACTTACAAAATAATTTAATTAAAGAAGTGAATAGCGTAATAAAAGAGCTTTATGCTACTTGCGGCGATGGGCAATATAAAAATAGGCTTTTAATAAAAGATGTCATTGCTGATATAGCATTACAACAAGTATTAACTAGACCAACAGATTTTGACGTCATAGCAAGTATGAACTTAAATGGCGATTATTTAAGTGATGCCTTGGCGGCACAAGTGGGCGGTATAGGCATAGCTCCAGGCGGTAATATTAATTATTTAACTGGTCATGCCATTTTTGAAGCTACTCACGGCACAGCTCCAAAATACGCTGACCAAGATAAAGTTAATCCTTTGTCCCTAATATTATCGGCAGAAATGATGCTTAGATATTTAGCGTGGGATCAAGCTGCTGATTTAATTATTACAGCTATTAATAAAACTATAGAACAAAAAAAAGTTACCTATGACTTTCATAGATTAATGCCTAGTGCTACATTGTTAAAATGCTCAGAATTTGCACAAGAATTAGTTAGAAATATGGAGTAGGCATTTTCTTTGAAGTGTGCGTGCTTATGAAAGAGGTTTTTATGAATTTTCAGCCCTTTTCTTGGGATTCTCCTGCAGAAAAAAAAATTGCTTATAACAAAGCAAAAGATCTTGATTATAAAGACTTTTGGCATCATGAAGCCCAAGCACTGACTTGGCATAAACCTTTTGAAGATATTCACGATAATCAATTTGCTCAAGGTAACTGGTTTATTAACGGTAAAGTTAATGCTTCTTTTAATTGCCTTGATAGGCATTTAATAAATAACTCTCACAAAATTGCCATAACTTTTGAAAATGAAGAAGGCACAATACAAAAACTTAGCTATAAAGAATTACATGAACTCACCTGCCATATTGCTACTATTTTG
This sequence comes from uncultured Myxococcales bacterium, assembly GCA_964493205.1. Classification (GTDB taxonomy): domain Bacteria; phylum Myxococcota; class UBA727; order UBA727; family JABDBI01; genus CAZBMJ01. The sequence continues at coordinate 30,004 of CAZBMJ010000027.1, forward strand.
CATAATCGTGGCATAAAAGCAGGAGATAGAGTGGCTATTTATATGCCTCTAACTCCTCAAGCTATTGCAAGCATGCTGGCAGTAGCTCGCATAGGGGCTATTCATACGGTTATTTTTGCAGGATTTGCCAAAGAATCATTAATAGACAGAATAGAAGATTGCCAAGCTGCCGCCCTTATAACAAGCAAATCAACCAAAAGAAAAGGGCAAGAAATTAATTTAAAAAATATTGTAGACGAAGCAATTTGTGACCCTCGCTGCCAATCTATCAAAACTATTTTATCCTTTGATTGTTTGCCTAGTACTAATGAAAAAGAAGTTAATTTTAGTAAACAAGAAAGTTGGCCAGATTGCGTAAGTAATCCTCACGGTTTTGATGCACAGCATCCGTTGTTTATTCTCTATACTTCTGGAACCACAGGCAAACCCAAAGGTATTTTTCATGCAACAGGAGGTTACTTAGTGCAAGTAGCTTCTAGCACCAAATGGAGCTTTGATTTAACGCAAGAAGACACTTACTGGTGTAGTGCCGATGTAGGTTGGATAACTGGCCATAGCTATGTTACCTACGGGCCTTTATTATTAGGCAAAAGTATTTTTATATTTGAAGGCGCTCTTAATTATCCTAGCCCAAAAAGAGTCTATGAACTTATAGAAAAACATAAAATAACGGTGTTTTACACAGCACCGACGGCTGTAAGAATGTTTATGGCTGCAGGAGAGCAGTACGCACAAGAGAGTAATTTATCTTCTTTGCGTTTATTAGGCAGCGTGGGTGAGCCTATTAATCCTGAAGCTTTTAACTGGTACAAAAAAGTCTTTGGCAATAATTCCTGCCCAGTGCTAGACACTTGGTGGCAAACAGAAACAGGAAGCATAATGATAGCCCCTCTGCCTGATATTCACCACGCTAAGCCAGGCTTTGCAGCGATACCTTTACTTGGCATTGATGCCAAAATAGTAGACGATAACGGAAAAGAATGTAGCGCAAATCAATCAGGTTTTTTAGTTATTAAACAGCCATGGCCATCCTTAGCTCGAGGAATATGGGGTGATGAAAAAAGATTTTTAAAAACTTATTTTGAAGTAATGCCAAATGTTTATTTTACAGGTGATGGTGCTTTTGCTGATTTGCAAGGCCATATTAATATCAGTGGTCGCATAGACGACGTGGTAAATGTTTCTGGTCATAGACTAGGAACTGCTGAAATAGAAAGTGCTTTAATAACCCATAAAGCCGTCGCTGAAGCAGCAGTGGTTGGCATAAGTGATGCTATTACAGGACAAAAATTAATAGCTTTTGTAACTCTAATGCCCAATTCTATACCAAGTAGTGGCTTACAAGAAGAGCTTAAAAATCAAGTAAAAAATATCATAGGATCATTTGCGAAACCTGCAGCCATTAATTTTACAAAAATACTTCCCAAAACCCGTTCTGGTAAAATTATGCGCAGATTATTGCGCTCAATAGCCAATGGTGAAAAAATTACCACAGATATTTCTACTCTGGAAGATAAGAGCTTTTTAGAAAAGGTTCTATAGGCGAGCTTGGCTAGTAAAACCAGAGCCCAAATCATCTTAAGAATGCATGGGCTCAAAAATCATGAAAAATATAATATGGATATCAAATTTCATATTTTAAAATAAAATTTAATATATACTAAAATATAAGTTTTTGGCTTTTTATAAATTAATTTCATAATATTGTTGAGTATTAAATTTTACTAAAGCTTTTTTAGCAGCTATTGGTAAATTCTTTTTATCTAATTCAAGACAATCTTCGTTTACGATACCAAGACGCACTAACGAATTATATATAGCTAAGATCTCATAAAATAGTTATATTAAGTGTGTGTTAAAGATTTGATC
>CAZBMJ010000028.1:0-31859 GCA_964493205.1 uncultured Myxococcales bacterium
GAGGTGAAATAACCATATGATATCTGCTTCAAATCCTTAACCTGCCGCCTATGCGTAGAAACGCGCTGAAAACAGAATTTGAACACCTGTGCTTATCAAAACCTCAGGTTAAACTAAATAGTCAACCACGTTTTAAAAGCATCAAACTTAGCTGGACGACCTAAAAATTCTTCCACTAAATCCTTGGCATCTTTAGAACCACCAGAGCTTAAAATAATTTCTTTAAATCTTTGAGCAGTTGCTTTATCCATTAAACCATTCTTTTTAAATGGTTCTAGTAAATCTTTGGCAAGGCTTAAGGACCACATATACGTATAATACATGGCAGAATAGCCTTCTAAATGACCAAAATTATAGTTAAAGTGCGTACCTTCTTCATAAGGAAAATAGCTATATTGTGATTGTAAATCTTTAAGCATGGCTAAGGTATTAAAAGTTTTGGGGTCTTTATCAAAATAATTAACGCTTAGGGCTGCATAAAACATTTGTTGTCTGGCAGCTATTGCTTTACCAAATTCGTCTGCGGCGCGCATTTTATTAACAAGCTCAGGTTTAATGGGCTGTTTTGTTTCATAATGCTTGGCAAAAGAAGCAAGCACTTCTGGTGACCAAGCCCATTCTTCCAAAAATTGTGATGGTGCCTCAACGAAGTCCCATTCTGTGGCAACACCAGAAAATGGCATCCAATTTTGGCGCCCGGCAAAAGTATGGTGTAATAAATGCCCAAATTCATGAAAAAATGTCACTACTTGAGCATGCTCCATAAAAGCATGTTTGTCGTTAGCACTGGGCCTAGGAAAATTACAAACCAACGCGCCTTCAGGGTATTGCCTATTTAATAAGCCGCTTTTGACAGTAAATTGCGCTGCATGCTGATATTTACCTTCACGAGGATGCATATCTAAATAAATACGGCCAAGCTTAGAAGTACTATCATAAACATCATAAACAACCACAGATTCATGCCAAACAGGGGCGTCTGTTATAGCCACATATTTTATACCAAATAGCTCAGAAGTGGTATCAAGCACACCTTGTTTTACTTGTTCATAGGAAAAATAAGGTCTAACTTCTTGAGAATCAAAACTAAACTTTTCTTTTTTATAGCCCTCTTCTAAAAAAGCGCTCTCATAGCCTTCGATTTTTTCGATTTTTTGGGCACTTTTATCAGTCGTTTTCTTATATTCAAGCAACTGCGCATACTCTTTATCAGCCCCTGCTTTAGCTAAACTTGATATGTTCTCGATAAAATCATAAACAGCTTTTGGCGTTTTGATCATTTTATCTTCTACTATATAATCAGCATAGGACGAATAGCCTAGAAGCTTGGCTAATTCATAGCGCTTATTTATCATGGATTCCAAAATGGGGCCATTTTTTTGTCCGCGATTTAAATACTTATGTCTAAGCTCTTTGCGGTATTGATTGCTATTTGCATACTGCATGAACGGTATGTAATCTGGGTAATCAGTGCTAATGGCTATTTTGCCTTTGGCATCTGGTTTGTGTGAATCAATATAATCTTTAGGAAGACCTGCGAGATCTTTTGTGCTGTTAAGCTCTATAAAAAATCTTTCTTGTCGAATATTTTGACCAAATTCTTGACCAATAATTACCAATTCTTCTCGTAATTGCCTAATTTTATATCTGGTTTCTTTATCTTTATCAACACCAGAGCGCTTAAACCCTCTAATAGTTTGTGTAAGCATACGTTGTGAAGATTGATCAAGCTTAGTGGAATCTATTTTTTTTATGACATTATAAACTTCTTCGTTCAAAGATAACTCTGTAGAAAACTTAGAAGCCTTTTGTTCACAAACTTCTGCAGTTTTTCTTAGGGCTTCACTAGGATGAACATTAGATAATAAACCAGCCTGGCTCATGGCAGAATCTAGTTGTATTAAAATTTCATTATATTCCGAAAGAGCAGCAAAAGCATCAGGGCGATCTTTCATAGAAATTAATTTATCTTTATGATATTGTGCCTTTGCTAAATATTCATCGCAAGCGGCAAGAACATTATTACCACTCATGTTTACATGTTTATCATAAGAACTGGCGTCAAATTTTTTCATATTTATACTCTTACAGCTGGTTAATAAAAATAACCAACCAATCAAACTTATAAGTTTGGACATTCTACATATTTTCATAATTTTAAACTACCTCATTTTAAAATCTTCTTTAACATACTAGATAAGCTAAGGATGTTTTTTTAGGATTTATTCATGAACAAAAATAATTTTAGCAAGTTCTTAATTAGTTTTTTACTTTTCCCTATCTTCTTTACGTTAGCTATAGATAGCGAAGAGCCTAAAAATGATTTCTACATCGTTGAAGTGCCTATTGAAGAACCAATACAAAATATAACTGCACATAAATCAGAAAGTATAGAAATGTTAGCCGGTGATAAAACAGCAATTTTTCATATACCTACTATTACCAAAAAAACTGATTTTAGTTCTTCACGTGGTTTAGGGTATAATAGACTTAATTTTGAAAATCTTGATTTACTTGACCCTCTAAGTTCTTTTTTACTTGCTACCAAAAATTTGCAAAACTATGCTTCCTCACTAAATATCTCTTTACCCATAAGCAATAAAAAAGAAATTAATGCCCGCTTTGGCTATGGACTTTATCACTTATTCAAGTTGGCTAATAGCATAAACGTCCCTCTTGATGAAAATTCAAGTTTATTTATGGCTAGCAGCATTGATTCTCATAACGCCAACTTTGCTTTTGAAGATGAAAATCTTGGCAAAAAAATACAGCTTGAGAAAAGAAATAATGATCAGCATATGATAAAAACTATCGCTCAATATAGCCGCCAAACTACAGATCAAAAAATATTAGCTAGAGCTATGGCTAATATGCACGAAGGCGGCATTGAAGGATTTAGCTTTAGACAGCTAAATATCCGCTCAAATGCCATAAATGCTGGCATAAATGCAGAAGTTACGCAAAAAATCAAAGAAACTGAATTTTTTATTAATACTTCTCACGGCGTATTTGAAAATTATACTTCTATAAATTTAACAAAAGATAGCGATTTTATACAGACTTCTCATGAAGTAATTGCAGGCTTTAAACCATTAAACTTTCCTAAATTTTTAAGCATGAATTTTGCTCAAAAAATAGTGATAGAAAAAGCTTATAAGAAAAACAAAACTAGATTAGGTTTAGGCTTACTAATGGATAGAAAATTTAACTTTGGAGAGAATGCTTCTTTAAATGCTAATTTCGATATGACTGGCTATCATGAAGAAGCTTTACTGTTTAATAAAAATTTAACGTTTGCTATGATTCTTAATAATTATATGGATTTGAACGTAACGTATTTAAAAACTTCTAGAACTGCCAGTTTATTAGAACTCTACGGCAAAAATGCTTTTTTTAAAGGCAATAAAAAACTTAAGCCTGAATCTATTTATGGACTTAGCGTAGGCAGCAATATTAAGGCTCATAAAACTACTGATTTACATATAACAACTTTTTTTGATTATTTGGGTGAAAGTATTGCTTATCAACCATATTTAGGCGCCAAAATCACTCCTAAAAATTCTTCTCACGCTATTAAATTTGGATTTGATGCGGGCCTAGATTTTCGCCCACTGGAATTAGTAAAGCTGAGCACCAATAATGAATTTATAGCTATTAGTAAAGTTATGAGTAATAAAAACCCACTTCCTCAAACTCCATTTTTAAGTGGTATTACAAAAATTTTAATAGGACAGGAAAACTTTTTGCATTTAACTTTGCAAACTCGTTATAAAACTTCTTCATTTTTTGATTTTGATAAACGCCTTAAACTAAACCCTTACATGCTTATTGACAGCATTGCTACCTATGAAATGAATGAAAAAATAGGATTTTCTTTAATGGTTGAAAATATCTTTAATGAAAAAGGAGCTAAAAATGCTCTCTATATGCCCATTCAAGGAACAACGTTCTTTGGCCAAATACAAATAAATAATATTTAGGGCATCTAATGAAAAAATGGATTTTTTTAGCTTTTAGTATTGCATCGTTATGTGTTGTCTATTGGTGTATCAAAGATGACTTTGTTATTAATAAAAGTTTTAGTAAAAATCCTTATATACGCGTAGTGAGCTTAGCGCCCTCTTTTTCTGAAACCATGAAAAGCTTAGGTCAAACTCACCGTTTAGTGGGAGTAAGCACAGATTGTGATAAAAAAGTTTTTAAAAACATCAAAAAAATTGGTTCTTTTGCTCAAATAAATATAGAAGCCATACTAGAACTCAAACCTGATTTAGTGCTCGCAGTGCCCCATGTTTTAGCAAAACCTATACTTAAAAAATTAGCAAAACATAATATTGAAATTTTTGCCCATCAGCCAGATACCATAGAAGATATTGAAACTATAACTAGATTATTAGCTAAAAAATTTAATGTTAATAACTTAGGAGACTTAGTCATAAACGATATTAATAATTCAATCATAAATGCTAAAAAAGATATTGAATTACTGCAAGATAATAAAGCAAAAAAAAAATTCTTAATGGCTATTTCAGCTAGTCCATTAGTGGTTGCTGGAAAAAAATCTTTTCCCTCCCAAGTACTAGAAAGACTAGGATTTATTAATTCAGTGACTATGGAAGATGTGGCATGGCCCATATGGCCCTTGGAACAAATATTACTTAATCCTCCAGATATTATTGTTTTTACTGCTGGAGCAGAAAACTTTTTTCAATATCAACATATATTAAATAAAATTCACGAAAAAACCGGCAACATAGCTATAATAGCCTCAAAAAATCATATATTCTCTTCACCATCACCAAAACTAATAAAAGATATTAAAAAATTCACAAATTTAATCAAAAAAGAATATAATCGTGCAATATAAAAATAAATATAAGATATGTTTAACTTTAGGTGTAATTTTAACTGTTTTAATATTATTTTTAAGTCTTTTTATTGGTTCAGATGGACTAAATTTCAACACAAATAAAACTATTTTATCTTATAGATTAATAAGAATTATTTTATCATTAATAGCAGGTTCATCACTAGCCATAAGTGGGGCAAGTTTACAAGGTATTTTTAAAAATTATTTAGCGGATCCCCACTTGTTAGGCATAAGTGGTGGCGCTGCTCTAGGGGCGTGCATAAGCATAGCTTTTTTTAGTGAAGAATTTTTTTTATTGCCTAGTATTGGCGCTCTTATTGGTGGTTTTATAGCTTTTATTATTATTTTTTCTTTTTTAACTAAAAATAATAACGTAATCACCAACACTTTATTGGTTGGTATTTTAATCAACTCTTTGGCTGCTTCTTTAATAAGCATGCTTAAAATAATCTTACCAGCACAAAAATCTCAAAATTTGCTTTTTTGGCTCGTTGGCCAAATAAACATTGTAGAACCAGAATATTTTATACTAATTATACTTATATGGATTACGGGGTCTTACATACTTATTAAATTTAGGGGAGAGCTAGAAATACTATCTTTTGGAAAAGATGAAGCAACTTTGTTAGGCATAAATTCTTCTTTAGTAATAAAGATAGTTATCTTAGCTAATTGTTTATTAATAGCCAATGTTGTAGCTTTTTGTGGGATGATCGGCTTTGTGGGGTTGGTAATACCGCATTTTATAAGATTATTTAAATGCTATGATTTACGGTTGTTATTACCACTGGCTTTTGTTTTTGGTGGTCTTTGTTTGTTAATTTTTGACTCATTAAGCAGGCTTAGCTTTTATTTTTTTAGTACGGAAATACCAGTGGGCGCCCTATGTTCATTATTTTTATCACCATTATTTTTTTGGTTATTACTTAGGCTTAGCAATGAAACCAAGTCTTATAATTAAAAATCTGACTTTTGAGATAAATAAAAAATTAATATTTAACAATATTAATATAATTTTAGAATCAGATACTATATATGCACTAATTGGTGATAATGGATCAGGCAAAACAACTCTTTTTAAAAGCATTATTGGGCTAAATAATAACCTAAAAAATAATATAGAATTTAATAATAAAAATTTAAATAATCTAAGTATAAATTTTATTGCCAACAAATTTTCTTTTCTAAGTCAAGAAAATTTTAATTTAACCTATTGTTTAGCAAGACAAAGAATAGCCCATGGCTTAATACCTATTTATGGTTTGAATCCTTGGTTACAAGACGAACAAATAAGTCTTATAGAGCAAGTAGCAAAAAATCTTAATATCACTCATTTATTAGACCGTTCAATTAATCTAATAAGTGGAGGCGAACAAAGATTAGTAAACATTGCTAAAAGCGTTATCAATCCTCAGTGTGAAGTTTTTTTACTGGATGAACCTTCAGTATTTCTAGACTTTAAGCAAAAAGACTTTTTAATAGATTATTTACTTAAGCTTAAATCACCAAAACGTATTATTATTTTTTCTAGCCATGACATGGATTTTATTAACAAGTGTGCCAATAAAATTTTATTATTAAAAGACAATCAAATTTTGCAAAAATAAACATCACATATGCATATTCTTGTTAATTTGTTATTTTAAAGCCTTGATTTGCTCAAAAGAAAGCCCAGTAACTTGGTTTATAGTTTTTTCGTTAATACCAGTTTTAAGCATATTTTTAGCTATGATAAGCTTGCTCTCTTCAATTCCTTCTTGTTTGCCTTCTTCTCTGCCCTTTTTAAGGCCTTTTTCAATCCCTTCTTCATATTTATTTTCTATAGTTGCTATATAACTATTGTAATACTTTTCTGATTGGTCATAGGTTAATAGCTCTTCTTCATTCCAAGAAAACCTATTTAACTCTTCATACGCTCGTTCTATAATATCATCTCCCTCAATAATCCTTTCCACATCATCTTCTGACGTCTTTTCTCCATATTTAAAAAAATAGACCCACTTTTCTATGATGGTTTCAAGATTATTGATATTTTTATTAAACTTAGGCAGTTCTAAAAACGTAAAAGAAAAATCTTTAAGATCATTTTCAGAAGTTTCTTTATCCAAAATAACATGATCAGATTTATAAGCAGCTTTGTTAGGAAATATGACAAAGTCAGCTATGGCTAGAAAAATAATTTCTTTTAAGTCTGCATAGCTCCCACCTGCATGAGCTTGGGAGCAATAGGCTTTAGCGGCATAGTACTGGGCTCTTTTTTCAAATCCTTTTTCTTTGGCAACTTGAATTTCAACGATATACTGATTTCCATGCTCATCTTTGCACAACACATCTACAATGCTAGTTTTGTGTACAGCGATTTCTGGTTCTTGAATAGTTTTTAAAAAGGTTACGTTTTTAATAGGCAGCTTTTCTTTAAAAATGAGCATATCGTTTAAAAAATGTATCAAGATATCTTTGTTTTTCTCTGAACCAAAGATTTTTTTAAAACAAAAGTCATTTTTAGGATCTAAAAATTTATAAAACATACTAATAACCCTCAACATATTAGATAACTATATCTTAAAAAGATCTAAAGTACAGAAGTAAAACTAAAAAACAATCAAATTTTGCAAAAATAAACATATAATATACTATAGAAATATAGGAAAAAATATGCTAAAAAATATTATATTTCTAAATCTAATAACCATTAAATTACTAGCAAATAACACAAGCTTTTTTAATCAAAAAAACACAGTAAACAATCAAGAAATAATAAGAAGTATACCAATCATAAATAACATTCCCACTGAAGGCATTGACAGTGTATTTATTAATAATCAACAAACACCATTATTTCTAAGCCAACAAAATTTTAACGTAAGCAATGAGTTTATTATAAGCGCAGCAGAAGCTCTAGAGGTTGCTATTAAAATATCCCCTCATTCTTTGATTCATGATCCTTATGTGGAAAAAATAAGTGATGCAATTTATGAAAAAGTTTGGTTGATGCATTTTGGAGAGCTAAAAGCGGCTTATAAGGTTAGATTACCCACTTTATCAGTGATTGATTTGCAAGATGTCTATGTAAACGCACAAAATGCTGAAATTTTAAAAATTGAACCAACCGTGCATTTAGTAAGTGCGGTAGCGGACGTTTTTGTTTATTCTCCATCAAATCAACATATAGATTTTAATGAACTCAAGCGAGTAACGTTAGAGAATTTAATAGATATAAAAGAAGATAGCTTTTTAAATGCAGAATACATAAGTGTTAAAAATTGTTGCCACTATTATACTTGCCCATCAGATAAAAATTGCGCTGAAAATGAAAAAAAATGCGCACTTAAAAGCCATAAAAATGCACGACAAAGACGAGAAATCATTGAACTTTCTACAGATTCGATGGGATTAAATAAAAATATAGCTGTAGCACCTAGTATTTTTATTGATACCCTACGATGCACGTATCTGCCCTTTGCTAAGAGCAGCATTAAAGATAATAAAATTGGTTTTTTTGATGTCCCTATTGATGAAGAAGGACCGGCTTCAGAAATGGATAAATTTAGCGAAATTCAAGCTTATTTTAGCGCTAATTCTTTTTTTCAGCATATTAGATTTTTACTTAGTAATAATTCTTGGTGTTTAAGAGAACATGCCATGTCTTGTGATAGCCAAGGTAGGGCTCAAACTCCTTATAAAATATTTGTTAATCAAATGATCCCAGATTTATATGGACAAAATGATTTAATATCTCAAATAGCACAAAGTAAAGGAACAAAAGAAAATCCAGTAATACTAAACGACCTAGTTCGCATGGGTAATGCAGCTTTTGTGCCCGCTTTAAGTACCTTAAAAAAAAATACACCAAAAAGTGACGAAATATTAAGTGATTTAATACAAAATTTTGATCACAACGTTTTTTTTCAGGGAAATAAAGATTTTGCGTATGATGGTGATGTAGTTTTTCATGAATTTATGCACGCTGTAACAGCCTCTTTAGTTGGTAAATTAAACTCCTTAGGTATTGATCAATGGGGAATTAATTCTGAACCAGGAAGTCTCAATGAAGGCTGGTCTGATTATTTCGCAGCATCTTTTAGTAAAGATTCTTCTTTGGGAGAATATGCTTCTCTTAAAGATGGTTATGGAGAAGTGGGGTTAAGAAATATAAATAATAGTTTTAGTTGCCCAAATAGTATAATAGGTGAAATACATAATGACAGCCAAATTTGGTCAGGGGCATTATGGGAAATAAGACAAGCTATTGTTAAAAACTTTTCAGAAGAAAAAGCAGTTTCTTTTGATAAGGCTGTATTAGCTTCCCTAGCTTTGTCTAAAAACACTGAAGATTTTAAAACTCAAAGCCAAAAATTATTAAGCACAGTAGAAAAAGATGTTTTTGATATAACTCAAGAAATATTAACAAAAAGAGGAGTAATAAATTGTTTTAGAGCAGTAACTGTTTCTAAATTAGACAATAAAAACACACCCCAAATTAGCACTAAAAAAATATTATTTATCCCTTCAAAAAATAATATTGGTTTAAAAAATTATGCTCCAGCAAGCTTACAGTTAAAAATTGAGATTCCCGCAGGTGCAGTGGGTGTGGATATTTCTTTTAAACAATTTTTTGCAGCATCAGGTGCCTTAATGGGAGAAGAAACCACAGCCAATAATGCTAGTGGCATAAAACCTATTGCTGCTTTATATAGCTTTGATGAGCCTCATAAATGGAGTTTTAAAGGTGCAAGTGCTAACTCTGTAAATAATGAAAAAGAAGAAGAAATTATATCTTATTATGAAAATGGCTTATGGCATTTATACAAGCAAATAAATCTCGAAAAATGCGAACAAAAAAACGCTTATATTTCTTTTTTAGGCAGAGATAATCAATATACTTTAAAAGATATAAATATAAGTTTTATTATAGATAAAAATATAAATTCACAAAGCTGCAAATATTTTTATAAAAAAAATGAAAAAACAAAAAATGAATCAGGGTGTTCAAGCACAGGCAATAATAACTTATTTTTTATGTTATTTATTTTTTTAATGATAAGATTAGGAATAAAAAATTATTGCATCAAAATAGCTATATAACATAACCTAAATATTAGTGGAAAAAACTCAGTAAATTTTGTCTGGATTTTTAAAGAAACACAAATAAATAACCCAAGTTGCTAGTTGATTTAATAAACTTTTCTAGGAGAAAAAATGCGCATTGCAATATATGGATTTTTATTGTTTTTTTCGTCACTTGTTTTGGCTCAACCTGGCGAGACTGATAATGATATTGTGTTTTTGATAGATCCTTTTGATATACAATTTATTCAATCTGATGCTTCCGAACAAAAAATTTTGCTTGGTAATTATGAGATAAAAAATGAAAATTTAAAATATTGTAAAACAGTATTTGTTGAAACTGTGTGCATTATTCGTCTTAATCAAATGGTACAGGAAGCACAAAAAAAGAAGAAAAAGCTGTTATTTAACGTTACCAAATTGCAAAAAAAAAATGAAAAAAGATATATAAATGACGAAACAAATTTGAGAGAAGTATGGAGTATAAGTAATGAAAATATTGAACCTGAGTATATGACATATACCGTTAAAGCTTTTAAAAGAAAATATTCATATGCTGATGGTTGTTTTTGTACGAACTATCTTTGGAAATTTTCCAGTTATGACCGTTACGCGTATGAGGCTGCTTCAAATTCTGAATGGCAAGCTGTCCTGGATGAAATTTTAACGCTTCCTAATGACGCTGAGATCCAGGTAGCTAAATATATATCTTGGTCACAAGGAGGTTTTTCAACTGTGCCTCTCGAACTTATCTTTATTCTAGAAAAAAATAGCAACCAAGAAGCAGAAGATACCAATAAAATTGATATTCCCACTGTAAAAGAAGTTTCTAAAACTAGTAAGTTTCATTTTTAAGGTGCAAAAGCTGATGGTACTGCCAACTGATTCCTACGTAGCGTGACTTGTTCAGGCTATACAGAAAACTAATTTCTACAATTGTAAAAGCTAATTATCTAGATGCCTCGCACAAGGCGTGGCACGTAGAAAGTAACTAAACAAAGACGTAATAGATCACGGTGCAAATACCGAATTATCTGATCTATCCATGGGTACGTTATATATTTTGTCTTCTTGCTCTTCTATTTTGGGAGCAGTACCAATTTTAAAAGGCTCAAATACTATATAAGATTTTTGAGGCTCAATAATTTCTCCATCAATATTTTCTACTGGCACACTATTACTAGGTTCGCTAGTAATAATTTCTGGCTTAGCAACAGCTTTACCATTTTTTTGGTCTATATAACGCCATTCGATGTTTGTAGGAACTTCAAATTTAATTTCTTCTTGGTGCTTACTTATGCCGTTCATAAAATCAGCCCAAATGGGAAATGCTGTATTAATACCCCAAGCATGGGTTCCAATGCTGCGATTATCGTCATACCCAATATAAACCAATGCTAATATTTCTGGTGAAAAGCCATAAAACCAAGTGGTACGTGCTTTATTGGTAGTTCCTGTTTTACCTGCAAGTTCAGCCTTAACGTTGCTTAATCTGTGCATATGAGAAGAAATAACACTTTTTAATAGCCAAGTAGTCATATAGGCACTTTCTTCCCCCAAAACCTTAGTTTCTGTAGAAGCTATATGACTTTTAGTTTTGCCTTCCACAAAATTAAGTTTATCTATCATGTGATAATCAGAAAATTTTCCTTTATTGGGAAATACTCTTAAAGCGTTGGCTATTTGAATAGGATAATTTTCGGCGCTCCCTAGAGCTATGGTTAGGTTTCTTGGAAAAGGAGTTTTTTGAGTAAAAAGCCCTACATCTTTTGTTTGTTGTAAAAACTTACTAATTCCAATTTTTTCAAGCAAAGAAATAGTGCAAATATTGATAGAAGAAACTAAGCAATGCCTAAGAGTAATATCGCCTAAAAATTTATTAGTATGATTTCTTGGCCGCCAAAACTCATTAGTTTCTGTATCTAGAAAGGCTTTTGGAGCATCAGTAATAATAGATGCAGGAGTAACAAGATCCATATCCATGGCCAAGCTATAAATAAAAGGCTTAATAGTAGAACCAATTTGTCGTTTAGCTTGCACGGCTCTATTAAATGGCGATAACTTAAAATCATAGCCCCCAGTCATGGCAAGCACTCCCCCAGTTTTAACATCTAAGGCAATAATGGCACCATTAATAAGAGGAATTTGTTCTAGACTAGCTTTTATTTCTGATTTTACTTTGGTTAAATTTACTAAAATAATATCACCAACACTTATTAAGTCTGTTATTTTCTTTTTCTTAGAAACTAATGCCCAAGACATAGAAGCTGCATCCATGCGAATAGTTTTAGTTCCCAAATCAAGCAAAGCACCTTGTTGATTAACATCTTTAACTAAAACACATACAAGCGCCTTATTTTCTAAAGTTACTAACCTGCTATTTTCAATGGCATCTAGTTTAGTCAGACTGCATAAATCCCAAATTTTATCTTTATTATTTTTAATAAAAGCTTTAGCTCTAAAAGCATTAAGTTTGCTAAATAATTCTTCTTTCTGCTTTAGTTCTGGTCTAAATATTGGCCCCCTATAGCCCTCTTTTTTATCTATAGCCTCAAGACCTTTTTTAAGAGAATTATTGGCCAATTTTTGCATGGAAATATCAAGAGTAGAATTAACTTTTAGGCCTCCTCTTCTAATATACTCATCATCAAGACTGGATAAAAGTTCAGTTTTAATAGCTCTTAAAAAATAGGGTGCTACGTCTTCATCGGGCACAAAAGAATTGGTAGCAGAAAATAAAGGTGATTCTAAAGCTTCATTAAATTGCAAATTGTTTATAAAATCATGTTTTAGCATTTGCTCTAAAACATATTTTTGCCTATCTTTAAGGGCATTAATATCGTTAAATGGATTAATTTTAGTAGGACTTTTGGGCACAGAAGCTAGAGCTGCTGCTTCAAATATTTCTAGTTTATTGGCTGATTTATGAAAATAAGTTTTACTCGCCTCTTCTATACCATATGCGCCATTACCAAAATAGATTTGATTTAGGTAGAGATTAAGTATTTGGTCTTTAGTTAACTTTTCTTCGATTCTTTTAGCCAACACCATTTCTTTAAGCTTTCTTAAATAAGTTTTAGAAGAAGAAAGCAGCATTATTTTCGCTGTTTGTTGAGTAATAGTACTGCCGCCTACTCTACGACCACCAAAAAGACGATATTTTATTTCTAATAAAATTGCTCTTGATAAGCCTATTAGATCAATACCTTTATGGTGATAAAACTCAGCATCTTCAGCGGCAATAAAAGCTAAATAAACATGCTTTGGAAGTTTATTTACTTCAATAACAGTCCTTTTTTCATCAAAGAATCTTCCCACTAAATTATTATTTCTATCAAAAACTTGCGTGCTTTGAGGAGGCTCATAATTTTGTAATTTTTCTAAACTAGGTAAATCGTTAAATACTAAATAAGCTACTAAGGGCACAAATACTACTAAACCTAGTAACGCAAATAAAACTAAATAAGAGCTAATTTTAACATGTCTATTCATAAACAAATAATTTTCCTAAAACTGAATTTATCACTTTCATAACGTATAATATAGTCTAATATACTTTTTTAAATGGGGCATTTACCATAAAAGGCTAAATCATATGATCAAATACTTAGGTTCAAAAAGACAACTAATTCCCTGGATAGTTAAAACCATCAAGGAAAACTTTGAGCACATTGATTCAGCACTAGATGTTTTTTCAGGCACTTCTAGGGTATCGCTAGCTTTGAAAGAACAAGGTATACAGGTTCATGCAAATGATCACAATACTTTTGCCTTTCATATAGCTAATTGCTACGTGGCAACTAATAAAGAAGAACTACCAAAAAACATAGAAAAAATTATTGAACATTTAAATAGCCTTCCTCCAAAAGCAGGATTTTTTACGGAAAATTATTGCCTTAAAGCAAGATTTTTTCATCCAAAAAATGGCGAAAAAGTGGATGCCATTAGAAACGAAATAGATAAACTAGATCTTAGCCAAAAAATACGTTCTGTTTTATTAGTAAGTCTTATGGAAGCCGCAGATAGAACTGACTCCACATGCGGAATTCAAATGGCTTATCTAAAAAGTTGGGCTAAGCGAGCTCATAACGACCTAAGTTTACGCATACCAAATCTTATTTCAGATGAAATAGCAAAAAAAGATAATCAGGCTTATTGTCTCGATGCTATAGAAGCAGCAAAAACAATAAAATGTGATTTAGCCTATTTAGATCCTCCCTATAACCAACATAGTTATCGCAGCAATTATCATATTTGGGAAACCTTAGTTCAGTGGGATAATCCTACTATGTATGGCCAAGTTCAAAAACGCATGGATTGCCGAGAAATTAAAAGTGATTTTAATTCGAAAAAAAAGTTTAAGCTCACCTTAGAGACTCTTATAAGTAGCCTGCAAACTAAATACTTAGTGCTTTCTTTTAGCAACGAAGGTTTTATTAATAAAGAAGAGTTAGAAAATATGCTCAAACCGTGGGGAAGCGTAAAGGTTTTTAGCGTGGAATACAAAAGATATGTGGGAGCGCAAATAGGCATTTATAACCAACAAGGCCTAAAAGTTGGGAATGTAAAAAATTTACATAACCAAGAATTTCTTTATGTGGCTAGGCGTTTTTAGAAATATTCAATATTTGTTCATGCGCTTTATACATAGGTGTTAGAGCAATATCTAGATAATCACCATCTTGAGAGGATCCTGCATAAATTAAATACCCGGATACTTCTTCTTTTGCTTTATCTCTACATATCTGAATAAAATATTTCAGATTTGTAATAAAAGACTTTTGAAAAGTTTCCGAACATTTTATCTCCATAGCATAAATATGCCCGCCCCATTCACCAAGCAAATCAACTTCATGCCCTGTATGATCACGCCAAAAATACAAATGAGGAGGTAATCCTTGATTAATACGACCTTTGAATAATTCTAAAATCATAAGATTTTCAAAAAGAGCACCCTTTAAATAATGAGTTTCAACTTGCTGTTCTTTTTCAAGACCCAAAAGCATACATGCTAGCCCTGTATCATAAAAATATAATTTTGACATTTTTGTAAGACGCTTATTAAAGTTTTGATGGTATGGTTGCAGTGTAAAAACAACATAACTTGCTTCAAGTATTGATAGCCATTTACTTGCCGTACTATGAGAAATACCTGCATCCTGAGCAAGGGAAGAAAAATTGATAAGCTGCCCCACACGACCTGCACAAAGCTTTAAAAAAGTTTGAAAGCGGCCCAAGTCTTCAATATTTTTAAATTGTCTAACATCTCGCTCAATATATGTTTGTATATAACTTGGATAAAAATCTAGTGGGTGCATTTGTAACTGATGTAATCCTGGGTATCCACCTTTAAAAATAGCCCTGCTATAATTAGCCTTGTCATGAATTTCAAAAAGACTAAGAGGCAATAAAGTTATCATACCAATTCGGCCTGATAGTGATTGTGAAATTTGCGAATTTAAAGCAAAATTTTGTGATCCAGTTATAATATAACGACCTTTTTGCGAGTTTTCATCAACTATTCCTTGAAGATACGATAAGAGTAATGGGACATGCTGCACTTCATCAAAAATAGCACCATTTTGATATGACTTTAGAAACCCTCTAGGGTCTTCTTCTGCTTGCAGTCTGATGTCTAAGTTTTCTAATGATACATAAGGCAAATTGGGAAACAAAAATTTTGCAATAGTAGTTTTCCCAGATTGCCTAGGTCCAGTTATTCCAACAATTGGATAAAGCTTAGCTAATCTTTGAATTACAGCTGTAATTTCACGTGCATACATAAAAACCATGTCAAATTGAATCTCACAGTTTCAATTTGACATGAAATAGATTTAACGTCAAGATTTATATAATTAAAAAATTTCAAACTCTAAAAGACGGGCATCTAGGCCACTACTAGAAATAACATGTCGACGTTTAGCTTTTAGGCCAACTTCTTTTCCTAAAAATTTGCTGGTAGTAAATAAAAATCCTCGGCCAGGTTTGCTTATTTTATTTTTCATAAAATCTCCCAATGAGCGATAAAGAGGAACTAAATCTTCTTCACAGCCAAGCCTTTTACCATGTGGAGGGTTACTTATTAATAAATTATATTTTGCGCTTGGAGTATGTGAATTAAAATCCTGACACTCTATGTTTATTAGGTTTTTAAAGCCTGCTCTTTCAATATTGGCTTTACAAAAATTAGCTACTTCTGACTCTTTTTCTAAGCCCCATAAAAAGCCTGGGTTTAAACTTTGTTTTTTGCTATCTTCCTCGTCTTTTATTTGTAGCCATAATTCTTTATTAAAATCTGGATGCAACAAAAATCCCCAGCTGGTTCGCATATAACCAGGAGGTGTATTTGTTGCTACTAAAACTGCTTCAATAAGTAAAGTACCTGAGCCACAACAAGGATCAATAGTAATATCGCCAGCATTGTAATTTGCAATTTTTAAAAGTGCTGCAGCCAATGTTTCTTGTAGGGGCGCTTCTCCTGTATATAATCTATAGCCTCGCTTATATAATGGCTGCCCTGAGGTATCAAAGCTAATAACTGCTTCTTCGTTATCAATAAATAAATTAATCTGTATATCGGGATTTTTTAAGTCCACATTAGGACGAAATCCATACCTATCACGCAAGCGATCACAAATAGCATCTTTAAGAACTTGAGCAGCAAAAAGACTGTTACGCAAGGAATAATGACGAACGTTTGCATCAATAGAAAAACTGTGATCTTTTTTTATATAATTTTCCCATTTAATACTTAAACCTTTATTATAAAGTGTATTTCTATCAAAACATTTAAAATTTAATAAAGGCATTAACACTCGGCTAGCTAGGCGTGAAGAATAGTTAATTTTGTAAACATCTTTCATGGAGCTTTTTGCTACATATACGCCACAATATCCTTCACTTAGGCCTTCGTAGCCTAACTCTTCAAGCTCTTTAATTAGCAATGTTTCTAATCCATGAGCACACATAACGAATAACGACATACTAAGTTTCCTACTTGACAATTTTTACTAATCCAATAGTTTTAATCATTATGCTATCTAGAGAATTTCATAAAGACCTAAGTTCATTTACTCTTCTCACAAGTGAGATCAATGCTATTGGCTTATCTTTTTCTAAAGAGATAAAAGCAGAAAGTCTAAACTGTTTACTCAAAGAAGAAAATAGTGACTTTTGCTGGCATACAAATAATTCTAGCTTACCTGTATTTTTTATTAAAGAAGAAAGTGAACAGTCTTATGTACTTGAAATAAAAGCTAAATTTAATCTTCTTTGTTCATGTGTGCGCTGTTTAAAAAATATTGAGCATGAGCTTAACTTAGATTTTAAAATTAGGTTACTTGATAAAGAAAAGATTTTGGATGAATCAGACGATTTAAGCTGTGAAATATTTTTCGCTGATACAAACCTTGCCAGTTCTTACGAAAATGAGATGCCTGTGAGCTATTTCAGCAAAGATCGCATTGATTTAGCATTAATTTTAAGAGAACAGATTTTTTTAGAGCTACCTGACTATCCAGCCTGTGGAAATAGATTTGCCCTAAATAAAAGTAAATGCCAGCTAGATTTTATTAATATTTCTGATAATGAAACATTGAACTTTAATAACCCCTTTTTTAAACTTTTGGAGAAAAATTATGCCAGTACCAAAGCGCCGTAAATCGGTATCTCGCACAAGAATGCAAAGAGCTGCTAACATGAGAATGGATTTTGAAGGCTTGCCAATGACCTGTAAAAGCTGTGGCGAACCCAAATTAGCTCATAAAATTTGCCAATCCTGTGGTAAATACGCAGATAAACAGATAATTCCAGTTGTACAAAATTAATTTTATTTTTAATTAATACCTTATATAAAAGCTAGTTTTTTTGCTAGCTTTTATTTTATATATGGTTATATATATATTATGAAATTATTTAGATTATCTTATTTGTTACTATTATTAACATCTTGTTCTCCCTTGAGTACCAGTAAAGGCGAAGGAGAGACAAAAAGCTCTACTCCTGCTACAACTCATACACCAGTCAACAAAGAACATGAAAAAAGCAATAATAAAGCGACATTATCAGATGATGGGAATAAAAAAGATATCAGTAATTCGAATGTTGAAGGAGAAGCAAAAAACTCTATTCCTGCCACAACTCATACACCAGTCGACAAAAAACATGAAAAAAGCAATAATAAAGCGACATTATCAGATGATGGGAATAAAAAAGATATCAGTAATTCGGATGTTGAAGGAGAAGCAAAAAGCTCTACTCCTACCAAAACTCATACATCAGTCAACAAAGAACATGAAAAAAACAATACTAAAGAAACCTTATCAGATTCTGAGCGTCAAAAAAATATTACCAACGCTGATTTAAAAGATAATTTTAACTTTGATCAATTTAAAGATGTTAATTGGTCAAATACTAAAACTTTTGGTACTCCTGGCAGCTATGCTACCCAAACAACCACGCCTCTTCCTGACGCTCTAGAACAAAAAGATTTTGGAATAACTAAAGACAATTATGAAGTGATTGATATTAAAGGAGATGGTTCTTGTTTTATGAGAGCCTCTTTTAATGCCGTTTTATATAGAGCATTTAATAATCAAAGCATATTTGATGAAATTATAAAAAATATACCTATTGTTGCTAAAAAATATGAAAATATCCCTGGCTTTAGTCAAAGATTTAGAGCAAAAGATCTAATAACCTTGCTTACAACCCTTAATAATCTGTCTGAATCAGAACAGCTAGAAGCTTTAAATAAGGATAAAGTAGATACATTTTTGAACTATTCTTTTAGAAGCTTATTTGCGGCTCGTAAAAACTCAAATAAAGATATAAAAGAGCTGCTTGATGTTAATGAGTGGGGTGACGTAAGAAGAGCTATGTTTGATTTTCAAGAAATGCTAGTTCCTGAACATAATTTAGCTCTACTATTTCCTCAAAAAGGCCTAGAAGAGCAGTTTTCCATAAAAATACCTGGTGAAAATAAAAAAATTGAATTTACTAAGGATTACAGAAAAAAATTTATAGATCTTTATGACAAAAATATTGACTCAAAAAAATTAGAAGAAGACTATAAAAAAGCCAAAGAAGAATTTAATAAGACGCCTAATGAGCAAAAAGCAGTAATTGCTAATAAGTATGCTACTATTTTTGGACAAAACAACCACTTAAGAATTATAAAAGATATTGAAGTTTTTAAAGAAAAAGGCGCAAAAAAACTTAAGGATTTTTACAAACTTGAAGAAATGTCTATTTTGCCTTACCGAACTGCTGGCGGCAATCATGTACAAATAGTAATTCGTAAAGAGCAAAAATCTAACAAAATAAAATACTTACCTGATGATGAGCGTCAAAAAGATATTACCAATCGGGATTTAAAAGATAATTTTAATTTTGATCAATTTAAGGACGTTAATTGGTCAGATACTAAAACTTTTGGCACTTCTGGGAGTTATGCAACAAAGACTAATAAACCTATGCCTAAAGATCTTGAAATGCCTCTATTTGGAATCACAGGTGATAACTACCAAATAGTCGATATCAAAGGTGATGGTTCTTGTTTTATGAGAGCTTCTTTTCATGCGATTTTATTTAGAGCTTTTGAAAATGACGAAACATTTAGTGAATTTATTCAAAATATTAAATTAGCAACCAAAAAATATGCAGATAGTCCAGGTTTTAGTAATAGATTTAGAGCTGATGATTTAATAACTTTACTTACTACTCTTAAAAATCTTTCCCCTAAGCAACGCATGCAAGAGCTTAATAAAGACAAAGTAGATACGTTTTTAGATTATACCTTTAGAAGTTTAAATGCAGCACGAAGTTTTTCTCTTCTGAATGAACAGTATAGTCCTGAAGATCCTGAGAGAAAAGTATCTTTAAAGACCATAAAAGACAACTTAACTAATCATGAATTTGGAAATCATAGTTCTGCCATGAACAATCTTAGTCACCTTTTACCTAACCAAGATATTATGTATCATCATGCTAGCGATATTAATGTCGAATATGCTATAGTTATTAGAAATGAATCAACGGGTTTTCACCCTAAATTAAATAATCAATTTTTAAAAGACATGTTTAATAAACCAGAAATATCTAACCAGCAAAGAGTAAAAGATTTAAAAAAACGCAATAACATTGAAAATATGGCGGACTTTGGAAAAATTAGAGCTACTGCAGTAATGCCCTATAGAACTATAGGCGGTAATCATGTGCAATTAATAGTCAGGAAAGATGCTTTAGAACAGTTTGGATTTTAATTTTTTGAAAGTTCAACAGCACGCAAAATCGCATCAATACCATCGAGAGTTAATGAAAAACTATCAATTTTTTTATCAATAAATGTCATTCCACTAAGCATGTACCTTCCATTTGTGACACCAACAGAACCGCCTCCTATGCAGCTTACGGTTATCTTTATTGTTTGATTAGCATACGTAGCCCCACCTTCTTGATTGCCTATAATTAAGTGATGTTTAGCTGAGTTATAGATAGCAAAACCAGAACGAAGAAACTCTGCAAGTTTCTGCTCTGACTTAGCATCTGCCAAAAGGCTCATAGAAGAAAAAGCGGTAAACATTACGAACAATAATTTAAGTTTCATACAAAACCTCATAAACAAGGTTCAACATATAAGTGTCTATAAATAATCCATAAAAATTAAAATAAATAATCTAATAACCATAGGCTAGAATCTAAAAAAGTTTATCAATAAACAAAAGACTATTGAGATAAAAGCAGTGGCGGGCATGGTAATGATCCATGATCTGCCTATTTTTTTAATAACACCCAAGTCAATACCGCCAATACCACGAGCAAGGCCCACTCCAATAACTGAACCCACTAAAATATGAGTAGTAGACACTGGAATACCTAGCGCGCTGCCTAACAAAATAGTTAAAGATGCGCCAAATTCTGCTGCAAAGCCACGAGTAGGAGTTATTTGGGTAATAGTTTTGCCAACAGTATAAATAACTTTCCGGCCAAAAGTTAATAAACCTACAACAATTCCCACAGCTCCCATTAATAAAAGCCAAAAAGGAACTGCATTTTGTTCTTCTATAGTATTTTTTTGGATAACACTAATCACCGAAGCTGCTGGTCCTATGGAATTAGCCACGTCGTTACTACCATGAGCAAAGGCTAAAAAACAGGCCGTAACCCATTGCATACGAGAAAATATTTTTTCTATTTTAGTAAGTATCACTACCCTACTTTGGCTATTTATTAAAAAAGAACGAGAATACAAATAAAAAACCAACGCAAAAATAAGACCTAAGATAATACAAAAAGAAAAACCAAAAAAATTGATATTATTAACAAAAATTTTACTGGCTATCTTAAAAGTGAATGAACTGCTTAATAAAGTAACAATAAAACCAATCATGATTGGGACTATTATTTTTGCTCTTTTTAAAGGGTCGTAGGTATCAATAATAAATCTTAAAATAATTATTAAACAAAAATAAGATACCAAACCACCAAGCACTGGCGAAACTAACCATGTAGAAAATATCGCAAGAATTTGGCTTAGCTTAATATGGGAAAATCCACCTTGAACAACAGCAAAACCCAAAACAGCACCAACAATGCTATGAGTAGTGGATACAGGAAGACCTCGAAGCGTAGCATATTGAAGCCATGCAGCAGTAGCTAAGATCGCTGCAGTCATACCGTAAGCAAATCCCATTGGGTCAAGTGAAAATATATTAGGATCAACAAAACCTTGTTTAATGGTTTTACTAACTTCATCACCAATTAAAACTGCACCTAAAAATTCAAATATAGCTGCAATAAAAATGGCGTACTTAATCTTAAGGGCTCTGCTACCAACTGAGGTGCCCATAGTATTAGCTACGTCGTTAGCTCCAATATTAAAAGAAAGATAAAATCCAGCGATCAGTACTATTGTCAATAAAATAGTTATTGGTTCCACTAATATTTCCTATTGCATAACTAGCATAAGTCTTATGTGGCTCATCATTCTTTCAGAACAATTAGAAAGATTGCCTATTTTGTCAATTATTTTTATCCACATGATCAAAGAAGCAGGACAAAACTTATCTTCTACTTCAAATAATTTTTTACCTAAGCGATCTTGAGATTTATCAGCTTCATGTTCAAGCCTATCAATTTGGCCAATGCGCTCAATAACTTCTTGCGCATCTGGACCAGAAAATCCAGCCTCTAATAACCTATCAAGAGCAAAGATAACTTTTGCTGATTCATCTACTACTATATAAGTTTTCTCTAAAAATTCTTTAAAGGGCACGAGTAAAGCATCAGGCAATTCCATCCAGCGCATAGTAAGCAATACACCCAAATCTTCAGCGCTATCAGCAATATCATCCATATTAGACAAAACTTGCAACAAATCTCTGCGCTCTATGGGCAAAAAAATGCTTTTTGTAACCATGATGCGAATCTCTTGTTTGATAATGTCACACTCATGTTCTATTCGGCTAATTTCTATGGCAAAAGCTTTCACTCCATCTTGTTTTTTAGCAAATAAAGCATCAAACATTAGTTTAGTTTTTTGAACACATATTTGAGTTTTTTTCATATGTTCTTTTAAGGAGCTAAAAGGATTTTTTGATATTAGATCCCACAACATATTCTTATCCCCGAGTAGCTATAACACTGGCTATTATGCAAAAAAGTAAAGCAGCAAAACCTGCTAATAAGGCTTTTTTATCTATCCCACAAGCATTAAGTAAAAAGTGAAGGCGAGTTTTTTCTGCCTCTGAAATATTTGCAGATGCAAGCTCTTCTTTACACTTTTTGCGAACTTCATAAAAATTGCCATCAGCATACAGCTTTTCAATCAATAAAATTGCTTGATTCTTTTTATTCATAAAAATCCTTAAAATCTAGCTAAGTTTTTTAAGCTTTCTAAAATATTTTGCAAGTTGGGAAGTACCACGTCTTCTAAGACTGGGCTATAGGGAACTGGTGAATCTTTAGCAGCTAAGCGTACAACAGGAGCATCAAGAAACATAAAGCAATGCTGTGCTATTTCACTGGCTATTTCTGCACCAAAGCCCATAAATCTCATGTCTTCGTGTAGTACTAAAACTTTACCTGTCTTTTTAACTGCATCAAATACCAATTCTTTGTCATAAGGTACAATAGTTCTTAAATCTACTACCATTACACTTATGCCCTCATCTTTTAGAATGGCTGCTGCTTCAAGTGCTCTTTGGACCAGTATGCCATAGGTTATAACACAAATATCAGTACCTTGCGCTCTTATAACGCCCTTGCCAAAAGGTAATAAAAAGTTTGTGTCATGAGGTATTTTTGATTTAGCAAAATTTTGTCGATATAACCCTTTATGTTCTAAAAACAACACTGGATCATCACCGTTAATAGCTGATTTAAGTAAACCATAGGCATCCAAAGCATTAGATGGCATAGCAATTTTTATGCCAGGAATATGTGCAAAAGTAGCTTCAATATTTTGTGAATGGCACAAACCACCATGTATATAGCCACCTACAGGAACTCTAATAATAACCTTAGAACTAAAATCGTTATTAGAACGATACCTGATAGTACAAAGCTCATTTCTTATTTGCATCATGGCAGTCCAAATATAGTCTGCAAATTGAATTTCTACTACAGGAACAAAACCTCTTAAGGCATAACCAATAGCAACGCCAACAATACTAGCTTCTGCCAAGGGAGAATTAAAGCATCTATCACTACCAAATTCTTCACTTAAGCCTCTGGTAGCTGTAAATACGCCACCCTTACCTAAGGCCACATCTTCACCAAATACTAAAATTTTCTCATCTTTAGTCATTTCTTCTTTTAAAGCTTTATTAATGGCATCTACTATTACTAACTCTTGGCATGAGTCATCAATAAGTGCTTCTTTAAAAATAGGTTCAGGCAGACTAGAGCAGACATGAGTAATAGCATTTTCTGGCTTTGGATCATCAGCAATTAAGGCTTTTTCACTGGATTCGTCTATATGATTTTTTGTATCAGCATAAATAGATTCAAGTTGTTTTTTAGTGACAAGCTTTTTTTCAAGCAAATAGGTTTCTAATTTTTTTATGGGATCGCGAAGTTTATCCTTATCAAGAGAAAGCTTTGTTCTATATTTGTTATGATCATCAGATGAACTATGAGGCAATAATCTAACAACTTCAGCATCAACTAAACTTGGCCCAAAGCCATTACGAGCCATTTGCATAGTTTTTGTGGCCATAGTAAAACTTTTTTCTAAATCACAGCCATCAAGTTTTACCGTATTTAAACCATAAAAATTCATAAAATTTTCTGCTATTAAACCGCCAGGTCTTTGGCTATGAATTTCCACACTAATGGCATAATGATTATTTTGGATTAAAAAGATCACTGGTGCCTTATCTTTAGCTGCCCAAGAAATAGCTTCATAAAATTCACCTTGAGAAGTCGTCCCATCACCTGCACTACAAACAGTAACGGGCATAAAAGGTATTTTTTTAGTTTCAAATAATCTTTTACAGGCTAGCGCGTTACCTACGGCTTGCAAAAATTGAGTACCGGTAGAAGAAGAACTTGTAGGAATATTAAGATCTTTATTGCCATAATGCATGGGCATTTGGCGGCCTGCAGAATGTGGATCAGATGCTTTAGCAAAAAATGCTAACAAGCACTCATAAGCGCTTTGGCCTAGTGCCATACAAAAAGCTTGATCTCGATAATAGGGAAATAAAAAATCAATTTTTTTATTCATAGCACTGGCAAATGCTACTTGCACAGCTTCATGCCCCATACAACCTATGTGAAAATAACTCTTGCCCTGCTTTAATAAAATCAACATCTTTTCGTCTAATAAACGAGAAGTAAGCATAGTTTTGTAAGATTCTACTAAATCTATTTCTAAAGGCTTATCAAATTTTTTAAAAATTGATTTTTTTTGTTTGTTAACTTCTAAGCTCATATTTTATCACCACCAAGTATTTTGATAAAACATGACACTCTTTAAAGATTCTTTCAAGAATTAAACTAAAGCAGATTAAATAACAAAGAAATTATAAGAGCACTGTAAAAACTTTGTTTAGCATAAGAAAAATTAAAAATTAATTTTAATATGGTGGCTAAAATAAGCACTATTACGGCTGGACATAGTATTTTTAAGACGGGCAAAACCATGGTCATAATGCCGCTAAAACCTAGTAATGAAACCAAAAAAGAAATAACCATTACTAGTAATAAACTTTTTTCATAGCTTACTTTTTCTAAAAATATCTCTTTTTTAAAGAATTCAGACGAAACCAAAGCCAAGGATATAGCAGTAGTTAAGCAAGCAAGAGAAACCACTATGTTAGCTAATAAACCTGCAGTATCTCCCATAGTAATAGCGGCGATAACACCTAATAATTTATCTCCTTCAACGCCTATCAAACCACCTCTTAAATTAGCAGCCACTAAACTTAAACCTGCATAAACAAAAAATAATATACCAGCTCCTACCAAGCTAGATTTAAGAGCTAAGTTTAAAATAGCTTTTTTAGAAGTTTTTAATTTATTGCCTAAAATATTATTAAAATCAGGAATAATAGCTGCCGCAAAAAATAGGGCAGCAAAAATATCAAATGTTTTATATCCTTCAATAAAACCATGTTTCATAATAAATAAATTAGAATTGGTATTTTGCTTGTCTATAGATAGATTATCAGCGCTTAACCCTTGAATAATAATAACTATTAGAGAAATTATCAACACCGGAGTTAATACATTACCTATAACGCCCACTACATCACTTTTTCTATAAGATAAAATAAGAATTAATACACAACTAATAAAACAATAAATAGTTAAATTTAAACTTTCAAAATATAGCGCAAAAGTTGAATAAGAAAAAGCAATACACCTAGGTAATACGCCAAAAGGTCCTATAAGCGCTAAAATAATAAAAGAAATTAGTTTACCCGGAAGAAAACCTACTTGAGAAAAAAAATTTTTATGATCACTGTTTAAAAATAACATTATGATTAAAGCTACAAATGGCATTAAAATAGCTGTTAAAAATAAGCCTAATAACGCCCATGGGGTTTGTACTCCTGCAAATTGACCTATGGCTACAGGAAATATTAGGTTTCCAGAACCAAAAAACATGGCAAACATTGCCAAACCCGTAGTAAAAAAATTTGCTTTAAACAAATTTTTAAAAACATTCATAAAAAATCCTTAAAAATAAAAAAGCCGGCAGAGTTAGCGCCGGCTCAAGATTAGGGTATTTTTTATAGTTAAACTCACATAAAATACTGCCTAATCACCGGCAAAATAATGCCAATAATAGACAAAATGATAATTTTAACAATAAAAAATGGAGTATTCATGTTGTTGATTATGGCAAAGAAATAAGCCTTGTCAAGCAATCTTGGTATCAAAGCATTAATGGATGTATAAACTCTTGATAAGATATAGAATTTTTTATTAAATAATCATAAATTATTTTGGATAGACCAATATTTATATTATTTTCTCCAACTTTTTTATAAAACTTTTCCATCTCCTTATTATCGTAAATATTATCTTTAGAAACATATATTAAATATTCACCTAAAGGCATATGTGAAAAGCCAGTATTAACTATCAATGGGGTGCTATTTGATTGATTAATATGATTACTTATAGATGCAATCATACTTTCATTGCGCGCGCGCATAGAAATATTATTCAGCCCTTGTTTAATAGCTTTTTTATTATCCCAAAAATAACAGGTAAATTTAGACACGCCTAAATCAGAAATATTGTAAGATGGCAGGGTATTTTGAAATAGACTATTAAAATTTTTATTTTTTAGCCATGTTTTTTGAGCGAATGGGTCATATTTAGCGCCATTTTTTTCCCATTCCCACATCTTATAAATACGAAAAATTAATGCCAAGCCACAGTTATATACAGGAGCTGCGCTTTGGTCATTACCTTCAAGCAAAAGTGTGGCTCCATTGGAGGCTAAATAATTCATGGCCGCTAAGTTTTCTATTTGGCCGATTATTTGCTGATGATTTTCACCAAAAAAATAAACTTTTCTGGTAGTACCAATTTGTTCTTTTTGCTTAAAATTTTGAAGTCTAGTTGGTTCAAAACGACGAATATTGCTTATGATTCCCCTTATACCGTCGACCATGTCTTTTTCTTCCTGACTACAATCACCTAATTTACCCGCTTTATTACAAATATAAGGACCTGAGAATTCAGGTTCAAGGATTTCATCATCACAAGCGCTTAAAAAAAATAGTATAAATAGTAATAAGAATTTCATATTTTTGGTTCAATTTTTAATACTCTGCCATCAATATAAGGCAGCTGGGAATGAGGGGTTTTCAAAAATGCCTCTACTAAAGCTTTCATAGTTATATCAAGGGTCCATTTTTCTAAAGAATTCTTAAACATCAAATAATCATCGCCTCCATTAGCTATATAAGTATTGGTTACTAATGGATAAATTCTAGTTTTTTCTAATGCGCTAAAACTTTTATCTTCGTTTTGAATACTCACAGAAATTACTCTTTGACCTATGGGATTAGTAGGATTAAGAACGTATTTTATGCCAGAAACCTGCAAAAATCTACCTGTGTTATCATTTTTTTTATCATGGACATAATTCGTGCCATGTTCTAAAGCTTGCCAAATATGTTGACCTGATAATTTTAGAAAAACTAATTTTTTATCAAATGGCAAAACATCCATAAGTTCCGCATTACTTACGCGGCCTGGTGCAACTGAAGATCTAATACCACCGCCATTAACCAAAGCTATTCTTGCTCCCATTTTTTTGCCAAAGCTAAGCATCGAATCAGCTAAAAAATTACCAAAAGCACATTCGCGAAAACGGCAATCATTACCATCAATGGTTAGAGGAATATTACCCACTATTTGTTTTTCAAAATCTAGTATGGGTTTATAAGAATCAAGCATTACTTTTGTAACACTTTCTTTTTTTGGGACGGTATTATCCAATAAAATTGGCTCACCCTGCCATTTAGTAGGTTCACCTTTTGCATTAAAAGAAAATTTTAAATAGCCTAAAAATTTACCATAAGCATAAGCTGAAACCAATAACACAGGTTTTTTATTAGGAGCCATAATGACCATAGGACATGGGCCATCTTTATTAGGCTGAAGATTTGATAAAAGCGAATTAGTATGGGCAGAAATAATAACTGCCATACCACTTACTTGCTTAGCTATTTCTATATCTTTGATTAAACCAGAATGACTTAAGCCAATTATTACGTCTACTTTTGCCGCTTGAAGCTTTTGAATAGCCTGTTTAATACTTGGAATTAATGGCAAAAATTTTACTTTATCTCCAGGTGATGACAAAAACGAAGTATCAGGCGTAGTAAAGCCAATAATACCTACTTTAATATTATTTATATTAGTAATCGTATAAGGCTTTATTTTATCTTTTAGTTCTGGACTTTGACTTGCGTCTATATTGCAACTTAGTATGGGAAATTTTAACTCATTAATAAATTCGGATAAAATAAGGGGCCCATTATCAAATTCATGGTTACCAACAGCCATAGCATCATAGCCAACCAGATTCATTAGTTTGGCAGAAACAAGACCATTATAAAGCAAGTGAAACATTGACCCCTGAAACTGATCTCCAGCATCTAGTACCAAAACATTTTTATTGGCAGCTTTAATTTCATCCACTTTATAAGCTATGCGATCAAATCCACCCAAGCATTTATCGGTATCTTTTTGTGCCATACTACACATGGATTCATGTTGATTAATGCCAAATAATTTTGAATGCATGTCGTTGGTGTGCAAAATAGTAAGTTCTTTTTCTAAGATATTTGGATAAACAAAAAAATTAAATAAAAAAATAAAACAAAAAATTAATTTTTGATAAGCAACCACGTAACACTTCCTTTTAAATACACTTATTTTTTAACCAAATATTTCTTATCCCTATTCACTTTGATATTTTTTTGTATTTTATATAACAAATAGTGTTTATATTGGCGGATAAAATGCAAATACACGTTGGAACATCGGGTTGGTCAAATCCAATTTGGAACCCTAGTGGACTAGAATGGTATGTCAATAACTCAGGTCTCAATGCCTTAGAACTGAATATGTCATTCTACCATTTGCCTCACAAGTATCAGATCGATGAATGGGCTCATATTGGTAAGGCTTTATTATGGACAGTAAAAGTTAATCGCTCTATTACTCATTTTTTTCGTTTTAATAACACTGCTGTAGAAAAAATGACAGAATTTTTAGACCTTTTTTCAAGTTTAGATCATCTAACTGAATACTATTTATTTCAGTTACCACCAAACGCGCACCCTAATATTAAAAATGATATAGAAAAATTTTTTGACAAATTTAAACAGCACAAAAAATTTGCTCTAGAATGGAAAAACCAGCGCTGGTTTAGCCCAGAAAATATTAAGTGGGCAAAAGATTTAGGAATAACTATAGTATCAGCAGATGCTCCTTTAGTACCAAGAGATATTATATGCACTAATAATACTGTTTATCTAAGATTGCATGGAAGATCTGATTGGTTTGAACATCATTACTCCAGAAAAGAACTAAGTAATATTGCTAAAAGAGTTATACAAACGAAATGTACAAAAGTAATTGCTTTGTTAAACAATCAAACTTCTCAGCTAAAAAATGCTCAGGCTTTAATGTACATTCTAAAAAATGAGGCCGCTATTGAATAAAATCTATGCCAATTTTAGTGAAGCTGTTAAAGATATACCTAATAATAGCACTATTATGGTAGGCGGTTTTGGCTTGTGCGGTATTCCACAAAACTTAATTAATGCTCTAAAAGAAGCTGCTATTAATAATCTCACTATTATTAGCAATAATTGTGGCACTACGGATAAAGGTTTAGGAATACTTTTAAAAAACGGCCAAATAAAAAAAATGATTTCTAGCTATGTTGGAGAAAATAAAGAGTTTGAATACCAGTTTTTAAATGGCCTCCTAGAAGTAGAACTTATGCCTCAAGGAACACTGGCTGAAAAAATTAGAAGCTATGGTGCAGGCATCCCTGCATTTTTTACTGCCAGTGGAGTTGGTACTTTTGTAGAATATGGAGGACTCCCAATACTTTATAGTAATGCTGGCGAAGTAATAAAAACTTCTTTACCTAAAGAAACTAAAATATTTAATAATAAAAAATATGTTTTAGAAGAGTCTTTGGGAGCTGATTTCGCTTTAATAAAAGCACATAAAGCCGATAAGTTTGGTAACTTAATTTTTAGAAAAACTGCTCGTAATTTTAACCCCATGATGGCTACAGCTGCAAAAATAACCATTGTAGAAGCACAACACATTGTTGAAGTAGGTGAGCTAGAACCTGATGAAATACACTTAAGTGGATCTTATGTAGATAGAATTATAAAAATTGAACATGAAGAAAGGCTAATTGAAAATCTCAACATACGAGAAAATACCCATGGATAGAGAAATAATCGCCAAAAGAGTCGCCAAAGAGCTTCAAAATGGTTTTATTGTCAATTTAGGAATAGGCTTACCAACCCTTGTGGCCAATTATGTTCCTAAAAATATGGAAGTATTTTTTCAAAGTGAAAATGGTTTACTGGGCATGGGTGAATTTCCTTATTTAAAAGATGTGGACCCAGATTTAATTAATGCCGGCAAACAAACAGTAAGTATAGTAAGTGGTGCTTCATTTTTTTCTTCAGCTGATTCATTTGCCATGATTAGAGGTGGTCACGTAGACCTGACAGTTTTAGGTGCTATGCAAGTTTCTTCTAATGGCGATATTGCTAACTGGATGATTCCACAAAAAATGGTGAAAGGCATGGGTGGCGCCATGGATTTAGTAGCTGGGGCTAAAAAAGTTATTGTGGCCATGGAACATCAAGCAAAAAATGGTGAACATAAAATTGTGTCAAAGTGCTCTCTCCCCTTAACTGGTGTTTCTTGTGTAAATATGATTGTCACTGAACTTGCTGTTTTTAAAATTATCAACCAAACACTAGTTCTATGTGAATTAACTCCTGGCGTATCTATAGAAGAAATTAAAAATAAAACTGGCTGCAGTTTTGAAGTTAACTAAAAAATTTAAAATTATTTTCACATATTTTTTGGCACTTAATTTATAGTTAAAACTATCTACTTTTTTGCATAATCTCTAAGGGGGGCTTATGAAAAAAACTTTGGTTTTATTGTCTATAATCTTTAGCTTTAATCTTTTATCCATACCAAGCTACAACGTTACGTCGTTAGCATTACCTAAAAACGTCGACGTTAATAATACAGCACTGCAAGAAACAGCAAAAGTTCTGGCTGGTTTGCAACTTTTTAAAGATTCTGAAAACCCTAATGCTTATTATTACGTGCCCACTTTTAGAATTTTGCCTTATGAAGAAGGTTCTGGAGGCGCACTACTTAATCACCGTATTATTGATACAGCAGAGCAAGCTTTGCAAGCTTATAATCAAGCAATCGGTGATGCTTATAAAGATTCACCATGGATCACCACTGAACTTAAGTATTTACAAGACCATATTGAAAGGCAGACCGTAAATATAAATGATGAAATTATTTTTATACAAAAAATCACAGATGATTTAAAAGAAAGCTTTAAAGAAGATAAAAAATGGATAGAACAGGAAATTCTAGATTTAAAAAAACAATTATCATCTTATAGAAATAAACTTGAAGAAAGTTTAAACTCAAATAATCAGCCTATGATTGATTATTATTCTTCTTTAGTTAAAAAATTAGAAGCTAATCTGGAAGAAGAAAAACAAAATTTGCTTTCTCGTAAAGAAGAAATAGATTTTCAAGCTCGTAAAATAGAAGATAAAAAAAATGAGATCAAAACTTTAGAAAACTCTTTAAAAACTCGCTCTGTAGAACTCATAGACGAGTATAAAATACATAAACTTAAGGCCGCTGCTGGTTATTT
>CAZBMJ010000029.1:0-30437 GCA_964493205.1 uncultured Myxococcales bacterium
TCCAGCTTCTAATACTGTCCTCAAACGACTTGTAAGTATTTATTTCACAAATAAGCTTATGCTGACGATTAAATTCTTCCATGAGGTATTTTTTTATGCATATGTTATTATGGAATATTTTACAAAGATCTTCTCCAAATACTTGGAGTTTATTTTTAATAGTATCGCTTAAACATTTAGGAATTTCTGCTTTTTGTATTTCTCTACAAAGGGTAATTAAATACTCCATATCACTTTCTTTTTTTAGTTTTAGATGTTTAATTTGATCAATAATTTTTGCTATATTGTCTGTATAATTTATGAATGCAATAAATTCTTTTTGTAAAGATAGTAATTTTTCTCTATCTGACCCACTACATTTTGTAACCAGTTCATCGATTTCTTCTACTAGAGCTTGATTGTCGTCAAGATCATCTATTTTAAGGTTTTGTATACTATGTATATCTATATCCATATCATCTTCTTCTTGACTAATATTAATTTCAAATTCAAATTCTTCTAATCTAGCTGTAACTTCTGATACTTGATTGGACTCTATTGCAGATTTAACATTCTTTACAAAGTCTGTATTTATATCTTTAAAATTTTTTATATGCTCACAAATATTACTCATTAAATCTAGATTTTTTATTAAAACTGGGAATTTACAGAGTGACATGAATATTTCTTTTATCATATCTTTATTTATAGAAATTAAATGTAAATCTATAATTTTTCTTTTAAGTAACCCTAAATCTGAAATAGGATGAGAAAATCTCCATAAGTGTATCATTTTAAATAATGGGTAAAGATGGCCTAGTGAAGTATTACTGAGTAAAACGTTTAATTTTTGCAAGCTATTGCAATCAGATGTATAACTATTTGTTTGCAAACCCCTTACATAGTATTGGAAATCTGGTCTTAGACATAATAATAATAGATATTTTTTTTTATTAATGAATTCACATCGGTAACAAATCTCTTGAAAAGCAACATCGTCATATGGATTAGCAAGCCCTATGGGGTTTTTACAATTGAGTAGAGTTTCTAAGGCGTTCCATGACTTATGTGTAACAGCCGTCTGCCAAGGCTTGTATCTACCTAGTGTCTCGTAAATATAACATGGTAGGTCTAGGCCATAGACCTTTTCTGTATTTTCATTATCAAGTGCCTTATCTACGGCATTTATTAGAATAGGCCTATTATGAATTGCTAAAAAATGTATGAAGCCATACCCATTAGAAAAATCATCCTTATCTAGAGATTCTGTTTTTGAAAAATTATAACAAATACTTCTTTCATAAAAAAAACATGCAATTTCTATTGAATCATATTCTTTGTTAGGAAAATCTGGAAATTCTTTCAAAAACTCATTTTCTAATTCAATAAGTTTTTCTTTATTATTCAATTTATAGGCGGGATAATAAGCTGATTCTAGATCATGAGATAAAAGTGTCGCTGCAAACATACCTGAAAATATACATAGTATCTTAATTTTATGCTTAATATGTAACATCTTTAACCTAAATTTATTTTAAATTAGCTCCCAATGAAAACAAAAAGATTCCCCAAAGATTCCTATAACAACAAAAAAGCCTTGTAGTTATACAAGACTTTTTGTAGTAATTATTTACTTAAAAACTATGCTTGTTCGTCTTGAGCTTTACAAGCTTTGTTAAACTCTTTACTTAAAGCACCAACAGCATACAACCAAGCAACAATCATAATAGCAAATATGACAGTTAAATATGGTGCAATAACGCCAATAGAACCAAACATAGCCAAGAATACTATTTGTATGGCACTACCACCAGATTTACCAAATCTACCAGCAACCACATCAACTGCAGCTTTACCACGCATTTTTGCTACGTCATCTAGGGGTATATAAGCCATTTCTTTGGTAGGATCAAACAAAGCATATTTGATACTTTTGCTTAATACGTTTTGGGCTAAGCCAATGAGCACACCAAACATCAACGGTGATATACCAAATAATAACCCTATTGGAGATACTAAACTTGGAGCTACCATGGATAAGAAGAATAATAAGCCAGTTACACCTAAAACTACTGGCGTAGCTAGCGCTGCTATTTTCCAACCTAGCTTACGAGTCAAAATAGAACCAAAGAAAATTGCTACAACAGTCGCAATTCCTGTGGAAATAGACAAGTAACCCATAAAAGCTGAATATTCATTTTTTGTTGGGAATTGTAGCACAACTTGATTTTTCCAAGTCACTTCTACTAAGTTAATAGTTACACCATAACAAGTTACCAAAATAGCTATTAAACCCAAATATTTAGAAGAGAATATGTATTTAATACCTTCCATTACGGTCATTTTGACTTTTTCTTTCTTAGGTTTAGATTTTTTCTCTTCAGCTACTTTAGTTAAATATGCTTCATTAAAAACGTGTTTATTCATGTAATAATATAAACCAAGAATTAATAACCCAGCTATGGTCATGACTCCAACGATATTATTTAAGGAAACTTGCCATGGATCTACACCTGCTGGCAGATTTTTTTGTACTTGCGATAATCTATTTACTACCACACCAGAAAGTGCGGTAAAAACGTTAGCTAATATATAAAAATGTGAGTAAAAGCGTTTCGCGTCGTTTACTCTAATAACATCGTTAGCAAACTGCCAAAACATTAAAGCCGATACAGCAGAACCCCAAAGTTCAGACATCACATAAAATGAGGAAAAGGTCCAAACACGATAGCAATCAACCAATCCTTTTAAGCCTGGCGGTAAAATGCTTTGTAAATAATCGGCACTAGTAGTGGGGTGCAAATAAGTATGCAATGGATAAAGCACAGCAGCAAAAAACACAAAGTAAGCAATAAAACCACCTACTATTGTATAAAATAATGCTTTTTTGCCAAGCATATTGGAAAGTTTTGAATAAATAACAAAGAATAACAAAGCAGCCGGTAAAACCAACGTGGTTTTTAGGTAAGGAACAATAGCTGAAGAGCCTGTTGCAGCCATAACCATACCGTCTTTGACATTCCGAGCTACCGTATAATTGAATAATATTAATCCAACCATAGTAGCCATGGGCAACCAAATTTTATGCTCGCTTCCATAAATGGGCCAAAAAAGATCTCTTGATTTCTGTAAAAAAGATTTAGATTGTATATTTTCGTTCATGATTAAACCTATAAATTTTATATATTTATTATGCTATTTATTACCTAGCCAATTACTCATATAACATATATTTTAATAAAAACCAGTATAACTATAGTAATTTTTAATAACATAAAAAATAAATAAATCTGCTATAAAATATTTTATGAATTTATTGTTCTATTACAATACTTAATGAAATCAAGGGCAGAATAGCATTAAAATGCAAGTAAAAATAAATAATCCTTAGAAAATAACGCCAAAAAGAGCTTAAGATTATAATTTTAATGAAATAACTGCAAAAATAGGTAAAAATATGGATAAAAAAGTTAAAAAATCTAGTGCCAAAAAAGCAAAAGCAGCAAAAGCAACTAAAAAGACTAAAACCACCAACACTTCACGCATAAAAGCAAAAATATTAAAATCCTTGCCAGAAAGCATTGAACATCTACAAATGGTGCAAAAAGCGGCTCTATTATTTGACCAAATGCAAGAAAGAGTTACTGATGTGAAAGAAGAAGCGAGCAAAGAACTTAATAAGCTTATGAAAGTATATGAAAAAAGCTATGTAACCTTAGAAAAAAAAGTGCAAAAAGTTACTAAAGAAGCAAAAAAACAAGCACAAAATACACTGATGCAACTAGTAGAAAAATGGCACGAAAATAAAGAAATGCTTCCCAAGGCTTTATCTGCAGAAGTAGATAAAATTTTAATACAAATGGCTACTAAAAGTATGAATAAAAAAACTCGTAAAAATTAAGGGATTTTAATTATTATCACAAGCGTTTAAGGGCTACTACTTTATGATTCCTACGTACTGTGACTTGTTCACAGTATCCAGAAAACTAATTCTTACAATTGTAAAGGTAATTGTCTGGATGCCTCGCACAAGGCGTGGCACGTAGAAACGGTTGGTTAATTCTTTAATGGAGAAGTTTATGCGCGCTTGGCAGATAAATAATGGCTTTGGAATAGAAAATTTAAAACAAATATCCCTACCATCCACCACTATCAAACCCGATGAAATTAGAGTAAAAATCAAATCTTGCTCGCTTAATTATAGAGACTTAATGGTTATAAATGGCCTTTATAATCCTAAACAAAAATTACCCTTAATACCTCTAAGTGATGCTTGTGGCGAAGTTACTGAAGTTGGCGCTGAAGTGAGCAGTTTTAGCATTGGCGATAAAGTAGCTAGTTGCTTTTTTGCCGATTATTTAAGCGATAGTGTGCACACTAATCCTCAAGAAAGCGCATTGGGAAGCCCCCTTGATGGTGTTTTGTGTGAAGAACGCATCTTTAAGTCTATGGGCCTAGTAAAAATACCCTCTTATTTATCTTTTTCTCAAGGTGCCACACTTCCGTGCGCAGCGCTTACCGCTTTTAATGCCATATTTAATCAATCTATTTTAAAACCAGGCGACCATATTTTAATTATGGGAACGGGCGGCGTTTCTATTTTTGCTCTACAATTTGCTAATTTACTAGGCTTAAACTGTATAGTCATTTCCAGTAGTGATGAAAAATTAGCAACGTGTAAAGCTATTGGCGCCAAATATTTAATTAATTACCAAAAAAACCCTCATTGGCACAAAGAAGTCATGGAAATAACCAACGGCTTAGGTGTAGAGCTAGTAGTAGAAGTAAGCGGCGCAAGCACTATTAATCAATCTTTAAGTGTCACTAAACGAAATGGCCATATTGCTATGATTGGTATTTTGGGCGGCAATGAAGCCACTATTAATCTTATCCCCATACTTATGAATAATTTGCATATTAACGGCATTTTTGTGGGTTCTCGAGTAACTTTTCAACAAATGAACAAGGTACTAGCACATACACAAATTAAGCCTTATATTGCTAAGGAATTTGGTTTTAATGAAGTGCCCCAAGCCTTAAATTTTATGGCTTCAAAAAAACACTTTGGTAAAATTTGTATAACTATTGATTAGCGAGTGAATTATGTGGATAAAGATGAGTCAAGATTATCGCAAAGAAGTAAATAATTATAATTTTAAAGCTTCTTGTGAAGACTGTGCATTTTTTTGCAAAGAAAAAAAGCTCTGCGCCATGCTTTATCCCACAACTCCTCACTTAAAAGAAACTTTTTTAAACGCAAAAGACGACGATAGAATTTACTTTTGTAAGATGTTTGAGGCAAAATAATGAATAAAGCTATTTTTACCAACGATGCTCCTAAAGCCATAGGCCCTTATTCTCAAGCCATAGTAAGCACTGCTCAAAAATTTGTGTTTGTATCTGGCCAGCTGCCCCTTTGCCCAAACGAAATGGCTATTTTAACCACCGATGTGGCACTGCAAGCCAAGCAAGTATTATTAAATTTGCAAGCTATACTAAAAGCCAGCGATGCCAGCCTCAATAACGTGGTAAAAGTGACTGTATATTTAGCAAATATTAACGATTTCAATAAAGTTAACCAAGTCTATGAAACGTTTTTTAGCGATCATAAACCTGCCAGAGTTTGCCTGCAAGTTGCAGCATTGCCTAAAGCTGCTTTAGTGGAAATGGACGCCATAGCTGCTTTGTAAGTAGGACATTCTTCAATTCCACAATAGCTGGAGCATCATTATGAGTATGCTGCAATTCTTTTGCCAATTCCAACGGAGATTGTCCTTGCGGTGTGCGAATAAATGGCAACAAGGGATCACTATAAGAGCTTACTAAAAATTAATTTTCCTTAATTTGAAGAACTTTCTTTATCCACTACTTTAGCAATACAAACATCTGACCAAACGTTAAGACTGGTTTCTACCATGTCGATAAAGGCATAAAGGGGCAATATGCTGCCCATTAAATAAAGGGGCACATCGTTAGCAGCCAAAATAGAGCTTGAGAGGAAAAAACAACCCATGGGCACACCAGCATTACCAATTGCTGCCACCACACTTAAAAATATCATGGCCACGTGCCCAGAAGTATCGAGGGCATTGCCTGTGTAATACGACACAAAACAGGTGGATAATAAAATAAACTGAGCACAGCCATTCATATTTATAGTAGTACATAAGGGAAGAGCTAGCTGAGCCACTTTATCACTGATTTTTGCATTTTTGGTTGCGACGTCTAGGGTTAAGGGTAGCGTAGCTGTGGATGAGCGAGTAAAAAATGCCAAGATTAAAGCTTCTTTAACATGTAAAAATAATTGTATGGGAGAGATTTTTTTTGCTTTTAAAAAAATTGGCAAAATAATCATGCCTTGTATTAAATTAGCCGATATTACCGTAATGATTAAGCCTAAAATAGCATTGAGAGAATCAGATTTATCATGGGCTATTTGCTTAGTTAGGATACTCACAAAAGCAAATACTGATAATGGTATAAACTTAATACCCACATGAACCATGCGCATAATAGCGGACAAAACTCCGCTAAAAAAACTAAATACCACTTCTTTTTTATCTTGTTCTTTGATGCTTAAAAGCGCTAAAGCAAATAAAATAGCCAATGCTACCACTGCGAGAACATTATTTTCTAAAAAAGCCTTTAATAAATTATCAGGTACCATAGATAGTAAAGTGCTAAAAAAGCCTTTGGTGGCTTGTGTTTGGGCATTCGTATTAGTAGTAACCAATTCTTGGCTGAGCAAATAGGGCGAGGCCACCCAAAAAATTATGTCAGCGAGCACTGCTGCAATAAGCGTGGTAAACACGGTATACTTGACTATTTTAGAGCCTAATATTTTAATTTGTTCAGTATTTTTAAAATGAGCCGCAGAAGATATAATTGATAAGAATAACAATGGCAAAGCAATAAGCTTCATAAGCTTTACTGAAAGCTCGGCAATCACATCGCTTGCGCTGTTTAGATAATCGATATTTACGTAACCTACGCAAATACCTAATACTATAGCTAAAATTGTCAAAAAGTTATTAGATAATAGTTTTTTTCTCATTATTTAATGATATTAGTGTATTTAATAACTGTCAATGCATGCTTTTTATTGTTCTTTTTATTCAATATTTTATATAAAAACCGCTTGCGAGAGAGTAGTTCATCACCTATAGTCTTAAAAAATTTTTGTTGAGGTAGTAAGTATGCCATCCTTTGATATTGTGTCTGAAATAGACAGCCATGAATTAAAAAACGCCACTGATCAAGTAGAGCGAGAACTTCAGCAACGTTATGACTTTAAAGGCACAAATAGCCAATTGGTAGTTAAAGAAGATGACTCATACGAATTAATTGCCAATAGTGAAGATAGGGTAAAAGCTGTTTTAGATGTGTTAAAAGAAAAGCTTATAAAAAGAAAAATTTCTCTTAAATTTATAGAAGCCAAAGATGCTATCCCAAAGGGCGGTAACTTGTATGGCATTTTAGTTAAAATTAAAAAAGGTATTGATAAAGATCAGGCTAAAATAATTGTGCAAACTATTAAAGATAACAAAAGCTTAAAAGTAGTGCCATCTATACAAGGTGAGGCAGTAAGAGTTACCGGTAAAAAAAGAGATGATTTGCAAGAAGTTATACAAGCATTAAAAAGTAAAGAGTTAGCCATAGAGCTTAGCTTTAA
This sequence comes from uncultured Myxococcales bacterium, assembly GCA_964493205.1. GTDB lineage: Bacteria > Myxococcota > UBA727 > UBA727 > JABDBI01 > CAZBMJ01. Next base: position 7,652 of record CAZBMJ010000029.1, read on the forward strand.
TAATTTTAGGGATTAAGTCTTAATGAAAACTGCAGTAGTAAGTGGTGCCGGCCTTAGAATTGGCAAAGATATCAGTATAGAATTATTAAAAAATGGCTATCATGTGATACTTTGCGCACATAGTTCTTTTAAAGAATTGCAAGATTGGGTAAAAAATAGTCCTTATGCTGAGCAAATTATAGACTTAGTAAAGGCCGATCTGTCAGAACAAAAAGGCCAAGACGAGTTATGTTTAAGAGTTAAAAATAAATTAACCAGCTTAGATTTACTGGTAAATAATGCTTCTATTTTTTATCCGAAATCTTTTTTGGATATTTCTAGAAAAGAATATGAAGAAATGCAGGCTATAAATCTCACAGCTCCTTTTTTTATAACTCAATCCTTACTAGAAGTGCTCAAAGTAAATAATGGCTGCGTGATTAATATACTAGACGCTTTATGGGATAGGCCTAGCATAAATTTTTCTCACTATGCAGTTACCAAAGCAGGCTTGGCTATTTTAACTAAGTCTTTGGCTAAAGAGCTAGCACCTACTATACGAGTAAATGCCATATCTCCAGGGGCTATTATGTTCCAAGATTTTCATACACTGGAGTATAGAGAAAAAACCTTAGCACAAATTCCACAAAAAAGGCTTGGTACCGGCTCAGAAATTGCTGAAGCTGTGTTGTTTTTAGCTCAAAAAGGCCAGTATATAACCGGTCAACTTTTGGCAGTTGATGGTGGTCGATCTATTTAATTTAGTATTTTTTGTTAAAAATGTATATTTTTTTAAAATTTATCGGAATTAATTTCTTAATAAACATCGGAGTTTATTGAATAATAAATTAAATTTTCATTTAAAAGAATTTTATTGTTGCTTATAAGACCCCAATTATTTTACAATTTATTTAGCTCATTTTCCTAAAAATCTTTCACTAATAATCAAATGAGCTTATTTAGTAAACGGGGGGGCCCAATAGATGAACAAGTTTTGCCAAACTATCGCAGTTTCTTTTGCGATACTCACAGCAAGCCAAAACTCCACGGCTGGAGTAACTCATAGCAACAAAAAAGAATACAATCAACTTAAACAGTTCCATAAGAATAGACGCTTATTAGTTAAATATAAGGATGAAAGCTCCCCAATTAATAATAAAGCTCATTTTTCAGCTGGAGCTTATATTGTTAAATCTTTTGATTCACCAAAAATAGATGTGGTAGAAGTTGCCAAAGGTATTTCCATTAAAGCTGCCATTAGAGCTTATGAAAATAATCCTAAAGTAGCTTTCGTTGAACCTGATTATGAGCTAAAAGCTTTTTTCACTCCTCCACCATTTATACCACCATGGGAAGATGAGCCAAAACCTCCCATAGATACCAAAGATCCCAATTTATCTGAACAATGGGGCCTAAATAATATTGGTCAAAACCAAGAAAAAAATGATGCTGATATTAATGCTTCAGAAGCATGGGAGCAGCTATCTGATACTACAGCTCCAGTAATCGCAGTAATCGATACGGGTTTAAACTATAAACACCCAGATTTAATAAAAAACAGCTGGATCAATACAGAAGAAATACCAAATAATGGTATTGATGACGATAATAATGGCGTAATTGATGATGTTCACGGATTTAATGCATCAAGTGATAATGGTGATCCAATGGATGATCATGGTCATGGAAGTCATTGCTCTGGAATTATTGCCGCAGAGCATAACAATCCTTATGGTGGAAGAGGAGTTTTGCCAAATGCACAAATTATCGGATGTAAATTCTTAGATGCCAATGGTTCTGGTAGTACTTCTGATGCTATTGAATGCTTAGAATATTTGCTAAAACTAAAAAACAGACCTAATAATCCAGTAAATATTGTAGCCAGTAGTAACTCTTGGGGTGGCAGTGAAAATTCAGAAGCTCTAAAAGACGCTATAAAAGCTCATCAGGACGCAGGTATTTTGTTTATTGCCGCAGCATCTAATGATTATGCTAACAATGATCTAGTAGATACTTATCCTTCAGATTATGATCTTTCCAATGTAATTTCTGTTGCTGCCAGTGATAGAAAAGATACTAAGGCAGATTTTTCTAATTTTGGTAAGCATACAGTTCATGTGGCAGCTCCAGGAGCAGAAATATTTAGTACGGTGCTTGGTGATAAGTACGATACTTGGGACGGTACTTCTATGGCTACCCCTTTTGTGAGCGGTTTAGCTGGGATGATCAAAATTAAATACCCACACTATGATTATAAACAAATCAGAAACCTAATCATTTCCTCTGGTACACCAGTTGATAGCTTAAAAGATCTCACTATTTCAGGACGACGCATAAGAGCAATCGATACTAACGGCCAAGGAGCTCTTAGTTGCGCTAATCAAATAGTAACTCAAAGGCTTACTCCAGTAGAAAATAACTTTTTAGTAGGTAGTGGTGGCACTATTAGCTTATCTGTTATGAATATTAACTGTGAACAGCCAAATGGCGATGTAGTAATTACTGATAGTAGCGGTAATGCTTTTACGCTACTAGATAATGGTGAAGGAGCAGATAAAGTAGCTAATGATGGTGTTTATAGTGGTTTTTGGTCAACAGATACAGCTGGTATTTTTACCATATACTTTCCTAACAATGAAACACTAACTGCCAATGTTTATGATAGTTCTCTTTTAAAACCATATACTAATGAAGAAGAAGAGTTTAATTATCGTAGCATTGAGGGCACTAATCTGAATTTAGGCGATGATACTCAAGCTTCTATAACTCTAGATTTTCCCATAGCGTTTGGTGGATATTCTGGCTTTAATGAATTACACATTAGTTCTAATGGTGTAGTAAGTTTTAGTGAGGCGGATAAGTTTGATTTTGACAACACTGCATTGCCACTATCTGATTTCACTACATTTATTGCTCCTTATTGGGATGATTTAAGCCCTAATGAGAAAGGCAATGTTTATTATGCAGTAATAGGTGAAGCGCCCAATAGAGAATTAGTTATCGAATGGAGAAATGTTGAGCGATATGGCTACTATTATGATGAACCTTCTACTAAAACTGCTACTTTCCAAGTTGTCTTTTTTGAAAATAGTTCAGATGTGCTATTTAACTATCTAGACATAGATTTGGGTTCTGTTGAGTATGGCAATGGAGGATCTGCGACTATTGGTCTACAAACTAATCCAGATATATTTACTCAATATTCTTTTAACCAAACATTACTAAGTTCTAATAAAGCTATTAGATTTAAAAAACCATAATAGCTATTTAGGATAAAACCTAATAAACAGCCAGTCTTTAATAAAATAAAGATTGGTTTTTTATTTTTGTTGCCATAAGCGTTTAAAAGTTTTATATAACTTCTATATCAATTTATTTAATAGAATTTTATTAAAAATAACGAAAGAATAATTTTAATAACTAAATGCTTGATTTTATTCAGGAGATTTAAGTTGTATGAGTGAGCGTAATAAATTGCTGTTTGGCCTATTTTTTTTAAGGCTAGGCTTAGGACTGTTTTTTTTATTTGTAGCCATTGATAAAATGGTAAATCCCAATAGCAGTATTGAAAAAATAGCATTGCATTATTCTCTTAATATAAGCAATTCAATTGCTGTGCTTTTAGGCTCGTGCCAACTGGTTTTTGGACTGTTTTTTATACTAGGTTCGTATAAAAATTTAACTTATTTATTTGCTTTATTAATGCATATTTTTACCAGTTTTTTTTGGTACTATAATTGTGTAAGTTTTTTTTCTTCACAAAGCGACTTATTTGCTCATATATCTTTAAATTTTGCTTTTTTAACGTTGTTTATTTGTAAAGACTTTGATACGAAATTTAGCCTCGATAAAAAAAGAAGCCTATTCTCATAATATGACTATAATTCAAAAAATTTGGCATACTGGCCATGCATCAATAGTATTTGAGATTTATTCTCGAGAGACTAAAAAATATTTTTTAATATTTAATGCTGATGAAAAAAAATTTATTTACACACAAAAAGTTAAGCCAACAGATAAAAAAACTAATAATAATTTTATTTTAATTCTTAAAAAATATTTTTTAAATTCTTTAGTTACCATTGATTTAAATGATAATAATTATGCAGCTATTACAGTCGGTGAAATTAAGCTTTTATTAAGTAATAAAGCAGATGAAACGGCGGTTTTTAAAGAACAAAAATTGTTACTTTTATATAAAAAAAATTATCAAATTAATGAAGAAAATATTTTACTTAAAAAGCAAAAAAAACAACAAAAGCTTTTAGCTAATTTAAATAATGACTTATTAAAATGGGAAAGTTATATAAAAAGAGAGCATGAGGCTGATTTAATTAAAAATAATTTACACTTAGTTAAACCTGGCGATAAAATCTTAGTTTGCATAGATTACAGCTTAGAGCCGTTCAAAGAAATAGCTATTGCATTAGATCATACTTGCTCTATTAAAATTTATTTAGAAAAATTATATAAAAATATTAAAAAAGCTAAAAGAGCTATAAATATAATAAAAGAAAGAATCATTTTAGCAAAAAGCCACATAAATTTAAATCAAAATTTAGTTCCTAGTACGCCTATAAAAGCTAAATCTAGCAAAAGACTAGCCTATAAAGAATTTTTATCCAGCGATGATATAAAAATTTTAGTTGGCAAAAGCGGAAAAGATAGCGATCAAATGCTTAAGTTTAATACTAATGGCAATGATTTTTGGTTTCATGTAAAAGATCAAGCTGGGTCTCATGTAATAGTAAAATATGCCAAAGATGATTTGCCAATGAATACTTTATTAGAAGCTTCTATGCTTGCTCTATATTTTAGTAAAAATAAAGATAAGGTAGGGACAGTCCAATATACAAAAGTAAAATGGGTTAAAAAACAAAAGCATTTTAAACCAGGGCAAGTAATAATCAGCCAAGAAAAAACTATAAGTATTAAAATAGACGACCAGACATTAAAAACCTTACTAAACATGAACTATTAGCAGTGATCTTTAAACCATTTAATCATATCATTTACATATATTTCTCGTTCTTTTTCATGATATAATTCATGACGAGCATTTTCATATGTTTTGAGTTCATAATGGTGTTTTTTTTCTAAGTTAGTAAACCAATCTTGTGCCGCTACACTATCGATTATTTGGTCGTTAACACTAAGTTGCATAAGAGTTGGCAGCGGTAATACTAAGCTTTGTGCTTTTTTTAAGGCTAAACAAATTTGTCGATACCAGCCAATACAAACAGATTTTAATATGAGCCTATCTTGTGCATATTCTTGATTGCTTTGTTCGTTATTGGATAAATATTGGGGTTTGACAGTGGAAGCTAGGCGTAAATAAGGATTAACAATAGCCATTATATTGGCTAAATAATGTTTATATACACTAGGCATGGCCTTAATTTTTAACAAAGGGTTTGATAACACTAGGCAATATATGTCCTTAAAGCATTTTTGTACTGTAAAAATAGCTATTAGGCCTCCCATGCTATGACCTAATAATCCGATTTTTTCATTAGGATGATTTTTTTTAATTAATTCTATCATTTGTTCAACGCAAGTAACATAGTCATCAATATTTTTAATAAAGCCTCTAGTTGAGCCTGATAACCCATGACCTATTAAATCAAAAGCATAAACATTAAATCCTGCTTTATTTAAACAGTAAGTTGCGTAGGCATAACGAGCACTATGCTCACCAAATCCGTGGATGATTAAAATATTACCTATATTATTGCTAAGTATGGATGATCTAAAAAAAATCTTTTTATCAGTATGATTATTTAAAAAACCATTGTTTATTGTATATACTTTATTTGTTAAATCCATAGCTTACCAGTTTATTTAGGGTTTAGTATTGGCGAAATCTATTATTATGCTTAAGTTATCTACAACCTTATAGGCGAAGAATAAATGAGTAATAACGATAATTTTCATAAAGAACAAACACACTACTTAAAAACTAAGCTAATTGAGCATTTTAGAAAAAACAATTCCCAAAATATTGTTACAGATAGTTTCAACATTGCTATAAATCACCTTTTTTTATTATCAGGCAAAGACACGTCAATTATAGAAAAAACTCTTTTATTTTATGCTCATAAACTTAAAAACTCAAATTTTTTACCAGCTATTCAAAATTTTGCTTCTGAGAGCATCACTCTTGCTCAAAAGTACCATTTTTTTGAATCTAGAATGCCTACAAAAAATAAAAATTTAAAAAACGTTGTTTCTAATACCATAAAAACTTTACTTAAAGAAGGGTATTCAGAGCATTCAGCTTCCAATAAAGCCGCTTTTATGATGTATAAAAAACAACAGCAGCAAAATAATAAAATTAGAGAGCAGATACTATTAAAAACTCACCCCTTAAAAGATAATCTTACTTGCTTACTTTCTGAAAAAAAGTACCCAAAAGAAGACATTAAACAAAAACTTTTAAATCTTACCTCAAAACCTGATGCAGCAAAAAAAGGCCAAGGTATGCTTTATGGCTTATTAACTAAAGCTCAGGCTTTTTGTGATAGCAATATTCATACTCTTTTAGGTGATGAGTTATTTTTTTTATGCCGCCCTTTAGGCTTTGTAGATAAAAATGATTCTTTATTATTGGTAGAAGTAAATAATAGTTCCTCTTTGTATGCTTTAACCTATCGAAAACTTGAAATAATTAATTTGCTCAAAAAAGATACCGCTTTTAGCAAAGTCAAAAATATCAGATTTGAGTTAAAAAAAGAGTATTAAAACTATGCTTAAACTTTTTTTATGGGTGATGGCTATGAATATTTCTTATACCTCTTGTGCTTTAGAGCTTACAGGATTTATTAATGCCCAAATATTTGATGGAGAAAAAATTCTTCAAGAAGATGCTTTTTTAGTACAAAACCACAAATTTATTTTAATAGATAAAAGCGAAAAAATTCAAACGTTAACTAAAAATATTATTAATTTACAAAACCAATTTGTCATGCCCGGATTTATAGAATCTCATGCACACTTGGTATCTTTAGGAAGAAGCTTAAGTATTTTAGACCTAAAAAATAAATCCTTACAGCAAATACTAGATTTAATAAGCAAAGAAACCAAAAAGGCTGCTCCTAATTCTTGGATTATTGGCAGGGGCTGGGATCAAAATTTGTGGGCTGATAAAAAATTTCCTAACTCAAGCATGCTAGACAGTGTTAGCAGAAATCATAAGGTATGCTTAATTCGAACAGATGGGCACGCATATTGGGTAAATAGCCAAGCCCTAAAAGCTGCTTTTATAACACAGCAAACCAAGGCGCCTTTTGGGGGCCAAATTATTAATGGCATTTTACTTGATAACGCTATGAATTTAGTAAGTCCTTTAATAACTACACAAAACACCAAAAAAAAATATTTAGAACTGGCCTTAAAAAAAGCTTCGAGCGTGGGTATTACTTCTTTTCATGATGCTTCCACCGATAAAGAGACATTAGATTTATTAACTCAAATGGCTCAACAAAAATTACTAAACACGCGCGTTTACGCCATGCTTGATGGCAGTGATGAAAAATTAGTAAATAATTATTTAGCAAAAGGGCCACAAAATAATAATAATTTGCTTGTTATTAGAAGCATAAAATATTTTGCAGATGGTGCCTTGGGCTCGCGAGGAGCCTTGCTTTTGCAAGATTACGCTGATGATAAAGGCAATAAAGGCTTACTGCTCATAACTAAAAGTGATTTAGTAAATAAAACCAAATTGGCTATTAAACATAATTTTCAAATAGCCACTCATGCCATTGGCGATGCTGCCAATAAACTAGTGCTAGATGCCTATGAAGAAGCGCAAAATAAAGTTTTTAACAAAAGATTGCGCATTGAGCATGCTCAAATAATAGACCCAAGTGATCATGAAAGATTTAGTAAGCTTAATGTCATAGCCAGTATGCAACCAATTCATTATCTAAGTGACATATCATGGGTGCCATCACGCATAGGTGAGAAAGACTTAGAAAAAAAAGCTTATCCATGGGCGAGTTTATTGCAACACAACACTAAACTAGCTTTCGGTTCTGACGCACCTGTGGAAGATTTAAACCCCATATTAGGCTTATATGCTGCGGTAAGTAGGCCTGGTACTCAGCAACTCACCATGAAGCAAGCCTTAAAAGCTTATTATGAAGATGCAGCCTATGCCGAGTTTAATGAACATCAAAAAGGCAAAATTGCATTTAATTTTTTGGCAGATTTTATTGTTTTCAAAGAGAATATCTTTAAGCTTACTAAAACTGAGTTTTTAGCTACCAAAGTACTAAAAACTTTTGTGGGTGGTAAGCAAGTGTTTTAAAAACAGCTCTAATTTTATTTTTTTCTTTCTCTTATTTTTCTAAAAAATTTTTTTAATAAATTACTGCTTTCATATTCTCTAATACCGCTTAAAAAATCAAAGCTATGATTAAGCCTTTTATCTCTGGACATTTCATAGATACTCACAATACCGCCAAATTTTTTATCGCTGGCAGCAAATATTAAGCCTGAAATGCGTGTATGTACTAATGCTGCTGCACACATAAAGCAGGGCTCTAGGCTTGTATACACGTAGCAATCTGTAAGCCTCCAGCTACCTAAATACTTTTGAGCTTGATTAAGTGCCATTATTTCCGCATGGGCCAAAGCATTTTGTGTGAGTTCTTTAGAATTATATCCTTGGCCAATAACTTGGTCTTTATGAACTACAATAGCCCCTACTGGCACTTCGTTTAAATCAAAGGAAACTTGTGCAAGTTTTAGGGCTTTATCCATGAAAAGTTCATGCTTTTTTAGATCATTCAAAGATAGCATTATGATTTCTTGCTAAATCTTGAGCAATATTTTTTTCATGAGCTTCTATGGTTCCACCGCCAATTTCTAAAAGCTTGGCATCTCTCCACATTCTTTCAACAACATACTCGCCCATATAGCCATAACCACCTAGAACTTGTATGGCCTTATCGGCAACTTCTTTGGCCATGCTTGAAGCTAAGAGCTTGGCTGCATCGCTGTCTATTCTCTTGTTATTTTTTCCTAAATTTAAATTATGAGCGGTTAAGTAAACAAAAGCTTTAACTGATTTAAATTGGGCATAGCTTTGCGCTAAATATTTTTTTATTTGACCAAAGTTATTAATGCTTTGTCCAAATGCTTCTCGCTGTGTGGCATATTGATTCATAATATCAAGGCATCGTTTAGCTATACCTAAAGCCATGGCAGCTAAGGCCAAGCGTTCGATCTCAAGATTTCTCATCATATGAAGCATGGATTCGCCTTCTTGGCCTACTAATTGGCCAATAGGAACTTCACAATTATCAAAAACCAGTTCAGCAGTATTAGAAGCTCTCATGCCTAGCTTATCTGTTAATTTTTGACCCACAAAAAAACCTGATTGGCCTTTTTCTATGATAAAAGAAGAAATATTTTTTTTATTACTATCAGATGTCTTTGCGTATAAATAAACCAAGTCGCATGGCGTTTTATCTTCATCAGCAACACCGTTAGTGATCCACATTTTTCGGCCATTAATAAGATATTTATCGTTATTTCTTATAGCTTTAGTGCTCATGCCTAAAACATCGGTACCTGCATGGGGCTCTGACATAGCCATGGCTCCAAGGCACGCTCCAGTTAATAATTTAGGTAAATATTTTAGTTTTTGTTCTTTAGAAGCATTTTTGGCAATGTTATTAACACATAAAACACTGTGGGCTAAATAAGCCAAACAAAATCCAGGATCAGCAAAAGAAAGTTCTTCATGGACAATAATACAGGCTACAGCATCCATATTTGAACCTCCATATTCTTCTGGAGCACAAACACCTAATAAGCCTAAATTACCTAATTGATTGAATAAATTGCGATCAAAGTACTCTTCTTTGTCTCTTTTTAGGGCAGTAGGCATAAGTTGTTTTAAGGCAAACTCTTTGGTTAGTTTGCGAATCATTATGTGCTCATGGCTAGGATCAAAAAAATCATTTGCAAAATTAAACATAAATTATTTCCTTTTTTTATCTTATCCCACTTGTCTGACTAAATATTTATTTTATGGTGTTCATAGTTGGTCTTGTAACTCAGTTGGTAGAGTGCCACCCTTACAAGGTGGAGGTCGCAAGTTCGAGTCTTGCCGGGACCACCAAAAAAAGCCTCTTTTTTAAGAGGCTTTTCTCATTTATAAGTATTTTTTAGTTACTTACGGTTACCCAAAAGTTCTTTAAATCTTTTAGCTGGGCGAAAGCCAACAGTTTTAGAAGCTTTAATCTTAATTGGATCACCTGTTCTAGGATCACGACCTTGACGAGCTTTACGTGAACGTAGATTAAAAGTTCCAAATCCTGGGAAGGAAAACTTTTCAGTTGTCTTAATACTGTGTTGCATAGCAGCAAAAACTGCTTCGGTTATTTCGGTAGCAGCTTTTTTAGTAATATTTGTTTGTTGTTTACATACCCAATCAACAAGTTCTTGTTTAGTCATGAAACTTCTCCTCTATTTAATAATGTTTTACCTGCTGCCAAAGCCATACGACTTTGGTCATATACGCATACTATCATACCTAAAAACCAATCGGCATCATAGATTATGGCATTTGCCTAAAAAAATAAGCAAATTGCAATATCCATTGGTGTATTTAAGGCACAAAATTGCTAGAAAAAAAATGGGTGCCCATTTTTTAAACAAAATATTTATTAAAAAGTGATCCCTAAATAGCTATTTATAGCCTGGGCAGTTTTGGCTTTACCATAAATTTTGTAATCAGCGGCTGATAAATTGCCCTTTGCATGGTCAAGACCAAAAGGAAATAATACGCCATAACTCGTAGAGAAATATAAACCACTATCGCTGCGCGCAAAGATTGAGGCATCAAGTTCTAATCCTAAAAAGTTTTTTCCAGAAGGTGAACTAGTGCCATTGGGTGCCAAAGAAGAAATAACGTCTCCTCGCAAACCAAGATTTTTAGAGAAAAAATATGAAAGATGAGGTTTAATATAAACAGTACTGTCTACTGAGCCTATTACTTCTTTGTACATGAGCATATCTATGGTGTAGGCTTTGTTAAACATAAAATTAGTTTTATAATCGCTGCTACTAGTTTGATGAGAGGCTATGCCGAGATTTAAACCCAATTGTAGTTGATCACGTAAAAAACCGTATCGTGATTCTAGCGCTGCTCCACCTTGTAATATTTTACTATCTTTATTGTTATGTTCCTTACCAACAACACCTAGAAATTCAGATTCTATATGGAAAGTTTTATAGCTTAAAGCTTGCCAAAAAGAGCTTGTACCAATATTTGAATCTTTATAAGCTTTACTATCAAAATTTTGTTTTTGATAAGAGGCAAAAATACCGTAGTTATAAATAAGTATTCCTTGGAATTTTTTTTGCGCAATACTATAATCAGATTCTCTTTTTAAAAAGCTTAAGCTTAGAGTATGAGTTACATGTCTTGGTGCAATGGGCGTTGGTTGTCCTGAGGGGTTGATGGTAGAAGCTCCGCCTGAAGAAATAAAATAGCCAGGTGTAAGATAATGATCAAATATACGTGTACTAAACAAAAATCCATCCACTTGATCGCCATAATTACTGTTTATATTATCGCCACTATTATAAAGTATACCTAAGCCCCAATGAAAAGGTAGCCGACCAAATCTAAGTTCACCCACTGGAGTATTGATCTCTCCCCATAAACGCTTGATATCTATTAGAGAAGCACTTGAAGGTGATGAACCCAAAATAACATTATCAAAAGCGTTAATGCTTGATTTAACTCTTATTGATTCTGAAACGTTGATAGTTGGATCAAGTTTTAGCCTCATATTAAAGCTATAATTATTTTGATCTTCGTTTTCTGATAAACCAGCATTAGGCTTTATATTGGAAGTGCCATATCCTAAGCTCGGCACATAGGTTCCTAAATGACCATTTCTTATGTAATTAAAGCGAGTGCGAAAATAACCCGATAAATCTAGAGCGTTAATAAATCTAGAAATACCTTTATTGCTTGATGTGTCACTAAAAAAACTCCAGTTTTCTTGAGAATTATTATTTTGTAGAACTGTTAAATTATCAGTTTCTTTTTCTTCAGTGTTAGAAACAATTTCTTTTGGCAAAAGTTTTGGCAAGTTATCTGCCTGACCTTGCGCTTGTAAGCTTATATGCAGAGCTAAAATAATAAGTAAATTTCTAGAATTAATCATTTTTTGTCCTCAAAAACCTCATGTTCAATCCATTTGTAGCAAGTCCGTTAGGAATGAAAAGTCTTAATATAAAATTTTATTAAAATTATTTTTTAAAATTATTGCCAAGCCCCTTTGACAAAACTGACAACCTTTTTTTTTGATCACCGAATATGAAAAAAGACATTAAAAAAACAAGAATAGGTAAAAAAATTATATGATAAATGATCAGAATTTATTAACTTCATATAGAAAAGGTGAGAAAAAAGCATTTTTAGCTTTATATAATAAACATGCTTTTCCTCTAAGAAAGTTTCTTCAAGGAGGGTTTAGTTTTTCTTCTCAAGGACGCATTTGTAGATTCAAAGGCATTGATGCAGGAATGGATGTTGATTCAATAATTCAAGAAACTTTTACCAGAGCATTCATTCCTTCTACCAGAATTAATTATGACGGCACTCGTCCTTTTCAAACATATTTGTTTTCAATAGCAAAAAATTTGGTTTTACGAGAGTGTCATCAACGAGAAAGAGTAGTGTATATGGAAAACACCAAAGAGACTGTAGAAACAAGCGATAAAACTATTTTTGGTGGTAAAGATAGCTATGCTGATAATCCTGAACAAAATTTGCAAAATATGGAATTAAAAAATATTACTGAAACTTTTATTAATGCCCTTAATCAAGAAGAACAAGATTTTTTTTCTTTAAGATTTTCTGAAGGTAATACTCAAGAAAAAAGCGCAGAAATTATGAATACTACGAGAGCAAGAATAAAATTATTGGAAAAAAATATTCGTAAAAGATTTTTGGATATTATGAGAAAAAATGGTTATTTCATAGAACATAAGCTTAATCCTCGTTGGAAGAGAAAAAATTCTTCGGGCCTAATGGAATTTGCTCATGCCTAAACTTGGTGCTTTGTGAATTTAATGTTATAAATTTCATATGAATAATAAAATTATAATAAATCTAGTATCTCCTTGTGCTACCTTTGAGGCAAGCTTACTTAATGAAGCTTGCCAAAATATTATTAATTATAATTACGAAATAGCTCTCAATACTTGTGCTAGAAATAGTCTACCTAAGTTTTTAAACGGTACTAAGCTTGAGCGTATACAGGAGCTAGTAAATGCCGAAGTAAACTTTTGTGATGCCATGTGGTGCGTCAGAGGCGGAGTAGGGGCTTTGGAGCTTATTGCTAATTACCTGCCGCCTGTTCAAAAAAAAATTCTTATTGGATTTTCTGATGCAACTATTTTGCATTTACACAGATTTTTATTTGATGAGCGCATAGGCATTCATGCTGATGTTTTATTTAGCATAAAAAATAAACAACCAGAGCATGAAATGCTTAAACTTTTAATAACTAAAAATTACCATCAAATTAATTATCCATTGTTAAACAATTTAAGTTTTAATACTCAAGAATCCGTGAGTGGCACCTTATTAGTTATGAATTTATCTTCTTTACAAACCATGATTGGCAGTGTGGGTATAGATTTTTTTAAAGATAAAATTTTAGCCATAGAAGATAATAATCTTAAACACTATCAGTTTTTTCGCATGTTTCAGCAATTTAAAAATATTGGTGTCTTAGAGCAAATCAGCGCTTTAATACTGGGGCATGTAGATTATGATCGCCAAGAAATTATCAATGAAACTATTTTGCCTTTAAGTTATGAGCATAATTTTATGTTTTTTGATTGGCCCTATTTTGGTCATGCAAGTCCCAATTTACCGTTACTTTTTGGGGCGCCCATAACACTTACTCATAGTAGTGATAATGCTTATACCTTAACTTATTTGTAGGTTTTTTTAATGTTGAGCAGCAAACTGTTAGCTATTTTAGAAGAAGCCTATGATAAAGACATTGCATCTTCTTTATCTTTGTTTGTGGGCCAAGGCCTAAAAAGTGAAGGAGACATTAAGCTTCATGTGGGCCATAGTTGCAAAAATCCTTTGGTCAAAACCAATGAACATACGTTGTATGATTTAGCTTCTTTGACGAAAATTATTGGCACTACTCCAAGTATTGCTCAGGCTATAATAGAAAAGCGCTTAAGCTTAAATTTAAAGCCTTTTTTAAGTTGGCCAGATACTACTATAAAACAACTTTTGGCCCACACATCAGGATTAGTTGCCCACAAAAAATTTTATGAAGATAAAAAAATAAGCAAAAATTATATTTATGAACAATTATTTTTAGAAAACCCCATAAGCACTAACACCAGAGTTTATTGCGATTTAGGCTTTATGGCTTTGGGGTATTTACTTGAAAAAATGTATCATAGTTCTTTAAATGAAATCTTTACTCGCTTATTTTTTATGCAGCATTGGCGCTTTAAAAGCTTTATATCCAGTAAAAGCGCTACTCTTCATCCTACCATAGCCCCAACTGACAAATTAATCAGTGGCCAAGTTAATGATTTAAATTGCTATTATATGGGCGGCCTTGCGGGTCATGCTGGCTTATTTGGGGATTTAGATAATGTTTCTCGTGTGGCAAGATTTTTTCTAAAATCTTATAAAGATCCAAAAGCTCCTTTAGAAAAACTTCTAAAATACTTTATGATTAACTATTTAAGTTTTGATAAGCCCACACCAAGTGGCTCTGGTTCTGCTTTTTCACATCAAGCTTTTGGCCATTTTGGTTTTACAGGAACTTCTTTATGGATCGATCCACAAGCCTGCGCCAACGAAGGTGCTATTATTGTTCTCTTAACCAACAGAGTATACAAAAGCCAAAAATCAGAGGGTATTTTTTGGTTAAGAAAAAAAATTAACGATTGTGTTATTAAGCACTTTATTGTGCGCTAAACCTTATTGAATAAATAAATTTTTAATTTATTTTTAGTAAAATTTCAATTTATAAGGAAAAAGTTATGAAATTTATATCCAGAATAACTCTATTTTTTTTATTTAGCGCTTTGGCTTCTTACTCTTACGCTTATGACAGTTCTGATGATGAATGCCAGGAAGTCGAAGAGGAGTCAGAGGAAAGTGAAGATGATTTAATAACACAAAAAATCATTGTGATCATGTGCAAAAAATATGAAGATAAAGAAAGTGCAGAGGAAAATAATGCCGTAATTGCTGTTTATGATGCCAATGGTACTCATAATTTCTTAGTTAGAGAAATTAATGCGCCGCAAACCCCTAAGAATAAATTTATGGAAATTATGAAAGATTTGGGTATATCTGAGCTTGAACATTATCAAAAGTTAAAATTAGGAATTAATGCATTTTATTTTGTTCGTGATAGTAAAATAAGTGTAGGGGATATGACAGCAAAAAACCCTAATAATTTTTTGTGCAAAAATCCCGTAGTAGCCATTAATATTCAAGATATTTTAAAAGCTAGTAATAATGGCTTGATGCAAAACAGCTATGAGTTTAGCTCTAGAACAAATAATATAAAAGTTACATTTAATTCAGCAACTATAGAATTAATTAAAGAATATCTTAATAACATTAAAGATCAGTTTGATAAAATTTACAGTTTTTAAGGGTCTGACATACAAAGTGGATACAAGATCTTATTTAATATTTTTTTAAATCTTAACAACATCAGACTTTTATTGAAATAAAAAGCATGGTATTTTTTTTAATTAAATATTATTTAATGGTTTAATTCATGAAAACACCTATATTTTTTTTATTAATTATAAACTTTTTCGCCATACATGCTGCCAGCATGGAAGAAACTTCAAAAGTTCTAGAACTTTTTACTACAACAGGTGTTGTAGTAAGAACCCCTAGTATAGCTAATGGTTTTGGAGCAGAAAAAAAGATATCTTCGTATAATCCCGAAAAATCACTTGATTACGAATATAATCAAGCTCTTCAAAGTAACGATGGTGTTTCTGCAAGCTTTTTAATAAAAGATATCCCCTTAGACGCTTATACTGGCAATACATTTTTTCTTATCTATGATCCTAGTAAATTAAATGTTTTATTAGCCACTTATATTGACGGAAGTACGCATGGACCAGCCAAAGACAATCTTATTCTTGATGGAAACTGTTCGCGATTAAGGGGTACTGGCAAAAAAGATTATAGCAAATACAAATCTTGTGCTGCAAACACCGTTGAAGGCATAAAAACTAAAGTTGAAAAAAATAACCAGGTGCGACTTGGATTATTGGTTGACAAGGGAAAATGTCCTACTTGCAAGGCATTCAAAGGTTTTACAAGTTTTGGGCATACAGAACTTATGGTAAGGCTTAAAGATAACTGCTCCATAGAAGAGGCGTTAATTGGAATAGGAATTCACTCTTATGTAAACTTTGTGCCACAAGAAGTTAAAGAATATTTTTTTGTTGATAAAAAATTACCATTTTATTTATATGATCCTATGACTGGATTTTCTAAAATTCCAGAGGAATATTTAAATGACGAAACAGAATATCTAGACAAAATAAAAGACCAATTTTTTCGAAAAAGTAAATTACAAAATTGGAATTTTGATGCCGATAAAGAAATAATAAAGCCTCTTAATGATAGAGAAAGCAGTATTAGATGGGATGCCTTAAATACTTTATTATTTTCTTTTCAAATTGATCATATAGAAGATATCCAAAAGTTGTATGATCTAAATATTTTATCATATATTAAAAGTAATCAATTAAAAGAATTTAATATTAAAAATAAAATATTTATGAATATGCTAATAAGGCCCTATTTAATAAACTTAATGAGTGCTGTGCTATTTGATGAATCATTAGATATAGTTAAGAAAATTGAACATGAATCAATTGCTTTAATTGCTTTAAAAATATTATTCAGCTCTAAATTTGAAAACATAGAATTATTTAAACAAGAAGATGAAAGGGGCTTTTCACTTTTTTGTTTTGAAACTCCAATTAAATATGGAAGTGACGGCTTGATGTTGAAAGTAAAAGTATTTTTTGAAGATGATGGCAAAGTAAAAATTCATGGTTTTTTGAATGATATTGCCTTTGCTTACCATAGTCAGGAAATTAATATTTTTCCAGATGGTTTTTTGGGAGATGAGGGTGCTTTAAATTTTCTAAATACCATTTATGCAAAAAAGTTAGCCGTAGAGACATGCCCTAAATAGTTTTTCGCCATTTTTTTAGTCGTTGCTTGGCAAGCTTTAATAATTTGGCTTCTAGTAAACGAGCACCTTCGCGAGATAAATTAAGTTTTTCACCCACGTATGAAAGAGTTTGAGGTTCATCGGTTAATAAACGCAGTTCAATAACCGTTTTTAATCGTTCATCGCCAAGCTCATCGACTAAACCGTTTAGCACTTCGTTGATTACACGATCTCGCTCTACTCCAAGAGCAACTTTTTCTGGATCTTTAGTGTCTGAGGGAATTATCTCACTTAAGTTTCTTAAGGAATCATCTTCTTGAGAATGTTCTATACTGATTTTTCTAGCTCTAGGTCTGCGCCTTTTGCCTAAATCATCTTCAAACATATCTGCACCAGTAATTATAGGCACATCATCTCGATCAATTCTTTGTAAATGTCTTTGTATTTTAGCTCTGATCCAATAAACGCTGTAGGTAGAAAAGCGTACTCCCCGTCCAGGCTCAAAAGTTTCTGTGGCTCTAAGTAGCCCCATGGTACCTTCTTGCACAAGGTCTTCATATCTTACAGGCGGTCTACAAAATTGATTAGCTACTAAGTGAACTAAACCAATGTTGGACATAACTAGGCAGTTTCTCGCATCAATGTCGTTATATTTTTGAACTCTTAAGGCTAACTCATTTTCCTCATCTATGGAAATACGATTTTTACCGCTTAAATATAAACGATCTTTCGATCTATCTCTGGTTGGCAAAATAGTATCTAATTGCCCATTTTCTACTAGTTTAAGGATCAAAGCTGCATCTTTTAAGTCTTGGTCAACACCAAGCAAGACATCTTCCCCTTGCGGTCCTGGGCGAAGTCTTTGTCTTATGGAAAATTTTTCTAAAATTTCTGAAAGCTCTTCTGTCTCATCATCCAATAAGATTTCTGGTAAGGCTTGCGATTTAGTCATTTATAACCCCACCATTTGACGGACTAAGAATTGTATTATAGTAACTCAAAGATATATTTCAACAGATAGTTTGTTTTTATAAATTATATAAAAAAATCAAATATAAGCAAGGATCATTAATGAGTAATTTGGGATACTATTTTCATGTGCCCTGGTGTCGCAGGCGTTGCCCTTATTGTGATTTTTATTTGGTAGTTAATAAAACACCAGATTCTAGCTATGCACAATGTATTATTAAAGAATACCAAAGCCGCATAGTAACCAAAAAATCTGCTACTACTATGTATTTTGGAGGGGGCACTCCTTCTTTATTACCTAGTTCGCAATTAGATTTAATTATTAATTTTTTTAAAGAAAATAATTTATTAACATTAAATCCCGAAATAACCTTAGAACTTAATCCTGAAGATGTTAATTTAGCCTATGTCAAAGATCTAACAACTACTTTAGTTAACCGTATAAGCTTAGGTATACAAAGTTTTGACGATGCTATTTTGAAATTTTTAGGAAGAGCTCATACTAAAAAACAAGCTTTAACTAGTATTGAGCTACTCTTAGCTAAAGATTTTAATAATATATCTATAGATTTGATCATTGGTGTTGATGGTGAAAATCTGACAGAAACGCTTAACATGCTAGATTTACTAGGTAATTTAGGTGTTAAACATTTCTCTACTTATTTACTAACTATTGAGTCAAGTACTAACTTTCATAAACGTATTATAAATAAACAATTAAAAGCTCCCTCTGACGACTATCAGGCATATGCTTATGAGACTATTCAGCAAAAATTATTAAGCTTAGGTTTTATTCAATATGAAATATCTAGTTTTGCTAAAGATAATTTTTTTAGCAAGCATAACCAATTATATTGGTCATCAAGTGATTATTTAGGTTTTGGACCATCTTCCCATTCCATGACTAGGCTATCTAATGGTGGAATACTGCGCACTCATAATAAAGCTTTATTAGCAGACTGGCTTGTTGATCCAACTAAAAAAGATTACTTTGTAACAGAATTCTTAGACCCAAAAGAAGCCTTAAAAGAGGCTTTAGCTTTTGGCTTGCGCAATATGCATACAGGAATGAACCCCTTGTATTTGTCTAATTTATGCCAAAGTTCTTTGCCGGCAAACTTTTATGAAATTATGTTAAAATTCATAAAAAATGGCATGTTGCAAGAAAAAAATGGCATTTTTTTCATAACTCACAAAGGCGCTTTATTTGCAGATTTAATTATTAGAGAAGCTTTATGCTAAAACTAGTTTTTTGCATTTTTTCATGATAATCCATATGATAAGTGTGGATTTTCATGATAATCCACATCAAAGGTACGGATTTTATATGTATAAAAGAAGCTTAAACATCAGTAACTTATTAGAAAAAAAATCATTTTTTCTTTTTGGGGCCCGTTCTACAGGAAAATCCACCCTTATTTCTCAACAACTACCTTTAGCTAAAACCTATGATTTATTAGATGCTGAAATATTTAACCGTTTATTAAAGCGCCCTAAAATTCTTGAAGAAGAGCTTACAGATAGTAATCAAGTAGTTGTAATAGATGAAATACAAAAATTGCCTAGCTTACTTGATGAAGTTCATAGATTAATAGAAAAAAGAGGCGTGAAATTTTTACTTACGGGCAGTAGTGCAAGAAAGTTAAAACGTGGAGGTGCTAATTTGTTGGCTGGAAGAGCTTGGGTAGCCTCTTTATTTCCCCTGACTTCTCGTGAAATACATGATTTTGATTTATTGAACTATCTCAATCAAGGAGGCCTTCCTTCAGTGTATAATAAACCTTATGCTAAGGAAGAATTGCTAAGTTATGTGGGCACCTATTTAAAAGAAGAAATTCAAGCGGAAGCTATCACAAAAAATATTCAAGCATTCGCTGAATTTTTAGATATTATAGCCCTCAGCAATGGTAAAGAAATCAATTACGAAAGATTGTCTTCAGATTGCCAAGTATCACCAACAACGTTAAAAAACTATATTGACATATTAGAAGATACTTTAATCGGTTTTCGCCTGCCTGGATACTTAAAAACCAAAAAACGTAAAAGTATTAGTAGAGCAAAACATTATTTATTTGATATTGGTATTACTAATACTCTATGTAATAGAGGCGAAATTAAAAGTAAAAGTGAGCTTTTTGGTGAAGCATTTGAGCATTTTATATTATTAGAAACCAGAGCATTTTTAAGCTACGAAAGAAAAAATATTCCAATGTCTTACTGGAGATCTACCTCTCAACATGAAGTGGATTTATTGCTTGGAGATAGTGTAGCTATTGAAATAAAAGCTAGCCATTTAGTCACAGAAAAACATTGTAGTGGGTTGCGTGCACTACAAGAAGAAGGAATACATAAGCGCTATATAATTGTTTCTAATGATTTAAACCCACGTAAAACTTCAGATAATATTGAAATTTTACCTTGGCAGATTTTTTTGGAACAGCTTTGGGCAGGGCTCATAATTTAAAAGAGAAGCTTTATGCTAAATAATGGCTTTACTTGCTTGACAATAAGCCATTTTAAAGGCAAGAAGCTTGAGTATATATTTTTTTGTTATTTGAAGGTTTTGTTATGAAAACAAAGTTTACAAGCCTTGAGTCTGTATCAAGAAGCTGGCATTTAGTAGATGCAAAAGATGCTATATTGGGTCGTATGGCCTCTAAAATAGCGGCTATTTTGCGTGGTAAACATAAACCTATGTTTGCTCCACATACTGATACAGGTGATTTTGTCGTTGTTGTTAACGCAGCTGGTGTTAGATTAACAGGCACAAAAGCTGAGAAGAAAGTTTATTGGACACACTCTGGTTACTTTGGCAGTATTAAATCTATTTCTTTTGCTGAGCAAATTGAAAAAGATCCTACTAAAGCTATTGAACATGCTATTAAAGGTATGTTACCAAAAGGTCCATTAGGTCGTAAAATGTTTAAAAAATTAAAAGTTTATACTGACCAAAATCATCCTCATCAAGCACAAAATCCAATAAGCTTAGGCCTTTAGGGAGTTTTTATGAATAAATTTTATGCCACAGGACGCAGAAAAGAATCCTCAGCCAGAGTATGGTTGTATAAAGGTAGCGGCCAAATGTTAGTTAACGGTTTACCATTAAACGGCTACTTCAAAAGAGAAGTCTTGCAAATGCTTATTAAGCAGCCTTTTGATACCACTGAAACATTGGGTACGTATGACGTTCATGCTACCGTAGAAGGTGGTGGACTATCTGGTCAAGCTGGAGCTATTCGCCACGGTATTTCTCGCGCTTTAGTAAAAGATCCTACACAAGAATTATCCATTTCTCTTAAACGTGGTGGATTCTTAACTCGTGATGATCGTATGGTTGAGCGTAAAAAATATGGCCGCTCTGGTGCTAGAAAACGTTATCAATATTCCAAACGTTAAGAATTATTGGCTTTTGCCAAGTATTACAAACCCGCTTCTTATGGCGGGTTTTTTGTTTTAATGAGAGTAAAAAGGTTCAGATTTTGAGTAAAAGAGATGGAGAGATTATACTTAATAGTATTGTGCCCCCCCATTCCAAAGAGCATTATTGAACCACTAGATCAACTATGATTTTGATATTTTTTTAAAATTTATAAAATTAAAAATTTTTAGTATAGCGTAGCTAAGCCTTTGTTCAAAAGGCTTTAGATATTATGGGAGTTATAAAAACTGTTATAAAACAGTTACTATGTGCTTATTCCACACTCTTCGTCTTTGCGACCGCAAGCTTTGCTTAGCGGGAAGCAATCCAGGCCTTTTTCTACGTAACTATGAATCTTATTATTTGGTACTTTTTTTGCTTCTGCCCCTTGCTCTAGCATAAGATCCCGCAGCCTAGCATTGGCTATAACGATGATTTTCCTCATTAAAGCTGTTAAGGCTACCATCTTCTTTTTGCCATTACCTACAAGTCTTTCATAAAATAAACCCAAGTTCGTTTTAGTTCTACTCGCACCCATCGCTGCTAGAAAAAGAATAGAACGCATATTTCTACGGCCTCCTGTAGTGCTACTATAGCAAAGAGTATATAAAATAGTCATAATATATTTGCATAACAAACATCATCGTCATTGCGAACACAGTGAAACAATCTAGAAATATAGGCATAATAATAAGTGTTAAATAATATCTTTATGTAGCTCTCTAGTTTTGGTTTATTCTTTCGAATAATGTCAATTTTTAACTGGATTGCTTCACTACGTTCGCAATGACGATGATGTTAGCATGACTATTTTATAGAAGCTTAGCTATAGCCGTTACAAATTCCTGCTTTCCTATATCAATTCCAACAAATGTGTGATAGTTCATAAGTACCTTCAAGATAGTTTAGTGTAAGTAATCTCTGTTTGAGATTGTAAACGGGCGTTAAGCCAAAACAACTATTCAAACGTCTTGAAAGATTGGGATGAGTGCCTTGATCCAGACGGTTGTATTAAAAACCTATGCCGTGAACGGCCGCTCACGCCCGTTTTACTAGCTTCTGCAAAGGAGCTAGTAACCTCTTTCACAAACTCTTATAACACACAAATATCTTACAATGCCCTGAACGAGTCAGGGCCATATGATTACCCATAAGTATTGATTAGTTAATCTGAGTTTTGGATAAGCAC
>CAZBMJ010000030.1:0-28898 GCA_964493205.1 uncultured Myxococcales bacterium
TTTAAAAAATCGGATGATTTTTAAAAAAGTGGTCTAGACAAATGGGTGCACTATAATGTGCTTGGTTGGTCGAGTTGCTCATATATTTTTCAAACATTTTGAAATGACGTAGATAACCTTCATGTTTCTCAAAATAAATACACCACCCAGCCATATCATTATTTCCGATGACGTTTGGCAATTTTAAGCTAAGCTGAGAAAATGATAATTGTTCCGCTAACAGCTTTTCATTAAATTTAGAACAGTCTGCTGCCAATAAAAAAGAAGATAAGGTTGCTTGAACCAGGGCCAATAAAAATTTCATATTGATAATTCCATACTATTTATTAAACTAAATAATAACAACAATAAACAAGTTGTTTAAAATGTCAATACAATATATAGAATATAAAAATAATCATATAATTACATATTATTTAATACTGTTATGATGGAAAATGTTTAAAAATTTAATAAATAGTTATAACAATATACATATTTAAAACATCTATTGATCTGCCTAAATGTGGTAAAAAGTAGGATATTTTTTAAAAATCAGCTTTTAAGCTGTAATTTCCAAATTAAATAATAAAATACGCAAAATAAATGCATGGTGGGTTATGATTAAATATATAAAATTAACTTCTTTTGTTTTGCTATTTTTATCAGGTTTTTTAGAGGCTTATTCTAATCAAAAAGACTATTCTGAAAATCCTTTGTATGGGCCACTGCAATGGCGTTATGTTCAAGGAATAGGATATAGAAAATTTACTAAATATGGAGCTCTACGCAAAGATTATTCTGATATTAGGGATACTTTTTATTATCGATATCGCTATAATCCGGGTGGTGGCAGCTATCGCTTTTAATTATTAAAAATTTCTTTATAAAATTTACTAGCACTTGGTTCACTGCTTATATTTGTTGCTTCTTGTTTGTAGTCATAAGCAAAGCTATCAAGGCGAAAATGTAGATAAAGTACTCCACTGCCATGAGTGCTTAAAAAGATAGTATTTGCTATATTTTTTTCATAATCTATAGCGGCTTCTCCTATGGTTTGCCAAAAATTATTAATACGTTTTTTATCTTTTGTGTCTTCTAAATATTGTGCATAGGTGCGTAAGTGTAATAAATTTTTATTTTCTTTGCTGTTAACATCGCTATTAAAAGGGCAAGGGCTTATAAGCCTATCTTTTGCAAAAGTATTTTGAAAAAAAATTGTGGCATCTTTATATTTTTGATTTGGTAATAAACCCATTTTTTTATAAACTGTTGAATTTGCTACTAATCCTAAAAATCTTGTTTGGTAATCTTGGCTATTAAAATCAAATCCTAAAAATGAAAATTCGCAGTGAGCAAAATAGTTTTTATAGGTGTCTCGTAATTTATATACAGAAAAATCTTTTTTTTGAGCAAGCCAAAAAAATTCTTTATCTTCATGAGCTTGGGATATTGGTGGAGATTTAAGCATCAGGCCATTATCTTTTTCCACCTCAAAAGCAGTAATAGCTTTGTTTATTAAGTAGCGTAAGTTGTCGTTTTCTTTATTTGAGTCGGCAAGTTCTGATAAAAAATTTTTACGGCTTAATACAATATTATTTTTTTTAAAACGCACTACCTGCTTAGATTTTTGTAATTCATAGCTAAACATTCCAACAGTTTTAGTGATGATTTCAGATGTGGCAATTTTGTTTGAACTGCTAGGCACTATAGAGTTATTAGGGCTATTAGATTTATTAGAGCTATTAGTGTTGTTAGTGCTATTAGAGTTATTAGGGCTATTAGTGTTGTTAGTGCTATTAGGGCTATTAGAGTTATTAGTGTTATTAGGGCTATTAGTGTTGTTAGTGCTATTAGAGTTATTAGTGTTATTAGAGCTATTAGGGTTTTGTGCGCAAGAACTTAATAAAAAAATAACTAATAATTTACATAATATATGCATTTCTAATCCTTTTAATGTTAAAAATTAGGTATTATATCATTTTTTTGCTAAAAAATAGTCTCCTATTGATTATTTAGATAATTTATTTATTGTATTTTTAATAATTGTTAAAAATAGGGTTATTAAATGAATAAAATTAAGGTGTTATTGTTGTATTTTCTTTTTTATTATTTATAAACTCATCCTACTAATTATAAAGTTATAACTAAAAAAGCCGATATTCTTTAAACTTATATTTTAACGATGAGTTAATCGTAAAGCTCTTCTTTTTTTAGCATCTTCTTGGATTTGTTGTTGTTCCAAAGTTAAGTCTATAAGTTTAGGGCATTTTTTTGGTTTGCTGTGCTCATCTAGGGCTACAAAAGTGCAGAGTGCTTTTGCAGCTAGAGTTCTTTCTTGAGTTAAAATATTTTCAGCAATAACAATCGTTTCAACTTCCATGCTGGTATTAAAAACAGCGCTCACTTTGCTTTTTAGAATAACCACTTGGCCGTGCTTGATTGGGTAAATAAAGTGAACTTCGTCAAAAGAAGCGGTTACTACAATGCTTGCGCTGTGACGTCCTGCACTGACAGCTGCGCAAATATCTATCCAGCTCATAATTTGACCACCAAAAACAGTGCCTAAAGCGTTAGTGGATTGTGGCATGACCATTTGAGTCATTTCGACATAGCTATAATCTGGTGTGTAAGGCTTTTTCTGTGAATCTATGAGCATAGTAAACCCTTAAAAATGGTGGAGGTGGCGGGATTTGAACCCGCGTCCGCAAAATGTCTTCATTAAACTTCTACATGCTTAGCTATTTGATTTATTCTTCACAAAAACGCCCAAATAGCAGGCTTTTATGCAAAGTTTTTGATCTTTATCTTATTTTAAAGCCAATCAAAGAAACTTTAAAACCAGCCTTGGGATTGTTTATGCACCGGCTACCCAAAAATCAAAAGACAACACCTTTGGACCAGTGGCTACTTTAAGTTTATTAAGCTTAAGCAGCAACGGCAGCTTGGTAGCCACCAAACGCAACATTATTGTTAGCATTTATAGTTTTATTAGCATTTTTAACGCGGTCACTAATACCCGCAGCATGCCATTTAACGCTTCTATCCCACGTCGAATCCACAACACCCCCAGGTGATTATAACCACTAAAACCAAAGAGTACAAGGTGCTTAGGAAATTAGCGCAAAATAGCTTATGAATGCCTATTGAACTTTCCTTTATAAACTGGTTAACTAAACTTGTTATTTAGGAGGTTTTATGGCTCGAGTTACAGTAGAAGATTGTCTGAAGCATGTTGACAACAGGTTTGCCATGGTACTGTTGGCAGCAGCAAGAACTAGGCAGCTCATGAAAGGCAGCCGCCCATTGGTGGATGGGCATAAAAATAATGAACAAGTTACAGCACTTAGAGAAATCGCTGCTACTAAAGTTAGATTTGATAGAAGTGTACGCTCTGTTTTAGAATCCTCTTTGTCAGATTTGCATAGAGAATATGAAGCTGCCAATAAATAAAAATTTTTGAGAAAATTATGCCAATAAATAATGTTGTGGCTGTTAATTTTGGTAATAATAAGATTACTAATAAAAATAATGAAAAAAAACAAATATTTGAAGAGTTATTGCTTTTAGGTACCGTTAGTGTAATTTTTGATGCTCGATTAGGAGAAGTTAAGATTCCTTCAAGGTTTTGTGGTTATAGTGACCTTCGTTTAAATTTTTGTTATCAATTTCATATTGCAGATTTTAATTTTAATGATGTAGGTGTTTGGGCTACCTTATCTTTTGATGAAGGTGATTTTTTTTGCTTTGTTCCTTGGAAGGCTATTTATGGGATTCAAGGTTTAAAAGATAATAAGATTTTTTCTTGGCCAAGCAGCTTTCCTAAAGACATAAGTTCAGATTTAGTAGATGAGTTAGGAAAAGAAGAAAAAAGTGACTTACTTGGTAAAGTTATAAAAATAGATTTTTCAGGATTTAGTAAAAATAATTAACTATTTCTATGAATTATTTATATTTTTTAGTTGTCTAGCTATTTCTATTTATAGATAATATTATTTGTTAGTAATCAGTTTGAGATAATATATGACAGATCCCTCTTTAGCTGTAGAATTCGTGAATGTAGCAAAAAAATTTGATAGTCAAGTCGTTTGCAAAGATATAAATCTTAAAATTCAGAAACGTCAAATTTTATCTATTTTAGGACCTTCTGGTTGTGGAAAAACCGTTACTATTAAAATGCTTATTGGTTTAATTATGCCAGATTCAGGTTCTATATTTTTTGATAATATTGATATTGCTAAAATAAATAATGAAGAAGATTTGTCGGCTATTCGTAGGCGAATCTCAATGGTCTTTCAGGGATCGGCTTTGTTTGATTCTATGAGTGTTTTTGATAATATTGCTTATCCCTTAAAAACATTTACTTCTCTTTCTAAAGAAGAAATAGAACATAAAGTTTTTCATACTTTAGATCTTGTGGGCTTGCCTGAAGCAGCTTATAAAAGCCCGCCAGAGCTTTCTGGTGGTATGAAAAAACGTATAGGATTGGCAAGAGCTATAATAACTGAACCAGAAATTATACTTTATGATGAACCTAATGCTGGTCTTGATCCTATTAATACGACGAGAATTGTTGATTTGATTTTAATGCTTAGAGAAAAGTATTCTTGCACAAGCATTGTGATCACTCACGATATGAATGTAGCAGGTAATATTAGTGATAATGTTGCGTTTATGTATGCTGGCAGAGTTAGGAAAACAGGTACTATGGAAGAATTTAGGCAGAGTGAGGATCCTGTTGTTAGAGGTTTTGTTTTAGGTGATCCATCGGTTTTATTAACCACGTTTGGGGGATTTTAATTAAATGAATACTAAAAAAGGTTACTCCCAAGATGTATTACTGGGGTTATTTGTTTTATTAGGGTTAGTACTAGCTTTTTTAGCAGTATTTTTTATTGGCAAAGAAAAACGTTTATTTGATAGACGAGTAACTATTGAAACAACTTTTAGTAATGTAGCAGGACTTGCTATTGGAGCAGATGTATTACTTTCTGGTGTAGTTATTGGTAGCGTAAATAAAATAAATTTCCCCAATATTGAACTTATGCAGTCTAATTCAAAAGATGTGACAGTGATCCTAGATATATCTAAAAAATCTATTAAATGGATTAGAGAAGATTCTATCGCCAGAATAGATAGCAAAGGTTTGTTGGGAGATAAAATAGTTAATATTACTATTGGTTCCTACGAGAGCCCTCAAATATTGCCTGAGGGCCGAGTAAAATCATTACCTTCTGTAGATTTCAATAAAGCTTTATTAAAAGCGCAGGATATATTAGACAACGTTAGTGAGACAGTAACCGATGTTAGAGATGTCTTTAAAAGTTTTATGCAAAATGGTGGTGAAGATTCTTTGATTGCATCAGTAAAGTCTTTGCAATCCATATTGAAAGAAGTTCAAAGTGGTCAAGGAGTTATATCAAGTTTGATTTATGATAAGCAGGCAGGAAGTGACGCAAAAGATTCTATTAAATCATTTAGTGCGATGATGAAAGAAATAAAAGAGGGGAATGGTTTAATCAACAGCGTAATATACGAACAAAAAGGTAAAGAAATTGTTTACAATGTGTCTAATTTGCTTACAGAGATTAAAACAGGCAATGGTATTTTGCATGATTTGATTTACTCTACTGATAAGGGCCAATTCATACGCAATCTAAACGACGCTACTGCTGATATAAAAAATATGGCACAAGAAGTGGCTAGTGGAAAAGGATCTTTAGGTTTGCTCATAAAGGATCCAAGTGTATATAATGAATTATATGGATTTTTAGGTGATTTAAATCGTAATAGAATATTAAAATCAGTTGTGCGTTTTGTTATTTCTAAAGAAGATAAATAAGGATTTAAAAATTATGAAGCTGCCTTTTTTTACAAATAAAAGTAAATATTCACGTAATTTTTTACTTTCTTTAATAATCATTGCTTTGAGTTATTCTTCTTTAAGTCATTTAACCGAAGTTTTGCCAAAAATTTCTAAATCATTACTTTTTAATATTTTGCCAAAAGTTGGCTTAATAGTAAATGAAAATTATGTAGACCCAAAAAGAATTGATCTAAGTAAAATGCTTGTATCAATGCTTAGCACTGCAGAATCAAAAATTTCTAAATTAGTAATTAAGTTGCCAAAGTCCTTACAAGAAATAGCTCATAAGCAAAATAAGAATAGTAAGTCTGTAGAGTCTGTGATTTCAGATTCTTCTATGTCTCAAGAGCCTAAAGAGCAAGTAGAAAAAGAATTTGTAATACTTGAAATGGGGAATAGCAAAACATCACTTGAATATGAAGCTCCTAAATCTATTTGGGGATTAATATTTTTTATGCGTGATGTTCTTAATTTTATTGAAGAGCAAATAAAAAAACAAAATGTTACAGAAAAATCTCGTGGCAGTACTGAACCTATAAATCTTGAAGACCTTGAAGTTTCTATT
Source organism: uncultured Myxococcales bacterium (assembly GCA_964493205.1). Lineage (GTDB taxonomy): Bacteria > Myxococcota > UBA727 > UBA727 > JABDBI01 > CAZBMJ01. The sequence continues at coordinate 6,411 of CAZBMJ010000030.1, forward strand.
ACTAACGCCATGTTAGAAACACTAGACCCACATTCATTTTATCTGGACTCTAAAAGAGCAAAAGAACTCACTGTTACCACTAAAGGTGAGTTTGGCGGTATTGGTATAGTTATTTCTGTAAAAGACGGGTTTTTAACAGTAATAAGTCCTGTTGATAATACTCCAGCATCTTTAGTGGGAGTAAAAGCAAAGGATAAAATTATTCAAATAGATGACACTTCGGCTATTAATATGGATCTTAACGATGCTGTTAATATGCTTAGAGGTGAGCCTGGTTCAAAAGTTAGAATTACTGTTGAAAGAGAAAATGCGCCTAAACCAATAGAATTAACTATGAAAAGAGCAATTATCAAGGTTGATTCTGTTAATTATTCTTTACTGAATAACGAGATAGGCTATTTAAGAATTAAAGCATTCCAAGGTCAAACCGGTGATGATGTTAAAGCAGCGGTACTTGCTATGAAAAAATCTTCTAAAAATAAACTTAATGGTTTAATATTAGATGTACGTGACAACCCAGGAGGTCTTTTAAGAGAAGCACTCTCTATTTCAGACTTATTTCTAGATGGTGGAGAAGTTGTTTCTACAAAAGGCGCCCTTGAATCTAGTAAACAAGTGGAAATGGCTTCTAAGGGACAGATAGACGCTAATCTAAAAATAGTTATTCTTACCAATGCAGGTTCAGCTTCAGCTTCAGAAATTATTGCTGGTGCTTTGAAATACAGAGATAGAGCTATTGTGATAGGTGAGCGAACATTTGGTAAAGGCTCTGTACAAATGCTTTTTGATTTTGAAAAAGATGCAACTCTAAAGCTTACAGTTGCTCAGTATTTTGCTCCTGAAGATAGAGTTATTCAAACATTTGGTATTGAGCCAGATATTACGCTTAACGAAGTTCATGCTAGTAAATTAGAAAATATGAGTATTTTTCCTAATCTTTCCTTTAGAGAAGCCGATCTAGATGCTCACTTATTGGCTGATAAATTTAGAGAAGAAAAACCTTTGTTTGTATTAAAATATTTAATGCCAGAATCAAAAAATGAAAAAGAAAATTATAGCAATAATAAGCCAGATGTTAACGTTTTGAAAAAAGATTTCAACGTAAAACTTTCTATGGAAATTTTGGCTGCAGCTAAAAATCCTTTGAGAGCTCCTATGTTAGCTGAAGCAGAAAAAGTGGCTAAAAAACTATCTTTAGAAGAAGAAAAAAAGATTATTGAAGCTTTAAAAAAACATAAAATAGATTGGTCTGTTGGCAGCGAGCAAACTAAAAACAAAAATATTAGCTATAAAATTACTGATAATAAGTCTGTTTTAGGCGGAGAAAAACTTAAAGTAAGTATCAAAATTAAAAATACTTCAGATAAACCACTGTATCAAGTGCATGGTATTACTGCTTCAAAAACACCACTTTTTGATCATAGAGAATTTTTATTTGGTAAGCTTGATCCTAATCAAGAAATAGAAAGAAGTTTAGAGTTTGAAATACCAAAAGATGTAGTTTCTCGTAAGGATTATTTTAGTGTTGAAATTAGAGATAATAGCTTAACTAAAATTAAAGATATTAACGTGCCACTTGATATTGTTGGATTAAAAAGACCAAGATTGGCTCATATGATCTTCTTAGAAGACGCCAATTCTCTTGATGCCGACGGTAAGCTGCAAGTTAATGAAGACGTTAATTTGGTCTTATGGCTAAAAAATGTTGGAGAAGGTAAGGCGTTTGAACCAACAGTGCTTGTGCGCAATCAATCTGGTAGTAAATTATTTTTAAAAACTGGCCGTGAGCAAAGTAAAGCGCTTTTGCCTAATGAAGAAACTTCCATGCGTTTTTCTTTTAAAGTGACAGAGCCTACAGATGCAATAGATTTTGAATTACAAATTTTTGATAGTCAAATCAGAGATATATGGCGAGATAAAATAAAACTTAATGTATCAGACTCAAAAGATAAAACTACCCTAGCAAATACATGGCTTACACCTAGTACTAAATCCATAGATCTTTTTATGCTAAACAATAATACAGAAGAAAAAATAGCGAGCATTAGCGAAGGTGCATTTTTGCAGGCTATTAGGGAAGATGATAAAAAATACATGGTAAAAGTAGTGGATAATTTGATTGGTTTTGTTAAAAAAACTGATGTAAAAAATATAGCTGCTCCAAAGGCTGAACAAAAAAACAGTGCTGGAGCGTATTTAGTAAACTACAATAGATTTCCACCAAAAATTGACTTAAAATTTGCTGATAATAAAGGATTTAGTCGAGATAAAAAAGGTGTCGTAGTCGCAGAGATATCTGGTCCAGCTAAAGTTAATGAAGTGTTGATGTACTTAAATGGTAAAAAAGTTTTGTATAAGCAGGTTGAAAAGTATAGTGGTCAAACTAAAATAACTCAAGAAATAGAACTTGTGCCGGGTGTTAATAATATAAGTTTATTAGCAAGAGAAGATGATTATTTTGGGCAGCTACAAAATATTACTGTATTTTACGATGATGCTAAAGAATCAATGTTTGTAAAACCTAAAGAAGAAATACCAGCCAAATAATTATCTTCCCTAGTAGTTATCTAAACGGATAAATAATGGGGAGAAGTTATGTCATTTACAAAAGTTGTGCTCTTGGTAGCTGCGCTGGCCACAAGTGTTTCCTTTGCAAATCAAGAGGATATTACCTACACGTGTAGCATACAAAATGCTTCAATTACCACCATATCGGTGGCTTTTGAGCGAGACTCAGGCTGGGGAGCAGGCTGGGATTGGGATACGCAGCCTGCCCCTTCATTTACCTCATCAGCTACCATAACTATTTCAGGAATGGAACAAAGTGGAAGAGTAGAAGGAATATTATTCGGTGGTTATACGAGGTTAGCAGGCTATGCACAAATTATTATCATGACGCAAAATCAAGGAATTCTCACACTATCGCTGATGGAAGATCCGCAAATCAGATCTGCTTTTGGACATGGGGTTTATAAGGGTAGCGAGGAATTAATTCTATCCTGCACGATTTCAGTTTCAGAAAGAAATAATTAACCTATTTTCACCTATTACCTATTTTATTAAAATTCATACTCCCGTATATGTCTTGTGGACAAGATCTTAGGAGTAATTTATGAATGCAAAAATAGAAAGTATTAATAGTGAAAAATCAGAAAAACAAAAAAGCTTAGCCTTAGCTGTACAAAATATTGAAAAACAATTTGGTAAAGGCTCAATTATGCGCCTTGGTAATGAAGAAACCCTCATGTCTGATATCGACGTAACCTCCACAGGTTCGTTGGGTATTGATATTGCTTTGGGTATTGGAGGCTTTCCTAAAGGTCGTATTATTGAAATTTATGGTCCAGAATCAAGCGGAAAAACTACTCTTACTCTTCATGCTATTGCTGAAGTGCAAAAGCGCGGTGGTGTAGCAGCATTTGTGGATGCAGAGCATGCGCTTGATGTGGAATACGCACGAAAACTTGGTGTAAGAACTGATGACTTATTAATTTCACAGCCTGATACAGGTGAACAAGCCTTAGAAATAGCTGATATGCTTGTAAGATCAGGCGCACTAGATTTAGTAATCGTGGATTCTGTTGCAGCATTGGTACCAAAAGCAGAGATAGAAGGCGAAATGGGCGATTCTCATATGGGCCTGCAAGCAAGGCTTATGAGCCAAGCTTTGAGAAAACTTACCGGTACTATTTCAAAAAGTAAAACAACTATTATTTTTATTAACCAACTTCGAATGAAAATAGGCGTTATGTTTGGTAGCCCAGAAACGACTACAGGCGGTAATGCTTTAAAATTCTATGCTTCTATGCGTATTGATATTAGACGTATTGGGTCTATTAAGCAAGGTGAAGATGTTGTTGGTAATAGGACTAAGGTAAAAATAGCTAAAAATAAGCTTGCACCTCCATTTAAAGAAGTGGAATTCGATATTTATTATGGCCAAGGAATTGTTAGAGAAACAGAATTGCTTGATTTGGGCGTAAAATGTGAATTTATCGATAAAAGTGGCTCTTGGTTTAGCTATAAAGGCGAAAAAATGGGCCAAGGCAGAGAAAATGTCTGCCAATACCTAAAAGATAATCCTTCAAAACTTATGGAGCTAGAAGAGAAAATTAGAGCTCATTATGGTCTAGCAGGTTCTAATTCACAAAAATCTTTTAGTGATGCAACTAAAGTATCTGCAGTTAAAGCAGCGTAATTATTGCTTTTTTAATCACCCAAAACAAAATTTTTGGGTGATTGTTATTTTATATATAAATGTTATATCTATATTGTAATAATTATTAGGTTTAAAATAATGAAAGTATTTTTTTATATGTATTTATTTTTAGTGATAAGTTCTTGCTTTGAACCATCAGATAGTAAAAAAACAACTTGTTTTGAGTTTAGTGGGAGCGAAGATGAATGTAGTAGTATTTCAAGAAAAAATGGTTTAGAGTGCAAATATTATAAAAATACTTGTAAAGAAGCAAGTTATTTTGCACACTATGGTTGTAGAATTTTTGATGAAAATGAGAATGATTGTGAAAATATATCGAATCAATTTGGCTTATTAGATTGTAAATATTATAATGGTGAATGCAGATCTAAACATTCATGCGTAGTATTTAATAAAAGCAAAACTGAATGTAATGATGGATCAAAAAAGTATAATATAGTCTGTAAATTCTATAAGAACAGTTGTCTGGAGTTAAAACAGGCAAAATTTGCAAAAAAAAAGTACACTTGTTCTTCTTTTAAAAAAGAAAATAAATGTAATAATGCTATAAAAACAGACACTCTTAATTGTGAGTATTATAATGGTGAATGCTATGCAAAATATTATGTTACTCAGTTGAAAGCGGAACAAAAAGAAGCTGAAGCTAGACGAAAAGAGCAGGAAGAAAATAGCAGGCAAAAATCTCAAGCTCGATATAAACAACAAGAGGCTTATACTCAGCAACAAAATGAGCATAATAGACAGCAACGACAATATGCTGAAGCAACCCGTAAGCAAGCAGAAGAAAATAAAAGGCGAAAAGCTGAATCTGAAAAACGACAAAAAGAACAATATGAAGCAGCTCGTAATGGGGCAGAGCAATCGAATAAATATTGTTTAGATATAAGAAAGCAATATGGACAAATTTACAAAAAAATGGCTTTAAAGCTTCATCCTGATAAAGTTTGTTGTAGCAAACAAGAGCCTTCAGAGGCTAAAAAATGTTATCAAGAAGCTACAGCAGAGTTTCAAAAAGCATCTAAATGCTACGGTAGATAAGAACTTACTTTTCTTTTAACCCCAAATTTAATCAATTTTTTAATGATAATTACCCAGGGCCTATGCATGAAAAAATTAAAACCAGCCCTCCTATTTACTTACTAAATAATTATATTTATAAAGAAATAATATAAATTAATCTCATTAATTAGGTGTAAATATGCAATATAAAAAATCTTATGTTTTATTTCTATGGTGTATTAGCTATTCTCTTTTTTCTTTCAATGATCTAGTAGAAAATATAAATAAAAATGATATAGATAGTATTCAATTTTTTTTAGATTCTACCAGCGAAGATAATATAAAAAAAGCTTTTAAAACCAAAGAAAAAGTGTCTGGCAACACACCAATGCTTATTGCCGCTAATAAAAATCATTTAAATATAGTAAAATTATTTTTAGAAAAGCAGGGACAAACAGGTATTAATATAAATGAGTCCAATAAAAATAATGATACTCTTTTGCATATAATATGTAGAAATAATGTTTGTAAAGTATCTAAAAATAACAGTATTCATGACTTGAATAATGATCAAGATATTAATATTTTGTCTGATTCTGATGAAAGTTACACAGATAGCCTTTTAGGTAAGAGAACAAGAAATGAAAATAATCTTCAAATAGATATTGTAAAAAACATATTAAATCATCAGCATTTAAATTTAAAAAATATACAAAATTTACAAAAAAATACTCCATTATCATTCACTATTATTAATAATAACAATGATGCATTCGATCTATTTATTATTCCCATAAAAGAAATGATAAAAAATAATGATATAAATAATAATGAATTGTTAGATCTATTAAAAACATCTATAGAGAGCTCTCATAAAAAATCTTTTAAATTATTTATTAAAAAGATTAGTGATTTGAATAATCGTTCACAAGAATTTTTAAAATTAGCAATAAATAATTTAAATATACAAAAAAAAGACAGCTTTGATGTTTATAAAGAAATTATTAATAGTAATAAAATAAAAATAACTTTAAGTGAAAAAATAAATCTTTTCAGTTATTTAAATAAACTTGATATAGAAACATCAAATAAAGCATATAAAATAGCTAAAAAATGCATTGAGAGTAGTTTAAATTTAGTAGATAGAAAAGATAAAAATTATTATGAAAATATTTACGAATTTATAAGTTTATCTGCAAAGTTAAATAAGCGTAAAAAAGCTTATAAAATTGCTGCTAACTATTTGACTGATTATGAAAATAGTAATAAAATAAATAATAAAAATTTAATAAAAAAAATTAAAAATATTATTCAAATATTAAATAATGAAGATAAACATCTAATTAAGTGCAGGAATAAAGTCTTACAACATTTATCATATTTAATCTTTAATCAATCACCGTTAAACATGCTAGATATAGATTATTTATTTGACTTAAATATAAATGCAGAAGAACTTGAAGTTATTGCTAAAAATATTATAAAAAGTTGTAATTTTGCGGATATTTTTAAACATATAGACCGCGTTGGTAATTTTGACAATAATGTAAAAAATATTAATATGGCTAATGTTAATAAAATAATATTTGAAAACAAAAAAGATTTCCAAACTGAAAATGTGATAAATTTTTATATTAATCAGTTACAATATAACTGTTTATCTTCTAAAATTAATTCATATTTTATTAATTATATAAACTCTTCAGAGAAACTTGCAGGATTTATTTTTGCCATAGCTTCAATGATAAAATCGATTGAATTATCTGAAGATAATTATAAAATATGGGAAAAAATCTTGCTCAATAATAAATCAACTATATATGAAAAAAATATTGAACCTAACAAATTTTCTTTTCTTCCTAGTAATGTCTCTTGCTATGAATTTTTAATTATTTTATTGAATAATACAACTAATAATAAAAATATCCTGCAAAAAATTAAGACTTCTATTGATTCTATGGAAAACAGTAATGATAAAATTGATAGTGTGGATGAAATAGAAGTTATTAACAGCGTAGAAGAAATAAATACTGTTGAAGAATCAATGCAAAATATATTACTAAGTTTAAATAATAATAATAATATTAGCAGTATTCAACAAAGATTTGAAAACTTAATTTCAGCTAAAAATAATATAGAAATTGCTGATATGATAAATAATCAGCTTATAAATAATTCTAATATTTTAGATATATTAATTGTTCATTATGATATGGCTAAAGCTAATGATAGCTCACCAGAAAATATTGATAATATCAAGAAATTTATTAAGCGTTTAATAAATTTAAATGGTAAACCAAAATTTGCTGCAAACTCTTCATCTTATTTAGAGATATTAAATAAAAAAGATGATATTTGATCGTAATTTTTGTACTATAATCATCTGAAAACATAAGCCATAAAGCAATCATGAATCTCGTGTTGCATTGCTTTATGGCTGAGTGTATATCCCTGAATTATTTTTAGATTTTCTCTATAAGTTATTGCCGAAGTTGACAGCATCACAGCGTGATGGTTTTGGAAATAGAAAAGTCAAAAATGCAACAGAAAGTTACTTATTAATTTAATAAATATATTTTTGCCTACACTCACTTTAATAATAATAAATTATATCTTTATATTGGTTACTGTATTTATTTATGATAAATATTTTAGTTTTTATATAACATACATCAAAATAGTCGCGTTTAAGTTTTAGTAGAATTCTATGGGGTAGGAGCTTTTAAAATTTGATACTTGTAATATCGTTATGCTGTTAATCTATTAAAATGGTTAGAGAAATGCAAGTGCAACAAAAAAATGTTAAGGAAAAAACCGTGACCGAAGTTAAAAAAGTTGATGGATTTGGACTAAATGATAGTTATGTAGAGATGTTGCGTTCTTTGTGGTTAAAAAACCCTACAAGCGTTGCTCTTGAATGGCAAGAATATTTTTTAAAAGACACTCCCTCCTATACCCCAGCTGTTAAAATAGTAGAACAAAAGCCTATAGAGCTTCCTATAAAAGATAATATTGTACCTCTGATTGGTATACAAAAAAAGATCGCCCAAAACATGACAGAAAGTATTTTGGTGCCAACAGCAACTTCTAGCAGACAAATTCCTGTAAAAATTTTAGAAGAAAATAGAGCTTTAATTAATGAGTTTTTAGAATCAAAAAATTATTCAAAATGCTCTTTTACTCATATTATTGCCTATTTCATTGTCAAAGCTTCTATAAAATATTCTTGTATTAATAATTCTTACAGTGAAGAATATGGTCCCACAAGAATAGAAAAAAAAGATATCAACTTAGGGATCGCTATAGATTTGCAAGGTAAAGATGGCCTTAGAAACTTAGTAGTTCCTAGTATTAAGTCAGCCCAAAATTTAAGCTTTAAGGAATTTTTTAACGAATATAATAATTTAGTGAGCTTAGCTCATGGGCAAAAACTAGAACCAAAACATTTTATCGGTACTAGTATAACGTTGACTAACCCAGGAACTTTGGGGACAATTTCATCAAATCCAAGATTAATGAAAGGGCAAGGGGCTATAATTGCTACGGGTGCTATTGCTTATCCCGCCCAATACGAAGCTTCTAATTTAGAGCTGTTACAAGAGTTAGGTGTGGGCAAGATTATGACAGTTTCTTGCACTTATGACCATCGAATAATTCAAGGTGCAGAATCAGGTAGATTTTTAGCTTATTTACATGAGCTTCTAAATGGAGAGCATGAGTCTTATGAAGAAATATTTAATTCTTTTGGTATTTCTTATAGACCATATAATTTAAAATCAGAGCAAAGCTTATTAAAAAATAATGAGAACACTAACAAGGAAGCTCAAGTAGTTCAGCTAATAAATGCCTATAGAACCAGAGGCCATTTGCTGGCTAATTGTGACCCATTATCTTCTTCTAAAAAAGAAGTTTTTGAACTTGATCTACATTATTATGGCCTAAGTATTTGGGATTTAGATAAAAAATTTAATGCTGTAAGTCTTAGAGAGACTCTAAAAATTTTACGAAATAGCTACTGCAATACTATGTCCGTAGAATACATGTTTATTGATGATTTAGCTAGGCGAGAATGGCTTTGCTTAAATCTAGAAAAACCCTCAAAAAACATTTTATTAGAAGAAAAAAAGCAAATTTTAAAAGATATATTAAAAGCTGAAGGGTTTGAACAATTTTTACATAAGCGCTATGTGGGATATAAACGCTTCAGTCTTGAGGGAGCTGAAACCCTTATTACTATGCTGCGTGAACTTTTAGATAATGCAGCTATAAACTCTTTTAAAGAAGTTCTAATAGGCATGGCGCATAGAGGGCGCTTAAATGTTTTAGCAAACATTTTGCAAAAACCCTATGAAGCTATATTTGCTGAATTTGAAGACTTATTTGCTGATACCCAAAGAAGTGGAGACGTAAAATATCACCTAGGGGCAAAAGGGATTCATAAGTTTAAAGATTTAGCCTTAAGTATGGAACTAGGGTTTAATCCATCTCATTTAGAAGCCATAAATCCTGTATTAGAAGGCATGGTGAGAGCCAAACAAGATTTATCGGGTGATTATGAAAAAACACAAGTTTTTGCTGTTTTGATACATGGTGATGGCGCATTTGCTGGACAAGGTGTAGTATATGAAACCTTGCAAATGAGTAATTTGGCTGGCTATAGCACGGGTGGAAGTATTCACATAGTTATCAATAATCAAATAGGTTATACTGCTGATCCAAGTAAAGCTAGAAGTTCCCAAAATTGTACAGATATCGCTAAATTTTTATCAGCACCTATATTTAGGGTGAATGCTGATGATCCTGAGAGCTGTATTAATGCCTTAAGATTAGCTTTTGAATATAAAATTAAATTTAAAAGTGATGTAGTTATAGATTTAGTAGCTTATCGTCGTTATGGCCATAACGAAGGCGATGAACCCAGTTTTACTCAACCAGTTTTGTATCAAACTATTAAAGAACATCCAAGTGTTACTGCTGTGTATGCCGATAATTTATTGCGCCAGGCTTTAATAAATCAAGATGAAGTAGCAGCGATAAAAACTTATTATCATGATATGTTTGATACCGCTTATAATACCTTAAAAGAGAAAGGTAGTGATGGTTTTAGCAAAGATTATGTTATACAAAATGCTGATAGTTTTGCCTTAGTAGAGCAGGCTAGCACTAGTGTATCACAAGCACTTCTTTTGGAGATAACCACGCAAAGTACTAAAATTAAAGATGATTTTAGTATTAATCATAAAGTTGAAGAAATTATTATTGATAAGCGAAAAAATATGGTTTTTAATAATAATCCTAAAATTGATTTTGGGGCAGCTGAAATTTTGGTCTATGGAAGCTTATTAAAAGAAGGTGTATCCGTTAGGATAAGTGGCCAAGATTGTGGGCGAGGTACTTTTGCTCATCGTCATGCAGTTTTATATGACATCAAGACATCACAAGCCTACATACCACTTAAAAATTTAGAAACTAATAATGCTACTTTTGAAATATATGATTCTTTATTAAGTGAAGAAGCAGTTTTAGGTTTTGAGTATGGTTATAGTGTTGCTCATCCAAAAAGCTTAGTTATTTGGGAAGCCCAATTTGGAGATTTTTTTAATGGTGCACAAATACAAATAGATCAATTTATTGCTTCCAGTGAACAAAAATGGAATCAAAAAAGTAGATTAGTAATGATGCTTCCTCATGGGTATGATGGTCAAGGGCCCGAACATAGCTCAGGGCGTATAGAAAGATTTTTGCAGCTATCTGCGCAAAATAATTGGCGAGTGTGTAATTGTTCAACTTCTGCTCAATTGTTTCACCTTTTAAGAAAGCAAGCTTTAGAAGCTAAAAAACCTCTTATTATTTTTAGTCATAAAAGTTTATTAAGGGCAGAGGAGGCCTCTTGTCATGTGGAAGATCTAACACAAGGTTCTTTTAAACCTGTGATTAGTGATGAAATGAAGAAAGTTTTTAGAGTAATTTTTGTAAGCGGTAAGATCTATTGGGAACTTAAAAAGTATGAACAAAGTCTTGCAAAAGAAACGGGTATATTATTAGTGAGGATTGAACAGCTTTATCCCTTTGCAGGTATAGAGTTACTAGAAATCATTAAACAAAATCCTAGTGCACAAAAATTTTGGTTACAAGAAGAGTCTCGCAATAATGGCGCATTTTTATATATGAAAGATCAGTTTAGTAAACATTTTAATATTGAACTGGGATACATAGGGAGAAAAGAAAGCGCTTCGCCTGCAGTGGGTTCACCTAAAATTCATAAATTTGAGCAGCAAAGCATTATTAAAGCAGCATTTGAAGAACAAAAACTCACTAATATAGAGTTTTAATAAAGAAATTTGCACTAAATATGGAATGCACTCCAAAAAATACTGTTATAATTTTGAGTGTGTTCCGAAAGTAATGCTTTAAATCCTTGTCACACTGTTTCAATAGTAATATCAAATACCATATCAAAAGCGTTGCGGCCATTTTCACTACTCCTCGCTATTTTTTCTCTTATAACCAGTGGTTTTTCATTATTTGGTATAGTGTTTAATATTTTATCACCGTTGTTATATTGATTATTAGCAAAATACATTTGAGTTATTTTTTCTTTGTAACCATTTTTATATACTTTAAAATGTATGTGAGGAGGGCGAATCCATCCTGGTGCAGCTACATAATGACCGGGTATAATAGTTTTGAAGTTATATGAACCATCAGAAGAAGTAGTAGTAATGCCCCAATATTGAAAATTTTCATCAAGAGGATTATTATTTTCTTGGTCTCCAGGATGGTTATATCTGCCAGAATAGCAAGCCTGCCAAATTTCTACTACGACATTTTGTATAGGATTACAGTTGTGGTCAGTTACTTTTCCTGAAAGATAAATAATATCCCCTAAGGCTACTTGCCCAGAAGAATTAACGACAGTGAGGTCATTGTTTTTATCAGCTTGATCTTTAACGGGATAAAAAGGCCCTTTTGGTTGTATGGGTGTGCCTTCACAAATTGAACCTAGTAATTTTGTAGCTGATAAAGCAATAATAGAGCTCCCACCAATTTTTAGTAAACTTCTTCTTGATATAACATCTTGTTTTTTCATGTTTTTTCCTACTAACTAATGAAACCTTAGATTTTGGTTTTTTAAAAAATGTTCAAAGTAATAACCGTATTGTCATAATAAGAGAGCTGTACTATTAACACTTAGATTGAAAAAATTATTACGGTGGGTTTTTATGACAGCTACTACCTCTTACGGTATCTATTTATTGGATAATCGCATTGCTCAAAGAAATATTAAGCAAGGACGTTTAGAAAAGAGCGTTTATGAAGAGTTTATGACTTCTTTGCCAGATTTAAGCGAAGCATGTGAAAATATATCTAGTGAAATTTATAGTTTGGATAAATCAAAAGTAGCTTTAAGCGGTGAATTTGTAAGTGGTGAAGAAGATAATGAATAAAAAAGATGAGCCCCAAGAAGGCTTTAAAGTAGTGGATAAAAGAGGCTTTAATGAGCCAGCTACAGAAACTAAAAAAACTGCTACAGCAAATACTCCAAATCCTAGTGCTGAGCGCCCAAAAATAGATTTTACTATTTTTGTTCAATCTATGGCTCATCAATCTATGATGGGATTAGGATTGGTACCTTGGCCAGATTCAGGTTTAATCAAACCTGATTTGACTATGGCTTCTGAAACTATTGAAATACTTGAAATGCTGAAAGAAAAAAGTGAAGGCAATTTAAATAAAGATGAAGAATCTTTAATAACTGGATTGCTTTATCAATTAAAGATAGCGTTTGTAGAAGTTTCCAGCCAAGCCAAAAAGCCTAATAGTGGCGGCGGTATTATTATTTAGTAAGGAATGACGTCTTGGAAAGCTCATCGTATCGCTTATGGATAGCTTATAATGGTGCTAGCTTTTCAGGCTTTCAATCTCAAAAAAATTCCTTAGCTGTGCAAGACTGTTTAAACGAGGCGTTTAGGCAGATAATTAAACAAGAGGTTGTGCTTACAGCGGCGGGTCGGACTGATTCAGGTGTACATGCTAATTCTTTGGCTGTATCGGTTGATTTAGCTACTAATTTGTCACCAACAAACTTAACCTTAGCTCTTGCCACAAAGCTTGATAAAAAAATTTCAGTGTTTCGTATTGACAAGTTTCCTCTAGGATTTAATGCCAGAACTCAAAGTATTGGTAAAAAATATATTTATCGTATTTATCAAGGATTAGTTCCTGATCCATTTTTATACGATACAAGCTTACATATTAGAAAATCTTTATGTGAAAAAAGTATGCAAGAAGCGGCTAATTACTTAATTGGTGAATACGATTTTTCTAGCTTTAGAGCAAAATATTGTAATGCTTCTCATGCCATTCGATATATTTGGCATTTAAAAATAACCAGAGTAAATAATATTTTAGAAATCGATGTGAGAGGGAACGCTTTTTGTTTAAATATGGTTCGTATAATCGTAGGGACTTTAATACAAGTTGGACTAAAAAAACTTTTTCCTAGTGACATTAAAAATATTTTAGAAAAAAAAGATCGTAGATTTGCTGGCCCTACAGCTAAAGCATGCGGATTATTTTTTGATCAAGTTTATTATCCTGATGATTTATCACAAGCTCTAATTCCAGATAATGCTGTTTTTCCTCGCTATCCTGTTAATAAAAATACTTGGCCTTTTCTAAAAGAAGATATTTGTTATGGGCCTAAAAGTAGGTGAGTTATGTTATCAATAGGTTTTTTTGAAGTTGTAATTATTGCCGTAGTGGCCTTGGTAGTTCTGGGGCCAGAAAGATTGCCGTGGCTGATGAGAAAACTAGCTTTTTTTTATAAGCAGTTTGTGCAGATAAAAAATGAAGTCCATTATCAAATGATGAGCATAGAGCAAGAAGACTTAAATAAAAGAAAAGCCATTATTGCTGAAAAAGAAAAGGTCTCTAGCGATGAATGAAGAGAAACAATCTATTAGTAGTCATTTAGCTGACTTAAGAAAATGTTTTATTCGTTGTTTGGTAATAGGGTTATTAGCAGCTTGTATTTGTTATGGATTTAGCAATATTTTAATGGAGATTTTAAAAAAACCTATTCTAGATATTATGCCTAAAAATTCTAATCTAGTAGTGCTTGCTCCTTATGAATATTTTTTTGTAGAGTTGAAAGCTTCACTATTTTTTGGTTTATTATTAGCTCTGCCCATGATGTTTAGCCAAATATGGCTATTTGTGTCGCCTGGATTATATAAAAATGAAAAAAAATTTTTATTATATTTTGTTATTGCAGCTACTCTATGTTTTATAATAGGTGTATGTTTTGCCTATTTTTTAGTTTTTCCTCCCACATTTCAGTTTTTTATTGACACCTTGCCTCCAGATATTGTGGGTACTTATTCTGTAAGCATGCTGTATGGTTTTTGTATCACTATTTTATTGGGTTTTGGGGTAATTTTTCAAACGCCTTTGGCTGTCTTTTTGTTAATAATTTTCAATATTGTAAACATAGAGACCTTTAGCAGCTTACGTAGATATATATTTGTTGCCAGCTTTATTATTGGTGCCATATTAACTCCTCCTGATCCCATAAGCCAAGTTATGTTAGCTATTCCCATGTATTGTCTTTTTGAAGTGGGATTATTTTTAGCAAAAATTTGTGTGAGAAAAAAAATTCCTAAATTTATTGATCAGTAATGAAAATAAATTTATTATGCAAAACGAGTATATGAGTTTTGCTGGAAGGAAAATCTTTCTCAAAATATGCGGATACGATTTCTTTTTCTGGGAGGTATTTGTTTAAATAAAATATATTTTTAAAAATAAAAAAATTTGATGAAAATTCAATATCAGGTAAATCAAATTCTTGTGAAATATCTTTCATAGATAATAAAATTTGTTCATATTTTTCTTTATAATCAGGATAACTATTTAATTTTGTTCTTTTTTTAATAATATCCCTACAAGTTACCATAGTTTGATAGTATAATTTTATTAGGTTATCTATATCTAGATTTTGCATTTGAGGCAATAAAAGCTCACCTAAATCATGCTTATTGGCCAGCCTATTCTCTAAACTATTATTTAAATATAATGTGTCACTCTGACCTATTAAAAAACTTAATTGATTAAATACATCTTTAAAGCCTGGAGAGCTATTTAGTTCATGAATTAAATAAAAAATAACTAAATTAAACATGGAATCAACCATCTCATTAGTATGATTATAAAACCCATGAGGAATTTTTTCTATATATATTTTTTCGTCTAATAAGTTATTTATTGAATTGCTATTTAAAAATTTTTTATTTTTTATTATAATTATCAGCATACTTTTCATAATTTTACGACGCTTATTTCCTAATTTAAACAGTTTTTCTTTTATTTCCTCATTAAGCGTTGCTTTAGTTTCTTGTAAATTTTTATCAAATCTATAGCCATAAAAAGATAATAAATAATTTACAGCATGAGAAATATCGTGAAGATAAAAGTGTGAAGGCATAAAAAGATAACTATCAGCAATAATAGGTAGTATTACCATTCCTAATGGAGCTACATCATGTACGAACAAATCATAAAAATCTTCACTATTTAATACAAAAGGACAAGGAATAAAAATTAATATAGACGCGAATTGAGCTAATCCTGCAGGAGAAAATTGCCCATTGTAATTAGCCGTTATAAAATGATCAGGCATGAAACACCAATCTTTTGGAGGATTTTGAGTGTAAAATTTTTTTAAGCATAATTGGTACCAATAAAAACCAACATTAGTATAACTATTTTCAGAAATAGCAGAGTAATTAACAGATAATAAAAAATGAGAAAAAATTAATAATTCTTCATAACTACAGCCATCAAGTGAGTCAAAATATGATTTAAAATTTTTATATTCTTTTTTATTGTTTTCTCTTTCTTCATCTATACCTGAATAAGAAGTTTTAATTTCAAGTATATCATGGTAGTTTTTATATTCTTCATCAGTTAGCTGAATTAAACCAAACCATTTATCAAAACTTTCAATAATTTGTTTAAATCCTTTAAAACGATATACTTGGAAGTTGTTATTTTGTTGGCTAGCATTTTTAATAGCATTAGCTAAATTTATATAAAAAAGTAAAAATCCTTCATTGATATCTGGTAAAAAGGGTATTTCTTCATAAGTAAGAGTGTAGTTATTTTTTTGTTTTTTATATTCATCAACACTTTGATTTAAAAATGAAGCTAATTCTTGTGCTTGTTTCTCAACATCTTGCAAAGCATTAGTTTGATAACACATAAATAATATTAATAAACATAAAAATAATTTAATCATCTTTTACCTGTAAACACTTAGTTTTTATAAGCATTCAGCGATAAGCATAAATTGGATTATTGTAAATTGCTGATTACTATGTAAAAAGAAAAGCAAAAAGACTATAACGTCGACATTTGATGTAATAAAGGTAAAATAAATGTTGCAGTTAATTATTAAAATATCCTTATTCTTATTGGCTTTTTTATTCTTTTTGCCAAGTTTACATGCTTACAACAGCGAATACGAAATACGTATAGAAGAAGAATGTTCTTCAGACAGATTGTTTGATAAAAAAACTGGCGAATATATAGGCTGTAGCTCTGAATACTGTGGTCAAAAAACAATTTTCAGTTCACTAAAAATGTCAAAAATAGAGTGCAATAGATATTGTTATAATAGCCACAAAGACGTAGAAATTCCTCCCTGTAGCGGAGCTTCCAGGGCTTTGACTGAATATGGCTTTGTTCAGACTGGCACTAAGCTTTGTACAATTACCACTCCTAATGGAATAGAAATTCGTAAACAATAAAGGAAATATCATGAAAACATGGTTTTTGTTTTTTTTCGTTGTGTCCTCTCAGGTGTATGGATTTTTTTTTAAGGAGGATTTTTATAAAACTTCAGACTCTAAGCTTCTTATCGCTGTTAAATCCTATACCAATGGTATAAAAAATGTAGAGTTTTTGGGGACACCTACCATGGCCGAGAAAGAATACTATGAAGAGCTAAACCGGCGTCTTGCAGGTAAGGTGGTTATTCACCTAGATCATGGTTTTGATATTAAAGAAAAAATTCTTAATCTAAGTGAACAAGAGCAAGATGATTTTTGTACAATCTGTGAAAATCGCTGCTGGCCAATCGCTAGGAAGCTTGGTCTTACTTGGGTGCTTTTGGGTTTGAATATTACAAGTGCTAAATCTCTTCATCATGGAGATGTTGAACGCTTAGTTGAGGATACTGATATTTCTTTCACCAATAAAACTCGAGAATGGCTCGATAAAAAAATTAACAATGATTTTGTTCGCTTATTTTTTAATGATAAAAGAACTCCACTTAATGCTTCAATAAAAGAAAAGGCAGCAAGCATTTTTGAAAAAAAGACCTTTGGATGGACTAGAGAAAGGTTAGTGGAGCAATTATTACAAGTGAATGACTATGAAACTTTGATCAATCAACTTAATAACAATCCTCAAATTCGAGCGCAGCTGAAAAATAATAGGTTCTATTTAAGGCAGAAAATACTTCTTAATAAACTAAAAGAATTGCTAGCCTATGAAGATAACATCGTTATTCTAGCCGATCCCTTATTTTTTAGATTTATGGAAGATGCTATTGATTCATTAGGTTTTGTACCTGCAACACAGCACTGGTTTGCTCTTTTTCCAATTCTTTAAGTACTTCTTGAAACCAATATGGTTGATGATTTATTAATTTATTTATTATATCTGTGCTATTTTTTGGCATATTTTTTATTGGACAAATAAGTTTTTCATAATTTTTTACCATATAGGCCGCATTAATAGTTAAAGCACATAAACATACTAGTGCAGCATGGCTTTCATTCTTAAGGAGGTCGCGATAACACTCATCATCATGACAATTTTCTAATAAGTATAATAATGGTATGTATATAAATAATGTAGATAAGCTGAAAACTGATGAATATATTGTTAAATTTATGACTTTATTACGTATTATATCTTTTTCTAAAATTGATAATTTTATATTTAGCATATTTTTTAAATCATCAATTTCTTCTGTGGTTATATCTAAAGATTGAAAATTCGATAATTCATCCAATTGATAATCACCTTTTAATTTTATGTATATTTTTTTTGCTACTTCTTGAATCTCTTTATCTTGCGTTGCGTAAACAAAATTGTTATAGATTAAAAAAAATACAACTATCGATAGATATTTTTTCACAGCATCCTCATTAAAGTTAAAAATAATTTTTTGATTTATTTACACTATATGTTAGCTTTTTTTATGCAATATGAGCTGTTTGTAAAAATATATAATAAAGACAGTCTGATTTTGATGTATAACCCTAAAGATGATAACTTTTTGGATTATCTTCTAACGTATAAGGAGCAGCTACACCTACAGTATTATTAGAAAAACCTAAAAATTCTTGTACATCATTTTTATTATTAAAGTGACCTTGTTTATTTTGCATTAATTTATTTCTAATATCTTCAAAAAAACCAGAATCTAACTGACCCTTATTTGTAGAAGCGAAATCTCTCACAATATCTCTTACTTTATAAAATTTATTTTCAACTGTTTCTTTATTTTTATCATCTAAAATAAAGTTAATACAGTTTTTAATATCAGTAGGTAATTTAATATTTTTACTGCCTTCTGATATATAGTGATGTTCTAAATAGCGCTCTCTAGTTTCTTTTCTGGCTATTAATAAATTTTTAACATTATCTGAATTATTTTTAAAAGTATCATTAAAAGTTTTAAAATCTTTTTCGTCTGTATGCTCAAAATAGTCCATAAATTTAATATTTTTCTTCATTAAAGTATAAGCTATTTGATTATTTGTATCTTTTGATAATAAATCATAAATAATATTAGGTTTGTATTTGTTATTGTTTATATTAACAGAATTAACATCTTTAATAACTGAGTTAAAGTTATCTATTCCATCAGCAAATTTAATTAAGTTTTCAATAAAAACAGGTATATTTTCATTTGCAAATGTTGCAGCTATTAGCTCATCTAATTTTTTATCGACTAATAAATATCTTAAAGCGTCTTTGTTTGATGAAGTTAGATAAATATTTTTTTCTATAATCATTGAGGATAATTGATTAAATTTTTTTGAAATTTCATTTTCTCCAATTACTTCAAAATCAAATAAAGCATCAAAAAAAGGTGAATAAAAGAAATCTACATCACTTGTTTTTTGCCCATCTCTAGATAAACTCGTGTTAAATAAGTTTTCATCTCCTAAAAAGCCTTCTCTTATAATAAACTCAATATTTTCTTTAATCTCTTCAGCTGTATTTGATTTAGGCTTAATAATATTTGATATAATAGTTTTACCATTTCCATGAAATAATTTTGTAAATGCCACCTTAGGGTTGGAACCATGAAGCTTTTTATATTCTTCTAAAGATTCTTTAATAGATTTACTCTCTTTAGCATTTATAATCTTTTCAATAATTTTTTCGTCATTAGCTATTATGTTTTCTAAATTTTGTTCTTCATTAGCTTGTTCCTCAGGTTTGCTACTAGCCTGATTATTTGGTTTATCGCCAGTATTACCTTGTTTAGGCTTATTACTAATCTGAATATTGGGTTTATTGCCAGTATTACCTTGCTCAGGCTTATTACTAGCCTGATTATTTGGTTTATTGCCAGTATTAACTTGGCCAGCAGGACCAGGTCCATCAGGAGTATTTTGCTTATTTGATTGATTTCTCTTATTATTTCCCTTGTTAATAATACAAGAATCTTTATTACAAGCAGATATTAATAATAATATTAAAATCAATAGGTTACGTTTTTTCATAATTTAATTCTTTTGTTTTCAAATATACTAAATTGATTATAACAACTAAAATAGTTAAAACAAGCGGGGAAGAGGCCCTAAAAGTCTTAAAACATCTAAAATCAGGTTAATTAAAAGTATTTATACCTGTTGACATAGCGGTTTATGAATATGTAATATATATATTTTTAATATTAATTATTAAGGTGTATTTATTCATGAATTTATTTATTAAAAGTTTCATTATTTTTTTTGTGCTTATAAATCAAACAGTATTAGCCATGCAACAAATTGATTTTAAACATAAATTATTTGATTTATATAATAGTATTAGCTCAACAGTTAGTCCTGATGAAATTAATAATTACAGTCAGAATTTTTTGAGCTTGGTCCCCAGGCTATCATGGCATTTTCTCTAACATCAAAAGAAAATAATTGTTATCTTGAAAGTATTAACAACAATTACTGTAAAAATAGCAATTGGATTCCTGAATGGAAGACTGCACCATTGAAAACTGACAGACTCTGTGAGCTTGTTAGCTCAGCAAAAAAAATTAATAAATTTACTAATCCCAATGATGTAGTTATTTATGTGGGGAGATCGCCATCAATACTTTTTGTCATCAATAATTATCTCAATTCAGAAGCAAAACATGTGCATATAAATTGTTCTAGTACTCCAGGTATGACTGGTATGCGCAAATCACCAGAAAATATTTTAAAAAATGTTATAACTCCTGAAAGATTAGCTTATTTTGAAGATTATGCTCATAATGCTGGGCTTGATAAAATTACTGATTCAAGTCAAAACATATATATCGTTGATATTATTGGTACTGGAGCAGGACTTAATAGCTTTATCCAAATTTTGCATCATTATTTGTTTGAGTATAGAAATATGGCAGCCTTGCCACAGATTAAAATTATTTTAATGAATAATAAGCAGGGAAATCAGTATGAATATTATGTTTTGAATATTCAAGAAAAAACTATAACTTTTACTAACTCATTCAAATACATAATGCCAATCACATTGCCTATTGAACTATTGAATATGTCTGAAGATGTACAAGATGCACTAGATGACGATGTAATTCAGTTTTATAGTTCTTTTGGTAGAGAATACCCAGCATTTGCTTGGCAGGAAAAGTATGAAAGTCATCGTGATTCTAAAGCAGAATATGGAGAATATTTAGAAAAATTTTTGATTAGCTATATTGATATAGAAAAATGTGAATCATGTTATGCATTTTTAACAAAAATATTACGGTGTGGCCAATGCAAGAAAATTTCTTACTGTAAGAGAGAATGTCAGCTAAAAGATTGGCCTAATCATAAGCAGTTTTGTAAAAATAGCTAGATAATTGAGAATTAGATACTAATTATTTTTTTAATTTAATAAAAAATTTGATCTAACTTGCAGAATAATAGCATTAATATTAGATATTATTATCAAATATTTAATCTTAATTTTGCGAGTTTTTATGTTTTTAAATAAGTGTTTAATTAATATAGTGTTTTTTTTATTTTTAATAATTTCTAAGCTATCTTTTAGTGCTGTTTACATAGAAGACATGCCTAAACTTGGCGATCAATTACTGCAGGGCTTTTTGGCATTAGAGTCTGGTTTGCTTGAAAATATAAGGTTTAAGGGTAATTATGGTCCTGAAAAGAGCCAATATTTATGCCATTATATACTAAATCAAGAACAAAGAACCAGAGATTGCCCACAAGATCATACTACGGCGCTTCTGCAAAATATTTTTCCTTCTCCTGGTGGCGCAGCGCTAGGACCAACAAATGCAACTTCTGATTTTTTTAATAGGCTAAAAATTAGTCAGATAAAAGAAATACTAAAAATTTACGAAGAGATTAAACTTAATCCTAACAATACTAAAAATTTAGATAAATTTATGTCACTAAATTCAGCTGCCAGAAGAAGTATACTACCAAATTGGAAAAATAAATTTGAATCTTATGAAAAACTTGCCGATGAATATAAAAAAATGTTTTTAGGGGCTGCAGCTGAAAGAGAAGCATACCCCAATATAGTAGAATATGCGTTATTAGCCTTGGCCATTAAAAAAGCTACTACAATAGAAGATCTTAAGATATTTGGAATACTGGATAATGATATTATTTATGATGAAAATTTATATAAAAATTTTGAAACAAATTATATTAAAAATAGTAAAATATCATACCTGGATTTTAAAAAATTATTAGAAGATGATCCCAAACTATTTAGTTTTTATTTAGCAGGATATAAAAAATATAATAATACTTATAAATTTCCACCTATACTTGGTGAAAATGAACAAGCAGTGTACAATAATATTAAGTTTACTGCATGTGGTGAGACATCTTTGCGTAATTTTTTAAATATAGTAGCAGCTAATATACAATATAAAACATTTAATCCTGAGTATTTATAGCTACGCTCTCATAAAAAAGTTATATGAGATAATATTTAAAAATATTAAA